>DATMER010000069.1:0-66140 GCA_035556715.1 Thermoanaerobaculia bacterium
AATGAAGCGACGAGCGCCCTCGCGCGAGCCGCGTCGGGTTCGGGAACGGCGACGACAAAGCGACTTCCCGGCAGTGACCCGGCTGGCACAGCAGCCGACATCTGAAATCTCACACCCATCTCCTCAATGAACCGATAATACTGAATCCCTGCTCGCTCAAGCTCCTCGGCGACCAGATCTACCTCATACAGATACCCGCTTGAGTAGAAAAACTCAGCCGACCCCGATTCTTCAGCAGGCATGGAGTTCCTCCTATTGACGGCCAACGCTACTGAGATGAGCGGCGGGCCGGACGCGAAGCGGCCGGTTCCGTCCGCTCAATTGATGGGTTATACGCTGGAGGCAACCCAGGGTCCCGTACCCAGATCCATCCCTCCTTTTTCGCGTTTACGAGGTCCTCCGGAAAAAAGCTTTCCCCGCGGAGGAAGTCCGCTCCGCCGAGTACGCAGATCGCTGCGTCGAGTACGTCGGTATTATCCAGTAGTCGCTGCACATCACATTCGATGTCCATACGCTCCAGAAGTGAATCGATGATAGTTTGGCGACCCTCGACCTGCTCTGGACGCTTATAACCTGAGGCCAGTATACCGTGAGCCTTCAGCGTTGCCGCCGGATATACCTCGATCGCCTGCGCCCCTTGGAGTGACGCCTCCCATGCTAATGCGACTTGCACGCCAAGCTCGGATGAAATTGACTCCAGCAGGCTAAGAGCACCCCAGGCGGTTCTTGCAATTCGGTCTGCACCAACGTCAAGGGACTGCTTCCCAATCTTCGCCCTGATGAAACGGTCGGTGTTCCGGCGAAACAGAAGATCAGCACTTACCCTTAGAGGCCTTCCAGCCTCATGCCGAGACAACTCGGGGCCAAGCGCCTCGGGCCAGCCCAGCGGCGAATCCAAGGCAAAGAGAATGTCGTCTAAGCCCTTCGCGTACCCAGTAGCCGTTGCTGCGGGTAGGCAGTCGACAGAGCACAGTTTGACATCCATCAACGAAAGGCGATTCCCCCTAAGGACGCCGGCTGCAACCCCGACGCTACGCGGGTCTACGGCACAGTCAATCCCGACAATCCATCTATCTTCCAAGTTACCCCCACAACGTATAACGCTTTGCCGATGAGCGGCGAGCCGGGCGCGAAGCGGCCGGTTCCGTCCGCTCGATTGGCTGGTTAGGCATTGTGCCCCAACTGCTCAAGATACTCCCCAACACGAGCGGGTGCGACACCCGCTTCGAGGGCGTTCTTTAACGCGGTAAAGTAGGCGCTTGGATGTAGGCGCCGACCGAGTAGCAAGTGCCGGCTACTTTCAAAGCCTGCTATGAAATCAGACGGCGGGACAGCTGTGTTCTGCAGCGTAGTTATGAATGAGCCAAGAGATTCAGGCACATCTACAGCTTTGCTGGCCTCAAAAGCTTTCGTGATATCACATACCAAGTTCGCGATGGCAATGGCATCAAGTTGGAGCGCCGTCGAGAGAATGTCAACTGCACCGAGTGCCGAACCGAAGGTTTCCAGCGGTAAGCGTCGGAAGGCGAACACGCGAATGGCTTGAGCTTTCTCCTTACCTCCTAATAGATAGCCTTTGTAGCTGTCTGAGATTTGGCGCAGTTGACGCTCAGCAGCCTTAATGGCCTCGGAGTCTGAGTGTCCCGCGACCGCAGTAGCCGCACCGATATAGATGGTCTCAAGCTGACTGGCAACTTTAATGCTCGATGCAAGTAGCGCGATGGCAGAGAAGGCAAGCCACACCGCGATGAAAGCAATGAACCTCATCGGAGTCCACGTAACACTATAGACAGTCAGGAGCCCGGCCGCAAGCGCAAGCGCTGCTTCTCCATAATTCCAGGTGTTGAGGAAAAGAAGAATGGCTATGCCAAGCACAACGAAGAGTACTACCGCCATCATCAAGGGTGTTGACCACATCGTGGCGACCACCACTATCACGGCGACCAAGATCATGACCACTACGGCAGCCGGCGCTAAGCCATAGGACGATTTGACTACCACCCACAGCGAGCGAAGCACCTGCTCAAGCGATCTACCGACTTTACGTTCACTCATGCTTATCTCGGTGCCTAACCGCAGATTCGACGTGCACCGTCCCCAGGACTAGGGCACGTCCTCCGTGCCCTACACCGGATGGCGGACCCCACGGAATCTCGTGGCAAGATTCGCAGAAACATAGACTTAAAAAGACTACGCCCCTACTCGGAGGCTGTCAATCGGAGCGGGTAAGCAGCCACGCTCCATCGCATATCAGCAGCACCCAGGACAACCATCGAACCTCCTCCACGATCAGCAGCTCGAGGGCGCGTGCTTCTTAGAGGGTGTCTGGAAGGCCCTTTGAGGCGCCCCCAGCCTTCGGCCTTCCCGGTCCACTCCGCTCACCCGGGAGGCGGCAGCCCCTCCCTACAGGAAAGGCTGCCCGTCAATCGGAGTTGGACAAGGTACTAGCCGTCAGTCCTAGCGGGCTCCGACGTTCATACGTTTCCCCGGTCCGGAGCGTCGCGGAGGAGCAGAGCAGCTCGCGGAGCGGTCATCTCGTTCGCTGGACGCTTCAGCGGAATTTTTAGCCGTCCAGAATTTCTCTGGATCGCTCAAAGTTCCGCTGGACGGCTCAGCGGAGCTTTCGACGCTTCCGCAGAAAAATGGACGGCTCAAAAAAATTTTCGGCGCGTCAGAATTCCGCGCGACGCGTAAAAATTACACTGGGCGCGTCAGAAAACCGCTGGACGGCTCAACGGAAGATTTAGCGGTCCAGAGTTACTCTGGACGGCTCAAAAAAATTTTCGGCGGCTCAACGGATTTTTTGACGGCTCAACGGCGCGCGGGACGGGTAGAAAAGCGGGGACGGGTGCGTCAAAACGGGAGGACAGACTGCGGCCGAGGACTCGCCCCTACCGGGGCTCGGGGTTCTTTGGGGACACCGAACTCCGGGCTGAAGCCCGGGGCTACATGCCGGTGCCTTCGGGCACATCGTGCTCCAAGTCTTTCCCGTGACGGGACGGGGACACGGAAATCGCCTCTCCGCGAACGTTTTGCCCGCTGCGGGAGCCGACCAGATTGAATCTCCTCGAGACCAGATTGAATCTGGTCGTGGTCAAAATGAATCTGGACATGGTCAGATTCAATCTCGGCGCGGCCAAAATGAATCTGGACGCGGTCAGATTCAATTTTGTCGCGACCAGATCGAGTCTGGGCGCGGTCAGACTGAGTCTGACCATCCTCGGATTGATTCTGGACGCGATCAGATTCATTTTGACCGGGGCCAGACCGGATCTGAGCACGGCCAGATTGAATCTGGTCGCGGTCAGAATGAATCTCATCACGGTCAGATTGAATCTTGTCGCGGCCAGATCGAGTCTGGGCACGGCCAGACTGAGTCTGACCATCGTCGGATTCATTCTGGACGCGGCCAGGACGGGTCAGGTCACGACCAGACAGGATCTGACCACGGCCAGAAAGAGTCTGGGCGCGGTCCGCCCGGGCCGGCGGCACCCCCGGTTGTCGTGACGGCGCACTTGTGCCGGTCCGGCGCACCCTTTCAATTGACGGCCCCCAATCCAAAAGGAGAGAGCCATGAAGAGTGCCATGTTGAGGAGGGCGAGGAGGGCAAGCCTGGCCATCGCGGCCGGGGCAATGCTGCTCGGAACCGGCGCGAACGCCCAGGCGAAGCCCCCGGTCGAGAAGATCGAGCAGTGGGTCATCGAGAACACCCGCGCCGGCGCCCAGGCGGAGTTCTTCGTCGTGCTGGGATCCCAGGCGAACCTCGCGGCCGCATCGCGGGTCAAGGGCAAGCTCGACAAGGGGGAGCTCGTCTACCGGACGCTTCTCAGGACCGCGCAGGAATCCCAGAAGGAGATCCGCGCCGAGCTCGACGCCCGGGGAGTGGAGTACCAATCCTTCTACCTGGTCAACGCGATCTTGGTCAAAGGCGACCGCTCCCTCGCCCTGGAGCTGGCCGCGCGCCCCGATGTGAAGCGGATCGATGGCAACCCCGTCATGCGCCAGGTCCTGCCCGAGCCGCATGAGCCCCTGCCCCTGGAGTACAACCCGGACTGGTCGTACCCGGAGCCGTCGCCCCTGGATCTGAAGAAGCTGGCCGCGCCAGCCATCCTGGCCGTCGAGCCCGGAGTGACCTACGTGCGCGCTCCGCAGGTCTGGAACCTGGGCTACACCGGCCAGGGGATCGTCGTGGGCGGCGCCGACACCGGCTACCGCTGGACCCACCTCGCGCTCAAGAACGCCTATCGCGGCTGGAACGGCACCACGGCCAGCCATGACTACAACTGGCACGACTCGGTCCACTCCGGCGGCGGAGTCTGCGGAGCCAATGCCGCCGCGCCCTGCGACGACCAGGGCCATGGTACTCACACGATGGGCACCGCCGTGGGCCTGGATGGCGCCAACCAGATCGGCATGGCGCCGGGAGCCAAGTGGATCGGCTGCCGCAACATGAACCAGGGCGCCGGCACCCCGGCCACCTATCTCGAGTGCATGGAGTTCTTCATGGCGCCCTACCCGGTGGGCGGCACGCCCAGCCAGGGCGACCCGAGCAAGGCCCCCCACGTGACTATCAACTCGTGGGGCTGCCCGCCGAGCGAAGGCTGCACGACCCCCAACATTCTCCTCACCGGGGTCAACAATACCCGCGCGGCCGGAATCGTGATGGAAGTCTCGGCCGGCAACTCGGGGCCGGGCTGCTCCACGGTGAGCGATCCCCCCAGCTTCTACGACCCGTCGTTCACCACCGGCGCACTCAACACCGGAACCGACAATGTGGCCAACTTCAGCAGCCGCGGGCCGGTGACGATCGACGGCAGCAACCGCCTGAAGCCCGACATCATGGCCCCCGGCACCAGCACCCGCTCGGCCTACCGAACCAGCGACACGGCCTACTCCTCCCTCTCGGGCACCTCGATGGCGGGGCCGCACGTGGCCGGAGGCGTGGCCCTCCTGCTCTCGGCGCACCCCTCGCTCATCGGCAACGTCAACGCGATCGAGAGCCGCCTCACCTCCTCCGCCAAGCCGATCGCGCTGGGCTCCTCCACCTGCAGCAGCGCGGCCGGAGTCGTCCCCAACAACGTCTACGGACATGGCCGTCTCGACATGGGGTGCGCGATCCCGGCGAAGGTCTCCGGATCGACCTCCGTCTGCTCCGGCAGCCCGGCCACCCTGACCGTCAATTTCGCGGGGACCGGACCGTGGACGCTCACCTGGTCGGACGGCTTCGTCCAGAGCGGCGTCAACACCAACCCGGTCACGCGCTCCGTCTCGCCCACCTCCGCCACCACCTACACGCTCACCAGCGTATCGAGCACGGGTTGCAACCAGCCCGGCGCGGGTAGCGCGACGGTGAGCATCGCCGCGCCGCTCTCCAACGTGACCATCTCGGTCGCGGGCAGCACCACGATCGGCAGCCCCTGCCTGGGCGGCACGGCCACGGTGACGGCCACCGGCGGCGGCAGCCACAGCCATCAGTGGGGCTACCGGACGACTTCGGGCGGCGCGATCACCAACATCTCCGGCCAGATCGGGAATAGCTACGTCCTCAACTGCGCGAGCTTCCCCGCCACCGGCAACTACTTCCTGATGGCGAGGACGACCCCCGGCTGCGGTCCGACCCTGATTTCCAACGAAATCCCGGTCACCGTGACCGCAGTGGCTCCCCCGCCGACCGTGACCGTGACCTTCAACTCGGTCGGATCGCAGGACGGCCGGCTCTGGGAGAGCGGAGAGAACACCAACGTCGGCGGCGGCGGCAACTCGACCGAGAACACCACCGCGGCCCTGCGGATCGGTGACACCAACGTTGACGAGCAGTACAAGAGCATCGTCTCCTTCGACACCTCCTCGATCCCGGACACGGCCACCATCACCGCGGCGACCCTCCGCCTGGTGCGCGGGACCATCTCGGGCACGAGTCCCTTCACCACCCACGGCTCCTGCGTGGCCGACATCGTGACCGGCGGCTTCGGAGGCTCGACCGCCTTCGCCTTTGCCGACTGGCAGGCCGCGGCCACGGCCACGAACGTGGCGACAATGTCAGCCCCGGCCTCCAACGGCTCGGCCTCGACCGGCACCCTGAGCGCGGCCGGCCGCGCCGCGGTCAACAAGACCGGCAGCACGCAACTGCGGGTCTACTGCACGCTCGACGACAACAACGACAACGGCTACGACTACATCGGCTTCTTCGCGGGCGAGAACGCGACCGTGAGCAACAAGCCGCAGCTCACGATCACCTACCAGCCTTGATCTGATCGGAAGAACTCCGAGGTGCCGGCTACTGCCGGCACCTCGACACCCTCAAGTCCGGGAACTCCGGCGTTGTCAAGAGAGTCTATAGGCTTGTGGACAGGATCAAGGCAGCGAACGCAATCGCATTCCTTCTGCTGCTCAGCGCCTGTGGGGAGGCGCTTCCTCCGTTTCAGGTCACAGCTCTGGCTGGAGAGACTGCCGGCCTGGACAGATACGAAGGGCGGTGGTTCGATCAGAGTGGAAATCTGATCGCCGTCGTCAGGGGCGGAACGGAACCTCAATTCGGCATCCGGCTGCCTGAGGGATTCACCCTGAAGACCGCCATCCTGCAAGGCGGGGGGCTCGTATTCAGATGGCAGCTCGCGGAGTCGACGACCTCTGCATCCTTCCGACTCTCGGGCGAGAACCAGGCCTTTCTGACCCTTGTCGCAACACCCGGCAACGAACCAGTAGGCTGCTTTTGTTGCTGGCTGCCTGATCACGGTCTTCTTCGCAACCCTTCATCCGCGTGGTTTGTCAGACAATCCGCCCGCAATACCGCCGAGCTCGGCAAGAAGGCGTACGAGAACACTTTTGATTGGCTCGCCCAGGTTCTGTAATCCTCATCACTATTCTGTTGCCTCAGCCTCTATCAAAGCTCGCAGCTCTTGAAATCCGCTACTACATCCGGAGATCCTTCTGTCAGATCATCATGATAATAGGTTTGCGAAAACGACTGTGGCCAAAGCGCCATAGCAGCGGGATCATCGAGTTGAGTGGCAACCCAATATCGCGAGGGGCGTGGATCTACGATCTCGAAGAGCACGAAAGGCGCTAACGTCCATCGATCGAAATCATCGATGATCTCCAAGGTTACCCCTGCTCCAAGGGTTGAAGAACTACTCGCTAAGCATCCCACTCTCATGCTGTAATTCCTATTGGATTTTCGTCTTTACCTATACCACTTGACCTTCTTGGTGTTTTGGTAGGCATGGACCTCGAAACTCGTGCCGTCGGCAGACCGACGTCTTCCAGTGCAGCGCGCTGTAGAAGGTCTCCCGGGTCGACCAGGTGCCGTCGGCCATCTTCGTCTGTTCCTGCCGTACCCGGCCGAAGAAATCGGCCTTCACCAGCGACTCGGCGAGCCAGCTCCCCGGCTCTTCACCCTTTCCGCCAGTTCGGCATACCGGCCACGGCCGAGGCGGTTGTGGTGAACGTGACGGCGGTGAATCCGCCGGCAGCGGGTGAGATGACCTGCTATCCAGGGGCCCAGAATCCTCCCTCGGCACGAGCACTATAAGCTTCGGGGCCGGACGCACCCGGGCCAACAACGCGGTCCTGCCGCTCTCCTCCGGGGGTCTCTTAGCGGTGAGGCCGTTCGTGGAGAACGGCGAAGCGGTGCATCTGGGAGTGTGTAGGGTTACTTTGACTGAGCGGGGCTTTGCCCATCCTCGTTTCTGTAGGGCACCTCTCCTCGAAGCATTCTTGCGAATTGAACATCCTACTCACGGCGCGCATCGTAGGCGACACGCGATAACGCGCCGTGCATTATCTATCCTGCTCCAGCCCCTCTGTTCACTGGCGGATCTGCTTCGGTTCTTGGAATGGAATCTGACGCCCGACAGCAGCGGTGAACCCTTCGAGGAGCGCCCGCCTATCTCGGGTATCCTTGACGCGGATATCGCCATAGACAGGAACGAGGACGTGCATGTTGGATGCCCCGTCCGCACGCGTTACAAAGAGGTACTCGGCGCCCGGTTTGAGGAGCTGGTCCCGGTTAACAAGATAAGTACGCCCATCCTCGGGAGAGTACCCGCCTTCCTGAAGCACTGACACCGCGCCGCCAAGCTCTCCCTTGATGTTCTTGGTCACCCGCACCTCATAGGGTGTCCAGGGCATATCGCGGTGTCCCTTTCGATACACCGTATTCTGCTTAACCATAACTTTTCCGAGAAAGATGTTGTCCGCGAAACCTGCAAGCACTCGTGGATTCTCCACATCCGCGGCATAGCTGACGTTCATTGTGAGTACTTCTTCACTCCGCGCCGGCCCGTTGCTATGGCTGGCTACAAAAGTGATTCCCGCGATGACGAGAGCGACTGAGAGAACGACGAGTGTCTTTTTCATGGCTATATTCTCCTAGTATTTTCAAATTGAGATTAGGCTCAATTCCACAAGTCATCGTAGTCGTCTTCGTCATGAGCCTGTGGAGTATTCACCCCGGAGCAGGCTGAACACTCGTACATGATAATGGCTGAAGAGCCATAGTCGCTCAGGGTATGGTCTCCCATCCCCAAAGCATGGCCGAATTCGTGAGTCATGGTTCCCCGTCTTTGAAACGTGGTATAGCCATTCAGGTAATAGGAGTTCATCCGAATCCAGTCAGTTCCAGTTCGTACGGACCGCGATCCGACCCAAGAAACGCTGCTGTCATTGACATCGAAGACATCGATATCTGCGATGGTGAAAGCTGAGTCTGGAAGAATATCGATGGGATCGAGGGCATTCCACTCGGCTATCGCCCAGCTTAGGGGGTCATTGTAGCTTGTGTTGTCTACGTACCGGATCTCATCACCATCCACCGAGGGGCCATTAGGACTGAAGTGAGCGGCGAAAAGGATCGTTCCTGTGCCAAGGACAATGATGAGACCGAGGATTAGAGGTGTACTGCGTCGCATGAGAAAGCCTCCTTTGCGTGTCGAGCCGTTGATGGATGTCGGATAGAGATTCCCTTGAGAGGCTAGCGACAGTACGCTCCTCTAAGCTGCTCACCCTCCTACCCCTCTCTAAGCGTAGACGCGAGGAGGAAAGCTTCAGAGGACCATTGATGTTGAATATCCAAGCATCACAGGTTCGGCTTGGCCCTACGGTCCTTCAACGTCAGTTGCCCTCCGGCCCGATCCGCACCGAGGCGGATTCCATGCGGTCGGGATCGATGATCAGGAGGACGTCCCTGGGCGAGAAGCGCTCGGGCGGCGGAGGTCCTGCTTCCTGGACCGGGACCAGGCTGTAGAGGGTCGCGCGCAGCCTGCCGTCCGGCTCGCCGTCCTCGTCCGATTCCCCGCCGTCGCCGACCGGAGCTGCCAGGCCCCCACGCCGGGGCGGACCAGGAGCAGGTAGGCGGAGCGGCGCTCCAGGTCAAGACGGTTGAGCGCCGCCGGGATCGCCCGGCCCGGCAGGTCCATGTTCAGAAGGGGGAAGCCTTCCGGAGTCGCCACGGCGGTCTCGCCAGTCGCCAGGTCCACCGCGAACCAGATGGACCGCAGCGGAACCTCCTGGCCCAGTTCCAGCCGGACCGTCCCGTCGCCATCGTCATCCATCCTGGTCTCATGACGGGGGACTATGGTGGTGGACTGCCGCGAGATCTCGCGGGCGACGCTGAACCAAACCACCTGCCCCTTGGGGGCGATCCCCCGGGCCACTACGGCTTCGGGCTCGAACGAGATTTCCGGGAGAGCAGCGGCCACAACCGGGACGGCAACCAGGGCGAGACAGACGGCGAGTACAGCTTTCATACGGCTCCTTCAACAGCACAGACCGCATATACGGAGATCCGGGTCCGAGCGTTGGGGGACACCCGCGCCGTTACGTCACGCGTTCCAGCGAAGCGCGATCCCACCCGGCCAGGTTGGCCGCGGCTTCATAAGCCGTCTGCAGGAAATCGAGCAGCGTCTCGTCCGGAGACTCCGACTCACGGACAGCATCGTAGGGAAGGATGAGCTCCCGCAGATCGGTGCTGTAGAAGGCGGCAGCCGGCTTGACCGGAGCTTCCGGGAAGCCGGCCGGCTCCGGGTATGCGTAGGAATAGAACGCGGCATAGGGAATGGGGCCGCCACCGGGCCAGAAGCCGCAACTGCTCACTTCGTGCGAATAGGCCTCCCGGGCCACCGCGTCCGGCAGGTTCGGAACGCCGCCCGGATGCTCGGGAGCTCTTCGGCCCGAAAACCGGGTCACAGCGAGGTCGGGGGCGCCCCAGAAATAATGGACGGGGCTGCACTTGCCGATGAATCGGGAGCGAAACACCTTGAACACGCGGTCTGCTTGAATGAGAACCCGCCAGTAACGGTTGGCGTATTCCTGATCGTAGGCCCGGTGAATCTCATCCTGGTCGAAGGGAATGGGATCGGCGACCTCGTTGGGCTTGCGGTGAATCTTCACCGGAAGATCGAGCTTCCGCATCTCCTCCATGAGGCGCGCGTAGAACGTGGCCACGGACTGCGGCTCGAGCGCGAACCCGCCGGTCCCGCCATCGCTCGACCGCACGGTCAGATCATGACCGATGAAATCGAAATCGATCTGGAAGTCTCGCGTGCCGTGGGGGATCGGCGACGTGGTGAGCCCCCGCGCCGTCACGTACAGAGTGGTATGCCAGGAGTGATTGATCGGGGGACTCAGGGAGAGCCGGACCTTGCCGACGATCTGCGTCCACATGTGCAACGTCGCGCAGGTCTCGCTCCAGGCGTTTAACGGTAACTGCGGCCATGTCTCCATGGCTTCCGAAGATAGCACGGGCTCGGTTGCACGGCGACGGACAAGGGAGGGCAGCAGAGCCTCCCCTGCCTTATCGGGTCACGGCCTACCAACCACCCTGCCACTGCCGGCACATGCCAAAGGGACGTGCGCCGAAGAGGGTCTGGACCTCGCTCGCGTCGAGCACCCGATCGAACATCATCACCTCGTCGATCACCCCTTTGAACCGGGAAGGCGACAGGGCGGTCGTCATCCCGATCCGAAGCACCGAGTTGTTGGCGATGGACAGAGGCGTCGCGGTTACCGGGACCGGTTGCCCGAGCTGCACGCCGTCAACGTAGAACGTCGCGTTCGAGCTGCGACTGACGCTGACCGCGACCAGGTGCCAGCCACCATCCAGGGTGTTGTTGGAACCGATCGATCCGTAGTTCCTGTAGCCCGCACCGGCGGAGCCGTCCGCCATTTGGAGCCCCAGTTGGAAGCCGTTGGGGTGGTAGTAGGGACTCCGGTAAAGGTAGAAGCTGTACCCCCGCAAGGGAGAGGCCTGCCGCTTCTCGACGATGGGCCGAACACCCAAGAGATCGGCCGGAGCGACCTTGATCCAGGCCATGATCGTAAAGTCGCCAGGGAAATCCAGCAGGTTGGAGTCCGGGACCTCGACGTAGTCGTCAACGCCGTCAAACTGCAGACCGTAGTTGACCTTTCCGGGAACCGGGACTGGGCTGCCGAAGCGAGCTCCATTGCTGGAGTAGACAGCGGACAGATCTTGGGCCACCGTCCCCGAGCGCTCATCGAGAGGCCACCAGCCATATTGGTTTTCCATCCAATTTTCCCGGGCGACGCAGCCGAGACAGGTCAGATCAGGATAGCCATGAAAGACACCCCAGTTCCCGCTCTGAATGGCGGCGGTATATTGCGATGGGACACAGACGTGGCACGTCCCATCGTTGGTCGGCATCAGAACGAATGCCGGGTCCCCGCAAACAGGCCTGACCGCCCCTTCAGCCTTGCAACCCAGCCAGGAATCTCCGGTGTAGTAGAGGCTGGCGTCATAGAGGGAGTCACCATAGGGCGCGCAGTAGTTGGGCAAATAGGCGCCAGCGCCGGAGGCGGTCAAGAGGCCGATGATCGCAAAACCGAGGAAACCACGAAACTTGAACATGCTGTCCTCTCCTTTTCCAGGTTCCCGCCACCAGAGCAGGAACTTCGATGTGGCGTTCCTGAAAGGGCAAGGGCGGTGCCATCCACGGCACCGGGAGAGCAGCATGCCATCTCGCTGAATAACAATGACTTACGGATTCTTGCTTAACGGATCTGTACGATGCGAGTGAGGTAGTGCGACCATAGTTATGGTAAGCCAACCACACTCTCGTGCCACGGAGCGCGCCGTGGGCGGCGCAATCGAGAAGCGGCGGATACTCTCTCCCAACCGGTCCCCCGCTTGGCCATGACGACCTCCCGGGTGGACCGCGGAGAGGAGCTCCGCGCATGCCTCGTCTCTTCCGTTCCACCGCCGCCGCCCTCGCCCTGGCCTTGATGGTGGCCGGCTCCGCCCAGGCCGGGCAGTTCGCCCGTCGGCCGTCTTCAGATGGTCCCGTGGCCTTCCTCGATCTCCTGAGGGGCTGGATCGAAGCCCTCCGGACCCCGCCAGGCCCTCCCGGGCTCTCCCCGGTCTGGGCAGAGGAAGGGGGCATCATGGACCCCGACGGACGCGACGGCACCGCGTCCCAGAATCCCGGTCTAGACGCGGGCGGCATCATGGATCCCAACGGCTAGGGCACGTCTTGCCCTCCTGAGAGCGCCGGTTCCGGAAACCGGCGCTTCCACTTTCCCAAAATTCGTTGTCCCGAAATACCGGTCTGCGGCAACTAGTATTATAGTGACGTACCCCATGGACGACTACGCCGACTTCGTCACCCCTGCCCTGGAACGGCTCGCGCCGGCCCTGGAGGCGATCTTCCTTGCCTACCAGGTGCCGGAGGCGCGGCAGAGGGAGATCGTGGAGGAGGCCCGGCGCATCGTCACCGTCAAGTGGCCGAGGCTGCGGCAGCCGGACACCTGGCTGCTCCGCTGGATCGTCGAGCGCTGTCGAACCCGAGAGGAGAACGAGCTTGAAGAAGCATCCGACTGACCTGCACCTGGAGGGGCTTTTCCTGAGCCAGGACCGGGAGCGCCGCAAGATCCTGCTCCATATCGCCGAGTGTCCCCGCTGCCGCGAGCGGATCGAGGACATCCTGCACGGCCAGCGGGAAAGGCCAGGAGTGATGCCGGACGGGTCGGAGGAGTCCGGCCGCGACGAGACGGAGCCGGGCCTCGGAGGCCTTTCCCTGCCGCTCGTCCTGATCCTCAAGAAGGAGCGGGTCGACGCCCCCGAGCTCTTCGTCGAGCTGCTCCGGACACCGGCGGAGCACAGGGCAGTCCTCCTCCGCACCAGCGCCCGCTTCCACACCTGGGGCTTCTACGAGCTGCTGGTCGAGCGCAGCCTGGAGACCGCAACGCGGGACCCCAACCTCGCCGAGGAGCTGGGGAGGCTGGCCTTCGGATTGTCGGATCGCCTGGACGCCAACCTCTACGGCGCGGAGGTCGTCGAGGATCTGCGGGGAAGGGCCTGGGCCTTTATTGCCAACGCGCGAAGGGTCCGCTCCGACCTCGCGGGCGCCGACGAAGCATTCCTGGTGGCGAGGAGCCATCTCCGGAAGGGCACGCAGGACCCGCTCGAGATCGCGGTCCTCCTGGACTTGGAGGCCTCCTTGCGGCGAGCACAGCGGCGATTCGATGAGTCCGAGCGCCTCCTCCGGCAAGCGGCCGAGATCTTCCTCCGTCATGACGACCCCCACCGCTCCGGCCGGTCGCTGGTCAAGCTGTCCACCGTCCATTACTTCGCCGGGAACCTGGAGGAGGCGCTTGCCGACCTGCGGCGGTCGCTCGATCTGCTGGATGTGGAGCAGGAGCCCCGCCTGCGGCTCTGCGCCCAGCACAACCTGATCTGGTATCTGACCGAGGCCGGCCATTTCGAGGAGGCGCGGGGGGTCTACAGGGAGACCCGCCCGCTCTACCGGGACTTCGCTGAGCCTTGGGTCCAGAACCGGCGCAAGTGGGTGCGGGGGAGAATCCTGCGCGGGCTCGGACATCTCGTTCCCGCGGAGTCGCTCCTCCTGACCGCCCGCGACGGCTTCCTCGCCGAGGGCATCCCCTACGACACCGCCCTCGTCTCGCTGGAGATCGCCACCCTGTACGCCGAGCAGGGCCGGACCACGGAGCTGAAGCGGCTGGCCGGGGAGATGGTGCCGATCTTCTCCTCGCTGCACATCCACCGCGAGGCGCTGGCCGCGCTCGCCTTCCTCACGCAGGCGATCGAGGCCGAAGCCGCCGGGCTGGAGATCGTGAAATCGGTCGCGGACTACCTCCGCCGGGCTGCCAATGAGCCGGAGCTGCGCTTCCAGGAGCCGGAGATCCGGGGCTGAATCCACGACCGGAAGCTGTCCGGGGCTCATTGAGAGTGGGATTGACAATTAGCCCCGAGCAGGCTCAGGATGAGGATCCGATGATCTCTCGGGTCCTCGAAACGCGTTTGCGCGACCTGGCTCAGAAGTTTCCCATCGTCACGGTCACCGGGCCGCGGCAGTCGGGCAAGACGACGCTCTGTCGCGCGATCTTCCCGGGTAAACCCTACGTCTCCCTGGAGGCTCCCGACGTCCAGGAATACGCGCGCCGCGATCCCCGCGGCTTTCTCGGCGAACACGGCGAGGGCGCGGTGCTCGACGAAGTGCACCGGGTGCCGGAGCTGCTCTCCTACCTTCAGCCCATGGTGGACGAGCGGCCGGACCGCGGGCGCTTCGTCCTCACCGGATCGGCGAACTTCTCCCTCCTCCAGTCGCTCGGGCAGTCGCTGGCCGGGCGCACGGCGCTTCTCGAGCTCCTGCCGCTCTCCCTGGAGGAGATCCGCCGCTTTCCGGAGCCGCCCGCCGACCTCTTCACGCTGCTCTGGCGCGGCAGCTATCCAGCCGTCTATGACCGGACGCTCGAAGCCGGCGACTGGTATCCCAGCTATGTGGCCACCTACCTCGAGCGGGACGTGCGGGCGATCCTCTCCGTCGGCGACCTTCTCGCGTTCCAGACCTTCCTCCGCCTCTGCGCGGGCCGGGCCGGCCAGCTCGTGAACTTCTCGGCCTTGGCCGCGGATGCCGGAGTGACGCACAACACGGCGCGCTCCTGGCTGTCGGTCCTCGAAGCCGGGTATGTGGCGTGGCGTCTTCCGCCCTTCTACACGAACGTCTCGAAGCGCCTCGTCAAGACACCCAAGCTGCACTTCCTCGACTCCGGCCTCGTCTGCTACCTGCTGGGCATCCGCTCGCCCGACCAGCTCCGCGATCATCCTTTGCGCGGGGCCATCTTCGAGACCTGGGTGGCGTCGGAGATCCTGAAGTCCCGGGTCCATCACGGCCTGACGCCGAGCCTCTTCTTCTCCCGCGACCGCAAGGGATCGGAGGTGGACGTCATCGTCGAGGACGGCCGTTCCCTCATCGCCGTGGAGACAAAGTCCGGCCAGACCATCGCGGGCGACTTCTTCGCCGGCCTGGAGAGCTTCCTCTCCATGGCGGCCGCTTCCCAACCGCCCCGCCAAGCGAAAGCCGTGCTCGTCTACGGGGGCTCCGAGTCGCAGAAGCGGTCCGCTGCCGAAGTGGTCTCCTGGTCAGACCTCGACCGCTGCCGCTGGTGGGAATCCGAGGCCTCTTTCGGCCCCTGATGCACTCTTCCTGCGTTGATGACAGGCGGGATACGTCTGTAGAATCGGAGGTATGCCCGTGCGAAAGTCGTGGACCGTGGCAGCAATCCTCGTAGTGTCCTTGGCAGCGTGCACCCGTCCGTCGAAGCCGCCCACCATCCACGATCCCTCGAAGATCCAGGACATCGAGGTCATCCACTGGAGTAAGGAGGGTGGGCGTGGGCCTCTCGAGGAGTACACGATCGAGGATCGGAAGCGGATCGAAGCGATCGTCGCGCTCCTCAGGTCGAACAATACCGGCTATCGGAAGGACACGGAGCTGGCCCACTGGAACCCTGTCAGAGGGAAGGACCGCGAGGAGTACACCCTGCATTTCCAGGAGTCGCCCGACAACCCGTCACTGCTGAGCGTCTCGTTTGGACCGGACTGGCTGAGCTGCATCGACGATGAGGAGGATGACAGCGGGGACACGTTCTTCCGGACACGGCCGCTGAGCAGTTCCGAGCGGGAAGAGCTCGTCGCCCTGATTGCTCGGCACCCGGAAGATCGCGGCCGTTGGGGCGGATGAGACCGCAGCCCAAGCGAAGACAAGTCGATTGTTCAACCTTGCCGACGCACCATTTCGTTAATCCAAATTGGTGCGAAGGGTGAGGTGCACCCCTTGGAAACGGGGTAGTCGCGATAAATTCCCAAACTTTCTCCGATGGCGATGGCGCGCTTACGATGCTCCGGGAAATGGATTCCGATTCCTCCGAGACAAAAATTCATTGTCCATTGAACTTCCGGAGCGGCGTCCCGCATTTCGGACTCGATGCGGTCAAGAATCGCCGGCAGGTCGAGTCCTTTCGGACTCTTGCCGATTCGCTCGGAAGTCAGGCTCCATCCGGCACGGGCGGCCCACGGGTCATCAGCGACCATCCACCCTTCGCGAAGAGTCTCCTTTTCCGGGTGATTTTTTGCGACATAGGAGTTGAACCAGTCCGCGACTTGCACAAAGTTCGCCGACCGAACCATTCGATTCATCTCATCGGCTGACAGGTTCTTCGGCTTGATGACCAGGATTGCCAATAGGCGGGCGTCGATATTTCCGGTCTCCCAGAGAGCGATGGCCAACTCGTGATTGGTCTTGATCTCCTCGGCCAGTTTCCGAATGTCCCCGAGTCGAACACCGAACTGATTATTGCCGGCGCCATTCTTGTTGTTTTGTGCACGCATCTTCTCGTTGCCGAGAGCCTTGAGTTGTGCGAGAGCTTCTTTGAGAGTCATAGCCGTCCTTCTGCAGAAAGTGGGCTTATAAGCGGGATAACTCTTGGAAGATCACCGGCGGATGGGCGCGAGCCCAGCCGTCCGGCGCATCGCGGGGTTCTGCGGTAAAGGCTCGGTTATCGTTTTCCTTTTAAGATTGCTTAACTCACCGCAGCCTCGGCTCCAGTAATCGGAGATGCTTCATCTCCGTTACGGAGAGTATCTCTGCGATCACAGTTCGATACCTCCTCAAACCTAAGGAGAAAATCGATCGCATTAAGGTGTGAGTACCTCAGCATGAATGCCTTGTAGATTGGCCAATCGTCAGAAAATCTGGCAGCTCTTTCGAGAAAAGCGTCTCTAATATCATCTAAATCTATAAGGCCTCTCTTGATGAAGTGCTCGATTCTTCCTAATCGTGCAAACAAATCTGCGAAGCAATTCCTTACGTACCTTTCCTCTTCAGTGAACCGCAATTCGTCAACTCTCAATGCGCGAAGGACATCACATTTCCTAAGGATAACGCTTCGCCCGTCTTCAAGAGTATAGCTGTGCTTCTTCCATTGGAGCATTCTAATTGCGCACTTAACAGCAGCACAATTCCAAAGTACCTCGGTCATCTCATGCGCTAGCTTGACTCGATTCCAGTTCAGTTCTCTCTCCCGCTGTTCACGCCCTTCTCGTATTTCGTGAATGGCTTTGAACGCAGCAACCAAGCCCACTACGACGGCTACAATCCACGACAATACTTGCCCAACAGCTTGAGCTTGCTGGATCATCGAGTACTCTCCGATTCGAAGATCATCTGGGTACCGTGTCGCAGAACTCTGTGTAGCTTCGCGCCTCCGCCCTGCGTATAGGCCAGACTCCCAAGTGCCGGTCACTCGGCGATGTGGTCGTCCCCTCTGCAACAGTCCGGAGTACAACAACTTCGAGAGTTTAAGCCCGTGCTGGTAGCGAGTCAATCCAAGCCTCCAAGCCGGGAACTCGACTACCCCTCCTAGAGATCAGGGGATTCTTATCTATCCGAATTTCCAGGCCCAGGACATCTCTCTACAGGGAGAGGCTTACGACCAAGGTATGGTAGTGCTCCGGCCGAAAAGGAGGCTCGCGGCAGGGGAGTGGACGGGTGTAGATCATTGTCGTCTTCACACTCCGATGGCCTGGCATTTCCTGTATCGTGCGGAAGTCCTATCCGTCTGGCTCCCTGGACCGCTGTCCGGGAGCCGATCGGCGGCTCTCCATAACTTTTCGACTCCACGGCAAGACTATCGCCGTGTCGCCGCAATGCTTTGGCGGCTCCCCATAGCCTATCGCCGTCTCCCGAAACCTATCGGTCTCTCGCCACAACGGTCGCCGTGTCACTCAACCTATCGCAAGTTCCCCGCAATCCATCGGCGACTCTCCATGGCCTATCGGCGAGACCCGAAATCCATCGCCGTGTTGCCGCAACCTGTCGGCGGCCCGGACAACCTGTCGGCGACTCTCCCTTACCTGTCGGCGACTGCCCCTGGCTATCGCCGTCTCCTCAAATTCCGTCGGCGGCTTCCGAAGTCCGTCGGCGGGTTCTGAAGTCCGTCGGCGGGTTCTGAAGTCTATCGTCGACTCGCCGAAGTCTGTCGGCGACTCGCCGATAGCCGTGGGCGATGGCCAATCGGTTACGGAGGAGGCCGACCAGTTACGGAGACACGCCTATGCCTTATGGATCTCGCCGAAATCCGTCGGCGGCTGCCGATCGCTTTTTTCACCTTTCTGCCTACGGGCCCGGGTCGATTCTCGTATCAGGGATACGGCAATCTCCCGATCCGCACCGCGGATTCTCGCGACAGCTCAGCTCGCTGCAAGGGGAAGGAAAAAGGAGGAGGCGCGACTCGGCGCGCCCCCTCGGGGAGGTCAACTATCGAACGTCTTCAGGCAACGGCGGCGGAGGCGGCTCCGGCTGGCGGCCGCGGAACGGCTGCAGACCGAGCTCCTTCAGCTTCTCACCCTCCTTTCCGTAATGCTCCCGAAGACGGGCGTTGAGATCCGGGGCTGATTGAGAATCGGATTGACAATCAGCCCAAGCCGCCTCCCTGGCAGCTGGACGAGCTGCTGTAGAATCGGGCGCCTCCTTCCCAGCATCCGATCCGAAGGCGACAGCCTGCACCCGTTCGTCGGAGCCGCCCACCATCCATGATCCCTCGAAGATCCAGGACATCGAGGTCATCCACTGGAGCGAGGAGGGTGGGCGTATCGCGACCGTTGGGGTGGATGAGAGCCGCAGCCAGCATAGGCCGCTTGGGCTCGGACCTTTGACTTGGCCCAAACCAAGCCGTTATACTCAGAGTATGAAGACGGCAGTCTCGATTCCCGACGATGTGTTCGAAGAGGCCGAGCGCCTCGCGATGGACTTGCAGACCTCTCGCAGCCAACTCTACAGCCGCGCGTTGAAGGAGTTCGTGGCCAGACATGCACCTGATCGCCTGACGGAGGCGATGAATCGCGTGGTCGATGAGGTTGGAAGCGAGATCGACGAGTTTAGCCAGAGAGCCTCACGTCGAGTGTTGGAGCAAGTCGAGTGGTGATCAGCCAAGGCGAGATCTGGTGGGCCGACTTGAGCGAGCCGACCGGATCAGGCCCTGGCTATCGGAGACCCGTCGTTGTCGTGCAGTGTGACGAGTTGAATCAAAGCCGGGTAAGTACGGTCGTATGTGTGCCGCTAACGAGTAATTTAAAATGGGCAGACGCACCTGGCAATGTGCTTCTGACTGCAAGAGCGACAGGCCTTTCAAAGGAATCGGTTGCGAATGTCTCGCTGATTGTCGCAGTCGACAGGCGACAACTGACCGAATGCGTCGGTAAGCTGCCGCGACGCCAATTGGAACTGGTGCTCGCAGGCATCGACACATTGCTCGGGCGATAGACCGGCCGCAGTTCACACAGCAGCGGCTCACAGAATTCCCAGGGCGGGAACGGGGCTCGACATCAATTCGGACGCGTCGGAATCGCTTCGAGCCCGTAAGAATCGTCCCGAACGCTTAGGAATGCTTCCGACGCTTAGGAATCGTCCAGAACGCTTAGGAATCGATTCGAGCGCGGTCGACGACATTCTGGCGCGGTCGAAATGATCTGGAACGCGCTCGGCGGCATTCTTACGCGTTCTTCTCCATTCTTATGGATCTGCGGCGATTCCGATCCATCCGAATGGATTCGAATGCGCTCGGATCCATTCCGATGGACCCGAAACGATTCGAGCGCGCTCTTTCAGATTCCGAAGGAATAGGACGCGCCGCGGCTATACCGACTCGTCCCGGACCATCACCCGCTCGATGGAGCGCGCCTTGCCGGTCGTCTCGTCCACGTCGATGAGCGTTCCGGCAAGGCGGACGTCGTGCTTGGCGACTTCGAAGGATGTGGGGGTCTGCATCAGGAAGCGCTTGATGATCTTGTCGACGCGGACGCCGATGATCGACTCGTAGGGGCCGGTCATGCCCGCGTCGGTCTGGAAGGCGGTCCCCTGGGGGAGGATGCGCTCGTCCGCGGTGGGGACGTGGGTGTGGGTGCCGACCACGGCGCTCACCCGGCCGTCCAGAAAAAAGCCCAGGGCCTGCTTCTCGCTCGTGGCCTCGGCGTGGAAGTCCAGGAAGATCACCTTGACCTTGGGGTCCAGCTCTTTCAGGAGCCGGTCCGCCACCTCGAAGGGGGATTCCAGGGCATTCATGAAGACCCGGCCTTCGAGGTTGATCACCGCCACCGGAATCCCGGCCGCGGTCTCGCCTACGTGAATCCCCTTGCCCGCGTTGCCTCGGGGGTAGTTCGCCGGCCGCAGGAGGTTGGGGACCTGGTCGAGGAGCGCGACCCCTTCCTTCTTGTCCCAGATGTGGTTGCCGCTCGTGTAGCAGTGGATGCCCAGGGGCCTGAATTCCGCGAGGATGTCCGGGGTCACTCCGAAGCCGCCCGCCGAGTTCTCGACGTTGACGACCACGTAATCCGCCCGGTGGCGGTCGATCAGCCGGGGGAGAAGATTCACGACCGCCCTCCGGCCGGGCTTGCCGAAGACGTCTCCCACGAAGAGCAACTTCATCGGGCGTACTCGACGGACCGGGTCTCGCGGATGACGGTGACCTTGATCTGGCCGGGGTAGGTCAGCTCCGCCTCGATCTTGCGGGCAATGTCCTTGGAGAGCCAGAGGGCCTGCTCGTCGCTGATCTTGCCGCTGTCCACGATGATGCGGATCTCGCGGCCGGCCTGGATGGCGAAGGTCTTCTGCACGCCCTTGAAGTTGGAGGCGATCTCTTCCAGCTTTTCCAGGCGCTTGACGTAGGTCTCGAGCACCTCGCGCCGGGCCCCGGGCCGGGCCGCGGAGAGGGCGTCGGCCGCGGTGACCAGCACGGCCTCGACGGTCTGCGGGTCGTAGTCGCCGTGATGGCAGGCCATGGCGTGGACGACGTCTTCGGTCTCGCCGTACTTGCGCAGGAGGTCGATGCCGATCTGGAGGTGGGTGCCGTCCATCTCGCGGTCGATGGCCTTGCCGATGTCGTGGACGAGGCCGGCGCGGCGGGCGACCTGGATGTTGGCCTTGAGCTCGGCGGCCATGGTGCCGGCCAGGAAGGCGACCTCCTTGCTGTGCTGGAGGACGTTCTGGCCGTACGAGGTGCGGTAACGCAGGCGGCCGAGGAGCCTGACGAGATCGGGGTGCATGCCCGGGATGCCCAGCTCGAGCAGGGCGGCCTCGCCTTCCTGGAGGATCTTCTGCTCGAACTCGGCTTTGACTTTCTCGACGATCTCTTCGATGCGCGCCGGGTGGATGCGGCCGTCGACGATCAGGCGCTCCAGGGTGACGCGGGCGACCTCGCGGCGGAAGGGGTCGAAGCCGGAGAGGATGACGGCCTCGGGCGTGTCGTCGACGATGAGGTCGACGCCGGTGGCGGTCTCCAGCGCGCGGATGTTGCGCCCTTCGCGGCCGATGATGCGCCCCTTCATCTCGTCGTTGGGGAGCATGACCACGGAGACGGTGGTCTCGGAGACGTAGTCGGAAGCAGAGCGCTGGACGGCCATGCCGATGATGCGTTGGGCCTGCTTGTTGGCCTGCTCGCGGGCTTCGTCCTCGATGCGCTTGACGATGTGGGCGGCCTCGATGCGGGACTCGTCCTCCATCATGCGCACGAGCTCTTCGCGGGCCTGCTGGGCAGTGAGGCCGGCGATGTGCTCCAGCTTGGTGCGCTCTTCCTCGACCATGCGGTCCAGCTCCCCTTCCTTCTTTTCGAGGGCCTTTTCGCGTCCGGCGAGGCTGCGGTCCTGCAGGCTGAGCTCCTTGTCCTTCTTGGCGAGCTCGTCGGTGCGCTTGTCGAGGGTGTCTTCCTTCTGGGTGAGGCGGCGCTCCAGGCCTTCGAGCTCGGCGCGGCGCTTGCGCGACACGGATTCGAACTCGGTGCGGGCCTGGAGGAGCTTCTCCTTGGCGGCGATCTCGGCTTCGCGCATCCGGGTCTCGCCCTGGCGCGTCGCCTCCTCCTTCATCTTCTCGGCCTGGGCGCGGGCCTCGTCCAGGTGCCGCTGGGCAGATTTCCTGCCCGAGCGGACCAGAAAAAAGGCCACAGCCGCCGCGATGATGACGACCACCGCGGCCACGATGGCCAGGATCCATTCGGTGTTCACAGGTATACCCCCTCTGTTCCCGGGGATGGGAAGGGGGACCGGTCGAATTCGGGAGGGCCCCTCTCTAGTAGAGGAGGGGAGAGATTAAAGCATCCCCTGCGCGGCCGTGGGGCCGAGCGCTTAGAACCTGAAACGCGCCAGGTGGGTGTCCGCACTGCGAGCCGTTAGCGTCCCCGTTCGAGCGGGGCTGGCACAGGCCGCGCAGGTATAGAACTCCCTGGAAAATGTTGTAGGTTCTACAATCGTGGAACCCACGAACCGCACAGGGGATGCAAACTCTGATTTAATCATATCTCTCTAGGTGGCAGAGCCAGAGACCGTATCAACGGCCGAGGGCCTGACTTAATTCCTCGGTCAGCTCCACCACTTTCTCCCGAATCTCGACCCGTTCCCCTTCTTGCTGTTTCTGTGCCCGGAACAGCTCGTCTGCTAGATTGAGTGCCGCCAGAATGGCGATCCGGGTCATGTCGCCCTTCACGTGCTGGGCGACCTCCCGCATCTTGCGGTCTACGAGGCCGGCCAGATTCTGGAGGTACTCCGTATCTTCGCTTCCGCGGACGTTGTATACCGCGCCAAAGATCTCAACCTCGGTATTGGTTGGCGGCATGGCGATTTCCCGTCCGTCTCTGCCGCCCCAGGCAGCAAGTTACGTCCTGCCAGCGGTTTGGCTGAGGACACTATATACCACAGTTCTCCGCGGGGTCCAGGCCCCCTCTCCCGTAGGGGCGCCCCTTGTGGGTGCCCCGGGGGAGGGCGGCCACAAGGGCCGCCCCTACAGACCATCCCAGGGGCAAGGCGAGGGGGGGTACAATCCCCCCGATCCGGACATCCCCGCAATGACCCTCTATCCCCTCCTCCGACGACTCCTCTTCCGGCTCGATCCCGAGGCCGGACACGCCGCCGGCATGACCGCCCTGCGCGCCGCCCAGGCTCTGCCCCCGATCCGCGGCGCCCTCCTCCGCCGGAACCTGGTGGACGACCCCCGCCTCCGTCAGACGCTCTTCGGCCGCAATGGCCTCGAGATTCCGAACCCGGTCGGGCTCGCCGCCGGGCTGGACAAGGATGCGGTCGCGGTCGGGGGCATGGCCGCCCTAGGCTTCGGGTTCCTGGAGGTCGGCACGGTCACTCCCCTTCCCCAGCCGGGCAACCCCCGGCCGCGCCTCTTCCGCTTCCCCGCCGCCGGGAGCCTCCAGAACGCCATGGGGTTCAACAACCAGGGGATGGAGGCCATGCGCCGGAGGCTGGAGGCGGTCTATCCGCTGGAGGTCCCCCTGGGGATCAACATCGGGAAGAACAAGGCGACTCCACCGGAGCGCGCTCTGGACGACTACGAGATCCTGATGCGCGGCCTCGCCCATCTCGGGGACTACCTGGTCGTGAACCTCTCTTCCCCGAACACTCCAGGTCTTCGGGACCTCCAGAACGAGGCCTTCGTGCGCTCCGTCCTGGGACTGGCGAAGGAGATCACGGCCAAGCCGGTGCTGGTGAAGATCGCTCCGGATCTGGAACCGGAGGTCGCGGCGGACCTCTCGGAGATCGCGGTCGAAGCCGGGGCCGCGGGGATCATCGCCACGAACACGACGACCGAGTACGGTCTGCTGCCGGGGTGCAAGGATTTCGGCGGGCTGTCGGGGAGGGTGTTGAGGGAGAAGAGCTTCCGGGTGTTCGAGGCGGTGGCGCGCCGGCTCTTCGGCCGGGCGGTGTTGATCAGCGTGGGAGGGATCGACTCCGGAGCGGAGGCTTTTCGAAGGCTGCGGGCCGGGGCGAGCCTGGTGCAGGTGTATACGGGGTTGATCTACGAGGGGCCGGGGCTGGTGCGGCGGATCAACCGGGAGCTGGTGGAGCTGATGGAGAAGGAAGGCCTGGAGGGGATTGGGGCGGTGGTGGGGGCGGGGCGGTAGCCGTGTTATCGTATTCGGCATAGAGGAGATAGAGCGACGATTGCCACGCACGAGAGCGAGTGAGCGTCGGGTCTTTTCCTGGGTCCTGAAAGCCGCGCGGGAGCTGGCCGGCTCTCGTGTGGATCACGTCTGGATCTACTCGCGTCCCGATACCGGCCTCGATCCCGACCTGCGGTCCTTTTCCATCCCCCAAGCTCCCTCCGGAAACGACCAGGGGCTTCCCGGACGGGTCTCGCGCACCGGCGTGCCGATCGTCTGCCAGGATGTCCACAGGCACGAATCCTTCAGCGCCTCGTACCTGCCGGTCTTCCCGGAAACCACGGCCCAGTGGTGCTTTCCGCTTCTCATCCAGGACTTTGCCGCCCGCGAAGAGCTCCGGCCCGTGCTCTGCCTGGAGGCGGGCGCCGCGATCGATCCCTCTCTGCGTCCCGCCATCGATGTCATCAGCCGGCTCGGCGGCCTCAAGATCTCCGCGCTCCGGGGCATGCGCAAGCTCGACCGCGTGCAGACGCTGAAGGACGATCTGGAGATCTGGCGGCTCAAACAGCAGATCCAGGAGCTTTCCGGCATCAGGCCCGAGGGCACGATCCGCAAGCTCTTCGATTCTCTGGTCGAGGTCCTCGGCTGCGTGGGGATGGCGCTCTGGCAGTACGACGAGGCCGAGGACAACTTCTGCCACCCTTTCTACTCTTCCCGCACGCCGCTGATCCACCGGACCTATCCCCCGCCAGGACCCTGGGGGCCCATCGGCCGGGTCGTCGGCTCGGGGCAGCCGCGGTTCTGCCCCCTGGTCAGCGAGGCCCCAGATCTGGTCGTCAGCCGCTTCATGACCGAGCAGAAGATCCTCGCTACCGCCTATATCCCCGGCTGTATCGTCGAGGAGCCGGTGGAGGGGAAGCAGGACAGCGCCCGGAAGGTGAAGGGCATCCTCTTCGTCAACTTCGATGAAGAGCACTGGTTTTCTCCCCTCGAAAAGAGAGTCCTGCGTTACGCAGCCGACGCGGCTGTCGAGATCCTCCGGCTGCGGTCAGAGGCGCGCCGCCATCGCCTCGCCGAGCGTTTCGATCTCGACTTCGTCTCCGCCTACCCGGGCGGCTCTCCCATCCTCGGGCCTGCGGCGAAGGCTGTCATCGCCGCTTTCTCCGTTCATCTTGGCCGCCCGCACGGGGTGCTCTATGTCCGGGACCGCCCCGGCAGCCTCTTCATCCGCTTCGAGACGACGAGCGAGCTCGGCGATTCATTCCGGGGCCGCTACCTCGAGAGCAACCCCTTCCCGCGGCTATTGTCGGAGAGCAGGACCCCGAGGGTCATGAGCGGGCGAGAGCTTGCCGAGGTCGTGGATGCCCCCGCCGTGCTCCACCAGGGGCACATCCTGGCCCTGCCGCTGCAGCATTCCGGCACCCTCCTCGGGTTCTGCCTGCTGGCCAGCGAGGCCCCTTCGGCTGCGATGAAGCCGGACGACGAGGTTCAGCTCACGCTCTGCCAGGACGCCCTGGAAACGCTGATCAACCTGGACCGCCAGACGCGCAGCCAACGCCGCTACATCTCTCTTCTGGGCCAGTTCCTGCGCATCTACGAGTATGCAGCCACCGAGATTTCGCCGGTCCCGCTGCTCACGGCCTTCCTCGACGTGCTCCTCGAGGGGAGCACCGCGGACGCTTGCTACATCTTCCTCCGGGGAGAGATCGGGGACAGCTCGGACCCTGCGGTCGCCCGCGGCGACCATCACTCCTCCGGTGCGCTGAGAATCCCCCTCTCCTTCGAGCAGATCCTGGAGGATGGCGGGCCCCGCTTCAAGGAGGATCCGGACCCGGCTGAAACGGCCGCCGGAGATCCCGACGTCCGCGCACAGGCCATCCTTCCTCTGCGCTTCCATTCCAAGCTCTTCGGCGTGCTCTCCGTCGAGTACCGGGTCATCCACAAGTTCACCGCCGAGGACAGCTGGTTCTTTCAGGTGCTGGCCTACCAGCTGGGCCAATCCCTCCAGTACTTCCAGGGCAACCTTTCCCTGCTCGAAAAGGTGAACAGCCTGGCGGCGTCCGGCGCGCGCATTGCCCAGCTCGGCTCCCCCGAGTTCAAGGAGGATGTGCCCGTTACCGACGAAAGCCGCAGGCTCGTCATCCAGGCCAAGAACCTCTCCCGGGCGGACTTCGTCGACCTCTATGTGCGCCACGGAGACCTCTTCGTGCTGGAAGCGACCGAGGGAGGGACCGGCGACCAGAGCAGGGTCGGCCGCGACATGTGGAAGCCGGACCTGGGCATCGTCTCGCGGGTATGCCGCGAGCAACGGTCCCTCAACCTGCCGGACGTGCAGACCGAGACCAGCCGGGAGCTTGGGTACGTCGTCAATCCGGCCTTCCCCGACGCCGTCTCCGAGCTCGTGGTGCCGGTCGTCGACGACGACGAGGTGGTCGCGATCATTGACCTCAACGCCCGCCGTGCCGGGGCCTTCACCCAGGGCGACAGCTACTTCGTCCAGGCGATCGCAGCGCAGGCGGTCGCCCTGCGGCGCGCGGCCGAGCTCCAGCAGACCCGCCGCCGGCTCGACCGGGAGCGTGACCTGCTGGTGCAGATCAACCGGATCGCCCAGAGCGCCGTCGAAGAGGGAGAGATGGCCGTGCTCAGGCGGATCCTGGAGACGATGGCCAGGTACCTCGAGGCCCACTTCATCTCGATCCACATGCTCGCCCAGGATGGTTACTCCTTCGATCCGGCACGGTCGCTCGCCATCCCGGAGGCTCCCGAGCTCCTCCGGGGGCTCACGGTCGACAACTCGATCCTCGGTTTCTCCGTAAAAGAGGCGAGGGAGAGCGGAGAGGCATACCGCTTGATCGATGATGCCGGCCATCCGCCGGCTGGCTGGCCCGCCTCTCGCAGGCATGGGAAGGGAGAGCCGATGGGAAGGCTCGTGGTCTTCCTCGGACAACGGGAGGACATCGTGGGAGTCATCAACATCGAGCACCGCGAGCACGAGGCCCTGCGACGCCAGGTCAACCTGGTCCTGGCGGTGGTCCAGGGGATCCACAACGCCCTGGCCCTGGCCGATCTTGCAAACCGCAGGGCCAGCGAGCACATTCGGCAACGGATCGCGCAGGAGACGGACGAATTCGTACAACTCCTAACCAGCACTGTATTCCACGATGCCCCCCAAGTGGTTGAGGGATTGCGCTTGCGTCTTAGTCAATTAGAGGAAATCTACAGCAGTGACGCTATGCATCTAATGGCGCCGCAGGCCTCCGTCAAGTGGGCCGAAATCCGCTCCACCCTTGAACGCCTGAAAAGACTAAGCACAACCTTGCCCAGAGATACTCAGCCTAACCGAATCGACCTCACGGATATAGTTCGCCGGACCTTCGAACGCTCTGCTTTAGTCGCACTCTCCTACTTCGAGGAACTTTGTCGAGTAGAGATTGAGGCGCCAAGCGTGCCTTTGTACATCTATGAATCCTCTGACTGGCTTATGCACATTCTGGAAAACTTAGCCACTAACTCTTTCCGTGAGATGAGCCGAAGTGGGACTCCAGAACCAAGGCTCGTGGTGAGGGTCTTCACCAGTGTTGACGGCAAATTAGGAATTGTGCAGGTCGACGACAATGGTCCAGGATTAAAACCGGATATTACAGACAAAATCGGCATGGAAAGAATCCAAAACGCAGATCGACCAGAACAGCTCGGCATCTTTCACCAAGTTGCCCGAAACCATGTGCAAAGACGGGGAGGTGAACTCGTTCCGGGAGACAGCCTTCTGGGTGGCTGCTTGTTTGAACTACGCTATCCACTCTTTACGGGCTAGGCGATTGGAGGTACCATGACAGCACGGAAGGTGTATAGTTCGTTTTCCGAGCGGCAACGGCCGCACGGTTGGCGCTCTCTCAAGGAGACGGTGCGGCGCGTCTATGGTTGCGTCATGAATGGGCGGAGCATTCCATGAAGAATATCATCTTAGTTGGTGCCCCTAAAGCATGGGAGAGCTTCGTAAGGCCAGTCCTCGAAGAAAAAGGCCGGATCTTCAGCTTCGCTGAGGAGGAGGACTTCTTGGATTCCACTCTTGCAGAGAAGGTCTCGCGGGACGACCTGATGGTCCTTAGTCCAACAGAGGACCAATTACCCTCTGCAGAACTGGCTCAACTATTCCGCCGGCTCGGGCCTATGCGGATCCTCGTTCTAGATGGGCGATTCGACTATGCGCGACTTGGCGATGCAATGCGCGGTTGCGCGATCGGCTATGAAGCTCGCCCTTGGAATCGGGAGACGGTACTACAGATCGTAGAAAAATATATGCGATCTGAACTGCCAGAATGGAGTGCTATCGATCGGAGATTTGGGTTATGGCAGGCCGCCGTCTAGCCCGGCTCCTGCTGGTTGACAACAACCCCCACTTCATCGATCCGGTTCGGGACCACCTAATTGATGCAGGATGGCGGGCAGACGTTGCTCGTACTCCAGAGGAAGCCCTTCACAAGGTCCGGCAAAACCGCTACCAGATTTGTGTCTTGGACAAACGCCTGCGGGACGATCATGATTCAAATGATCGGTCTGGAATAGACTTGATCCCAACTCTCTGGCGAGTCGATGGCCTGCTACATTTCGTTGTTCTGACTGGGTTTGAAGAGGTTCAAGAGGCTGTCGAGATTACACGCACAACTTTCCTAACTCGAGAGCGCTGGTGCGAAGCCTACATTCCTAAAGACACAACTGAGGCCGTTCTCATTCGCGAACTTGACCGGGTTGAGAGCGATGCAATTAAGTTGAACCGGGATCTCGTTGCCGAGGATGCTTTTCTTGAGGAGGTGCTAGAACCTCTCCTGCGAGAGACCGATACGAGCCTACGTGCCGAGCGCTTACGACAACTCTCCGAGGATGCTCGGCTACTACTCCAGTGGATCTTCTACGATCGCCCTCAGAACCTGCACTTCGCGCTACTGGATGCTCAAGGCCGATCTGGTGCTCGTATTCTACGGGCTACCGCCGCTAACAGCGCCGGCTGGATACTCAAGATTGCTACTCGCCTCGCAGTTGAAGAAGAGTGGAACAATTATACCACCGACGTACGTTCTGCGATCCACCAGCGACCTGATGTAGACGAAGGTAGATGCCAAGTCGGCATCCACTTAGGAGTGATCGCCTATAGCCGTGTCGCTGGCATTGAGCCCACTGCACCTTTACATGACTTACGCTCATATTTAGCCGGCAAGATCGATGGAGAGGAGGGGGCCAAGACACTGCGATCAGTTGTGTCCATTGCTCGTGCTTGGTTTATGCGCGAACGTACGACAGCCGTGCGCGACCTCACGGCCTACTACGCCGCGCATTTCCATCTGAACGCCGATGAGATCGCCCGCCGCTTCCATGGCCTTCACCTAGCCATCGAGGATGAGGAACTGGTGCGCGATCCTGTTCTGCCAGCGGAACAGATCGGCAGAGCCGTCATGAACCCTCTGCCCTTCGTCGCCCGCGGGCGCTTTCTGGTGGAATCGGACTGGAACACCTGCCACGGCGACCTCAACGCCTCCAACGTCCTGATGCCGGAAGGTATACCCTGGCTGATCGACTTCGCCTCGACCGGTCCGGGGCCGACGTGCCTGGACTGGGTAACCCTGGAAGCATCGCTGAAATTCGATCACTTCTGGGAAGCAACGCCCGAGGCCTGGTTCGACTTCGAGACCTCCCTGGCCCTCCAGGAGAAGCTCGAAGAGCCACTCCCTCTCCCGGAGAGGGTTGGACAGGACCTCCAGCGGCTGTTCGCGGCGGTCACGACGTTGCGCGCCGCGGTAGGGCAGCAGGCGCAGCCGCGGAGCGGAATGCTGGAGTATCTTGTCGGGCTGTTCTATGTGACCTTGCACCAGGTGCGTTTCTTCTGGCGCAAGAACAACAAGCAGAAGGGGTACCGGATCCTCGCATCGGCGGGCCTGATCGCCGAGAGGCTGATGGGCATGGGAGCAAGCCGGAATGACATCGGGTTTGTCTATGCCTGGCGCGAATCCGGCCTTCCCGCGCTGGAGCTCTCGCGGATTGCTCCAGCACCGGGACCCGAGCCCGTCTCGACGGCTGCAGCCGCGGTAGCCCAGTTGGAAGCGCTCCGGATCGAGCACGAGACCCTGCTCCACAAGACGCTGAACGAGATGCTCGGGCGCAAGGCCCCGATACCCTCCAGCCAAGACCTGGCCGACCGCTTCGCGGAGCTCGACCGGCTGAAGCAGAGGATACGAGCGCTGCGCAGGACTTAGCGGAGGTAACCGGGGCGGCTGAGCCCTGGGAACTGACGCGCCCGAAGCTGCTGCAGGGTTGCTTCGCCAGCAACAGATTCCGTCCCGGCGGCAGGACGGCAGGCTTCGATCAGCAACGCGAGCTCGGCGTCCGAATCCTGGCGGAGATCGATGTAGCGGAAGGAGGCCAGGGCCTCCGGCAGTTTGCAGTCCTCGAGCAGGACCGGGATGAAGCGGCGCTCCCGGTTGAGCGGGTCCCGGAACTGTCGCGCGCGTCGTTCGAAGCCGGTCCAATCCGAGCCGAGCGAGCTGGAGGACATCAGGAACACCAGGATCCGGGAGCGGTTGAGCCCCTCTTCGATCTTGAAGTAGATGTCGTCCCCGGGCTTGATCTCCCAGCCGTCGTACCAGACCTTCAAGCCGCTTGCGCGCAGCCGCTCGGCCACCCTGATGGCTCGGCCCTGGTCCTGCGAGCTGTAGCTCAGAAAGGCGTCATATTCGTAGGCCTCGCTCATGGGCTACGCGACCAACCCCTCCAACTGCCGCGTCAACCGCTCCACCCGCCCGCGGATCTCCTCCCTCTCCCGGTCCCATCCGTCTCGAACCGTGCTGGTCTCTTCGGCACGGGCGAGCTTGAGCTCGAGGTCGGCGATCTGGTGGCGGAGGGAATCGTTCTCTTCTCTCACCTCGGACAGCTCGCCGGAGCCGTCGGCGGGATCGGAGGTGGTGGCGGCGAGCTTTGTCTCCAGCTCGTCGACGCGCTCCTGCAGGGTCTGGTTCTCGTCCCGCAGCTCGGTCAGGCGCTCGGTCGCCTCGCGGACCCGGGTCTCCAGCTCTTCCAGCCACTCGATGGCCACGGCTTCTATCCTTTCCAGCCGAAACGCCGCTGCAACTCGGCGGTGAGGGCGAGCTGCCGCTCGTTGACCTCTTCCTGCGTCAGGGAACGCTCGGGCGAGTTGTAGAGGAAGTGGATCGTCGTGTTGGCCGCGCCTTCGGGAACTCCCGGACCCTGGTAGCGGACCGTCATCTCCCAGGAGACCAGGTCGGGCGGACGCAGCTCGGCGATGGTCCGGTCGATCTCGGCCCAGGGGGTGTCCACGGAATGGGTGAAGGTGAGGTCGGCGTCGATGGACGGGAAGCGGGAGGAAGCTTCGACCTGGAGGCTCACGTCCCCGCCTTCGAGCTCGGCCAGGGCGATCTCGGCCGCGAAGAGGGGATATCCCTCTTCCTGTGCGATCCGGCCGAGGTAGCCCACCGGCCGGCCGGAGCGGAGCAGCTCGGCGGCGCTCCCCTCCAGGAGACCGGGGAGGTTCGCGGGACGGAAGTCGAGGCGGACGCCCACGGCACCGGCCAGGCTCTCCACCACGCCCTTGAGGTCGAAGAAGTCGAGGTCGAGCTCCCGGTTCCAGGGATTGCCCACGTGCCCGCCGCAGACCAGGCCCAGGTGCTCGGGCTGGTCGGGGACGTCAGAGCCGGGGCTCTCGTAGAAGACCGTGGCGATCTCGAAGAGGCGGACCGCGGGCAGGCCGCGGCGCTGGTTGAAGCGCGCGGTCTCCACCATGTTGGGGACCAGGGAGCGCCTCATTACGGTATAGCGGTCCGAGAGCGGGTTGGCGAGCCGGAGCGGCTTCGTATTTGACCCCGAGTTTGGTCTCAGGCTTGGGAAGGCCGTGTCCATCTCCTCGCTCTGGAAGGCGAAGTGGACCGTCTCGGCATAGCCTGAGGCCGCGAGATGGTCGCGCACCTTCTCGCGCAGGATCTGGCGCGGCGTCCTGGGTGCGTCCGATCCGGGGAGGCCGGGCAGGGCCGCGGGGATGTTGTCGAAGCCGAAATGCCGCAGCACCTCCTCGAAGAGGTCCTGCTCGTAGACGGTGCCGTCCGGACGGGGCTGAAAGTCGAAGAGGCGCCAGGAGGGGACGGTGACATCCCAAACACCCCCTCCATTCTTCACCTCGAAACCCAAACCGGTGAGCCAGCGCTGGGCGTCCTCTTTCGGAATCGAAGCCCCGGCGAAGGCATCGAGCCTGCCGAGATCGAGCCGGCCTTGCAGGACTGGCGGGAAGTTCTTCCGGCGGCGGTCGATCGCTCCAGCCAGGACCGTACCGCCCGCAATCTGGGCGATCAGGGCGGCTGCCCGGCTCACAGCTTCCAGGCAGAGCTCCGGATCGGTGCCGCGCTCGAAGCGATGGCTGGCGTCGGTGTGCATGCCGAGGCCTCGCGCCGTCGCCCGGACGTGCTTGCGGTTGAAGTGGGCGCCCTCGATCAGGATGTCGGTCGTGGCATCCGTGACCTCGCTGTCGGCTCCGCCCATGACACCGGCGAGACCCACGGCCCGTTCGGCGTCGGCGATCACCAGCATCCCGGGATCGAGCTTGCGCTCGGCGCCGTCGAGGGTGACCAGGGTCTCGCCCTCTCTCGCCCGGCGGACGAGGAGCCGGCTGCCGCCAAGCTTCGCCAGGTCGTAGGCGTGGAGCGGCTGGCCCATCTCCCAGAGGATGAAGTTGGTCACGTCGACCACGTTGTTGATGGGACGGAGGCCGATCGCCTCCAGGCGCTCCCGAAGCCAATCCGGGCTGGGGCCGATCCTGACGCCGCGGACCACCCGGGCCACGAAGCGCGGACACCCTTCCCAGTCCTCGATATCCACGGCGGCAGCGTCTTCGACCCGCTCCGCGCCTTCCTGGAGCCGGGCCTGCGGGCGATCGAGGGTCCGGCCGTAGATCACCGCCAGCTCCCGGGCAATGCCCAGGTGGTTCATGCAGTCCGGCCGGTTCGTGGTGACGTCGATGTCGAAGAGGGTATCCCCCTCCCGCTCCTCGAGCCCTTCGACCGCCAGGCCGACGGCGGTGAGGCGCCGCTGGTCCTCCTGGGGATCGGCGGGAAGCTCAACGTAGTCCGAAAGCCACTTCCGGGAGAACAGCATCAGCCGCGCACCTGCCGCAGGAGCCGCTCGTCGTTGTCGAACAGCGTGCGGATGTTCGGGATGTTGTAGCGATTCATCGCCACGCGGTCGACTCCCATGCCGAAGGCGAAGCCGGAGTAGCGGTCCGGGTCGATGCCGCACTCGGCGAGCACCCGCGGATCGACCATGCCGCAGCCGAGAAGCTCCATCCAGCCGGTGCCCGAGCAGGTGGCGCAGCCCGCGCCCTTGCAGATCTGGCAGGTGATGTCCACCTCGGCCGAGGGCTCGGTGAAGGGGAAGAAGCTCGGCCGCAGGCGGATCTCGGTGTCGGGCGAGAACAGGCGGCGGAGGAACGCCAGGAGCGTGCCCTTGAGGTGCCCGACCGTGAGCCCCTCGGCAACCGCGAGGCCCTCCACCTGGTGGAACATGGGCGAGTGCCGGAGGTCGTTGTCGTTGCGGAAGACGCGGCCCGGGCAGATCACGCGGATCGGCGGCTTGCGCGAGAGCATCGTCCGGATCTGGACCGGCGAGGTGTGGGTGCGCAGCAGGAGCCCGTTCTCCAGGAAGAAGGTGTCCTGCGTGTCCCGCGCGGGGTGGTCCTGCGGGAAGTTGAGCGCCTCGAAGTTGTGGTAGTCGGTCTCGGCCTCGGGGCCTTCGGCCACGCTGTAGCCAAGCTCGGAGAAGATCTCGACCATCTCGCGGATGACGCGGGAGACGGGATGGATGCTGCCCAGGGCGGGGCGCCGGCCAGGGAGGGTGACGTCGACCGCGGCGCTGCGGCGGATGGCTTCCTGCTCGCGGACGGTAAGCGCCTCGTCCATCTCGGACAGGCGGCGCTCGACCTGCTCCTTGAGGCGGTTGACCCCCTCGCCATAGGCGCGGCGCTGCGCCGGCTCGACGGACTTGATGCCGTCGAGCGCGGCGCGCACGATCCCCTGCTTGCGGCCGACCCAGCGGACGCGCAGGTCGTCCCACGCGGTGCGGTCGGAGACGCCGGCCGCCTCGCGCTCGAAGCGCCCGGTCAGCTCGTCGATTTGAGAGAGACCCGCTGCCGTGGTTCCCGCACCGTCCACGGTGCTACCAACACCGTCCGGCATCAGGCCTCCGCGGAGGCCGGGACCGGGGTACCGCGCTGCTCGGGAGACTGCTGGTTCAGCGCGTTCTTCGCCATCTCGGCGATGGCCGCAAACCCCGACTCGTCGCGCACGGCGATGTCGGCGAGCATCTTGCGGTCGAGGTTGGAGCCCGCGGCCTTGAGGCCGGCGATCAGGCGGCTGTAGTTGAGGCCGTGCAGTCGGGCGGCGGCGTTGATGCGGATGATCCACAGGCTGCGGATGTCGCGCTTCTTCTGCCGCCGGTCGCGGTAGGCATAGCCGAGCGACTTGTCGACGGCCTGCTTGGCCATGCGGTGGGCCTTGGACTTGGTGCCGTAGTAGCCCTTGGCAAGACCCAGGATCTTCTTGCGGCGCTGGACGCGCTTGTTTCCACGCTTGATACGTGCCATTTCGAACCTCGTTTCGGCTCCCCGCGTTTTCGACGGGGGAACGGTAAAGACCCGCGCGGCTCTTGGAGCCGGGGGCCGCGATCCCCGGCGGACAGGTTCTCCCGCCGGCGATCGGTTTCAGAGGATGGAGCCAGTCGGCTGCCTACGAGTTCAACATCTTCGTGAGGGTGCCGGCGAAGGCGGGCGAGACCTCGACGGACTTGCGCAGGTTGCGCTTCCGCTTCGTGGTCTTCTTGGTCAGGATGTGGCTGTGCATCGACTGATGCCGCATCACCTTACCAGTGCCCGTGATCTTGAATCGCTTCGCTGCACCCTTGTGCGTCTTCTGCTTGGGCAAGGGTGTTCTCCTTTATTCGTACTGCTGCAACCCGTCAGGCCGATTCCTGCTTCCCCGAGGGGGGAGGCTCCGAGGAGCCCGACGGCTTCTTGACCACGTGCCGCGGCGGACCGAAGATCACGTGCATCCGGTTACCCGCCATTTCGGGCGACGATTCTAGCACTCCCGCCTCCCCCAGGTCACCCGCCAGCCGCCGGATCAGTTTGTGACCCAGGTCCTGCCGGGCCATCTCGCGTCCCCGGAACTGGACGGTCGCCTTGACCTTGTCCCCCTCTTCCAGGAAACGGATGGCGTTCTTCAGCTTGAAGTCATAGTCATGGTCGTCGATGTTCGGCCGGAACTTGACTTCCTTCACGTGGATGATCTTCTGCTTCTTCTTGGACTCGTGCGCCTTCTTCTTCTGCTGGTAGAGGAACTTGCCGAAGTCCATGATGCGGCAGACCGGCGGCTTCGCTGTCGGGGCGACCTCCACCAGGTCCAGCCCCAGCGTCCGTGCCCGCTGCATCGCATCTTCGATGGGGACGATTCCCGCCTGCCCGCCGTCCTCGTCTACCAGGCGCACCTCGCGCACCCGGATCCTCTCGTTGACCCGCGTCGTCTTGTCGATACTCAGCTCACCCCCTGGGAGCGCCGAGCCTCAGCCCGGATGGTTTGTTTCAAATCTTCTGTCTCCTCTCTAAATCTCAGTGCTGCGAGAGCCCGTCAGGGAGACGACGCGATCGAGGAAAACCTCGACCGGCATCGCTCCCAGGTCTTCCCCGGCGCGGCGGCGCACCGACACGGTGCTCTCTTCCTGCTCGCGACCGCCTACCACCAACATGTAGGGGACCTTCTGGATCTGGGCCTCGCGGATCTTGTATCCCAGCTTCTCATTGCGGGAGTCCAGCTCCACCCGCACCCCGCCCTCCGCCAGCCGCGCCCGCACCTGCTCGGCATACTCGCCGAAGCGCTCGGAGACCGGCAGCACCACGGCCTGGACCGGCGCCAGCCAGAGCGGGAACGCGCCCCCGGTCTGCTCGATCAGGATGGCCAGGAAGCGCTCGACCGAGCCGAACATGGCGCGGTGGATCATCACCGGCCGGTGCTCGGCGCCGTCCTGCCCGACGTAGCTCAGGCCGAAGCGCTCCGGGAGCTGGTAGTCGAGCTGCACGGTGCCGAGCTGCCAGCTCCGCCCCAGCGCGTCGTGGATGTGGAAGTCGATCTTCGGTCCGTAGAAGGCGCCGTCCCCCACGTTGATCTTGTACACGATCCCGCGGTGGTCCAGCGCCGACTTGAGCGCGGTTTCGGCTTCGTCCCAGGTCTCGTCCGAGCCGATCCGCTTCTCGGGCCGGGTGGAAAGCTCCACGTCCACGCTCTCGAAGCCGAAGGTGCGGTAGAGCTCCAGGATCATCTCGGACACGCCCAGGACCTCGGACTCGATCTGCTCCTGGGTGCAGAAGATGTGGGCGTCGTCCTGGGAGAACGAGCGCACCCGGAACAGGCCGTTGGTCACGCCGCTTCGCTCGTAGCGGTGGAGCCGGCCGAAGTCCGCGTAGCGGACCGGCAGGTCGCGGTAGGAGCGCAGCCGCGTGGCGAAGATCAGGCAGTGGGTCGGGCAGTTCATGGGCTTGACCGCGAACTGGCGCTCGTCCACCTCGGTGAAGAACATGGCGTCGCGATAGTTCGTGTAGTGCCCGGAGGTCTTCCACAGCTCCAGGTCCAGGATCTGCGGCGTGATGACCTCGCCGTAGCCGTAGCGCCCGTAGAGCTCGCGCACGTAGTCGATCATCCCGTTGTAGACGATCGCCCCCTTGGGATGGATGAACGGGCTCGCCGGTGCCAGCGGGCTGAAGCTGAAAAGGTCCAGTTCCTGGCCGATCCTGCGGTGATCCCGCGCCCGGGCCTGCTCCAGCCTCTCCAGGTATTCCTGCAGCTCCTTGTCGGAGACGAAGGCCGTGCCATAGATACGCTGCAGGCGCTCGTTGTTTTCATCCCCCTTGAAGAACACGCCGGAGGCTTCGAGGATCTTGACCGCGCCGACCTGGCCCAGGTTCTGGGCGTGGGGCCCGCGGCAGAGATCCACGAAGTTGCCGTGGCGGTAGAGGGTGATGGTATCGCCCTCGGGGATGTCCTTGAGGCGCTCGACCTTGAGGGTCTCCCCCATCTCGCGGAAGAGCCGCTCGGCTTCTTCCCGGGAGACCTCGACGCGCTCGAAGGCGCTCTTCTCGGCGAGGATCTCGCGCATCTTCTCTTCGATCCTCTCCAGGTCTTCGGGAGTGAAGGCGCGGGAGAAGCGGAAGTCGTACTGGAACTTCTCGGTGTGGTCCTTGCGGCCGACGTCGATCTCGACCTCGGGCCACAGTCGCTTGACCGCGTCGGCGAGGACGTGCTCGGCGCTGTGGCGGAGGAATTCGCCCGCCTCGGGGCTCTTGACCGTGAAGATGCGGAACGGTCCGCTCTCGCGCAGGGGCTGGCGCAGGTCGACCTTGCGGCCGCCGAGCTCGGCGCCCACGGCATCCTTGGCCAGACGGGGGCCGATCGAAGCCGCGACTTCGAGAGCGGTGGTCCCGTGCGGCACCTCACGGACGGAGCCATCGGGAAGGGTGAGTTGGATGACCTCGGTCATCGTCTGCATGACGTATCCATAGCCGCCTGAAAGGGGTTGATCCGGAGCGAGCGCCCCACCGGCAAGGGCGTCACGAGCGGGGGGATTGGTAGGCGCTGGCGGACTCGAACCGCCGACCTCTACCGTGTGAAGGTAGCGCTCTAACCAGCTGAGCTAAGCGCCTGAGCATTAAGTGCCGATTGCGTTCCTTGGTAGGCCCGAGCGGATTCGAACCGCTGACCTCTACGATGTCAACGTAGCGCTCTAACCAACTGAGCTACGGGCCTCCGTTATCAATCCCTTTACAGACAGCCGTCTTTTCGACGGCGGTCGCCGAGGGAAGCGTAGGGTAACAAACCCGGGGTTGGGTGTCAACGTGAAGCCGGTGCGCGGGACGCACGCGCGCCGGGGACGAGCTGCAACCGGCGGGGATGCCTCGTGCCCGCCGCGTACAACGCGCACGCGCCGCGGCTGAGCCCCCCTCGGCGGGGGCGCCTCAGACCCGTCGCGCACGGCTCGTACGCGAAGGGTATGACCTCGTACCCCGTGCGTACGACTCGTACCCTCCGGTTGCGGTCCCCGGCCTCGATGGGGAGGCGTTCCCCAACGGCTCTGGAGCATTTACCGCACGTGGTTCGAGGCGCAGCGGTAGCCGCCGTTCAGAATCACGCTCCGGACGAGCGGCGGGAACAGGTCGAGCTGCGCTCCGGAAGCGGCGAAGGCCTCCCGGGCTAGGCGGTCCCCCGTTGGGATGAGCGAGGCGAAGCCTTCGGCTCGGAGGCGGCCGTTCTTCGTTTCGGCCACGACGTTGTTCCAGGTGATCAGGAATTCTGTGTGGGTGAGCCCCTCCCGATCCTTCAACAGGTTCACAGGGACCCGGAGCAGCGGCAGGCGGCGAACCTCCATCCCTTCCTTCTTGAGATGCTCGGCAATGAGATCGAGGAAGCCGTCGAGATCCCCTGACTGCGAGAGCGTCCGGGCATCGGCCGAGGGCTCGAGTCCGTAGCCGTCCCGCAGGGACTTCCAGTCCTCGGGAGTCATCTTCGACAGCAGCTCCCGGCCGGCGTCCAGGTCCGCAACCAGAGCGGTCAGCCCTCCCTTTCTGGGAAGAAGGGTGACAATCGAGTCAAGGTCATAACCGGCTCCTCCGCCGATCCGGCGCATGTCGGAGCGCAGCGGATGGACGAAACGAACCGGACGGCCATAGAGGGTTCCCAGTTCCCTTGCGGCATTCTCTGCGGCCTTTACGTAGCGGTCGATTCCCTCGGAGGTCGAGAAGGTCTCGACCGGCACACGGTCCAGCTTCAGGGCGGAGAGGATGTGCGGCTCCAGGGTGTGGAGCGTGACCCACACGGCATCCCGGGTCGTCAGGACCTGGCCGTTGTGGAACGGGACTGGGGACTCCGCCCAGGCGGCTCCTCCCCAGGCACGATCGAGATCCTCGGGGAGGTTCTGGATCAGCTCGGGGCCGAGGCTCGCGTCCTCCTCCCGTTCTGGCTGGAGGTTCGGGCGGACCAGGACCCTCACAGCTCCGGACGGTGCGCGCACCAGGCTGAACGGGTCCCGGGGCCAGGGAGAGTAGGGACGGCCGTAGGTCTCCAGAAGCCGCAGCTTCAGGCCGCTCTCTTCCAGCCTCCGGCGCAGGGGCAGATCGGTGAGGACGATAAGCGTCCGATCCGGCGCGATCCGGCGGACTCCGGAGAGAAAGGCCTGAGCGGCCTCCGCGCTGAAGAAGAAGGATGGCAGCGAGTAGACCGAAGCGGTCAGCGGGTTCTCGGCTTCGTCGAAGAAGCGGAGACGGTCCGCGGCTCCCGTCGGAAAGGGGACCTTCCGCTCCAAGGAGCGGCGCGGGGCCGCCCCCCAGGCTGTCTCGATCGCCTCGGAGGCCGCGAAGCCGATCCCCCGGACCTGGTTCAGCTCGAAGAGCAGCTCGTCCCGAAGGCGCGGCGACGCGGAGGGGTCCAGAGTGCCGGGCAGGACCTCAAGCACCCGGCCGCGGAATCCCTCGTCGCTCACGAAGCGCTCGGGATCGACGAGCTGCATCGTGAGCAGCTCCTGAAGCTCGGCCGGGGTCCAGGTCCCCTGCCTCGCCATCTGGCGGGACCGCTCCCGGGCCAGGGCCGCGACGTCGTCCAACCGGGTCTCCTGCCTTGCAGGAGAGACGGACGGGACCGTGGCGCCCGGCGAGAGGAGCGTCACAATCAGAAGCAGGTAAGAGAGGACAGGCGACATCGACAACAGTCAGGAGCCAGGACGCGGGATTTCCAGGTCCTTGCAGATCTTGTCAGCCAGAAATTCGTTGATCTCCCGATGCCTGGGCACGGCAGAGCTCTTTCGGGTCTGTCGGTTCACATAGACAGAGTGCCTGCCGCCCTCCCGGAGCCATTCGCAGCCGTGCGCCTCCAGGTGCCGGATGAGATCGATGCGCCTCACGCGGTCAAACGGAACGGTTCCCGGATGACCTCTTCACCCCGGAGATCCTCCTCGGCGAGAATCCGATTCGCCTCCAGAACGAGGGCGACCGCTTCCTGAAGGTTGGTTCGCGCCTCCTCCAGGGTCTCGCCCTGCGTGTTGGCTCCGGGCAGCTCCTCGACGAACGCGATGAAGCCCTCAGGAACCCGGCGGAAGACTGCGGTCAGCTCGACTTGCATGTTAGGACCTCCGGCTGTCAATGATACTTCCTGCCTACCCGTTCCCCTTCCCGGCCGCCATCTTCTTCAGGTTCTCCAGGCTGGCCTTGGCGTTCTGGTCGTTCGGGTTCAGGGCGAGCACCTGCTCCAGGAGCTTCTGCGCCTCGCTGGGCTTGTTCTGCATCATCATGACCACGGCTAAATCGTTCATCGCCGGGGTGTGGCGGGGCGCCATCTCCAGCGTCCGGCGCAGGTCCTTCTCGGCGTCGCCCAGCTTGCGGAGCGCGATCTGAACGGCGCCGCGCTGGTAGACGAAGTCCGGGTTCTGGGGGTCGGCCTGCACCGCGGCCTCGGCGGACTTGAGCGCGTCCTGGAAGCGCTTGAGCCGGAGCAGGAGCTGCACCTCCAGGGCCCGCGCCCGGCCGCTCCGGGGCTGCGCGGCGACCTCCTTCCGCACCGCCTCCAGAGCCTTCTCTTCCTCGCCGCCCGCCATCAGGCGCATGGCCTCGGCCAGGTTTGGAGAGAGCGGCTCGGCCGGCGCAGCCGCCGTGGCAGCCGGAGCGGGGGCGGCAGGAGCCGGAGCGGCGGAGGCGTCCGCGATCTCCTTCGCCTTCTGACGCGCCTGGGTGGCGTCCTGCGCACGGCCCGCGGCGGTCAGGACCTCGGCATAGACTTCCCAGGCCTCCCGGCTACCCGGGTGGAGGCGCGTGGCCTTTTCCAGGAGCGGGAGCGCACCCTGGGCGTTGCCCGAGGCCAGGAGAAGACGGCCGTACTCGACCGCCACGCCCGCGGCCGGACGGGGGTCGCCCACGGTCTTCGGGTCCGAAGGGATCTGGTCGGCCAGCGGCTTCAGGGTGGCCATGGCCGCCTGGGCGTTGCCCGACTGCCGCTGCGCCCGGGCCATCAGAAGGATCAGGCCCGGGCGATTGTCCGTGTGCCCGTCCAGAACCTTGAGCGCCGCCGCCGGGTCTCCCGCCGCGAGGTGGGCCTCGGCGAGCGTGCGGCGGACCTCCAGGTCGAAGCCCGCCGGGTGGTCCTTCTCCAGAGGCTGAAGCAGGGCGAGGGCGGTCTTGCCATCCCCGCGCTGAATGCGGGCCTGGGCGCGCAGGAGCTGGATCGCCGGCTCCTTCTCCGGCAGGCCGGAGAGGATCTCCTCGGCTTCGACGGGACGCTCGAGCCGCAGTGCCAGCGTGGCCCCGATGATCTTCACCTCCAGGTCGCTGTCGTTACGCAGCGCCCAGGGACGGAGGAGGCGGTAGGCCTCGATGACCCGGCCCTGGCGGCTGAGCAGCAGGCCCAGCTCCCGTCCGGCCGGGGAGAGAGGCATCTTCTCTACCGAGCGCTCCAGGAAGCGCTGCCCTACCGCGTCCTGCTTGAGGGCCAGAGCGGCCCGGCCGGCGTTGTAGAGCACCGCGGGATCGGCGTCCTCGGACTCGGCGAGCGGGCGCAAGGTGTCGAGGGCGTCCTTGGCGCGGTTCTCCTGAAGGTAGACCGCGCCGAGCAGCGAGAGCATCGGCGGGGTCGCCTGCTTCTCCTGGCGCAACCCCTCCAGGATGCGGACGGCGCCGGCGCCGTCCCCCGTCCGGATCAGGGCCAGGGCCTCCTGGAACTTCGTCTCGGCGGGGGTGAGCTCCTTCTTGGGAGCCTCCGTGCCTGCCTGGGGCGCTGGAGCCTGGGCGGAGGATGGAGCCGGGCTCGGCTGAGCCGGCTGAGGAGCCTGGTCCGCTCCGAGCGGGGCATCCCCCGGCGAGCAGGCGGACAGGAGGGCGAGGAGAAGGGCGGTCTTGTGGATCTTCATATCTGACTCCTGGAGAGGGGGCGCGACCGTCAGCCGGCCAGCGCCCGCAGCTCCTTGCTTTCCGGATGCAGGGTCATGGCGTGCCGCAGCAGGGCGGCCGCGCCGCGCGGATCGCCCAGGATGCGGAGCGTCTTGACGGCGGCGACGTAGGCGGCCGGCGACCTCTGGGTCTCGACCATGGTGCGGATCGCGGCGATGGCATCCTGGGGACGGCCGGCCGAGGTGTAGAGGACGGCCAGGCGCGTGTAGGCCGCGGTGTCGCCGGGGAAATCGCGGATCTCGCGCAGGAAGGCCTGCTCGGCCTCGCCCGACCGGCCCAGGCGGGCGAGCAGGTCCCCCTGGATGAGGAAAAGGCCGGGGAACTTCTGCCCCGGGCTCATCTCGCGGATGGCCTCCTCGGCGAGCCGCAGCCCCTCCTCCTCCTTGCCCTGGACCTGGAGGATGCTGGCCAGCGTCACCAGCGGACCGAGCCGCGAGCCCCGGGATTCGAGCGCCGTGCGCGCCTCCTTCTCGGCCGTGGCGAGGTCCTTCTGCTGGAGCGCGACCTGGGCGAGCACGTTGTGCGCCACGGCCGGGCTGGTCGCCAGCCCGATCTCCGCGTGGGCCCGGGCGTCGTCGAACCTCTCCATGGCGAGCAGCGCTCCGGCCATGGCGAGCGCCACGTGGCCGGCGCCGTTCGAGACCTTCATCGCCCGGTCGTAGGCGGCGAGGGCCTCGTCATAGCGGCCGAGCTTCTGCAGCGACTGCCCGAGGCTCTCCCAGGCGTCGAGCATGAGCGGGTTGGTCTGGACCAGAGCCTGGAAGAGGGGCACGGCCTCGGCATAGCGCTGCTGGGAGAACATCTGGAGCGCCTTGCCGAGGTCGTCGAGGGTGTGGATCTGCCCCTTCGGATCGGGCAGCGGACCTTCCCCGGCGTTCACCGACGACCCGAGGTATCCCAGGGAGGCGAGCCGGCTCGCGGTCTCCTCGTCCACGGCCGAGGGCGCGGCCAGGGGCACCTTGGAGCCCTCGACCGCCTTGCGCAGCTCTCCATAGGTCCGGCGCTCCCGGGTGAGCACGTTGCTCTTCTCCGCCGGGTCCGCCACGAGGTCGTACAGCTCGGGCTCGGGCGCGTCGATGTAGTGGGAGGCGCCGCGGATCGCCGAGAAGCTCTCGCTCCAGCCCAGGTGGAGCCGCGGGTAGAAGGTCTCCGCGAACAGGGTGCGCTCGGGCGCGCCCTCGTCATCCAGGGAGAGGAGCGAGGCTCCCGTGGTCCCTTCCGGTACAGGCCGGCCGGCGAGCTTGAGAAGCGTGGGGAAGAGATCCAGGAGCTGCGCCGGGGACTTGATCGTGGACCCGCCCCGCTCGCCCTTGGGGAGCTTCACCATCAGCGGCACCTGGAGCGCCTCGCGGTAGAGGAAGATGCCGTGCTCCTGCTCGCCATGGTCGCGCAGCCCCTCGCCATGGTCGGAGAGGAGGATGACGATCGCCTTGTCGTAGACGCCCGTCTCCTTCAACCCGTTCAGGAAATCGCCGACGACGGCGTCGGCGGTCGCCACCTCGCCGTCGTAGGGATCCGAATAGCTGGCGAAGGCGGGCTCGGGCGCGTACGGCGTGTGGGGCTCGTAGATGTGGAAGAGGAGGAAGAACGGTTCCTTCGAGACCGACTTCACCCAGCCGAGGGCGGCGCGGGAGGTCTCGCGGCCCGAGCGCTGGCTGTTGCCGAGCGACTCGTTGGCGCGGATGTCGATATCCGCCTCGTAGAAGTCGAAGCCGTCGGCGAGCCCGGTCTCCGCCCGCAGCACGAAGGTCGACACCGCGGCGCCGGTCTTGTAACCGGCCTCCTTCAGGATCTTCGGCAGGTAGGGGGAGCGCTTGGCATCGAAGACATAGCCGCTGTTGTCGCGCACCCCGTGCTCACCCGGGAGCCTGCCCGAGAGCATGGTGGCGTGCGAGGGGAGGGTCAGGGGAACGTGGCTGTAGGCCCTTTCAAAGAGCACCGAGTCCTGGCGCAGGGCATCGATCGCCGGTGTCTTCACCTTGTCGTAGCCATAGGCGGGCAGCCGGTCGGAGCGCAGAGTGTCCACCGAGATCAGGATGATCGGCGCGTCTTTGTAGGGGCCTGTCTCTCCTCCCCCGCCACCACCTCGGCAGCCGGCAAGGACGAAAAGGACGGCAAGGACACCAAAGACCTTCCTCATCCACCAATCTCCCGCAGAATCCCCTGGGCCTTCCGGATGTCCGCGGCGAAGCGCTGCGGAGGGGCGGTCTCCACGAACTGGCGAAGGGCCTTGCGCGCCTCGGCCCCCCTTCCCTGCTGCGCCGCGACCAGCCCCAGGTTGAAGAGGGCATCGTACTGCTTCGGGTCGAGCTCCACGGACCTTTGCCAGGCCTCGACGGCGGCGGACGGGCCTTCGGTCTGGTAGAGCGCCACACCCAGGGTGTTCCAGGCGATCGGCAGGTCGTCCTTGAGCGCGAGAGCCTGCCGCAGGTGGTCGCGCGCCTGCTGCGGACGCTGCAGGCGCAGCTCGACCATGCCGAGCGTCTCGTAGGCGTGCGCGTTCTTCGGATCCTTCTGCAAGGCCGTCTGAAGCACGGCGAGCGCTTCCCCGTGGCGGCCGGCGTCGGACAGCGCGATCGCGAGCGCGTTCAGGGTCGGCGGATCACCCTTGGCGGCGAGGGGCTGGAGCAGCGCCACGGCCTCGGCCGGCTGCCCGCGGCCGGACAGGGTGAGGGCCATCTGGCGCCGCAGCGGCTCGCTGGCCTTGCCCTCGGCCACGGCCCGGCGCATCACCACCAGCGCCTCCTCGGTGTCGCCCCGCTTGAGCGCGATCTGGGAGAGGAGGTCGTAGGCCTTGTCCGGATAGGTCTTCAAGGCCAGCTCGGCGTGGGTTCGAGCCTCGTCGAAACGGCCGAGCTCCAGAAGCTTCGTGCCCGTGGCCAGGGCAAGCTGCGGCGAGCCTCCGGAGAGCTCCAAGGCTTTCTCATAGGCCTTGGCCGAGTCCTCGTGCCTCCCCAGCTTCTGCAGCGAAAGGGCGTAGAAAGCCCAGACGTCCTGCATGCGCGGGCTCTCGGCGAGAAGCCGCTCGAACAGGGCGACCGCTTCGCCGTGACGGCCTGCCTGGTTGGCCGCGAAACCCTTTTCCACGTCCGCCAGGATGTGCCGCTTCCCCTTGGGGTCCGGGAGCGGACCTTCGTGATCGGCCATGGAGCCGCCGATGTAGCCCAGCGCCGCCAGCTTGGCCGCGGTCTCGGGATCGACCTCGGCCGGCGCGGTGAGCCGGCGGTCGTAAGCCTTCATGGCCTCGCGCAGAGCGGAGTAGGTCCGCCGCTCGCCGGCCAGGACGTTGCGCTTCTCCCCCGGATCGGCGGCCAGGTCGTAAAGCTCCGACTCGGGAGCTTCGATGTAATGGAAGCGGTCCTCGACGAGCGACGCGAGCTCGCTCCAGCCGTAGTGGATGCGCGGAAAGAAGGACTCGGCGTAGATCCGCCGCGCCGGAGTCTTCTCGCCGAGATCCAGCAGGGACATGCCGGGGAGCCCCTTCGGGACCTCGACACCCGCCAGGGAGAGCAGCGTCGGCGCGACGTCCGCGAGCTGCGCCGGGACCGCGACCCGCTCGCCGCCCCGCTTTGCACCGGGCAGCTTGACCAGGAGAGGGACTTGAATGACCTCCCGGTAGAGGAAGATGCCGTGCTGGCTCTCCCCGTGATCTCCCAGGCCCTCGCCATGGTCCGAAAGGAGGACGATCGTGGCCCGGTCATAGACGTCCAGACGCTTGAGCTCGGCGAGGAGATCGCCGATTACCGCGTCCGCGGCGGCGACCTCGGCGTCATAGGGATCGGGGAAACGGGAGGCGAACGGCTCCGGCGCCTCGTACGGGGAATGCGGCTCGTAGATATGGAGGAAGTAGAAGAACGGCTTCGATGACTTCGACGCTCTCTCCCGGATCCACGGCAGGGCCACCTGGAGGGTCTCGCCGCCGAAGCGCTGCACGCTGTCGAGGGTCTGCCCCTCCTTCGACTCGAAATCGCCGTCGTAGGCGTCGAAGCCATCGGCGAGCCCGGTGTCCGGCCGCAGCACGAAAGCCGACACCGCGGCGCCGGTTTCATAGCCAGCCGCCTTGAGGAGCCGCGGCAGGTAGGGATGCTTCGCGCTCTCGAAGACATAGCCGGCGTTGTCCCGCACCTTGTGGACCGGCGGCAGCTCGCCGGTGAGGATGGACACGTGCGACGGCAAGGTCAGCGGGTAGTGGCTGTAAGCCCGCTCGAACAGGATGGCGTCTTTCGCGAGTCCGTCGATCGCTGGCGTCTCCACCTTGCCGTAGCCGTAGGCGGGCAGGCGGTCGGAGCGCAGGGTGTCGATCGAGATCAGGATGATGGGGCCGCCCTTCTCGGCCTCGCCGCGGCAGCCGCCAAGGACCAGAAGGACACAAAGAACCGTAAGGACAGCAAGGACGCTCCCCCCTCTCCCGGGGAGGGGGACGGGGAGGCGGGAGAGGGGGGCCGGGGGGGTGAGGGCCCTCATCCCCCGATCTCCCTTAGGAGCGCCTGGGCCTTGCGTATGTCCGCCTCGAAGCGCTGCGGCGGGGCGGTCCGGGTGAACTGGGCGAGGGCGCTGCGCGCCTCGTCCCGCCGGCCGAGGCTCGCCGCCACCAGTCCGGTGTTGTAGAGCGCGTCATACTGCCGGGGGTCCAGCTCGTACGCCTTGCGCCAAGCGCCGAGGGCGGCCTCCGGACCCTGAAGCTGATAGAGCGCCACGCCCAGGGTGTTCCAGGCGATCGGCAGCCGGTCGTTGAGCGCGAGGGCCTTCTGCAGGTGGTCGCGGGCCTCCGCGGCGCGGCTCATGCGCAGCAGGACGATCCCCAGGTTCTCGTGCGCCTTGGGATCGGAGCCGTCCTGCGCCAGGAGCTTGCGAAGCACCTGCTCGCCCTCGGCATGCCGGCCGGCGTCGGACAGCGCGATCCCCAGCGCTGCCAGGGTCGCGGGATCGCCGGTCTCGGCAAAGGGCCGCAGGACCTCGACCGCCTCGGCGGCCTGCCCCGCTTCGGAGAGGGCCAGGCCCAGGTGCCGGCGCAGCAGCTCGTCGGCCACCACCTTGCCCTGGCCGCTCCGGAGCACCTCCACGGCCTCGGCGTGGCGCTCGAGCTGGCGCAGCGAGAGGGCGGCGTGCTCGTACGCCTCGGCCAGCTCCGGCCGCTCGGCGATCACCTCCCGCGCCAGGCGCGCGGCCTCTTCATAGCTGCTCCGGGAGTAGAGGTCCACCACCTGGTGCAGCTTGAGGTCGATCCCGATCAGGTTCTTGGGATCGTCCTCCGGCGTGTAGACCGTCTTGGCCGGTCCGCTGCCCACGGAGTAGCCGAGGCTGCGCAGGCGGCGCTCCTCCTCGGGCGAGACGTTGCCCTTGCGCGGCGGCCAGACCGCCTCTTCCGGCAGGGCGGAGCGCAGGGCGGCCACGGTCCTCCGCTCCCCGTCTGCGAGGTTCTTCTTCTCGCCCGGATCTGCGGGCAGGTCGTAGAGCTCCGGGATGGGCAGCTCGATCCACTTCTTGCCCGAGCGGATCACACCCCGGAGGGGAGCCCAGCCGCGGTTCAGGTTCGTGGAGAGCGCCTCGAAGTAGGAGTCTTCGGGCTCGGATGGAGGCGCCTCCAGGAGCGAGTGGCCGGGAAGCTCCTCGGGCGGATCGATCCCCAGCCGGCCGAGCACCGTGGGCACGATGTCCACGTGGCGCGCCGGGCGGTCGTCGCGGCCGGGGCTCACTCCGGGACCCCAGACGACCAGCGGGACATGGAGCGTGGCCTCGTAGGCGAACAGTCCATGGGTCAGCTCCCCGTGGTCCCCCAGCCCCTCGCCATGGTCGGACGTGACCACCACGAGGGCCGGGGTCTCCTTGCCCTCCAGCACCGTCTCCAGGAGGGGCGCGAGGAACGAGTCCGTGGCCGCCACCTCGCCCAGGTAGGGCTTGGCCGCGAAGCGCGACTTGAACGGCTCCGGCGGATCGTAGGACGCGTGCGGGTCGTAAAGGTGGACCCACAGGAAACGAGGTTTGCCAGCCTGGGATCGCCACCAGGCCAGGGCGGGGGCGATGACCTGGTCGCCGCGGCGCTCGGCGATGACGAACTCCGACGGGTTCGAACCCCTCGGATAGTCATCGTCGTAGACGTCGAACCCGCGGCCGAGCCCGTAGCGGGCGTCCAGCGGGTAGGCCCCGACGAAGGCGCCCGTGGCGTAGCCGGCCTGCTTGAGCACGGAGGCCAGGGTCGGCACCGACTCCGGCACGGTAAAGCCGCTGTTGTCACGGACCCCGTGCTGGTACGGATAGCGGCCGGTCAGGATGTTGACGTGCGAGGGGAGCGTGACCACGTTGTGGGCGTGGGCCTTGGTGTAAACCCGGCCCGCCGCGGCCAGCCGGTCCAGGACAGGGGTGGAGACGTCCGCGTTCCCGGAGAAGCCGAGGGAGTCGGCGCGCAGGGTGTCGATGGTGACGAGGATGACGTCGACCGCTTCGCCGGGTCGTTCGGAGGCAATGTCGGAGGCGAGGGCTCCGCCGTCTCCCTCCCCCGCGGGCCGCTGCCGACAGGCGGCGGCCCCGAGGGCGACGAGCACGATGAGGGAGGCGGCGAGCGGACGGCGCATCGGACGGGCTTACATCGACTTCAGGAACTCCCTGGCCTCGTCCGCGTTGCCATGGTTCGGATCGAGGTCCAGGAGCTTCTGGAAGTCGGCCTTGGCCTCCGCCGTCTTGCCGGAGGCGAGATAGGCGAGGCCGCGGTAGTAGTAGGCATCCGGAAGGTTCGGGTTCTCGCCCACGACCCGGTTGAACTCGGCTAGGGCCTCCTCCATCCTGCCTTCGTTGTAATGCTTGATGCCGATGTTGAGCAGCGTGGCCGGGTCGACCGTTTCGCCCTGGGGGAGGCGGGCCATGTACTCCTGGGCCTCCTTCTCCTTGCCCTGGGCCACGAGGAGGTTGATGATCAGCCGCAGGCTCTCGACATCGTCCGGCTTGATCTGCAAGGCCTGCTGCAGGGTCTGGACCGCCTTGTCCGGCTGCTTCTCCTGGAAGTAGGTGCGGGCGATGCCGCGCAGGATCGCCGGATGGTTCTCGGGCTCGAGTTGGAGCAGGGCCTTCTCATAGGCGGCGCGGGCCTCGGGGAACTTCTCCTGGGTCAAGAGCTGGTTGCCCTCCTCGATGACGTCGAGGACGCTCGGCCCCTGCTGCGCGGCCGGCGCCGAGGCGCCCGTGGCCGGCTTCAGGTTGATGACGATGGCCTGCGGCGGCGGCCCGGACTCGTTGACCTGGACCTGTCCTTCGGAGGCGAGGAAGCCCTCCTTGAGGATGAGGACCCGCCAGGAGCCCTGGGAGAGGCCGAGGATGGACCACTTGCCGTTCTTGTTGGTGGTCACCGACTTGGGGCCTTCGCCGGGGTTCTCCGGGTCGATGGCCTGGTCGCCCTTGCGCAGCCAGACCGTGGCACCCTCGACGGGCTTGCCCTGGTCGTCCTTGATCTCCCCGTGCAGGCGGCCCCGGCCGGCCCACTCCTGGGCGAACGCGGGCAGGCCCGCGAGAAGCATGATCAGCAGCAGCGGAAAAACCAGATTCTTGTGGCGCATGGGTGTCTTCTCCTTGGGTGCTCTGGTCATGCCCCGAAAACAGGGACACACCCCGGTTTATTGCGCCTTCGGCGCGGCCCGGAGTCTAGCACCCTCTCCCAAACAAAAGCGCCGGGGGCGAACCCCCGGCGCTGATCAGATGAAAAGGAAGGTAGCGTTTACCGGAAGCTCAGGCGCGCGCCGATACGGAAGATGCGCGGGCTGAGGATCTCGGTGACGTTGTTCGAGGCGCCCAGGGCGAGCTGGTGCCGCCGCTGCAGCACGAAGTTCTCGTTCAGGGCGTTGAAGATGTCCACACCCAGGGTCAGGCCGAAGTCGGAGAAGGTGAACTCCTTCTCGACGCGGGCGTCGAGCACGTGGATGTCCTCGTTGCGGATTTCATCCGACTCGGTGACCTGGACGCTGACCTGGCCCGGGAAGCCCGCACGGCCGACGCGGCGGTAGTAGGGGATCGGATATCCCTCACGACCGGTCACGTTCGCCGCGAGGTTGAAGCCCCACGGGCGGTCCGGCGCGACCTGGTAAAGACCATTCATGCTGTAGGACCAGTTGGAGTTGATGTAGATGCCGCCCTTGGCACCGGAGCCAACGCCGGAACCCTGAAGGACGGGGTCGCCGTCATGACCGCCACCCAGGAAGAGGGTGGGATCCTCGAGCTCGCTGTCGGGCACGTTCCAGGTCCAGTCCTGCCAGGAAACGTTGCCGCGGACCATCCAGCGGTTCGAAAGGCGCTTGTTGAACGTCAGGGACGCGCCCAGGAACTCCTGCTCGCGGTCACCGTTCTCGTAGAAGACACCGTTGCGGGAGGTGACGCCCGGCCTGAGCTCGTAAATGACGGTCTGGCGCACTTCGCCGTTCGGCAGGGTGGACGTGATCGTCCGGGGCTGGTAGTCGTCCCGGCGATGCTTGCGGCCGATCGAATCGAGGTTCTCGAGTCCGGAGGCGTCGCCATCGAAGACGAGCCGCTCGAGGTCGACGAGGTCGGTGAGCTGGCGGTAGGTGAGGTTCACGCCGACCACGAACTCCGGACGGAGCGCGTGCTCGATGCCGAACAGAAGCTCGTCGGTGAGCGGGGCATCGAGGCCCGGATCGACACCGTTGGAGACCAGCAGGCCGCCGTTGCGGATGTCGTAGTTGCCGCTGTTGGGGTTCGGCCCGAAGCGGCCCAGGTCGAGGAGGACCTCGTTCGGGTCGGCCGTGCCGTTGCCGTTGATGTCGTCGTACTGGAAGTAGACGTAGCTGGCGTAGAACAGCGGGTTGATGGCCAGGCCGGTGCCGGTGCCGAGCTGGTCGGCGAACCGGGAGTAGCTGGCCCGCAGCAGGGTCTGGCGGCTCTCACCGAGAGCGTAGGTCAGGCCGAGGCGGGGGGCCAGCGTCTTCCACTCGAACCCGATGTCGCCGCCGCCGAAGGTGACGGACGGCAGGATCTCCGGGAACTCGGGGTTGGCCGCTGACGTGCGCGCCAGGTTCTCGCCACCCTGAATGTCGTAGCGGAGGCCGGCGTTGAAGGTCAGGTTGCCGAAGGTCATCGTGTCCTGCAGGTACGCGCTGGTGTACTCCTGCAGGATGGCCGGGAACGCGTCGCGCGTGAGGCCGATCGGGTTGAAGGGGTAGCCGTAGTTGGCGACGTAGAAGTTCAGCTCGAGGCCGAACCCGGGCCACCGGGTGAGGGTGGTGACCTCGGCCTCGCGGTAGCCGGCGCCGAACTTGAGCTCGTGGCTCAGGTTGCCGGTGTTGAAGAACGACGAAGCGTCAGCCTTGATCTGCTCCTGCGGACGCTCGGTCTGGTAGAGAAGGAAGTTCTGGCGCCAGATGAAGTTCTCGTCGAGCTGCGTGTTCTCGTCGTTGAAGGTGGCGCCGCCCTGGGGAACGAGCTGGAAGCCGCCGTTGACGACCGAATACATGCCCGTGAGGTAGAAGGCCGAGCTGAAGATGTGCGTGTCCTCGATCTTGTACGCGGTCGGGTCGGGACCGAACTTCGACTGGTTCCAGGTGGTCTCCTGCGGACGGGTCGGACCGGCGTTGCGGCCGATCTTGACCTTGTCGCTGTTCAACGCGAAGCCCGTCGCCGAGTTGCTCGGGGCGATCTGCGCGTTGAGCTTGATGTTCATGGTCTCGAGCTCGGTGAAGTCCGACACGTTGGCGATCGTCAGAAGATCGACCTCCTGCGTGCCGTACGAGCCCCAGATCCAGAGGCGGTCACGGACGATCGGGCCGCCCAGCTCCGCGCCGTAGTCCTCGACGGTCACGATGCGGTTGCCCTGGTTGAACGCGGCCTGGTTCGGGCCGAGCTCGATGCCGGACACGCTGAGGTCCGACTGCCAGTCCTGGTCGGCGATGAAGTAGCGGGCCGAGCCACGCCACTCGTTGGTGCCCCGCTTCGTCACGATGTTGAGCGTGACGCCCGGGGTGGCGAGGGTCGTGTCCGAGCCGCCGGTCGTGACCTGCATCTCCTCGAACGAGTCGAAGTCGAAGTAGGCCGGGCTGGAGCCGAGGGCCGCCATGTCGGTGATCACCACGCCGTCCACCGCCCACACCGACTGGTCGCCGCCAGAGCCGGGACCCGTGTACGTCGACTGCTGGCCGCTCTCGTTGCCGCCCACGTTGACGCGGTCGGTGAGAACGCCGGGGGTCGTCTGCAGGATGGCCCAGGGATCGCGGGCCGTCGGGATCTTCTCCAGCTCCGTCTGGCTGACGGTCGCGCCGGTGGAAATCCGGCGCTCGTCGAGCAGCGGGGACTCGGCCGTGACCGTGATCACGTCCTCGACCGCCGCGTTCATCGTCACCTCGATCTCCGTGTTGCGACCCACGTTGATCTGGATGCTCGGGTACTCGACACTGGAGAATCCTTCCAGCTGCGCATCGAGCCTGTAGGACGCGGGCGACAGACTCAGGAAGCGGAAGCGCCCCTGAGCGTCCGTCACCTGCACCGCCGGAGCACCCTGGCCCGTCAGGGTCACGGTGACACCGGGCAGCGCTGCGCCCTGGTCGTCGACGATGGTGCCGTACAGGTTGCCGGTCTGCAGCTGGGCGAAGCCGGGAACCCCGACCAGGAGCAGAATCGCGGCGACGGCAACCGCCCGTCCCCAAAGATTGATGCTCTTCATATTAGTTGAACCTCCCATGTGTGTTTGATGGGCCCTGCGCTGGACGCGCCAGGCCCTGGACGAACGAAGCGAATGAAAGATCGATTGCGCTCTCTCCAGGCAACACCTCCTTTTCCATCCCCACGAAGGGTGTAGACAAAGCTGCTGAGTGCGGAACTCTAGTAAACATGCCAAGACCGGGTCAAGCAAGTGGGGTGCCACGGAGGCCGGCCGCTGGCGAAGAGAGATAAATCCAGATGCGGCAAGATCTTACAGCACTGCGCCGTATTTGGGAAGGCCCTGGGGAGACGGCCGAATCCAGAGGCTTGAACGAGTTCGATCCAAAATCTTGGAGGAACCTCGAAACCCGCGCCTCCACCCTTCCCACTCTTGCTTTCCCTGCTATATTCATAGTCCCATGACGCACCATCCTTTTCTCCGCCCCCTCCTCCTCGCCGCCCTGACCGCGCTGGCCGCGGCAGGCTGCGAGCAGTACCAGGAGTTCGACTCGGTCGGCCATCTGCGCCAGCAGTTCTCCCAGCAGGTCGGCCCCCAGCTCTCCGCCGATATCGAGATCCCTTTCGAGGTCACCCCCGAGCTGCGCACGAGCCTCGAGCAGCGCATGCGCCAGGCCCCTTCGGAGCGCAGCAAGATCAACGAGGTCCTGCGCTTCATCTTCGAGGACCTGGACCTCGCCTACTCCCTGACCCCCACCCGCAACGCGGTGGACACCTACCGCACCCAGAAGGGGAACTGCCTTTCGTTCGTGAACCTGTTCGTCGGCGTGGCCCGCGAGCAGGGGCTCAACCCCTTCTATGTCGAGGTGACCGACTACCAGAAGTGGAACCATCGCGAAGGCATGGTGGTCAGCCAGGGGCACATCGTCGCCGGCATGTACCTGGAGGGGGAGCTCAAGACCTACGACTTCCTCCCCTACCGCCCCAAGGCCTACCGCGCGTTCAAACCCATCGACGACCTCACCGCATCCGCCCACTACTACAACAACCTGGGCGCCGAGGCGCTGATGGCGGGGGACCTGGAGACCGCCCGCAAGCACCTGGAGATCGCCACCGGCATCGCGCCGCGCTTCGAGAAGGGGGTCAACAACATGGGGGTCTGCCTGGCGCGTGGCGGCCAGCCCGACAAGGCCCTGGAGTGGTACCGGAAGGGGCTGGAGATCACGCCCGACAACCCCATGATCCTGACCAACATGACCCGCCTGTACCAGCAGACGGGCCGCACCCGGGAGGCGGAGGAGCTGCTCGCCCGCCTGGAGTCGAGCAACGAGTCCAACCCCTTCTTCTTCGTCTACCAGGGGGAGATGGCCCTGAGCCGCGGGGAGCACGACAAGGCCGTCGAGTACATGGTCCGTGCCTTGCGCCAGGACAGCGAGCTCCCCGAGATCCACATCGGCTTCGTCAAGATCTATGTTGCGCTGGGCGATCTGGAGAAGGCCCGGCACCACCTGGAACGGGCGCTCAAGCTGGACGCGACCAACCAGGACGCGCTCGCCTACGCCCGCCTGCTCGGACAGTGACGGACGACCGCCGGACCCTCCGCCGCCCCTCCTGCCGCACCCGCGGTTTCCAAATCCCCCTCGCGCTCCTGCTTCTCGGGCCGGCGCTTCCGGCCTGGGGCCAGTCTCCGGGGATCGGGGGGCCGGTGGCGTACGCTCCTCTCCACGGCTTGTTCGCGGCCTCCGAGGGCGAGCGCCGCGCCGCCGCCCGCGCTCTGATCGAGTCCGGAGACGCCGCGCTCGTCCCCGGCCTGGTCGACGCCCTGTTCTTCCTCCCCGGGGCGCGGCGGGCCGAGGCGATCTCCGCCCTCGAGGCCCTCACCGGCGAGCGTGCCGGGGACCGCTACCACGATTGGGTCGAGCTGGTCGCCCGCCGTCCCGGGCTGCGGCCCAGGAAGGGTTACGCGGACTGGAAGGGCGAGCTCTTCGCCCGCGCCGACCCGCGCTACCGCGAGATCCTCCGCGACGGCACGCCCGCGCGGCTCCGCCTGGAGGAGATCGTCTGGGGCGGCGTCCCTCTCGAAGGGATCCCGGCGCTCGACCGGCCCCGGACCGTGCCCGCCGCCCAGGCGGGATACCTGGAGGATGGCGAGCCGGTCTTCGGGGTCAGCCTCCGGGGCGAGCAGCGGGCCTATCCGCTGCGCATCCTCGGCTGGCACGAGATGGTGAACGACGAGGTCGGCGGCGAGCCGGTAACCCTGAGCTACTGCACGCTCTGCGGCTCCGCAGTCCTGTTCGGCACCCGCCGGCAGGGGACCGCGCCGTTCACCTTCGGAACCTCCGGGCTGCTCTACCGGTCCAATAAGCTGATGGTCGACCGCCAGACGGGGACGCTGTGGAGCAACCTGACGGGAGAGCCGGTGCTGGGGGACGTGGCCCGGGACCCCGAGGCCCTGCCCGTCCTCCCCCTGACCCGCACCACCTGGAAGGACTGGCGCACCCGCCATCCGGGCACGACCGTCCTCGCCCTCGACCGCCAGCTCGCGAAGCGCTGGGGCTACGACTACACGCCCGGCGCCGCCGACCGCAAGCGGCGGGGGGTCTCCTTCCCCGGCGGCCCCGCGGGTCCGGACAGCGCCATCCTGGACGGCAAGGAGGAGATCTTCGCCGTCCGCCTGCGGCACCTGGCCAAGGCCTATCCCATGGACGTGGTGCTGCGCGAGAAAGTGATCAACGACCGCCTGGGAGAGAACGATCTGGTCGTGGTGGGGGACTCACAGAGTGGCGCGGTGCGGGCCTACCGGAGCGGCGGACGGACGTTCGCCCCCGGCGCCCGACCGGACGAGCTGGTGGACGGCAGCGGAGTCCGGTGGACCGCGGGCGAGGAGTCGCTCGTACCCTCAGGCCCCGAGGCGTTCGCTCCCCTGGAAAGAATTCCCGGCCACCAGGCGTTCTGGTTCGGCTGGTATTCTTTCTTCCCCGGCTCCGAGCTGTATCGGGGCGCGGGGCATGATTCCAAGGCCTCGGCAGGCGAGCAGCACGGTCATTCAAGGAGGCTGAGATGAGCCCGGTCAGACGTATCCCGCGATCCCTCCTTCCGCTTCTCCTCCTGGCCTCCGCCTCCGCGGCGCAGATCGCGGAGCAGACGTTCGAAGACACCTCGCAGGTCGTGGCGGTGGAGGTGCCGGTCAACGTCGTGGACCGCGACGGCCAGCCCGTGCGCGGCCTCACCGCCGATGACTTCGAGCTCTACGACGCCGGCACCCGGCAGAAGGTCACCGGCTTCGAGGTGGTCGACCTCAAGGTGCAGCAGTCGTCGACCGGCCAGGCTCCGCTGGATTTGGAAGAGATCGTGCAGCCGCCCGCGCGCCGCCACTTCCTCTTCCTGTTCGACCTCTCCTTCTCGACGCCGACCGCGACCCTCAAGGCACGGCTGGCGGCGCGGGAGTTCCTGCTCTCGGCGCTCCACCCCACCGACCTGGCGGCGGTGGCGACCTACTCGGTGGAGCACGGGCCGCAGCTCGTGGCCACGTTCACGCCCGACCGCTCGCAGCTCGCCCGGGCCATCGACACCCTGGGCATGAAGCGGACCTACAAGGACGGCTTCCGGCAGGACCCCCTGAAGCTGATGCTCGAGGCCCCGATCTCGGCCCAGCTCGACATCGCCACCAACGCCGGCCGGGGTCCGGACTTCAAGGCGCAGGAGGAGCAGGCCGCGATGGAGTACATCCAGGCCATCAGCAACGTGGCCGAGCGCGACGAGCGCACCTTCGAGCGCAGCCGCATCACCACCTTCACCAAGGCCCTGGGCGGCATGGCCAGGACTCTCAACTCGGTCCCCGGCCGCAAGCACGTCGTGCTCTTCTCCGAGGGCTTCGACAGCAAGCTGCTGATGGGCCGCACCGACGTGGGCAGCGCGGAGGCGCAGGCGGACGACCTCAACGCCTTCCGCGGCCGGCTGTGGATGAACGACAACGACCAGCGCTACGGCAACACCGGGCTGCAGGGCGACGTCAACCGGATGCTGGACGAGTTCAAGCGCGCCGACTGCGTGATCCAGGCTGTGGACATCGGCGGCCTGCGCACCACGGCGGAGGCGGCCGGAGGCCGCGCCCGCACCAGCGGCCAGGAAGGCCTCTTCTACATGGCCAACGAGACCGGCGGCGAGCTGTTCAAGGACACCAACAACCTGGGCAGGCAGCTCCAGAGCATGCTGGAGCGCACCAGCGTCACCTACCTGCTGACCTTCGAGCGCTCGGACCTCAAGCTCGACGGCTCGTACCACAAGCTCCGGGTCAAGGCGAAGCTGCCGCCCGGCGCCCGCCTCTCGCACCGGACCGGCTACTACGAGCCGCGTCCCTTCCAGGAGCTCGACCCGCTGGAGAAGAACCTGCTCGCGTCGGGCGGCATCGTCAACGCGTCCCCCCGGCGGGATCTGGATCTCAACCTGCTGGTGGCCCCCTTCCGCTCCAGCGAGAAGATGGCCTACGTGCCGGTGATCATCGAGGTGCCGGGGCGCAAGCTCCTGGACGGCCACGCCAGCGAGCGGCTCAACGTCGAGTTCTACGGCTATGTCAGCGACCGACGCGGATCGATGATCGACTACTTCTCCGAGGTGGTCTCCATGGACATCGGAAGGGGCCGCGCGGGCTTGCAGGAGGGCGGCATCAAGTACTACGGCCACTTCGACCTGCCGCCGGGCGACTACCGGGTGCGGGTGCTGGTGCGCAACGCCGACACCGGCCGTACCGTGGTCACCATGACGCCGGTGCAGGTGCCCGTCTACAGCGAGGCCGACCCGGTGCTGCTGCCGCCGTTCTTCATGGAGGAGCAGCGGAGCTGGGTGCTGGTGCGGGAGAGCTCGGAGGTGGCGGGCCGGCAGTCGGTGGTCTACCCCTTCACGGTCAACGGCGAGCCCTACGTCCCCTCGGCCAGGCCTATCCTCGAGTCCGGCGACCAGGCGCGGCTCTGCCTGGTGGCCTACAACCTGGCCCCGGGCGACGTGGCCGTCAACGTCCAGGTCACCGGCACCGACGGCAAGGCCCTGCCCGGCGGCACGATCGCCCGGGTGGAGCGCACAGCCACCGGCATCTCGGGAGTGGACAAGCTCCTCGCCACCTTCGAGCCCACCGGGCTCGCGGCCGGCGACTACGTGCTCCAGGTCGGCGTCACCGATCCCGCCACCGGTCTGAAGCAGCTCAGCTCCCTGCCCTTCCAGGTAGTGCCGCGGTAGCAGTCCCTCACCCCCAGCCCCTCTCCCGGCCGCACACCCGGACCCCCGGGAGAGGGGGGCGTGCGACGTCCAGCGTTGTTCCCATCTCTCTCCGCTCCGCTGCTCTCCTCCCTCTGAAGAGGCGGAGCCACTGACGGAGACGAGCTTTGCGGAGTCACTCTCCCCTCTCCCGGGGGTCCGGGTGTGCGGTGGGAGAGGGGCCGGGGGTGAGGGCCCGTCCCAGCCCTGTCACGCTTCCGTCTGAGAAAGACGGCTCGCCTGCGGCCTCCCGCGCACCTAGATAGGTGTATGGGAAATTTCGTTGATTCCTCTTTGCGGAGGAAGGCATGGGAGCTGTCCGGCTCCGCGCGCGGACCTCCCCCGCTCGCACCGCCCTTCCTCGAGACCTTCCTCGCGACGCAAGCTTCACTTCCATCGCAGTCCCTTGACTGCAAGCAGGAGGAGTCATGTCTTCGAAGCGGCTGAAATGGTTACCTTCGATTGTCGCCATCCTCGGTTTGGCAGCCTCTGCAGCCGGGCTGCAGGCCCAGGCGATCCCGTCCGATGACAACCCGTTGAGATCCCTCACCTTCGCCAGCGAGCGGCTGGCCACCGGGTCGAAGATCGAGCTGGTGCAGGACGTCCAGGGCATCCTCCCGGCCAAGGTGCGCGACGGCTGGACCAGCTTCGTGCTCGGCGCCGGCGGCGAGTGGGCCGGCTACGTCGACCTGCGCAGCGGTCAGATCGAGAGCCTCGTCGGCTCGGGCATCCCCTGGATTCCGGGTCGCGGCAACTCGCTGAGCCCGGCGAATATCGCGATCCACCTCGCCGGCCGCCCCGCGGTCGACGTGAACGTCCTGGAGCGCGTGACGCGGTCGTTCCTGCCCCGCGTCGCCCCGTTGCTGGGAGTCGACTCCGGCTCCCTGGCGCTCAACCGGGAGCGGTCCGGCCAGACCGCGGCCCACCTCTGGCGGATCAGCTTCGACGTGATCCGCGGCGGCGCCACGGTCGAAGGCGCCCGGGTCACCTTCCACGTCAACAGCGGCAACCTGATCGACCTCGGCGTCGAGAACCTGCCGTCGCCCGGCGCGCTCCCGCCCACCCCCAAGGTCAAGCGCGAGGCGGCCCTGAAGATCCTCGCGGACCACGTCGGCGGCTTCAGCTCCGTCGATACCTTCCAGGACGGCGGCTCGTACCACGTCATCCCGGTGGCCCTCGAGGATGCCCGCTTCGCCGAAGGGTTCGAGATCGGCAAGGGCAGGGGCCTGACGGGCGTCTGGCAGTTCACCTTCGTGCGCGAAGGGGTGAACGGCACCTGGCGCGGGCGCGTCGACGCCGTGACCGGGGAGCTGCTCGACTTCGTGGACCTGAACCACTACGCCTATGTCAACGGCGGCATCCTGTGGCAGCTCAACCAGATCCTGCGGCCCATGCCCTACGCCAACACCTCCATCCCCGGCGTCACCGACTCGGCCGGCGTCTATGTCTGGCCCGGCGGCGTGATCAACTCAACCCTGAACTCCACCTACGTCCGGATCGCCGACACCTGCGGGGCCATCTCCCAGGCCTCGGGAGCGGGCGGCAACATCAACTTCGGCCTGTCACCCGGGATCGACTGCTCGACCCCCGGCACCGGCGGCGCCGGCAACACCCGCTCCTCCCGGACGCAGTTCTACCATCTCAACCGCGCCAAGGAGATGGGCCGCGGCCACTTCCCGTTCAACCCCTGGCTGAACGGGCAGCTCCTCGCCAACGTCAACATCCTCGCCACCTGCAACGCCTTCTGGAACGGCGTCTCGGTCAACTTCTTCCGTTCCGGCGGCGGCTGCAACAACACGGGCGAGAACGAGGGAGTGTCGCTGCACGAGTACGGCCACGGCTTCGACAGCAACGACGGCAACGGCTTCTCGCTCGACGAGGGCACGGGCGAGACCTACGGCGACTTCACCGCCGCCCTGGTGACGCACGACTCCTGCATCGGCAGGGGCTTCTTCGCGGCCGGCAACTGCGGCGGCTACGGCAATCCCTGCCTCAACTGCAGCGGCATCCGCGACATCGACTTCGCCCAGCGCGCCGCGAACACCCCCGCCACGGTGGCCAACTTCACCCAGCCGCTCTGCCCGTTCGGCGGCGCCTACAACGGCCCCTGCAACCTCGAAGGGCACTGCGAGTCCTACGTCGCCTCCGAGGCGCTGTGGGACTTCGCCGAGCGCGACCTGCCCGCCCCCGGCTCCGTGGGCGCCTGGCACGTGACCGACCGCCTCTGGCACCTCTCCCGGCCCACCGCCACGAGGGCCTTCATCTGCAACACGGCGCCCCCGGTCTGGACCTCGAACGGCTGCGGCGCCGGCACCTACTGGCGCGAGATGCGCGCCGTGGACGACGACGACGGCAACCTGGCGAACGGCACGCCGCACGGCGGAGCCCTCTTCGCCGCCTTCAACCGCCACCTCATCGCCTGCACCACCGACCCGGGGGCGAACGTCACCTTCGCCGGCTGCGCGCCGCCGGCCGTCCCGACGATCAGCCTGACGCCGGGCTTCGACCGCATGGAGGTCGCCTGGTCGAGCTCCGGGGCCGGAGTCGTCTACGACGTCTACAAGAACGACCTCGGCTGCGACGCCGGCTTCGCCAAGGTCGCGGAGGACATTGTCGGCACCTACTGGCAGGACAACCAGACCGCCAACGGCGTCCCCTACTTCTACTACGTCGTGGCTCATCCCCCCGGACAGGAGGCCTGCAGCTCGCGGCCTTCGCGCTGCCTGACGATGACCTCGGCCCGGCTCTTCGACGTGTATACGAAGGACCTGCCCGCCGACGTCGGCCTGGAGCCCGACCCGGCGCTGGCCGGCCAGCCCATGTGGACGAGCCCGGACATCTGGGTGCGCAACACCAACACCCCCGGACCTCACCAGAACCCCGAGTTCGGCCAGGTCAACTTCGTCAACGTCAACGTGCGCAACCGCGGCGTGACCAACGCCACCAACGTGCCGGTCCAGGTCTGGTACGCCAACGCCTCCGTCGGCCTGGCCTGGCCCATTGACTGGACGCTGATCGGCACGGCCAACGTCGCGGCCCTGACGCCCGGCAACACCACCAACATCACCCTGCCCTGGAGCCCGCCGGGGACCGGCCACTTCTGCCTCCTGTCGCGGATCGTCACTGCGTCCGACCCCATGACCTACACCGAGACGGTGAACGTCGACTTCAACACGCGCCACAACAACAACATCGCCTGGAAGAACGTCAACATCGTCGACCTGATGCTGACCCCGGTCGTGGAAGTGGAGTTCATCTTGCGCAACCCGGACGTGAGGCAGCGCAACGTCCGGCTGCTCTTCCGCGAGAAGCAGCCCGCCGGCGGCGGCTTCCTGGGCCGTGGCCGGATCCGCATCGACATCGGCGAGAAGCTCGCCCAGCGCCTGCAGGAGCAGGGGATCGAGCCAAAGGGCTTCCAGCAGATCGACGACCGCACCTTCGAGATCGCCGATGCGGAGGCCTGGATCGACGTCACCCTCGACGGCCGCGAGGAGTTCGGGATCGGGACGGACTTCGAGGACACGAGGCCGCGTCCGACTCCGACCGAAGACGAAGAAGCGGAGGAGGAGGAACAGGAGGAGCAGCTCCCCGACGAGGAGACCCAGACGGGCACGGCCACGGCCGCGACCGCCAACTACACCCTGGAAGTCATCCAGCAGGACACCGACACCGGTGAAGAGCTGGGCGGCATCGCCTACCTGATCACTGCTCCGCAGTAGTCCTCAACCCCCAGGGGCGCGGGCTCTCCCGCGCCCCTTCCGGGGATCTTCCAGGACCAGGACGAGAGGCTGGGCCACGGCGAGGAAGAGGCCCGAGACAAGCTCAAGGACGAGATCCGCGGATCGCCTGAGCTCCTCCACCGCCTGCTCCGGCTCCGTATCGAGCTCCGCCTCCCTTCTCAGCTCATCCACAAACGGCTTCAGGCCGGCTGCGTACCTCGGCAGCCCCGTCATCGCCCGATCCCCGCCCGGCCCGCCATCTCCTCGCGCACGACGGTCCGGACCAGTGCCTGAAGATCCTCGAACGTCATAAGCACGACCGGCGCCTGATCGCCGTAGACCGCCATCCGGACGCGGGCCTCCAGGATCACCTCGACGACCTCGAAGCCCACCGTCCCGGCGAGCAGGCTCAGGTGATCGACTGCCAGGTCCATGCGCCCGGCCAGGATGTCGCTCAGCGCGCCTGCCTCCAGGCCCATCGCGGCCTCCAGGTCCTCCATGGAGCGGCCCGAGCGCAGGACCCTCTCCGCCAGGATGACCAGGAGCTGCGTGTGTTCCGGGTGCCGTTCCTCTTGGCTCATGCGCGGAAGCGTAAGGCCGGATTCCTCCGGCCGGGCCTCCCTGAAGCGCAATGGCGGCCGGGCGGACAGACTCCCCTGGAGATCTGACACGGGGAGCGTGGAACCGATACATCCTCCTGCATCCATGTCACGCCGGCCGGCCGGCGCGCACTCTCTGTTTTGGGAAGCAGAGACTGCGAAAGGAGCGGAGAATGCCAAGGAAGCCCACGCCCGAGGGGGAAGCACTTGAGATCCTGCGCGAGGCGCTCGATCTGGGCTTGGAGCAAGCCGGGCGCGCCGCGGGCGTGTCCGGCAAGGTGATCTCAAACCTCGAGCAGGGCTGGCAGACGCTGTCCCGCGGCCGCTTGGAGGAGATCCTGGCGTCCCTGGGCTTGCCGCCGAGGGCCGCCGACATGGCCGGAGCCTTCCGGCGCTGGGTCCGGGCGTCGGTCTCCCGTCCGGGGGACGATCCGGTCGACGAGGATGATCGCCGGGCGGTGCGCGCCGCCGGGGAGATCGGGCTGGACGCCGCCGAAGCCGCCCTGCCGGCCGTGGTCCGCCAGACGCGCGCGGCCCGCATCCGCCGGGACCGCCGCCGGGCCAGCAATCGGTGGGCGATCCTGAGCCGCCTTTCCCCCAAAGCGCGCAGGGAGATGATCGAGGATGCCGAGGACTACCAGACCTGGGCGATGTGCGAGCTCCTCTGCAACGAGAGCGTGCTCGCCGCGGCGGACAGCGCCTCGGAGGCCGTCGCGCTGGCCGAGCTGGCCGTGCTCGCCGCCCGGCTTTCCCCGGGCAAGCCCGCCCGGCGCGCCCGGCTGGAGGGCTGGGCCATGGCCCACCTCGGCAACGCGCAGCGCGTGAGCAACGATCTGGACGCCGCCGACCTCGCCTTCGGCCGCTCCGAGGAGCTATGGAAGGCCGGGGCCGAAGACGACTTCCTGCCCCTGAGCGAAGGGCGCCTGCTCGACCTCAAGGCCTCCCTACGCCGCGAGCAGCGGCGCTTCCCGGAGTCGATCGTTCTCCTCGATCAAGCCCTGCAAGCCAGCCCCGAGGCCGCCGGGCGCATTCTCCTCAACAAGGCCGCTACTTGGGAACAGATGGGGGAGGTCGAGCAGGCCGTCGAGACCCTGCGGCGGGCGCGGCCCCACGTCGAGGAGAACGGCGACGAGAGGGACCTCTTCGGGCTCCTGTTCAATCTGACGGTCAGCGTCATCCATCTGGGGGAGGCTGCCGAAGCGGAGGCTCTCCTCCGGGAGGTTTGGGGCCTGGCGGCGCGGCTCGGGCTTCAGCTCCACCACCTCCGGACCCGGTGGCTGGGAGCCCGGGTGGATTCCCTCCTCTGCCGCATCGAGGAGGCGGTCGTCGCCCTGGAGCAGGTGCGCGGCGACTTTCTGACGCTCGAGCACCCGTACGACGCCGGGCTGGCCGGTCTCGACCTGTCGCTGCTCTACCTTAAACAGGGACGGACCGCCGAGGTGATGGGATTGGCCGGATGGTTGGAAAAGGTCTTCCGCTGCCTGCGGATCGATCGCGAAGCCCTGGCTTCCCTGCTCCTTTTCTGCGATGCCGCCCGCCGGGAGCAGGCCACCGTGGAGTCGGCCCGGCGGGCGATCGGGATCCTCGAAGCCGCTCGAAGTTGACGCCTTACTGCCTGCAGCCGCCGTTCGGGTCGATGATGCAGCCGATTTCGCCCTGCGTTCCCGGCCGCCGGCAGCGGCCATCAGGATCGATTCCGCACCCGATGTCGCTCCAGGACGCGGAAAGCCAGGCCCAAAGGCGGGACAGCGGGTCGGCGGAAACAGGAACGGCGAGCAGAACGGCGACGATCAGGATTGCAGCGGTACGATAAAGACTGGAACGAGGCATGATGGTCCTTTCGGGACGGCCTCCCCGGACGGCCCCCATGGCCGCGCGGCTGGCGCCCCCGCGGAGTATGGTGCCCGCGAAGGGCTGGAAAACTCCAGGAGATCGTGTCCGCCTGACGGACAGGAGGGAGGAATGGGAGAGCAGCACCCGATGGACGTGGCGCAGGCGCTCCGGCTCGTCCGCTCGCGCCGGGGCTGGAGCCAGGAGCAGTGGGCGGACGAAGCAGGGCTTTCCGAAAAGACGGTCTGGCGGGCCGAGGAGGGCAGGAAGACACCGCGGCGCAAGACCGTGGTCCGCCTGCTCCGGGCCGCGAAGGTGCCCCTTCCTCTCTTCGACGCCCAGGTGGAGCTGCTCGGCGCCATGCGCGCCGCGGACGAGGGCCTGGAGAGGTCCGATCCTGGCTCCTCCGATGTGGCAGACGTGGCCATGGCCGCCGTCCGCGCCGGGGCCGCCGGGCGCCTCGCGAGCCTGCCCGCGCCCGATCCCTGGGATAAGGGCTGGCCTCCGCGGCCGGAGGACCATCTGCGGGCGGATCAACTCTGGAACCGCTTCGCCCGGCGCGATCCCGAGCACCAGTGGCGGCTCGTCCGGGGCTCCCGGGCCTACCGCATCTGGAGCTTCTGCGTGCGTCTGTGCGATGAAAGCGTCGCTGCCGCAGCCGACGATCCGGCGGAGGCCCTGAGGCTGGCCGAGATCGCCCTCTACATCGCCCAGCGAGTCTCCGGTACCGCGAGCTGGCGCGCCCGACTCCAGGCGTATGCCTGGCCTCACGCGGGAAACGCCAGGAGGGTGGGCAACGATCTCGACCGGGCGAAGCAGGCTTTCGAAGAGGCCCGCCGGCTCCGGAAACACTTCGCGCTGGACGACCCCCGGCTCCTCGACGAGGGCCGGGCCTTCGACCTGGAGGCCTCCCTCCTCCGGGAGGAGCGGCGATTCACGGAAGCGATCGAGCGCCTCGACCGCGCCCTGGAGCTGAGCCCTGCCGAGTCCGAGGGACGTATCCTGCTCAACAAAGTCTCAATCTTGGAGCAGGCGGGCGAACCCGAGAAGGCCCTGGAGACGCTCTGGAGGGCGGCGCCCCTGGTGGAGCGCAAGGGCGACCCGAACCAGCTTTTCGCGCTGCGCTTCAACCTCGGGGTCAACCTGTGCCACCTCCAACGGACGGAGGAGGCCGAGGCCCTGCTGGACGAGATCCGTACCCTGGCGGCCGGCCTGGGAAAGAGGCTCCACAACGTGCGCCTCCGCTGGCTGGAGGCCCGGGTGGCGGCGGGCCTGGGGCGGACCGCCGAGGCCGTGGCCACGATCGACGAGGTCTGCGCCGCCTTCCTGGACCTCGATCTCCCCTACGACGCCGCCCTGGCGGGGCTGAACCTGGCGCTCTACTGGCTGGAGCAGGGAAGCACCGGACCCGTCCAGGCTCTCGCAGCCTCGCTGGAGCGGATCTTCGATGCCCAGGGCATCCGGAGGGAGGCCCTGGCCTCCCTGGGGCTCTTTTGCGAAGCCGCCAGGACGGAGGCAGCCACCATCGAGCTCGTGCGGCAGGTCAAGGAAGAGATCGAGCGCGCCGGGCGAAGGTAGAGGGTCTCCCACCGGGGAGAGGCGTCTACCCCATAGGCGCTAACTTTGTGCTGTCGGAGGGCGGGAGGCGCCCTCTCCCGCGCGCCAGCGCGGGGGAGGGAAGGGGAGGGGTCCCCTGCTACGCCCGTGTCCGGAAGGCGCACGCGCCGGGTAGAGCACCATACCCGAAGGCCGTACCCTGTACGCGACGGTTCTACGCTGTACGGAGCGCGCAGGAAGCGGACGCGGAGGGTACGATCCCATACCCTGCCGTTCTGTGCCGTACGCGCTCCTTGCGAGGCGTACGCGGAGGGTAGCAGCCCGTACCCGCAGGGTATCGGCCGTACACGGAGGGTAGCACCTCGTACCCGGCGGGTAGCACCTCGT
>DATMER010000070.1:0-37729 GCA_035556715.1 Thermoanaerobaculia bacterium
ACTCTGAGGGTATGACCTCATACCCTCAGGTCGCGGCCCGTTCCCCCGATGGGGAGGCCTTCCCCAGCGAGGAAGGCCGGCAAGGATGCCGGCGCTCCCAGGGAAAGAACCTCTCCAGCGGCAAAGTTAGCGCCTATGGGGACAGGGGGTGAGGTCGCCTACCCCAGCCGCTCGCGGAACACCACATCCATCGCACGGCGGAGGGCTTCCAGGCGGCCATGGGCGCTGGCGTCGTCGGCCTTGACCACGACTGGCCAGTCGAACTCGACACCATCGAGGACGCGGAGCTGCCAGACCTTTTTCTTGGTGTCCCATGCGCCCGCGCCGTCCCGGGTGAGGGACCAGCCGGTGGGCAGGAAGCCCTTGATCTCGGTCTCGGTATAGTTGAGGGGCTCGTTGGTCTTCATGACGGGCCGGTATTCTGCCTCAAAACCACGCCCCGGGAAATAGCCCCCCTCTTCCAATCAGAGCAGGCATAGCCACATTGGCACATAAATTGCCTTCCCTGAAGACGCGAAGGAGGAAGATGATATGGCGACAGACACCCGGACCAAGGAAAGAAAGGTGTACCACGTTGTACCCAACTCCTCGGCGGAGAAGTGGCTGGTTTCTCAGGAGAATGCTTCGTTCCGCAGGGAGTTTGACACCAAGGAAGAGGCCGTCGAGGAGGCCCGGAAGCTGGCCAAGTCGGCGGAGCTCGGCCAGATCAAGGTGCACAAGAAGGACGGCAACATGGAGTACGAGTCGACCTACGGGGAGGATCCGCCGGAGACCCCGAGCTAGGCAGCTCCGCCCCTTTCCTTGACCCCCCGGCGACGCGGTTGTTACCATCCGCGGCGGCTGGGGGGCTTCGCATCCCCGCCGCCCATCTAAAAGGAAAGCCATGCACATCGAGCTCACGGAAGAGCAGAAGCTCCTGCAAGAGACCGTCCGCCGCTTCGCCGAGGAGGTGGCCGGGCCGCGGGCCAAGGAGATCGACCAGACCGGCGAGTTCCCGCGCTCATTCTTCGACCAGGCGGGCGAGCTTGGCCTGGCCGGCGTGTCCGTACCCGAGGAGTACGGCGGCGCCGGCATGGATACGCTGTCCTACAGCCTCGTCATCGAAGAGGTCAGCCGCGTCTGCGCCACCTCGGGCGTCATCCTGTCCGTCAACAACTCCCTGGTCTGCGATCCGCTGCTCAAGTTCGGCACCGAGGAGCAGAAGAAGGAGTTCCTGACCCCGCTCGCCGCCGGCCGGAAGCTCGGCTGCTTCGCCCTGACCGAGCCCGGCGCGGGCAGCGACCCCGCGGGCCTGCGCGCCACGGCCCGGCTCGACGGCGACGACTATGTCTTGAACGGCAACAAGGTGTTCATCACCAACGGCACCGATGCCGATATCGCTCTCGTCTTCGCCAGCATCGACCTCGAGAAGAAGCACAAGGGCATCACCTGCTTCATCGTGCCCGCGGACACCCCCGGGTACCACCACGGCACGCACGAGTTCAAGCTGGGGGTCAACGCTTCCGGTACCACCGAGCTGGCGTTCGACAACTGCCGTATCCCGGCGCGCTGGCGCCTCGGCGAGGAGGGGGACGGCTTCAAGGTCGCCATGGCCACGCTCGACGGCGGCCGCATCGGCATCGCGGCCCAGGCCGTGGGCATCGCCCAGGGCGCGTTCGAGGAGGCCCTGGCCTACTCCCAGCAGCGCGAGCAGTTCAACCAGAAGCTCGCGGACTTCCAGGCCATCCAGTTCTACCTGGCCGACATGGCGACCGAGATCGACGCCGCGCGCCTGCTCACCTGGAAGGCGGCCTGGGCCAAGGAGAACCAGAAGCGCTACACGCTCGAAGCCGCGCAGGCCAAGCTCTTCGCCTCCGAGATGGCGCAGCGAGTCACCAACAAGGCGCTCCAGATCCACGGCGGCTACGGCTATACGAAGGAGTACAACGTCGAGCGCTACTTCCGCGACGCGCGCATCACCGAGATCTACGAGGGGACCAGCGAGATCCAGAAGATGGTGATCGCCGACTGGGTCCTCAAAGCCTAGCCATGGCGGTTTTGACGGAAGCTCCCGCCCCGCCTGCCGGCGTCGACTTCGGGCTCACCGAGGAGCAGGAGCTTCTGCGCGAGCAGATCCGCCGCTTCGCCGAGGAGCGCATCCAGCCCGGCGCCCAGGAGCGCGACCGGGAGCACCGTTTCCCCTTGGAGATCTTTGAGGAGATGGGGGAGCTGGGACTGCTCGGCATGCTGGTGCCCGAGGAGCACGGCGGCGCCGGCATGGACACGGTCTCCTATGTCGTGGCCATGGAGGAGATCTCCCGGGTCGATCCGGCCGTGGCCGTGACCATGAGCGTCACCAACTCGGTCTGCTGCTGGCCGATCAACCGGTTCGGCAGCGAGGAGCTGAAGCGCCGGGTGCTCCCGGAGCTGGCTTCCGGCGGCGCGCTCGGCGGCTTCGGCCTGACCGAGCCGGGCGCGGGCAGCGACGTGGGCGGCATGCGCAGCACTGCCCGCCGGGAAGGCGACGAGTGGGTCCTCGACGGCGAGAAGGCCTGGATCACCAACGCGGGCCATGCGAAGTACTACGTGGTCGTGGCGCGGACCAACCCTGAAGCGGGCAAGCGCGGCCTCTCCGCCTTCGTGGTTCCCTCGGACGCTCCCGGGTTCTCGGTGGGGCAGCCGGAGGAGAAGATGGGCCTGAGGTCGTCGCGCACGGCCCAGATCTACTTCAGCGGCTGCCGCGTTCCCGCGGGCAACCTCCTGGGCCAGGAGGGACACGGGTTCAAGATCGCCCTCGCCACCCTGGACCACTCGCGGATCGGCATCGCGGCCCAGGCCGTGGGCATCCACCAGAGGGCGCTGGAGCTGGCGGTGCAGTATGCCAAGGACCGGGTCCAGTTCGGCGTGCCCATCGCGGAGCACCAGGCCGTCCAGTTCAAGATCGCCCAGATCTCTACGGAGCTCGCCGCGGCCCGCGTTTTGACCTACAACGCCGCCGCCCTCGACCATACCCCCCAGGCCGGACGCCTCTCGGCCCAGGCCAAGCTCTACGCCTCCGAAGCCGCCAACCGCGCCTGCCAGGAGAGCCTGCAACTCCACGGCGGCAACGGCTTCCACGAGGACTACGAGATCTCCCGCCTCTATCGCGACGTGCGAGTCACCACGATCTACGAGGGCACCAGCGAGATGCAGAGGCTGGTGATCGCGCGGCATTTACTCAGCTGACGCCTGGCGTAGGAAAGGCGGAAGTCCGCTATACTCGCTGGAGTGGACTTCCTCCCTCTTCTGATCGCCTTTGTCCTCGGGGGCGCTGTCGTCTGGCTGCTGATGCGGACGGAGACGGCGCGGCTGCGGACCACGATCGAGAAGGAGCGCGAAGCCGCCGCCGAGAGGCTGCGTCTCCTGGAGGACGCCCAGGCCCGGCTCTCCGACGCCTTCAAGGCGCTTTCCTCGGAAGCCCTCCAGAACAACAACCAGAGCTTCCTCCACCTGGCCAAGGCTACCCTGGAGAAATTTCAGGAGACGGCGAAGGGGGACCTGGAGCTGCGCCAGCAGGCGATCGGCGATCTGGTCAAGCCGCTGCGCGAATCGCTGGAGAAGGTCGACCAGAAGATCCACGACATCGAGACCGCCCGGGCCGTGGCGTACAGCAACCTCACCGAGCACATCAAGGGGCTGGCTGGAGCGCAGGCGAACCTGGAGCGGGAGACGGTCAAGCTCGTGGGCGCGCTGCGGGCTCCGGCGGCCCGCGGACGCTGGGGGGAGATCCAGCTCCAGAGGGTGGTGGAGATGGCCGGCATGGTGGCCTACTGCGACTTCTCGACCCAGGTCACCACGGAGACCGACGACGGCCGGCAGCGTCCCGACCTGGTGATCCGGCTGCCCAACTCCAAGAACGTGGTCATTGACGCCAAGGCGCCCCTGGACGCCTATCTCGACTCGCTCGAGGCCTGCGACGAGGACGCCCGCCGGACGCATTTGCGCAACCACGCACGCCAGATCCGGACTCACCTTCTGAAGCTATCGGCGAAGAGCTACTGGGCGCAGTTTGAGCCCGCACCCGAGTTCGTGGTGCTTTTCCTCCCCGGCGAGACCTTCTTCAGCGCGGCCCTGGAGCAGGACCCGGGCCTGATCGAGTACGGGGTGGAGCAGCGGGTGATCCTGGCCACGCCGACCACGCTGATCGCGCTGCTGCGGGCCGTGGCCTACGGCTGGAGACAGGCGCAGGTGGAGGAGAACGCGCGCCAGATCAGCGACCTGGGCAAGAGCCTGTACGAGAGGCTGCGCACCTTCGCCACGCACCTGGTGGTGGTGAAGCGCGGTCTGGATCAGAGCGTGGACGCCTACAACCGCGCCGTGGGCTCGCTCGAAGGCAGGGTCCTCCCCGCCGCCCGCAAGTTCCGCGACCTCGGCGCGGCCGGAGGCGAGGAGATCGAGCTCCTCGACCAGATCGACAAGGTCACCAGGATGGTGGAGGGGGACCGGGGAGAGCTGGGCCTGCTGGACGAGAGCGGGGAAGAGGTGTCCTAGGAACCTTCCCGGTGGAGGACGAAGGTCTTCCCGTTGTTCGCGAACTCCCAGCCTTCTTCAGCCCGCAGCTCCGGGTTCCGGTCGAGGAGCTCCCGGAAGGCCAGAGGCTGACCGCGGTCGGTCGCTCCGCCGAAGGAGTGCCAGTCGTCGAAGAGCAGGACAGTGGTGGGGCTCAGCAGATCCTCGATCCAGGCGAGCGCCTCCTGCGTCGAGGAGTACAGGTCGCAGTCCAGGACGACCACCGCGGCCGGACGAAACGGCCGGCTGCGCTTGAGCTCGTCCGTCAGCGAGTCGCTGAAGAAGCCCTCGATCAGCTCGGCGCGCGACCAGTCCATGCCGTGACCGCTCAGGTTGGCCATGACCTCGTCCTTGCCGCAGGCGAACTGCCCCTCGAAGAACTCCCCTTCGCCCTTGTCGATCCCTTCGACCGGCGGCAGCCCCTGGAACGAGTCGAAGCCCCAGAGCCGCGTTTCGGTCAGGCCGAGGGCGTCGCAGGTCCGCTGCGCGCTGAGTAAGGTGAAGCCGCGGAAGACGCCGAACTCGTAGTAATCCCCGATGTCGCCAACCTGGCCAGCCGGCGACCGCTCCTTGATCAGCTCGAACGCCTTCGCGATGGCTCCGGGCGCTCCCGGGCTCAGGGTCCGGAAGGAGCCGTTGATCCGGTGGTAGACCTTGGACGCGAGCCGGTAGAGAGGGGGTGTCCGGCGCAGCGCGAGCTCGATCAGCTTCTTGGGCCGCAGGGGCCGTCTCTCTTGAACCAGCGGGCTCGTCATCTCCAGCTTCTCCTCTTACGAGGCCCGCCGGGCCAGGTTGCCCAGGAAGCCGTTCTCGAAGTACCACCGGGCGGTCTGCAGGATGCCATCCCGCGGATCGACCCGGGGCTCGTAGCCCAGAACGAGGCGGGCCTTCTCGGAGGAGAAGGCCCGGTTCTTGCGGAAGAAGTCGGCCCGGCGCCGGTAGAGCGGCGGCTCCACACGCAGAGGCCGGCAGACCGCCTCGCACGCCACCGCCGCCATCATCAGCGGCCACAGGGGGAGGCGGCCCCTCGGAGGCGGGACTCCCACGGCGTTCGCCACGATCGTCACCATCTCTTCCAGTGTGAGGTAGCGCGGCCCCGCCAGGATGAAGACCTGCCCCAGGGCTTCAGGTTTTTCGGCACAGAGGAGCATGCCGTCGACCAGGTCGTCGATGTAGACCATGTGAAAGAAGACGTCGCCGGAGCCGAACATGCGGAACCTGCGGCTGTGGACAGTGCGGAAGAGCTTCAGCATGCGCAGGTCGCCCGGGCCGTAGATGGAGGACGGACGCACGATGGTGCCCGGCAGGCCCTTGGCGAAGGCCTCGCGTGCCACCTGCTCCCCGGCCAGCTTGGTGCGCTGGTAGATGTCCCCGGGGTTGTAGGGGGATTCCTCGGTCGAGGGCACCTGGCTCACATCGCCATGGACGCCGATGGTGCTGCAGTGGATGACCCGCTCCACCCCGTGCCTGCGTGCCGCCTCCAGGACGTTCTCGGTCCCGCCGACGTTGACGTCGTAGTAGTAGGAGTCCGGATGCCCGGCGGTACGGAAGACCGCCGCGATGTGAAAGATTTTCCCAACACCCTCGGCCGCGCTCGCCACATCGTCCGGCCGTGTGAGGTCCCCCTGCACGATCTCGACCCCTTGAGAGCGGAGGGTCTGCACGTCGGAGCCGGGGCGGACCAGGGCGCGGACGTGGTGGCCGAGCTGCCGGAGCCTGCGCACCAGGTGCCCGCCGGTAAAGCCCGTGGCACCGGTCACAAGGACCGGCCCGAGCCCGGTCGTGGCCACGCGGATGACATCGGAAGAAGATCCTGCAAGCAAGTTTGACCTATCCGTCCAATCGGAACCTGAACGGCGGAGGCTCAAGCAAGACGCGTACCCGCGTCCCTTTTTTACAGGAAGACCTCGACCTTCCCCTTCTTCTTCAGGTCCTCGACGCGAGCCTCGAGGCGCTCGCCAGCCCGGCGCTGCCGGAGCATCTGGGTGATCTGGGGCCGGGCCTCCTCGAAGGGGACGGTGCTGCCCGCCTCGCGCTCCACGAGCTGGATGATGTGGTAGCCGAACTGGGTCTCGACCACGTCGCTCAGCGCGTTCGGCTTGGTCAGGGCGAAGGCGGCCTTCTCGAAGGGGGGCACGGTCTGACCGCGGGAGACCCAGGAGAGGTCGCCGCCGCGCATCTTGGAGCCGGGATCGTCCGAGTTTTCGGCCGCGAGCTTGGCGAAGTCCCCGCCGTCCTTGAGCTGGCCGAGCAGATCCTCGGCCTTCTCCTTGGCCTTCTCCTTGTCCGCCGCGGCAGCATTCTGCTGCACGCCGATCAGGATGTGGCGCAGGTGGGCGCGCTCGGGCCGCTGCATCCTGTCCGTGTTCTTGTCGTAGAACTCCCGGGCGGCCTGGTCGGTCACCGACACCTCGTTGAAGACCTTGGTCGTGACGAATTTCTGGATGACCGCCTCGTTGCGCATCTTCTCCCGCAGCTCCTTCTCGGTCAGGCCCTGCTGGGAGAGGGCCTTGTCGAACTCGGCCTGGTTGGGGAAGCCGCCCCGGATCTGGGCCATCTGGGGATTGAGCTCCGCGTCGCTCACCGTCACGCCCTGGCGCTTGGCCTCTTCGAGCAGCAGGATCTGGGCGACCATGCCTTCGAGGATCTGCTTGTAGAAGGACTCGTTGAGCGGCGGCATCTGTCCGCGGTTGGTCTGGGCGAACTGGAAGCGCATCTGCTCGGCCGTCTTGACCAGCTCGTCCTTCTTGATCTCCACACCGTTGACCCGGGCGACCACGGCCGGGATCTGGGAGGGGTCCAGCGGCTTGGACGGCGTCGCGCTCGGGGCTGCTGCGCCCGGCTGGCCCGGAGCCGCGGCCTGCCCATCCTCCGGAGCGCCGGCCGTCGTTTCGGCGCCTGCCTGCGCCGGGTCGTCCGGAGCCGCCACGTCCCCGGCGTCCTTGTTGCAGGCCACGAGGCCGGTCAGCAGCAGCGCGAGCGAAAGAGTGAGGAGCTGTCTCGTCATGATCGGTTCCTTGTTTGTCCGGGGAAGAGTGAAGGAGCCCGCGCCGCGGACTCTTTGCCTTGAAGGGGTGTAACCGGAGCCGGGCGGGCTTTATTCGCCCGGCGGCGTAGTGTAGCAGACGCTCTGCGGCCGGGAATGAAGCGGGCGTCGGATATACTTCTCCCCGTTGGGGTGGGGGAGGTGTGTCCGCCCGGACCCCACGCCCAAAGACGCCTCGAAAGGAGCTCTGAATGGCCGTCAAGGACGAACCCATCGCCGCGCCCAAGAAGGTTGCGGATACAGCCTACAAGGACGACGTCCTCGAGACCATGGCGGAGGCGCGGCAGCGCTGGGAGGCTGCCAAGGCGAAGAGCGAGGCGCAGGTCCCGACCTGGAAGAAGGACTTCACCACCGTCTCCGGCATGGAGGTCCCTCATCTCGTCACCCCGGAGGAGACCGCCGGCATCGATCCCCTGAAGGACATCGGCATCCCCGGCGAGTTCCCCTACACCCGCGGCATCCACCCCACGGGCTACCGGGGCAAGCTCTGGACCATGCGTCAGTTCGCCGGCTTCGGCACCGCCGCGGACACCAACCAGCGCTTCAAGTACCTCCTCTCCCAGGGCCAGACCGGGCTCTCCGTCGCCTTCCACCTGCCCACCCTCTACGGCTACGACTCGGACCATTACATGTCCAAGGGCGAGGTAGGCAAGTGCGGCGTCACCGTCGACACGCTGGCCGACATGGAGGTCCTCTTCGAGGGCATCCCCCTGGGCGAGGTCACGACCTCGATGACCATCAACTCGACCGCACCCATCCTCTTCGCCATGTACCTGGCGGTGGCGGAGAAGCAGGGCGTCGACATCAAGAAGAACGTGTCGGGCACGCTCCAGAACGACATCCTCAAGGAGTACATCGCCCAGAAGGAGTACATCTTCCCGCCGCGGCCCTCGATGCGGCTGATCACGGACCAGTTCTCCTTCGCCGCAAAGGAAGTCCCGCGCTGGAACACGATCTCGATCTCGGGCTACCACATCCGCGAGGCGGGCTCGACCGCGCTCCAGGAGCTGGCTTTCACCCTGCGCGACGGCATGGAGTACGTCCAGTACGGTATCGACGCCGGCCTCGACGTCGACGAGTTCGCGCCCCGGTTGTCCTTCTTCTTCAACAGCCATAACGATTTCTTCGAGGAGATCGCCAAGTTCCGCGCCGCCCGGCAGATCTGGGCCACGGTGATGCGCGACCGCTACGGCGCGAAGAACCCGCGCTCCTGGATGTGCCGCTTCCACACCCAGACCGCCGGCTGCTCGCTGACCGCCCAGCAGCCGTACAACAACGTGGTCCGCACCACGGTCCAGGCCCTGGCCGCGGTGCTCGGCGGCACGCAGTCGCTCCACACCAACTCGCTGGATGAGACCCTGGCGCTCCCTACCGAGGAAAACGCCCGCATCGCGCTCCGCACCCAGCAGATCCTGGCCCACGAGTCCGGAGTCCTCAACACGGTCGACCCCTTGGGCGGGAGTTGGTTCGTGGAAGAGATGACCCGCCGCATGGTGGACGGCGCTTTCGATTACTTCCGCCGCATCGATGACTTCGGCGGCATGGTCGAGGCCATCGAGGCCGGCTTCCCGCAGCGCGAGATCATGGACGCGGCCTTCGCCTACCAGCGGGCGTTCGAGGACAAGGAGAAGCTGATCGTCGGCGTCAACGCCTTCCAGCTCGAGAACGAGCCGCCGATCGACATCCTCTACATCGCCGACGACCTGGCGGAGAGGCAGATCGCCTTCGTGGACGAGGTCAAGAGCCGGCGCGACGCGGGCGCGGTGGAGCGCACCCTGGATGCCCTGAAGAAGGGGGCGGCCGGAACCGAGAACACCATGCCGCTGATCCTCGACTGTGTGAAGACCTACTGTACGGTGGGGGAGATCAGCGACGCTCTCCGCGACGTGTACGGCACCTACGAAGAGCCGGCAGTTTTTTGATCGGGCACGAGCTGATGGGTCCTAGCGCTTCGGCCGCCCGCGATCTGCTCCTCTACACGCTCTGGGCGGACCGCCACGTGATGGCGGCGGTCCGCGAGGTGCGCGAGGAAGACCTCACCCGCGCTTCGGGGGTCAGCTTTGGCTCGATGCTGGGCACCCTGGCCCACATCCTGGGCTCCCAGCGCACGTGGCTCTCGCGCTTCCAGGGGATTTCGCTGGACCGGGTGCCGTCGATCCAGGACTTCCCGGACCGGATGACCTGGATCCTCGGCTGGGAGGAGACGGCTTCGCAGATCGGCGCCTTCCTGGCCGCTCTGACGGACGAGCAGCTCGCGGCCCCGATCACCTGGACCACCACCAAGGGCGAGACCTACAACCGTCCGCTCTGGCAGCCGCTGATGCACATGGTCAACCACTCGACCTACCACCGCGGGCAGGTGGTCTCCCTGCTGTGCCAGATGGGGTACGCGGCGCCCTCGACCGATCTGATCTACTACTTTCACGAGAGGGCGGCGACGGGATAGCTCCCCCGTCACCCGCCCTCTCAGCCGCGATGCGGACGGTTCGGAGCCCGGCCCGGACGGCTGCGGACGCGATCCGGACAGATGGGACCGCCGCGCCCGGATCCCGAAGGAGGCCCTTCCATGCTCAAAGGCTACAGACAAGTCCTGGTCACCGGCGGCCTGGGTTTCATCGGCAGGCATCTGACCGACGCCCTTCGCGCGCTCGGCAAGGACGTGATCGTGCTGGACAACCTGTCGCGAGTGGTCAATGCCACTCTACGGCCTGACATCACCTTCGTGGACGTCGACATCCGGGATTCAAGGCAGACCGCTCAGGTCATGGAGGGCGTGGACCTGGTCTTTCACACGGCGTCGAACGCCAACGGCACGATCTCCGTCACCCATCCGCGCTTCGACTTCGAAACCAACGTCGTGGGCACCTTCAACGTCGCCGAGGCGGCCACGAAAGCCGGTGTCAAGCGTCTTGTCTATCTTTCGTCCGCATCCGTGTACGGCAGGCCGCAACGTTTCCCCATGGATGAGGAACACCCGAGGAGGCCCTTCGTGCCCTACGGCGCCTCCAAGCTCGCGGGAGAGCTCGCCTGCCTGTCCTTCCACCACAGCGCCGGCCTTCCCGTGGTCGTGGGCAGGCCCTTCTGCGTCTACGGCCCCGGGGAAAACCCGAAGTGGGCCCTGGTCGAGGTCTCGCGATTCCTCCGCTGGCCTCTCAACAATCTGCCGATTCCGATCGTCGGTGACATCGATGGCAAGACTAGAGATTTCGTACACGTCCGCGACCTGGTGTCGGGTCTGCTTCTGATCGCCGACAAGGCACCGGCGGGGGAGGTCTTCAACGTCGGCTCGGGAACCGAAGTCTCGATGAGGCAGCTCGTCCAGGTCATCAGCGTGGTCACCGGGCGGGAGGCGGTCATCGCGGGGATTCCCGAGGTGACAGAGGATACCTACCGCCTCGTCGCAGACATCGGCAAGATCCGGTCCCTGGGCTACGTCCCGCAATGGTCCCTGGTTGACGGAGTACGGGAGATCGCCGCGTTGCTGGGAGACCATCCGGAGGTGCCGAGTGGAGAGACGATCTTCAAGAGCGGGCAGCACGGGGAGTCCGCGGCGAATGCCGGTAACGCCGTCCACGTTGCGCCGGAGGAGGCTGAAGGCGTCCTCGAATTCATCGGCCAGGCAGTTCGGCGGACCGGCATGCGCTGACTGAGAACCTCGGCGCAACTTCCCCGCGCTCGTTGCGTAATCATGAAGCGAGCGGGCCGGGGCTGGATCTGGTAAAATTGGCCAAGCCCTGAGTGCCGGCCGGTGGTTGGGAGACTCACAAAGGAGGTTAGGTCCTCTTGACCGAGTTCCTGCAAGCTATTCTCTCGTTCCCCTCCGTCATCTTCACCATCCTGCTCGGAGTCGTGGCCGCCTACTGGCTCTTCGTGATGCTGGGCGCCCTGGACCTCGACCTGCTGGGCGACTTGGACGGCGGAGACGTCGTGGACCTGGATGCCGACGGATCGCCGGACGGCTTCGGGGGTGTCATCCACTCGCTCGGCCTCGCCGGCGTACCGCTGACCCTGGTGCTCAGCCTGCTGGTCCTGTCCGCCTGGGTGCTCTGCCTGATCTTCATGGAGATCCTCGGCGACCGGTCCGCCGCGTGGATCGGCGCCGGGGCGGCCCTGATCTCGCTCGCGCTGGCCGTTCCGCTCACGGCGCTGGCCGTGCGGCCGATGCGGCGTCTCTTCGTCTTCCAGCCCGCGGTCGAGAACCGGTCGCTGGTCGGGAAGGTTTGCACGGTCACCACGCTGAGCGTCAACGACCGCTACGGCCAGGCCGAGGTCGCGGACGGCGGCGCCGGCCTGCTGGTCCAGGTGCGTTACACCGGGCCGGGGCGCCTCGCGCGCGGCGACAGCGCCGTGATCTTCGATTACAAGGACGAGGTCTTTCAGGTGGCGCCCGTTGGCGAAGCGCTCCAGCGGAGCCTTGAGGACCTCGCTTAGCTCACACCTCCGGAAGGAGTCATCCGATGGCAGGATCAATCGCGCTCATTTCGATCGGGTTGGGGATCTTCATCCTCTTGGGAGTCCTGGTCGCCCTGGCCAAGATCTACCGCAAGGTGGATCAGGGTAAAGCGCTGATCATCAATCCCGTAACAGGCGAGCCGAAGGTCACCTTCACCGGCGCTCTCGCGGTCCCGATCTTCAACAAGATCGAGATCATGGACATCTCGGTCAAGACGATCGAGATCGACCGCCGCGGCAAGGAGGGTTTGATCTGCCGCGACAACATCCGCGCCGACATCAAGGTGACGTTCTTCGTGCGCGTCAACAAGACCCGCGAGGACGTGATCAAGGTGGCGCAGGCGATCGGCTGCGTCCGCGCTTCGGACCCGAAGACGCTGGAGGAGCTGTTCAACGCCAAGTTCTCCGAGGCGCTCAAGACGGTCGGCAAGCAGCTCGACTTCGTCGACCTCTACACCAAGCGCGACGAGTTCCGCGACCAGATCGTCCAGGTCATCGGCCGCGACTTGAACGGCTACGTGCTGGAGGACGCCGCGATCGACTTCCTGGAGCAGACGCCGATCACGGCGCTCGATCCGAACAACATCCTCGACGCCCAGGGCATCCGCAAGATCACGGAGCTGACCGCGATCGAGAAGGTGCGCACCAACGAGTATTCCAACAACGAGCGCAAGCTGATCAAGAAGCAGGACGTCGAGGCCGCCGAGACCATCATGGAGCTGGAGCGCCAGCAGGCGGACGCCCTGTCGAAGCAGCAGCGCGAGATCGATACCATGCGGGCGCGCGAACAGGCTGAAACCGCCAAGGTCGCTGCCGAGGAGCGCCTCAAGGCCGAGCTGGCGCGCATCAAGGCCGACGAGGAGATCGCGATCCAGGAGCAGAACCAGCAGCGGCAAGTGGAAGTCGCGCAGAAGAACCGCGAGCGGGTGATCGCCGTCGAGACCGAGCGGGTGGAGAAGGAGCGCGCCCTCGAAGCGATCGTGCGCGAGCGCGAGGTCGAGCTGCAGCGGATCGCCAAGGAGAAGGACCTCGAAGAGCAGCGCAAGCTGATCGCCGACGTGGTGCGCCAGCGTATCGTCGTGGACAAGACGGTCGCCGAGGAGGAGGAGCGGATCAAGGATCTGCGCGTCCTGGAGGAGGCCAGGCGCATCAAGCAGGCCACCGTGATCGCCGCCGAGGCCGAGGCGGAGGAGAAGCTGGTCAAGGACATCAAGGCCGCCGAAGCCGCCGAGCAGTCGGCCAAGCACCGCGCCGCCGAGCAGATCACTCTCGCCGAAGCCTCGCTGGAGGCCGCCGACCGCCAGGCCAAGGCCAAGATGCGGCTGGCCGAGGGCCTTCAGGCCGAAGCCGCGGCGCAGGGCCTCGCCGAGGTCAAGGTCAAGGAGGCCGATGCCGCCGCCACCGAGCGCCACGGTCTCGCCGAAGCCGTTGTGCTCCGCGAGCGCGGCCTTGCCGAGGCCTCTGCCGTGGGTGAGCGGCTCGCCGCCGAAGCCAGCGGCATCGCCGCCAAGGCCGGCGCCATGAAGGCGCTCGACGAAGCCGGCCGCGGCCACGAGGAGTTCCGGCTCCGCCTCGAAAACGAGCGCGCCATCGAGCTGGAGTCGATCAAGGCCCGCCGCGAGGTCGCCGAGGCCCACGCCCACGCCCTCGGCGAAGCCTTCAAGTCCGCCCGGATCGACATCATCGGCGGCGAGAGCATGGTGGTCGACCGCATCCTCAACGCGGTCTCCATGGGCAAGGCGGTCGACGGCTTCGTGGACCGCAGCCAGTCGGCGAGGACGCTGCTGCGCGACTACCTGGAGGGCGACGCCAGCCTGACCGAGGACCTCAAGGAGATCCTCTCGCGCCCGTCGCTCTCCGCCCAGGATGTCCAGAGCCTGACGCTCGCGGCGGTCCTGGGGAGGCTCATGACCCGGAGCAACGGGGACCAGGAGAACGGCCTGAACAAGCTCCTCGACAAGGCCAGGGAGCTGGGGCTGGATGAAGTTCAGGTTTGATAATCAATGACCGGCCCATCCGTCGACCGCGGCACCTACGAGATCGTCCGCGACCGGCTGCTGGCGCAGGCGCGCCAGCTCGGGGACAAGGCCGAGGGGCTGAACGCGCGCCGCCTGGAGCTTTTCGGCGGCGGCGAGATGGCCATCCTCGGCAGCGAGCGCATCCGCACCGAGCACAACTGCGTGCCGCGCGACATCGCGGTCTGCGGGGACAGGCTGCTCTTCGGGTACAACGTCTTCTTCGGCCTGAAGAGCACCACCGCGGTCACGGACGTCTTCAGCCTCCACCGCTTCGAGGAGCGAGCCGGCGGTTTCACCTTCACCTCGGTATCGCCCGGCACCGCACCCGGCTTGGCGAGAGACTACTTCCTCGACGATCCCCGGCTCGTCCACGACTTTCACGAGCTGTACCGGTACTACAAGGATGCCCGCCTCCTGCAGCTCCGGCGCACGGAGGGCAAGCTCCTGGCGGTGTTCCAGACGGGCGCGTCGGTCCACGACCTCCGGGTCCTGCGCTGGGCGGTCGATCCCGACGGCAACGTCACCTACATCGACAACCGCGGGGAGCGCGATCATGTCTTCCCGCCCGCGCACGATTTCGAATGGACGCCGACCACCCGCGAGGACCACCGCCGTGGCCGGCATCCGCACGTCTCGATCCTCGACGAGGTCTTCGTGGAGACCGTGGGCGGCGACCTTACGATCAAGGTGGAGGACAACACCGGGGACGGGCTCGGCATCTGGCGCGAGCCGGTGCTGGACGCCGACCAGTCGCTTGACGACGCCGAGATCGCGTACGCGAAGCTCGGGGGTCCGGGGGGTCTGATCCTCCTCAGGGTCCGCCCGTACCGCGAGCCGGACTGGCGCTACCTGGTGTTCAACACGCTCACCCGGCAGGTGGACCGCATCGACGCCATCGGCCAGGCCTGCGTGCAGCTCCCCGAGGACCACGGCATCATCTTCCCGGGCGGGTACTATCTGAGGAGCGGCGAAAGAAAGGTTTTCGACCTGCCGCGCCAGGGGCTGGAGTACGAGCGCGTGCTGCGCTCGCCGAACGGGGAGGACGCCCTCTACGTCTTCCACGAGCGCGGCGAGGGGCGCACCGTCCTGCTGCCCTACAACCTGGTCCGCCGGCAGGTGCAGACCCCGATCCAGTGCCATGGATACAGTCTCTTTCCCGACGGCAAGATGGCGGTCTTCCGCGCCGACTCGGACGAGCCTTCGCGCGTCCACGCCCTGCAGGTCTGGCAGACGCCGTTCTCCACGCCCGAGCACGCGGCCTCGGCGCCGAAGACCGGCTCGCATCTCGAAAAGATCGGCAACGCCGACCTGGTGCGCGGCATCTCCGACCTGCTGAGCCTGCGCCGGGCGATCGAGGAGCAGAGCCCGTCCATCCGCGTCTATGAGGACCTGATCGCCGCCGCGAACCGCGCCGTCGACGCCTACCACTGGCTCGGAAGCCCCGAGGTCGGCGACCTCCTGGGCACGTTGCGCGAGATCCTCGCCACGGCCGAGCTGATCGTGGGCGAGTTCGAGAAGGTCGAGGTGCTGCGGCGCGAGGCGGCGGGAGCCGTTACCGCAGCCGAGCGGGACCTGGCCTCTGTTGTAAGTTCGTTCCGCCCGGACTCCTGGCAGGAGATCGATCCCTTCGTCACGGCGCTGCGCGACCTGCGCGCCGCTCGCGGACGGTTGATCAGCCTGCGCGAGCACCGCTACGTGGACCTGGGCCGCCTCGACGAGCTGGAGAGGGAGACCGTCCGGCAGTCGGAGACCCTCGCCGCGTCCGCGGTCGAACTGCTGCGCACGCCGGCCGCGCTGGCTCCCTACCAGAAGCAGCTCGCGGTGATCGAGTCGGAGATCGGCCAGGTGGCGACCGCTGCCCAGGCGGGGCCGCTGGGCGAGCGGATCGAAACCCTCGGAGCCGGCCTCGAGCTGCTCACCGAGATCGTCGGCGGGCTGCCGATCGAGGACGCGACCGTGCGCACCGCGATCCTCGAATCGATCTCCGAGGTCCTGGCCCAGCTCAACCGCGTGCGCGCCCTCCTCGCGGGTCATCGCAAGACGCTGCTCGACCGGGAAGGGCTTGCCGAGTTCGGCGCCCAGTTCAAGCTCTTCGCCCAGTCGTTGGCGGGTGCTCTCGCCCTGGCCGGCACGCCCGAGCAGTGCGACGCGCAGCTCTCCAGGCTGATGCTGCAACTGGAGGAGCTGGAGAGCCGCTTCAGCGAACACGAGGAGCTGCTCGTCCAGCTCGCGGACAAGCGGGAAGAGGTCTTCGAGGCGTTCAGCGCCAGGAAGCAGATGCTCCTCGACGCCCGGCAGCGCCGCGCCCAGGGCATGGAGCAGGCCGCGGCGCGCATCCTCGAAGGCATCCGCCGCCGCTCGCAGACCTTCGCGAGCGACGACGAGGTCAACGCCTTCTTCGCCTCCGATCCCATGGCCGGCAAGGTGCGCGAGCTGGTGGTCAAGCTGCGCGAGCTCGGCGACATCGTGCGCGCCGACGAGATCGAGGGCCGGCTCAAGGCCGCCCGCCAGGAAGCCGGACGTGCCCTGCGCGACCGCCGCGATCTTTTTGAAGAGGGCGCCGCGGTCATCAAGCTCGGCCGCCACCGGTTCAGCGTCAACATCCAGCCGCTGGAGCTGACCATCGTGCCGCGCGGGGACGGGATGGCCTCCGGAATGGCCTTCCACCTCACGGGCACGGACTTCCACGAGCCGGTGACCGATTCGGACTTCGAGGCCACCCGTCCCTACTGGGACCAGACGCTCGCCTCCGAAACGCCCGAGGTCTACCGCGCCGAGTACCTGGCGGCCACGATCCTCGCCGATGCCGAAGCGGGGAAGAACGGTCTCAGCTTGGCGGCCTTGCGCCAGGGCGATCTCCTGGAATGGGTGCGGTCCTACGCGGCCGAGCGCTACGACGAGGGGTACGAGCGCGGCATCCATGACCACGACGCGGCGCTAATCCTTGGAAAGCTTCTCGTCCTCTATCCCGGAGCCGGCCTGCTGCGCTTCGGGCCGCGCCCCCGCGCGCTGGCCGCTCTCTTCTGGTCGGCCTGCGCCGACGCGGCCCAGCGAGCTGCCTGGGAGCTGCGGGCGCGCAGCCTGTCGCGCCTGCGCTCCGCCTGCGCCCCTACATCTGCATCCGGAGACCTGGCGGGCGAGCTCAGCGCGGCGATCGGCCGCTTTCTGGAGGAGCGGCGCGTCCCGATGGAGGCTCCTCCCGAAGTGCTCCACCTTGCCGGTCTCTATCTCGTGGAAGAGCTGGCCGAGAGCCCCGTGCGCTTCACCACCGGCCCAGAGGCCGTGGCCCTGCGAAAGAGCCTCCTCGTCCGCCTGCGCGAAAGCGGCCAGGACCGGGCTCTCGCCGAAGACCTCAAAGGGCTGGAGGACCTCGGAGCGCGCTACCGGCTGGCCCACGCCTGGGTCGAAGCGCACCTGGGAATTCTCGAAGGCCAGGGGGGCTCCCTGCGTCCGGCCGTGGAGGAGACGACCGTGCTCCTCCTCACCGAAAGGGGCCTTGACCGCCGGGTGCTCAACGTCCCGGTCGCGGCGCGGGTCGAAGGCCTGCTCGGCCAGCATCCGCGGATCGCGCAGCGGTCCATGGAGCTGCGCCTTGATGACTTCCTGGCCCGGTTGGAAGCCTTCCGCCGCCATCGCGTGCCCGGCTTCCGGGACTTCCAGGCGAAGCGCCACCAGATCCTGGAGAGGGAGCGCGAGCGTCTGCGCGTGGCCGAATTCCAGCCGCGGGTGATGAGCGCCTTCGTGCGCAACCGGTTGATCGACCAGGTCTACCTGCCGCTGATCGGCGACAACCTGGCCAAGCAGCTCGGCACGGTGGGGGAGGGCCGCCGCACAGATCTCATGGGCCTGCTCCTGCTCGTCTCGCCGCCGGGCTACGGCAAGACCACCCTGATGGAGTACGTGGCCAACCGTCTGGGGCTCGTCTTCCTGAAGATCGACGGCCCGGCGCTCGGCAGCACGGTGCGCTCGCTCGATCCGGCGGAGGCGCCCAACGCCACGGCGCGCCAGGAGGTGGAGAAGATCGGCCTGGCCCTGGAGATGGGCAACAACGTCCTCCTCTACCTGGATGACATCCAGCACACCTCGGCCGAGCTGCTGCAGAAGTTCATCTCGCTCTGCGACGCCCAGCGCCGCGTCGAGGGGGTCTGGCGCGGGCGGACGCGCACCTACGACCTGCGGGGAAAACGCTTCTGCGTCTGCATGGCGGGCAATCCCTATACCGGGTCGGGCGAGCGCTTCCAGATCCCCGACATGCTCGCCAACCGCGCCGACACCTTCAACCTCGGCGACATCCTTGCCGGCAAGGACGACCTCTTCGCCCTCTCCTACCTGGAGAACGCCCTCACCTCGAACCCGGTGCTCGCGCCGCTCGCCAGCCGAGATCCGGAGGATGTCTGCAAGCTCGTGCTCCGGGCGAAGGGAGAGGAGGTCCCGTCCGACCAGCTCTCCCACGCGTACTCGGCGCTGGAGCTTTCGGAGATCACGGCGGTTTTCAAGCAGCTCCTGCGGATCCAGCAGGTGCTCCTGGAGGCCAACCGGCAGTACATCCTCTCTGCCTCGCAGGACGATGCCTTCCGCACCGAGCCGCGCTTCCAGCTCCAGGGGAGCTACCGCAACATGAACAAGCTGGCGGCGAAGGTCGTGCCGGTGATGAACGGCGCCGAGCTGGAGTCGCTGATCGACGACCACTACGCGGCCGAGGCACAGACCCTGACTCAGGGAGCCGAGCACAACCTCCTGAAGCTCGCCGAGCTGCGCGGCCGCTTGTCGCCGCAACAATCCGAGCGCTGGGCCGCGATCAAGCGCAGCTTCGCCCGTATCCAGCTCCTCGGAGCAAGCGACGGCGATCCGGTATCCCGGGTGACCGGCCAGCTCAACCTCCTCTCCGAGCGGGTTGGAGACGTGGCCCGCCACATCGAAACGGCGATCAGGCAGGACGAAGGGAACGGGTCCGCCGCGCTGGCTCCGCCAGCGGAAGATGGCGAGACCGTCCGTCAGGTGACCGAGTCGCTGGGACAGCTCGCCGTCCGCTTGGACCGGATCGGCGAGATCCTCCAGCAGGCTGCCGCGGATGGGAACGGGAACGGTAGCAGGAACGGCAATGGCGCCGCCCCGGAAGTTCTCGAAAGACTGGATCGCACCCTCGCCACCCTGGCTGCCGCGCCGCGAGGAGTCGAGGTCGTCCAGAGCCTCCCCGGCACCGTCCACGACCTCCTCGCCCAGATGGTCGACGCGGCGGGCGAGAACCTGATCCCCCTCCTGCGCGGCATCGGCCGGCGTCTCAAGAAGAGCGCCGAGCTTTCCGGCGATGCGCAGCTCCGGGACCAGATGGACCGCGCCCTCAAGAGCTTCGACCAGCTCAAGGATCTCGCCGACGCGCTGCGGAAGATCGACACGCGCGCGCACCTCTCCCGCTCTCCTGGCCCTGAACAGAAAGGAAGACTGACATGACGATTCACCAGTTTGCAAAGCAGTTGGAGCGAGGCGGCCGGTCGCCTCTTCTGGAGGCTGTCCAAGCCTTGCGCACGCGCGACCTGGATCAGCTCCGAGGTCCCGGGGAGGGTCTCTTCACCGGTTGGACCGTCTGGGAGGAGGGCATCCCCGCACAGACGCCGCAGACGTATGCGGCGAGGCCCGAGCTGCGCAACTGATTCAGGCTCCGTAGAGTAGAATGCGGCCCTCATTCAAAGGGGGTTCATGCATGTCTCGACGTTTCCTGCCGGTCCTCACCGTTGCTGCCTTCATGGCTTTCGGCCTGACGGTCTCTCGTCCGGCCGCCGGCCAGGGCTGAGTGCTCATCCGCCAGACCGCGCCCGTGTTCGGTGCGGCAAGCAGGCTGGTCCCCGCGAAGGGGGAGTGGCACTTGAGCCTCTCCTACCGCGACCTCGATTCCAACACGCACTACAGCGGCACCGAGCATCAGCGCATCCGCGAGCGGCAGCGCACCTTCGTGATCAACACGCAGCAGGCGCTCGACATCGGCCTCTCCTACACGGCGACCGAGCGGCTGAGCTTCTCCCTGGGCGTGCCCCTGGTGAAGGCGTCCTGGGCCGTGCCCACGCCGATCGCGCCGGTGCCGGGTCCGCGCGAGAAGCAGGAGGCGAGCGGGCTGGGCGACATCAGCCTGACGGGCCGCTACTGGGTGTTCGCTCCCGAGAGCCGGCACAACATCTCCCTGGGGCTGGGGGTCAAGGCGCCCACCGGCGAGTACGACGTCACCCAGGAGTACGCGAACATCGACGGCACCAACCGGGCGGTCAAGGCGGTGGACCAGTCGGTGCAGTTGGGCGACGGCGGGTGGGGCATCCTGTTCGACCTCCAAGCCTTCAAGCAGTACAGCAAGGCGACTCTGTTCGCCTCCGGCACCTATCTCTCGAACCCGCGCGACACCAACGGCACGCCGTCGATCCTCGTCGGCCTGGGGGTCGCGAACCAAGCCTTCGCCCAGGAGGGCATCCTGGTGAACTCGGTTCCCGATCAGTTCCTGGTGCGGATGGGGGCCGTGGTGCCGATCGGCAAGACGGGGCTGGGCGCCAGCCTCGCCTACCGGATCGAGGGGCTGCCGCGCTATGACCTGATCGGAGACAGCCACGGCTGGCGCCGGCCGGGCCATGAGATGTTCATCGAGCCGGGCATCGCCTACTCGAACGGCCGCTCGACCTGGTCACTCAACGTGCCGATCGGTTTCTACCGCAACCGAGAGCCGAACCCGTACTCCGGCAGGGAGGGGGATGCGACGTTCCCGGATTACATCCTGCTGACGGGGGTGTCCTGGCGGCTTTGATCCCATCCCCCCCTCTCCCCAGCCCTCTCCCCCGTGCCGGGGGAGAGGGAGCCTCCCTCTGCTACAATCCGCCGCCATGAGTGAGAGACGTTTTCGCATCCTGATCGCCAAGCCGGGGCTGGACGGTCATGACCGGGGGGCCAAGGTGGTGGCGCGGGCTTTGCGCGACGCGGGGTACGAGGTCATCTATACCGGGCTCCGCCAGACGCCGGAGCAGATCGCTGCCGCCGCGGTGCAGGAGGATGTGGATGCGGTCGGGCTGTCCATCCTGTCCGGCGCCCACAACGCCCTGCTGCCGGAGATCACCCGGCTGCTCAGGGAGCAGGGGGCCGAGGACATCCTGGTCTTCGCCGGCGGGATCATCCCGGAGCAGGACATCGCGACCCTCAAGGGCGCCGGGATCGACGCGATCTTCCTGCCCGGCACCTCGACCCGGGACATCATCCAGTACCTGCAAGGCCGCCTGGCCGCCTGAGCCGCTCCCTAACCCCTGAGGCGAGAACGGTTTGACGGCCCGCCGTCCGGGGTGTTACGTTACCCGGCGAAAGTATCGGAGGGGCTCATGAGAAGACGGATCCTGCTGGCCGACGACAGTGTCACCATTCAGAAGGTCATCGAGCTGACCTTCATGGACGAGGACTACGAGGTCCGGGCGGTCAGCAATGGCGACGACGCCATCAAGGCCTTGCCCGAGGTGGACCCGCACTTCGTGATTGCGGATGTGCACATGCCCGGCGCCAACGGCTACGACGTCTGCCGGCGCTCCAAGGAGAGGCGGCCGGACGTGCCGGTGCTGCTCCTGGTCGGCACGTTCGAGCCGTTCGACGAAGCCCAGGCCCGGGCCGCGGGCGCCGACTCGTTCCTGAAGAAGCCGTTCGACTCGCAGGAGCTGCTGCAGCGCGTGGGCGACTACCTCTCCCAGCCCGCGGCCGGCATGGCCGGCATGGGAGGTCCCGCCGAGACGGTGCGCATGTCGGCCATGTCGCCGATATCCGATCTGAGCTTCGCCCCGGAGCCGGAGCCGCCGGCCCCGCCCGTCCCGGAGATCCAGGAGTGGCGGGGCTTCGAGGTCGAGGTCGAGGCCGAGCCCGAGCCCTTCATCGCCGGCAGCGAGTTCTCCCTGGAGGAGCCGCAGACGGAGAGCTGGCGGACGCCCGGCTATGCGGCCGAGGACGACCAGCTCTTCGCCCTGGAAGAGGAGCCTGCCCCGCTCACGCCCCCCTCGGACAACGTTTTCGGCTTCGAGCCGCAGCCGATATCGCCGGTATCGCCGATATCGACTCGGTCCGCCGGGTTCGAGCTCCCGCTCTCCGAGACCGACCGGCTGGGCGTGCCCGAGCACTCGGCGCCCCTCGTGGAGAGCCTGGAGGAGGTGGAGCACCGCATCGAGGCTCCCGCTCCCGCGAGCCTGGAGGAGTCGCACGAGCCGCAGGCGGACGCGAAGATGGCAGTCCCCGCTGCTGTGGCAGCAGGCACGGCCGCGGTTGCCGGTATCGGCGGGAATGGAGGTCTCAGCGACGCGGACGTGGACCGCATTGCGCGCCGGGTGGTCGAGCTGCTCGGGGACAAGACCGTGCGGGACGTGGCATGGGAGGTCCTCCCCGATCTGGCGGAGGTCGTCATCCGCGACCGCCTGCGCGAGCTCGAAAGTCAGGCCGAGAACCTCGAATAGAGTCTCTTTCCGCTTTCGTTCGTTTGTAGCAGGGGCGCCCTTCGTGGCGCCTCTTTGCGTAGAAGATATCGTCGAGGACATGGACATGACGTTGACCGACACCGAGACCACCAACCAGAGCGCTGAGAGCGCTGAGATGGACAAGCGCTTCGATCCGCAGAGCTATGAGGCCAAGTGGCAGCGGCGCTGGGCGGAGATGGGCATCTTCAAGGCCGAGGCGCCGTCGAAGAAGCCGCGCTTCTGCATCATGATCCCGCCCCCGAACGTCACGGGGAAGCTGCATGTCGGCCATGCCCTCCAGACCGCGATCCAGGACCTCCTGACCCGCTGGCGCCGCATGCAGGGGTACAACGCCCTCTGGCTCCCCGGCACCGACCACGCGGGCATTGCCACCCAGCTCATGGTGGAGCGCCAGCTCGCCAGGGAGGGGACCAGCCGGCCGGAGTTGGGCCGCGAGAGGTTCCTGGAGCGGATGTGGCAGTGGAAGGTCCAGTACCAGGACAACATCAGCAAGCAGCTCCAGCAGCTCGGCGCGAGCTGCGACTGGACCCGCGAGCGCTTCACCCTGGACGAGGGGCTGAACCGCGCCGTGCGCGAGGCCTTCGTGCGCCTCTATCGCGAAGGGCTCATCACCCGCGGGGAGTACCTGGTCAACTGGTCGCCCGTGCTCGGCACGGCCGTGTCGGACCTGGAGGTGGAGACGAAGACCGTCCAGGGCAAGCTCTACCACATCGCCTATCCGATCGAGGGGTCGGATGAGCGCATCGTAGTGGCCACGACCCGCCCCGAGACCATGCTGGGCGATACCGCCGTGGCCTTCAGCCCGGACGACGAGCGCTACAAGAGCCTGCACGGCAGGGCGGCGGTCCTCCCCCTGGTGGGCCGGCTCCTCCCGTTCGTGCCCGATCCCGCGGTGGACGTGGAGTTCGGCACCGGCTTGGTGAAGATCACGCCGTTCCACGATCCGTTTGACTTCGAGCTGGCGCGGAGGCACGACCTGCCCGGCGTGTCGGTGATCGGCCGCGACGGCCGCATGACTCCGGAGGCGGGGGAGGGCTTCGCCGGGCTCGACCGGTTCGAGGCACGGGCCAAGGTGGTGGAGCAGCTCCGCGACCAGGGCTTCATCGTCAAAATTGAGGACCACACCCACAACGTGGGCCATAGCCAGCGCAGCGGCGAGCCGATCGAGCCCCTGGTCTCCACGCAGTGGTTCTGCGACGTGTCGGGCATGGCGAAGCAGGCCATGGACGCCGCGCACGACGGCCGACTGACCCTGCTCCCCGAGACCTGGGTGAAGACCTGGGACCACTGGCTGGAGAACATCAAGCCCTGGTGCATCTCGCGCCAGCTCTGGTGGGGGCACCAGATCCCGGCCTGGTACGCCGAGGATGGCCGTGTGTTCGTGGCCCATGACGCGGAGGAGGCCGCGGAGCTTGCGGGGACGGACAAGCTGGTCCAGGACCCCGACGTGCTCGACACCTGGTTCTCCTCGGGGCTGTGGCCGTTCTCCACCCTCGGCTGGCCCGACGACACCGAGGACATGCGGACGTTCTATCCGACCGACGTGCTGGTCACCGGGTACGACATCCTCTTCTTCTGGGTGGCGCGCATGGCGATGATGGGGCTCCACTTCACGGGTCAGGTGCCGTTCCAGTCCGTGCACCTGACCGGCCTGGTGCGCGATGCCCAGGGCGTGAAGATGTCCAAGACCAAGGGGAACGTGCTCGACCCGGCCGAGCTCGTGGCCGAGTACGGAGCGGACGCGGTGCGCTTCACTCTGTCCTCGCTGGACAGCCCGGGCCGCGACATCCCGCTCAACCGGGACCAGATCGCGGGCTACCGCGCCTTCGGCAACAAGATCTGGAATGCCACCCGCTTCGCTTTGTCGCGGGTGGGGGACGCTCAGGTCCAGTCCGACATCGACCCGGAGGGGCTTGCCGCGCCCGAGCGCTGGATCCTGTCGCGCCTCTCCCGCGTGGCAGGGGAGATCGACTCGCGCCTGGAGGCCTTCCGCTTCGACGAGGCGTGCCGCAGCCTCTACCACTTCTTCTGGGGCGACTTCTGCGACTGGTACATCGAGCTGTCGAAGCCGGCCCTCTTCGGCGAGATACCCGGCGAGGCGCCCCGGCCGCGAGTGGGGGAGGTGCTGCTCACGGTGCTCGATCGCAGTCTCCGCCTGCTGCATCCCATCATGCCGCATCTCACCGAGGAGCTCTGGCAGCGGTTGCCCCGACATGAGGCCAGCCACGAGGCCATCCACCCGCAGTCGATCGCCCTGGCTCCCTACCCGCAAGCCGAGGCGAAGTGGGACGACCCCGAGGTGGAGGCCGGCATGGACACGCTCATCCAGATCGTGAGCCGGGTGCGGGCCATGAGGACGGAGACCGGCATCCCGCCCAAGGCGCGGGTGGACCTGTTCCTGGATGGGGACCCGAGGACTGTCGGCTTCCTGTCCGAGCAGGCGCTGATTGCCTTCCTTGCCCGGGTGGAGAGGATCGGCACGGGCGCCGGACCCGAGGGTGCGCGCCGCGACGTGGTTGCCGGGGTGGAGATCGCTCTGGTGGTGGAGAAGCAGGAAATGTCGGAAGAGGAGCGGATGCGCCTCGCCAAGGAGCTGGAGAAGCTGGACACCGAGATCACCCGCTCCGAGACGCGCCTCTCCGACGAGCAGTTCCTCGCCAAGGCGCCGCCGCACGTTGTGGCCAACGGCCGGGCCACCCTGGCCCAGATGCAGGAGCGCCGGAGCACGCTCCGGTCCACTCTGGGCCTCTCATGACGAGCTCGTTTGACCGTTATGTGAGCGAAATCGGGAGGCTGCGGCTGCGCCCTGGGCGCGCCCCCGAGAACCTCGTGGTCCTGCCGGTGGTGGACTCCACGAACCGCATCGCCCGCGCCATCGTCCAGGAGTACGAGACCGAGGAGCAGCCGCTCCCGCCACTCCTGATCCTGGCCCTGGAGCAGAGTGGCGGCCGAGGCCGGCAGGGTAAGAGCTGGTCGAGCCCGGCGGGCAAGGGGGTCTATGCCACCCGCGTGCTGACTGTGCCGGACCCGGCCGTCCTCCAGACCCTGCCGCTCCTGGTCGGGGTCGGCCTCAGCCGCGCCCTCGACCCCTTCCTTCCATCCTCCTGCCGGCTCAAGTGGCCGAACGACCTCCTGGCGGAGGGGAGGAAGATCGGCGGCATCCTGATCGAAGCCATGGTCCACACGGAGGGGGAGTCCCGCGCCCTGATCGGTTTCGGGGTCAATGTGGGGCATGAGCGGGAAGAGCTGCCGGAGACGGGGACGTCACTCCACCTGATGGGTAGCGGAAGCTCCCTCGAAGAGCTGACGTGGAAGCTGGTCGAAGGGCTCGAGCGGGAGCTCGAGCACCTGGGTGACCTCGCCTACGCCGCGGAGGCCTACCGCGAGCTCTCGGCCCACCGGTCCGGCGACCGGATCTCCTGCCGCGTCGGGGACTCCACCGTCGAGGGCACCTTCGTCGCGATCGACGACCTGGGGCGGCTCGTGCTGGACAACGGAGGAGAGGAGCTGCGGCTCAGCTCCGGCGAGGTGATCGGGTGACCAGCGGGGCGACTGGCCGCAAGCGAGCTTCCGGGGCTTCCGGGAGAAGCGGCCTGCTGGTCCTGGTTGACGTGGGCAACACGAACACCGTGTTCGGCGTCTACCAGGGGGACGAGCTGGTGGAGAGCTTCCGCTTCTCGACCGACCATGAGCGCACGGCCGACGAGTACGGCGCCCTCCTGCTGCCGCTCTTCCAGCGCCGGGGGATCGATCCCGTGGCCGCCGAGGCCGTGGTCATCTCCTCGGTGGTGCCGCCGCTCCACTTCACCCTCGAACAGATGTCCCGCCGGTATTTTGGAAAGAAGCCGCTCTTCATCGAGCCCGGGGTGCGCACCGGCATGCCGATCCGCTACGACAACCCGACCGAGGTCGGGGCGGACCGTATCGTCAACGCGGTGGCCGCGCGCGAGCTCTACGGCGCGCCGGTCATCGTGGTGGACTTCGGCACGGCCACGACCTTCGACCTGGTCAACGCCGCCGGGGAGTACGCGGGCGGCATCATCACGCCGGGGATCATGATCTCGGCCGAAGCCCTGTTCGCCCACGCCTCCCGGCTCTACCGCGTGGACGTGCGCAAGCCCGCCGAGCTGATCGGCAAGAACACGGCCGGGGCCATGCAGGCCGGCATCTACTACGGCTACATCGGTTTGGTGGACGGCATCCTCGAGCGCCTGCTCGCCGAGACGCCCGGCGTGAAGACCGTGGTCGCCACGGGCGGGCTCGCGGACCTCATCGCCGAGGGCTCCAAGTACATCCGGCAGGTCGATCCCATGCTCACCCTGGTGGGCCTCAAGCTGATCTACGAGAAGAACCGGCACTCCTGAAGGGCTGTCTTGGGAACGGAAAGCGTTCTGACGCGAGCCATCACGGACCTCATGCGCGGCCGGGAGGACCTGACCCGGGCACCGGGTCTCGGCTTCACCGGCGAATCACCCAACCATCGCACCATGGCCGCGGCATCGGCCTACGGATGGACGAAGCGGCACGGCACCTGGGGCCAGAGGGAAAAGGCCCTCTCCCAGGTGCGCGAGATGTTCGCGCAACAGGCCCGGGGTCATTACGCCTGGGGCAAGGTCGACGAGTGCCTGAGCCCCAGCCACTTCAACTTCTGGGCGCTGTCGTTCGGATCCCTGCGCTGGTTCGCCCTGGAGCACCGCGACAGGGATGTGGCTGAGGCGACCGCGAAGTGGTGGCGGGGCGAATTCGCCCTGCTGGCCCTGATGTCGGTTCCGTACGGTCCGCTCGCGGGCAGGATCGTGGCCCCGGGGCACCGCACGTTCTACAAGCCCTCGATCCCGGCGAGCGGCGGCAGCGTCACCCGCGACGTGGTGTTCAGCATGGTCCTGGGCTTGAGGGCCAACCGCAAGAAGGAGGCCTGGTTCCAGGCTGCCGTCGACCCCCACCGTCCCTACTTCGACCGCGTTGCCGCCTGGATTGTGCTAGAGCTGCTGCGCTCCAGAAGGGACGACCTGGGAGGAGCGCGCAATGCCGCGCTGCGGGCCTTGAAGTGGAACCTCTCCGACCGGCCCGTGCTGCGCGATACGCTGCGGATCGTCCGCACCCCCAAGGGTCACGTGGCCTGGTTCGAGAAGATGACGGGTCTCGGAGGCCAGCCGCCGCAGTACTGGGCCTGGTGCGACTACGAGTCCGGGCACCAGGAGTACGGGCTGCGCCCCACGGCCGAGCCGCCGGCTCCACCCGGAGGCTGGGAGGCCGGCCCGAAGATCGTCATCCCCGGGATCGGGTGATTCGTGCAACCCCAGGAAGATCACGCCTACTTCCAAGCCATCGAGGAGATCTTCATCCGGCTCCGAGGCGCGCCGCTGCTGCTCTCGCCGGAGGACTGGCGCGTGGCGAGCCGCTGGCACCAGGAAGGAGTCCCGCTCGACCTGGTGGGCCGGGTACTGGAGGAGGTCTTCGCCAAGCGCAAGGAGCGGGGAACCAAGGGGCGGATCAACAGTCTCCGCTACTGCGCCCCGGCCGTGGAAGCCGCCTGGGCGGACCTCCGCGAGATGACCGCGCCCGGCGAGCGGGGGGAGGCCGCGCCCCTGGACATCCCCTCCCGCCTGCGCAGCCTCGCCGCAGCGCTTCCGGCCTCCGTTCCTCCCGGGTACCGGGAGAAGGTCCTCGCTCTCCAAGGGGACGCTCCGGCCGTGGAAGCGGCGCTGTCCGCCCTCGACCGGGAGCTGCTCGCCGCGATGGCCTCCTCTCTCGATCCCGATCTGCGGGAAGAGGTGGACACCGCGGTGGAGAAGACCCTGGCCGCGCTCCGGAGCCGGCTCCCCGCCGACGAGCTGGAGCGCTCCCGCGAGCGCCTCACCCACCAGGTGCTCCGCCAGCGCCTGGCCCTGCCGGTCCTCTCTTTGTTCTCCCCGGAAGCGGGCATCTGATGCTAAGATGACATAGACGCTTTGGCGCTCCGAGGAGGCCTCCGCATGCGCACCCCCCGTCCCGCCGCGATCCTCATCGCTCTGCTGCTGATCGCTCTGCCGGCCTTTGCCGGCGAGGGCCGCTGGACCCCGATCGGTCCTCCGCGAGTGGGTCCGTTCCTGGACCTGGTCGTCGATCCCACGGACCCGTCCACCCTGTACGCAATCAGCTTCGGGGAGTCCGCTTCGGGTCTGTGGAAGAGCGTCGACTCGGGGCGGCGCTGGGTCTCGATCAACGCGGGGATCCCGAACTCCTATACCTGGTCGCTGGACGTGGATCCCCTCGCCCCGGACACGCTCTATGCGCTCGGCAGCTCGGAGGATCTGCAGGTGCTGTTCAAGAGCCTGGACGGCGGCGGCACCTGGATGTGGATGCACCAGCGCAGCTCGGCCGACGTGCCGATCTTTGAGGAGCTCGTTGCCGATCCGTTCGTCAAGGGCCGGCTCTATGCGCGGTCCGATACCATGGTCTGGAGGAGCGACGACGGCGGCGGAGCCTGGAGCATCGTGGGCAGGGCGGGAGAGTCGGCCAGCGCGATGCGGCTCCTGACCGATCCCGCCAACCCCGGGACGCTCTATCTCACGGTCGGCACCCGGCTCTGGAGGAGCACCGACTCCGGCGAGGCCTGGGTGGTGCTCCACGAATCGAGTGAGGAGCTGGAGCTCCTCGCTGTGGGATCGGAGCCCTCCGCCGTGTACGTTGCCGCCCAAGCCACCTGCTCCCGCCTGGATGAGGACGGGACGGCGACGGACCTCCTGCTCTCGGACCCGGGCGAGAGCTGCGTCGACCTCGCCGTGAGCCCGGTCGATCCCCGCAGCCTCTATCTGCTCTCGGACCGAGGAAGGATCTATCACTCGACCGACGCAGGGATGACCTGGGCCGCGATTCATGGCGGCGCGCCGAAGCCGGGGCTCGGCTTCCGCCGCCCCCTGCGGGTCGACTTCGAGACCGGCGCCCTCTACCTCCTCGGCGAGCAGGGGGTCTTCAAGAGCGCCGACGGCGGCGGGACCTGGCAGTCGACCAACCGCGGCTTCACCACGGCGACTCTTTCGGTCCTGCTCTCGACCGGCGGCAAGAGGGGGGCGATCTACGCGGCTCCCCGCGGGGAGCCGCTGATGCGCACCCGCAACGGAGGCCTCGCCTGGGTCGACCTCGGAATCGGACCGGTCACAGCCCTGGCCGCCGACCCTTCGTCGCCGCAGCACCTCTTCGCGTCGCCCGTCCCGGAGTGGGGGAGGCGTCCGAGAGTTTATGAGAGCCACGACCAGGGGGGGACCTGGTCGCCTCTCGGGAGCCTGCCTTTCTACGAAACGATCACCCGCCTCGCCGTGAACCCGGCCAACCCCAAGGTGGTCTACGCCGGCACCTCCTTCACGGGAATCTACAAGAGCACCAACGGCGGCAGGACCTGGAGCAAGGCGAGCCGGGGCCTGCCGTTCCCGCCGCCCTGTGACCGGAGCTTCTGCTCGGAGGAGCCGGTCGCCGCGATCGAGATCGACCCGCGCGACCCCCGCCTCCTCTACGCCGTGTTCAACTACCAGGTGGTCAGGAGCACGGACGGAGGCAAGAGCTGGGACCTCGCCATGGAAGGACTGGACGGCGAGATCTACGTGGAGACCCTGATCCTGGACCCGGAGAGACCCAACGTGCTCTACATCGGCACGCGGGAAGGGGTCTTCAAGAGCACGGACCGCGGCGACACCTGGCAGGAGAGCAGCTTCGGTCTCCCCGAAGCCGAGCCGTTCGGGGACTTCTCGGTCCTGGACCTCGCCATCGACACACGGGGCTCCGAGACGGTCCTCTACGCTGCCACCCGGGTAGACGGCGTCTTCCGCAGCACCGACCGCGGAGCCACCTGGCAGCCGGTCGACGAGGGGCTCCCGATCCTGATGGTCGACTTCGTGGAGATCGACTGGAGGCACCCCCGCGGTGCGCTCGCGGGCACCTCGGGTGCGGCCGTCTGGTCGGCGCGGTTCGAATAGGAATGACATTCCGGAGACGTTTTACGTCTCTTACAGGGCATGAAAAATCATGCCCCGATCTTCATCCCATCCCTGACCCTGGCCTTGGGGGCCTGGGCCTCCTTCCATCTGCCGTCCCTGTCCTTCCCGTTGTTGGTGGCGCTGGCGGTGCTGGGTCTCGCCCTGAGGCGTCTGGCCGGGTTCTGCCTTGCTTCTTTTGTCATCGGCGTGATGGCCGCGGCCCTGCAGCCCGATCTCCCCACGGGACTCGACCTCGGCCGTCCGGTCGAGGCGGTCGTCCGGGTGTCCGGCCACTGGGCTCCGGACGCACCGGATGACGATCCCGGCTGGACCGCCACGGCCGAAGTCCAGCGCCTGAGGCAGGACGGTCTCGTGGCGGAGCCGGAGTTGGAGGTGCTCCTCCATCTACCCGGTGCCGAGGACCCGCCGCCGTTCGGAACGAGCCTGCGGGTAAGGGCCTATCTCGGGCGTTCGCCGGGCTTCGCCAACCGCGTGCCGGTGCCGCCCGGTCCCTGGCGCATCCGGGTCAAGAGCCGGAGCCTGATGGAGGTCGAAGCGCCTCCGGGGCCGGTCTCTAGACTCTCCGCCGCGCTGCGAGGGAGAGTGGAGAAGGCATACCAGGCCGCGGGTCTGGACAGCCCCGGCAAGTCGCTGGCGAGGGCGCTTGTCCTCGGGGACGCCTCCACTTTCCCGCTGGAGCACAAGCGAGGGCTCCGAGTTACTGGTCTCTACCACCTGCTGTCGGTATCCGGAGTCCACGTGGCGCTGGTGGCCGGAGCGGTCTGGCTGCTGGCGGGATGGCTCCCGCGGTCGCTTCGCCTGATCCTGATGCTGGTTGCGATCGGACTGTATCTCCTCCTGGTCGGTCCGCTTCCTGCCCTGGTCCGCGCCGCGGTCATGGGAGTCCTCACGGTGACGGCCCTGCTCGCCGAGCGACCCCCGGCCGCCGTCAATGCCCTGGGATGGGCGGTGATCCTGCTGGTCCTGGAAAGGCCGGACATCGTGCAGTCCGTGGCCTTCCAGCTCACGGTTTCGGCCACAGCCGGGCTTCTGCTCCTGGGACCGCCGCTGGCGGAGCGCTGGAGACAATGGCTGCCGCCCTGGCTCGCCAGCTCATTTGCCGCCAGTGTCGGGGCGCAGCTCCTGACGATCCCCTGGGCGCTCCCGCGCTTCCACCTCCTCTCGCCCCTGGCGCCGCTCTTCAACCTGCCGGCCGTGCCCTGGACGGGCCTGGCTCTCGGCGTGTCTCTTCTCTGGACCGGGGTTTCCCTCCTCTCCCCGGATCTGGCTAGCACCCTCCTCCCGGTCCTGGACCTCTTCGCCGCTCCATTCTCCTGGCCTGCCCGGACCGGACCATCCGTCTGGCTCCCTGTGCCGCTCGTCCTCTCACCCGCGGCCGCCTGGCTGCTGGCGTTTCTCCTCGCTCTCCTGCTCCTCGCCCGTCTCCGGGTTGCCGCCGCCGGCCTGGTCGGCCTCGGAGTCCTGCTCTCCTGCAGCCTGCCATGGGACCGGGGCGTCGAGCTGGCGATGCTGGACGTGGGGCAGGGTGACGCCATCCTGCTCCGGGACGGCAAGAAGGCCGTGCTGATCGACGGCGGAGGCTGGAGGACCGGAGACCTGGGAGGCCGGGTGCTTCTCCCGGCCCTGCTTTCCGAGGGAGTGCGAAGCCTCGACGCCCTCGTCATGACCCACCCGGATCAGGACCATTGCGGCGGGCTGATCGACATCGCCGCCTACCTTCCTGTCCGCGAAGTCTGGATGGGACCCGGCTGGGAGCCCGAGGGCTGCGCCGGCATGCTGGCAACGCTGCCCGGAACCCGGCTCCGTCTCCTCTGGGCCGGGGAGAAGGCGTCGGTAGGGAGGTGGGACTTGAGAGTCCTCCATCCTGATCAGGACGAGGGCCGAGGCACCAACGAGCGGTCCCTGGTGATCCGGGCCGAGGCCCTAGGCCGAAGCTTTCTGCTGACCGGGGACATCGAGAGTTGGGCCGAGATGCGACTGCTCTCCTGCTGCGAGAAGGATGTTCGGGCGGACGTCCTCAAGGTCGCTCACCACGGAAGCAAGACCTCCTCGACTGAATCCTTCCTGGATGTTTCGCATCCGCGACTGGCTCTGGTTTCAGCCGGGGTGAACAACCTCTATCACCACCCCTCGCCGGTCATCCTGGATCGCCTCGCGGAAAGGAGCATCCGAGTGCTGCGGACCGACCGGGATGGGATGGTCCTCGTCCGGCTTCAGGAAGGACGGATGAGGATCGAGCTGCCGGGAGTGCCGCGATGAGGAGCTAGTGCTCTTTCGTCGCATCAGCCTGAACCAAGCCATCCGGGAAGACGCTCAACTCGCGTCATCCCTGTTCCAAGGCTTGACGGCCAGGGGTTGTCTGTCGCGACCAGATCACAAGGCTCCGGGACACGAGATTTCGGCCCGAGCCGCAGCCGCCGGATGTCGCAACGAAGGTTGGAGACGCGAGGGCACAAAGCATAGCCGTGGCAGCAAAGCCCATCGTGACGCGACTCCGGTCTTCGTCGCGTCAAAAGGGTTCAAGCCGTCGCGACCAGCTTCAAAGTCACGACAGCAAAGCCTTTCGGTGATGCGAAGAAAGTCTCCGTCACGACAGAAAAGCTCTGAGTCGCGACGTGAGAAGAAATTCTGACGCGATGAAGCTTGTCCTCGCGTCAGAGAAGTCTTGCGTCGCGACAGGAAATCCTCAGGTCACATCAGGAAGGTTATGGTCGCGACAGACAAAGAGTTGGCTGACGCGTCACAACCCTTCGTCGCGTCAAGAAACTTTGCATCGCGTCAACGATGACTTGCGTCGCGACAGGCATCCTTTTTTTGACGTGACTATGCCTTGCGTCACGACAGAGAAACGTTGAGTCGCGTCAAGAAAGTCGGAGTCACGACAGCGAAGTCGATGGCTGCTGTGGGAGAGTCCGGCGCAGGGTGCAGAGGTCTTTCGTCGCGACGACACGCCGTAGCCGGGCGGCGAAACCTGTAGTCGCGACTCGGGAGGGCTTAGAAGCTCACCCGAACCCCCAACCTGAAAGAAGTCGGAGGCGTTCGGAGCACCGCCTGCTTGTACCCCGGGTTCACCGGGGTGGGGGAGGCGTTGTCCGCCTCCTGGAAGCCCCATCGCTGATCGATCAGGAGGGGCCTCTGCGCGTTCAGCACGTTGAAGACGTCTACCAGGACGTTCAGGCTCGCCGGTCCCAACTCGACGGGGTAGCCGAAGTGGAGGTCTGCCTCGTAGGTGTCGGGGGTCCTCCCCTCGGCGCCTCGCTTGCTGAGGAAGAACTCGTAGCGGCCGTAGATGTCCGAGAAGCCGTAACGGGTCACGGGCGTGCCCGTGCGGTAGTAGGCCGACGCTCCCAGGGCCAGCTTCCAGGGGGTGAAGAACACGCCCGAAGCCTTGAACTGATGCCGGCGGTCGTTCGACAGCGGGCCCTCGTTCGTGATCCGGGTGAGGTCGCTGCCGTTCGTGAAGAAGTCGAAGTAGTCGTAGGCCGCCGTGATGTTCGGATCGGGGCCGACGTTGGTGAACGGCGCGTAGAGACCGTCGAAGTTCCCCTCCAGCTTCGAGTAGAGGTAGGACGCCATGCCCTGCCAGTTGCGCGCAAGGCGCTTGTGGACGTCGACCTGGACTCCCTTGAACACCCGCTCCGCCTCGGGGGCCTCGAAGGTGTTCGCGTAGTCCAGGGTGAAGATCCGGTTCATGATCCCCTTGCCCGGGTTGCCGATGCAGTAGGTGCCGTCGTCCGCGCAGAGGAAGTCCTCGATCACCTCGCCGTAATCGCGATAGATCGCTTTGATCCCAACCGCGATGGCCGGCCTCACCATGTACTCGTAGCCGAGCAAGGCCTCGTTGATGTATTGGTTGCCGAGGTTCGGGTCCACCGGCTCGGTGAAGCCGCCGAAGATCGCCGACTCCTGACCGAGGTCCGCTTCGGCCTGCGGGTCGGGGGTGATGCTGGTCGGGTCGTAGTTGAAGATGCGCGTCTGGCGCTCGAAGGAGAAGGAGCGGATGACCAGGTCCATCGGGAGCTGCTCGTAATACTGGCCATAGGAGCCGAAGACCTTGGAAGAGCCGTCCGCCTTCGGGTCCCAGATGAAGCCGAGGCGCGGCGCATAGTCATCCTTGAGGTCGATCCGCTTTTCGCCCGAGGCGTCGATGATCTCCTGGCGGTCCCAGCGCACGCCCAGGTTCAGGGTCAGCCTGTCCGTCGCGGCCCAGCGGTCCTGCAGGAAGACTGTGGTGACCTCGTGCTCGGGCGAGGCGATCAGGGCCGAGACCGGAGCGTTGCCGATGGTGGCCGTGGGCGTGGTCCAGTAGATGTGGCTGTAGACCGGACGGCTCGGGTTCGCAGCGTTTGCGAACACATCGATCTGCTGGCCGCCCGAGAAGCGCCGCACCACGTCCGCGGTCTCGGTCTCGTACTCGAGGCCTCCCTTGAGCTCGTGAGCGCCGAGGAAGCGGGTGACCGAGCCGCCGTAGAAGTCGCGCTCGAAATCCTTCTGCTGGATGAGACCGAAACCGCCGGTCTGGAAGAAGTCGTCCTCCACGGACCGGAACTGCACGGAGTCTCCCGCGGCCGAGGCCGGTCCCACCGAGTTCTCCTCGGTGTGGCGTGCCACCTGGGTGGAGACCACCCAATCCGAGCCGAGGATGCCCTCGTAACGCAGGGCATAGTCCTCGCCGCCGAAGCTGCGGATGCCTTCGTAAGTCAGCGGATCGCCGTTCAAGGTGTGCTGGGCGTCGTTGATGGCGCCGGTGTCGTCCCGCGGGTCCTGGAAGAAGGTGCCGATCAGGGACTGGTTGTCCGAGATCCGGAAGGTGAGCTTGGCCGAGGCGAGGTCGCGCTCGCTCTCGGACTCGACGATCTGGCCGGTGCGCGGGCCCGCGGTCAGGCCGCTCTCCGTGGTGTGGGTCACCTTGTCATAGGCGGCGAAGAACCAGAGCTTGTCCCTGCGCAGGAAACCGCCCAGGCCGATGCCGTAGTCCTCCCGGGTGAAGCCCTCGGCCGTGCCGCCGACGGAGACGATCGGGTCCTGGCTGCTCTGGAGGGAGTCGTCGTCCCAGTAGCCGAAGACGTCGCCGTGCAGCTCGTTGCCGCCCGACTTGGTAATGACGTTGACCACGCCGCCGGTTGAGCGGCCGAACTCGGCTTCATAGCCGCCGGTCTTGACGTCGATCGCCTGGATGAACTCGAAGTTCAGCTCCTTGCCCTGGAATCCGTACTCGGCACCGGTCGTGTTCACCCCGTCGATGTAGTAGACGTTCTCGGCCCCGGTCGAGCCGTACACGGTGATGGAGGACTGGGAGGTGTTCTCCGGGTGCGCGTCCGAGGAGACGCCCGGGGTGATCTGGACCACGGAGGAGTAGTTGCGGCCCGTGGGGAGGCTCTCGATGACACGGGATTCCAGGCTGGTGCCGAGGGTCGTAGAGGTGGTGTCTACGACCGGCACCTCGCTGGTGACGGTGATCTCCTCCGACAGGGCCGGCGTGAGCTCCACGTCGACGGTGAAGTCCTTGTCCAGGCTCACCGTCAGCTCGCGCGACTCGGTGCCGAAGCCCTGAAGCGTAAAGTTGACGGCATAGGTGCCGGGCGGCAGCAGAGTGAGGCGGTACTGGCCTGTTTCATCGGTAACCGCGGTGCGGACGCCCTGGAGGTTGGGGCTCCGCGCCTCGATGGTGACGCCCGGCAGCACGCCGCCGTCCGCATCGGTCACGCGTCCGAGAATGCTGCCGGTGGTCTGGGCCGAGGATGGTATCGGGGACGAAAGGGCGGCCAGGAGGAAGATTGCCAGCAAGACGGCCGATCGACGCAATGCGTTCATCGCAGATCTCCTGTTACAGGATCATGGGGGAAATCTAGCACAGGGCACCGGATCGAGGAGATGAGGAAACAGGGCGATGCGAGAGACGGGAATCGGGTACAATGACCTTCGGGAGGTGCGGTCGATGACGACGTGGGAGCGGATAGCCGAAAAAGCGCGGGACCTTCCGCCGGACAAGCAGCGGAAGGTCCTTGAGGTGATCGAGTCCCTTCAGACAGGCCAAGCGAAGAGACTCCAGGATCCAGCCGGCCTTCTTGCTGACCTGGGTGTCGATCTCGAAGCAGAAGACCTCGCCGAAGCTCGGAAGGAACTTTGGCGCGGTTTCCCTCGCGAGGCGGTCTGAGCTGAATGGCGCAGCTCATTGCGGACACTCAAGCTACGCTCTGGTATCTTTCCAGGTCTCCAAAGCTCTCCTTTACCGCGTTCGCAAGGATGCATCAGACCGTGGCTGAGGGTGACCCTATCCTCGTCCCTACGATCTCGCTTGTCGAGGTAACATACCTCGTAGAGAAGGGAAAGCTTCCCGGGGAAACCCTCGGCCGGTTGTACTACCACTTGGACCAGCCCGACTCCGGGCTGGCGCTGGTCCCCCTGGATGAAGGCGTTGCGCGGACGGTGAGCCGGATCTCGCGGGATCAGGTTCCAGACATGCCGGACCGCCTCATCGCAGCGACAGCTCTCTATTGGGGACTTCCTCTCGTGACAAGCGACGGCGCGATTCGAGGATCGGGAATCGAAACGATCTGGTAGGGGAGCCCCTATCTACCGAACCCGATGAGCGTGTGGCGAATCTCCTTCTGGTCCGGATCGATCGCCAGCGAATGAATCCGATGGTGTCAGGCACTCGCAACCTTGTAGACGGAGGAAGAACCAACAGCCGGCAGGAAGACGCGGAACGTCGTGCCGCGGCCAGGAACGCTGTCGCAGGTCACCGTGCCGCCGCTCTGCTTCACGATCCCGTAGACGGTGGGCAGGCCGAGCCCGGTGCCGGCGAGTCCCTTGGTCGTGAAGAACGGTTCGAAGATCCGCGCGCGCGTCTCGGGATCCATGCCGACGCCTGAATCCGACACGGTGAGGACGACCTGGTTGTCCTCGGCATGGGTCTCGATCGTGAGGGTGCCGCCATCCGGCATCGCGTCCCGTGCGTTGAGCACCAGGTTCAACAGCACCTGATCGAGCTGTACGGGATCGACCATGACATCCGGCAGGCCGTCGGCCAGCCGCAGCGACACGTTGACCCTGCGATTGGCGGCCTTGGGCAGCATCGCTTCGAGATTGCGCACCGCATCATTGACCTGCACGACGACCGGCTGCAGCACCTGTCGCCGGCTGAACGCGAGCAGCCGCCGCGTGAGCGCCGCTGCGCGGTGCGTGGCGCCAATGAGCGACCGCATGTTCGCGGCCGCCGCCTCGTCCTCCTTG
>DATMER010000071.1:0-20055 GCA_035556715.1 Thermoanaerobaculia bacterium
CTACAACTCGTCGTTCATCCAGGACGGCCCGGGCGTGCTGATCACCGACAACCGCGACGGCCTGCTGCGCGGCGACCGCACCCATCTGCTCAAGGTCTTCACCACGATCGCGCCCTGGGATCAGACGCGGTTCGGCAGCTATCTCCGGTTCCAGAGCGGCGGCGCCTGGGAGGCTCGCGGCCTGCCGGACGCGAACGTCTCCAGCTCGTCGCACTTCCGCTACCTGGAGCAGGCAGGCTCGCGGCGGATGGAGGACTGGTGGAACCTGGACCTCCTGGCCTCCTACACCTTCGACTTCGACCTGATCGGCCTGGAGCTCGAGGGGCGCGTCCTCAACGTCTTCGATGAGCAGGCCGCGCTGGACGTCGACGACCGCCTCATCGTCGGACGCGCCACCGCGCCGAACAACCCGAACTTCGGCAGGGCGACCCTGCTCTCGCAGCCAAGGTCATTCCTGGTCTCGGCGATCGTCAGGTATTAGTTGGATGTGACCGGGGGAGGGGCCAGCCCTCCCCCACACCCCTCAGAAGCGGACGTTCGTCCCGACCGAGAAGCCCTGGGTCTCGCCCGAGTTGCGGCCGTCCAGGGTGGTGAAGCCCAGGACGCTCAACCCCCAGCGGTCGCCCAGCCGCGCGTAGAGCTTGGCACCGACGCGGCTGTACTCGTCCTTGTTGCTCGGGAACGTGAAGCCCGGATCTCCGATGTCCGTCCCGCCGTCGGCGGTGAGCTGCGAGTAGAAGCCGGACCAGGTCAGGACCCCGGTGGTGAACCCCAGCTCCGTATACAGAGGGAAGCCATCGGGGGCATCGTCTCCCCGGAGGTCGTAGCCCACCTGCTGAGAGAAGTAGAACGCCTCACCGTGGAACAGGTACACCAGGCGCAGGAGCGCGTCCGTGGTGCCGTCGCCCAGGTCCACCGGCAGGTTCGCCTCATAGTCCGAGATCGGGGTCCGCACCCCGGCTGCGCCCACGAGGTTGTGCGGGCCGGACGAGAAGAAGCGGTACTTGAGAAGGGCCGAAAGATCCTGGGCTCCGCTGTCCTCGAATCCGCCCAGGCCGTCGGAATCCGCGTCCACGTAGGCCGCGTTCCCGACCAGGGCCAGGTCGTCGGTGAAGCCCCACTGGAACCAGACCGACAGGCTGGTGATGTCCACCTCTCCCACCCCGGGGTCGGCGACCTTGGTCTCGCCGACCCAGAACTCGTCGTAGCCCTCCGAGCTGAAGGAGAAAGCCAGATCCCCTCCACCCTGGGCAGGCAGGAAGCCGTTGATGTCGAGGGCACCCGTGGATGACGGCAGGAAGCCGGCCAGGGCCAACACACACAGGACTGCGAACGATGCCGCTCTTGACCTCATCATGTCTCCACCTCCGCTCAATGAATAACGACTTCGTTTACCTGCACAAGTATACGATGATCGATGGCGTCCGGTTTCCCTCCAGGCCGGTATAGGATTCCCGCGGAGAGAGAACCGAATGAAGACACTCAGAAGCTATGTGAATGGACGCTGGCACGAGGCCACCTCGGGCTTTGCGACGCTGGTGAACCCGTCGACCGAGGAAGAGATCGCCCGCGCCTCCAGCCAGGGGATCGACTTCGGCGAAGTGCTGGCTTACGCCCGGGAGAAAGGCGGACCCGCGTTACGGGGGATGACCTTCGCCCAGCGCTCCGGCCTCCTCAAGGAGATGTCGCGGGTCCTGCGCGACCACCGCGACGAGCTCCTCGACCTCTCGCGGCAGAACAACGGCACGACCGCCCCGGACGGCTCCTTCGATCTCGACGGAGCCACCGGCACCCTGGCCTTCTACTCGGCCGTGGGCAAGCGCCTCGGCGACCGCACCTTCCTGACCGAGGGCGAAGGCGTGCAGCTCGCCAAGACCGAGGCGTTCTGGGGGCAGCACATCCTGGTGCCCCGGCAGGGGGTGGCGGTCCACATCAACGCCTTCAACTTCCCGGCCTGGGGCTTCGCCGAGAAGGCGGCCTGCGCCCTGCTCGCCGGCATGCCGGTGATCACCAAGCCGGCCACCTCCACCGCGCTCACCACCGAGCGCTGCATCGAGCTGATCGTCGACGCGGGCATCCTTCCGGAAGGCGCGCTCCAGCTCATCGTGGGCAGCACGGGCGATCTCCTCGACCGCCTCGGACCGCAGGACGTCCTCGCCTTCACCGGCTCGGCGGACACGGCCAAGATGCTCCGCTCCAAGGACAACCTCCTCGCCTCCTGCACCCGGGTCAACGTCGAGGCCGACAGCCTCAACGCCGCGGTCCTGGGTTCGGACGTCGCCGCCGGCTCCCCCACCTTCGACCTCTTCATCAAGGAAGTGACCCGGGAGATGACGCAGAAGGCCGGCCAGAAGTGCACGGCCGTGCGCCGCATCCTGGTCCCCCAGGACCGGATGGACGAGGTCCAGGGCGCACTCATCGCCCGGCTGGAGAAGGTCGTGACCGGCAACCCCGAGGACCCCTCGGTGCGGATGGGGCCGCTCGCCACCGCGAACCAGCTCGAAGACGCGCTCCGCGGCCTCATCGAGTTGGAGCAGGGAGCGCGGATCGTCCACGGCGGAGCGAAGCGGGCCGACGGCGTGGGCGCACCCGAGGGCAAGGGCTACTTCCTGCCTCCGACCCTGCTGCGGAGCGACGACGCCCGGAGCGCCGGTCCTGTCCACGAGCGGGAGGTCTTCGGCCCCGTGGCCACGCTCCTTCCCTACGATGCGACTGCGGGCACCGCCTCGGACGCCGCGGAGATCATGGCCATGGGCGGTGGCACGCTGGTGACCTCGCTCTACAGCGACGACGCCGGCTGGATCGGAGACTTCCTGGCCCGGGGAGCCAACGCCACCGGCCGGGTCTACGTCGGCTCGCAGGCGAGCGCGGGAGAGACCCCCGGCTCGGGAGCCGCCCTGCCCCAGACCCTCCACGGCGGCCCCGGCCGAGCAGGCGGAGGCGAGGAGCTCGGAGGTCTCGTCGGAGTGAGGCTCTACCTGCAGCGCGTGGCGATCCAGGGCAGCCGCGCCCTCGTGGACGAGCTGGCGGGGGTCGCCTCATGAGCGATCAGGTCCTGCGCGATCACTTGGTGAAGCTGCTGCGCGGCGGCAGCGCCCATCTCGGGCTCGACGAGGCGATCCAAGGGCTGCCGGCGGATCTCCGGGGTGCCCGGGTCCAGGAGCTGCCCCACACCGCCTGGCAGCTCGTGGAGCACCTGCGCATCGCCCAGTGGGACATCCTGGAGTTCAGCCGCAACCCCGGCTACGTCACCCCGAAGTGGCCCGATGATTACTGGCCGGAGACCGCCGCCCCGCCCGACGACTCCGCCTGGGACCGAAGCGTCGAGCAACTCCGCCAGGATCTGCAGGCCATGCAGGACCTCGTGGCCGACTCGAAGACCGACCTCTACGCGAAGATCCCCTGGGGGGACGGGCAGACGATCCTCCGCGAGGCGCTGCTGGTCGCGGACCACAACGCCTATCACGTCGGGCAAATCGTGACGCTGCGGCAGGCGCTCGGGGCATGGCAGCCTCCGGCGCTGCCGTAGGTCCGCGCCGGTTGGATGGCTCCGTGGTACTCTAGTTGTTGCTACCGAGAGGAGTACCCATGCCTCTACGCAAGACCGCGATCGCAATACCCGATGACCTCCTGGCAGCCATCGATCGCGCAGCAGAATCGCGCGGTGAGTCGAGAAATCGATTCGTCACCCGTGTGCTCCAGGAGGCCGTTCATGCCCGCCGAGATGCCGAGGTCACGAAGCGTCTGAACGAGCTCTTCGCCGACCGCGACCTCCTCCAGGAGCAAGCTCAAACGGCAAGCGAGTTGGATGCGGTCGGAACCGATTGGAGTGACGAGCGCTGGTGATTCGCCAAGGCGAGGTGTACTGGTTGCACTTCGGCGACTCGAAAGGCTCGGAACCGGCAGGGCGCCGGCCAGCGCTGGTCGTGCAGCACGATCGGTTCAACCGAAGCGTGATCTCGACCACCGTCGTCGCAGTAGTGACGTCCAATCTTCGGCTGGCGGCCATGCCGGGGAATGTTCGCCTCCGGCGCGGCGAGGCCGGGCTCTTGCTCGCCAGCGTCGTCAATGTCTCTCAGCTTCGCACCATCGACCGAAGCTGGCTCGGTGAACGGGTTGGGATCCTCGGGCCTGCAAGGATGCGCGAAGTTCTCAGAGGACTTGCACTTCTCTTCGGAACCGACGAGGTGCCCAAAGTGGACATCTGAGTCCCCGGGGGGTGCCGAGGTTCCAGCATCCCGCCCGGGACTCTTTTCGTTATCCGCCGTGAAGCCGCTTGATGAGCTGTACCTGGCCCGCGTGGTAGATGGCGTGGCAGGTGATGCCCAGCACGAGATTGAAGCGCTCCGAGTCCGGTTGCACATTGGTAACGGCGGCGGCCAGCCTGCCCTGCTCCGCCTCCACCACGGCCTGAATCTCGGGCCAGGATAGGCCGGCTGGATCGAACCAGTCCTCGCCTTCGAGCACGAACGGCTCCGGGGTCGTGCCCGAGAGCTGGCCGCGCACGGAGCGAACGTAGAAAGCGTGGTGGAGCGCAATCTCCGCGATGTTGTGGCGCCCGGGGGCGGGCCGCCAGAAGGCGAGATCTGCCGGGACGTCGGCGAGCGCAGCCTTCAGATCGGAGCCGTGCCAAGCTCCCGGTCCGTATCCCTCATCGAGGACCCGCGACAGCAGGCGGCGGCACGCCGCCGGTCCGCCAGACCTCGGTCCGGTCGCCAATGGTCTCGACCAGCTCCGGCGAGAGGAAGAAGGACAGGCATTCGTCGCCATAGGCGTGGTCGTGCGTGCACACGTACTCTCGTCGCCGGGATGACCGATCAGGACCGACCCGGCCACCAGCTCGAACGACTTCCCCCGGGCGCGATAGCCGAAGCTGCCCTTGCGCACGTAGGAGACGGAGAAGTCCTCGTGCCGCTCGACGAACGGCTGGTCGGCCGGTCCGACCTCGCACCGGTTGTCGATCACCGAGAGCAATCCGCGCCGGAACAGGGTCGTGGATGCCATTGGTCAATCTTACCGCCCGAGCCCCGGGATCTCTTCCAGGTGTGGCAACGGCGAGTCGAGGACGTCCGAAAACAGGGTGAGCACGCGAAAGGTGAGACCCCAGATGGAGTGGCCGCGGAAGCGGATGGCTGGGTAGAGCAGGCTCTTGCCTTCGCGCTCCCATTCCAGGCTACCCGCGTTGGTCGCGTCCCAGAGATGGCCGAGGGGGATCCAGAACGCCTCAGCCACCTCGTGGTTGGGGACGAACGGGGCGCGCTCCTCCCCCAGGTAGTAGACGAAGGGGGAGAGGATCATCCGCCGATCGTCCGCTCCACCCAACCGCACCAGGACGTCGGAGAGGGAGCCGAGCCAGTGGGGATCTCCCACGGCCAGGCCGACCTCTTCCAGAGTCTCCCGCTCCGCGGCGGCGCGAGGGTGGGGATCGGTGGGGTCCCACCGGCCGCCGGGCAGGGCCATGTGACCCGACCAGGGGTCCAGCGGATGCTCGGCGCGGCGGATGAAGCAGAGGGAGAGGTCGTCCCCCTTTCCGGCCAGCACGAGCGCGACCGCGGCGGCGGTGTTCCCCGGCTCAGCGAGGACGAGGTGAGGCTGATGACGGGAGAGCGCCTCCCGGATCTGCTGGATCGTGAACGGCACAGGGTTCCTCCAGAGAGAAGAAGCGGCCTTCCGGATCTTGAATTCCCCCTTGGCCCCACCGATCCGAGCCGCGACATGCCACAACGCGCGACCTGCAGCCCACCATGGCGCCGCGACTTGCAACAGTTGGCGGCTCCCGACTGTTATCTCGCGTCACCGCGCGTGCACGGCGCCGCTAAAACCACCTTCAACGCCGCCGCCATCCTTTTCCGCGGAGCGCCCGAAAGCTGCGTAACCGAACAGCTTACAAATTCCCGGCAAAACTTGCGCACTGCGCCGCTAATCCCAATCTGATCGCCGCGTCTCCACCCACTGTCGCGGCACGATTACCTCGCTGCGCCGCGAATTGCGGGCCGGAGATCCTCGCCTACGACTCGGGGGCCGCGTATTGTTGGATTGTCGCGACTCCCTAACGGAAGGGGATCATCCCCATCCAGACGGGAACGGCTCCCGACAGGATGACGGCGACTCTTTGGAGGGTTGATGCCGCGAATCATGGGCAAGTCGCGAACGCACCCGTGTCCTGGATCGGCTGGAAGGCCGTGCCCTGGGGGTTGGTGTACTGCTTCACGGCTCCACGCAGGGTGTCGGTCACCGTGATCCGGACGCGGACGTCCGTCAGCCCTCCGGCGAAGACCCAGTAGCGGTTGTTGGTGCCGCAGCCGTTCAGGATCTTGACGACCAGCTCCACGTTGGCGCTGTCGAAGAACCAGAACCAGCCCGTGTCCGGAGTCATGGTCATGGCGCGCCCCGAGCCGGTCTCGTCGTTTGGCCGGGTCCACTGCACATCCACCTGGAAGCGCGAGTCGTTCAGGCAGAGGCGAGTGTTGCCCGGCGCGCAGGAGGCAGCCGTCGAAGGCTTCCAGCCGAGCTGCACGACCTCGAAGTCGTCCGCGGTCAGGTTGGCGAAGGCGGGGTTCAGCACGTCGTTGTTCCAGCGGGCGTCGTGGGCGCCCGTGATGTACATGTCCGAGCCGTTGTCGGCGAGGATCAGGCCGTACGTCTTCATGGCCTGGAAGATCTTCCGCACCTCGGGAGGATGGCCGGAGATGTTCTTGCCCGCCTTGAGCCGCAGGCGGGTCCCCATGGGCGGCGCGCCCTGGGTGCTGCCCGCGGTATGGGAGGCCGGGTAGACATGGCCGTTGGTGCTCCGGACCGTGAAGCGGAAGGCATGGCGGATCGGGTCGGGGCCGAAAGCCTCGTCGTAGCGCACCAGGCCGGGGAGGATGGCGAGGCCCGCGGCATCGGCGCTGGTCCACCCCTCGGGCCGGCGGGCATTCGAGTCGAGCGGGAAGACCGCGCCCGAGCCCCCCTCCCAGCGGTTGGCCGAGGCATCCCAGAAGGTGTGGTAAAGCTCGAAGAGGAGCCGGCGGTCCCGGTCCACGATCAGCATGTGCCGGTCGCCCCCGGCGTCCACGTTGCCGGGATATCCTCCTTCGATATAGCCGGGCTGGGTCTTCGCCGCGTCGGGGATCGGATAGCCCGGAGGCCGGCCGGGAGCCCCGGCGTCGCTCTCGTCCCCGAACTCCACGAAGGTCACGGGCACGAGCGGCTGCGTCCCCGGCACGCTGAGGTAGATCACCCCGTAGGTCTCAGGGGGCGAGTCGGCGAAGGCGCCGAAGTCGGGATGCAGCCGAGTGCCCCGGCCGATGAAGTCGAGGAATTGACCGCTCTTCGGATCGACGGGCGCCGAGCTGACGTCCACGTTCCACCAGTTGTCCGAGGGGAACAGGGGCGGGAGCGGACCGCCCGGCTGAGCATGTGCGGCAGAGGCAAGAAAGAGGACGGCGGCTCCGGCGAGGAAGCTTCGAGCTTTCATATTCATAACGATCTATAAGCGTAGCACGATGGAGATCGGGCGCGTCCGAAACAGAGTGCGCGGAAGGTGAGTTCCCAAATGGAATGGCCCCGTAAGCGAATGGCCGAGTTGTCCTGGCGCCGCCACTCTATGCCCCGTTGCCGGGTCGCAGAGATGGCCGCGAGAAAGCCAAAACGCCTCGGCCACCTCATGATTAGGAATCAAACGGGGCGTGCCCCTCCCCAGTTACTCCTTTTACGCCCCATGGACCGGCTCCTTGGGAGCTGCTCAGCCAGCGCCGGGACGAACAAAGAAAACTGCTGCCGGATCAGTGCGCCGAGCCAGAAGCAAAGGCCGTCCTGAATCGTACATCCCGGAGAGTCCGATCTGGGCATTTGCTATCTCGAAAGCCGCTCGCACACTTTGGGCGTGAGCAACAGCATGATAAAAGGCTCGCGAGAATCGAAGTGCAGCCTCATCTTCAATGGAGTCCGACATCCCGATCACGCACTCAACGGACTCGGCAATGACGGCGGCTGCCTCCGCGGAATGGCATGCATTTAGGACGACGCAACGAAGCTTCCCTTTGGCAGTATGAAAGAGCCTCCCCAATGCGGGAAGGAAGCTTCGCTGCGCAGCATCCCGGTTTGGCGGGGCAACCATGGCGAGATCGCAGTTCATGTCGGCGGAATCCAGCACAAGCAGCCCGTCTGGCCGGCCATGGCCACTCAGGTGCAGGATATCCGGCTGGTGATGAAGCAGGCCGTCTTGCAACTCGTGAACGCTTACTGCCCAACTTTGTTCAAGCTTAAAGGGCTCATAGCCGGTAGCCGAACGCAACACCTCTCCGATGGCTCTAGCCTCCCGATCCAGCAGTAAACGATCGGTTCCCGGAGGATTGGCACCCAGAAAAAGGATCTTGGGCCCGCGGTGGCTCTCGGGCAATTCGGGAGTTGAGTGGGTTATGACCTGACTGACATTGCCGATCGAGACTCCGGACGATCCCGTGATCTGAAATTTATTCTCCATGTTCCAATCCCTCAAGATGCGTTAGGTACCGAATGCACACCCACTCCTTGACTCAGGTCGCCGATCTTGACTCCCTTAGAATTTACAATATTCAGGGTGTTTCCGACTCGATGGAAGTGCTGCACGATCTGAGCAGCAGCCTCGTCTGTGATCATTCCCTCCAGCTTCAGTATGCCAGCCATCTCCGAACCAAGAGCCTCGCTGCTCATGGCATAGAGCGTATGGAAGTCGATGCCGTCGAACGAGCTTGCCCTGAAATGGCTCAGGCTCGCGATAATGCTGTGCCTGTTCTGGAGCCAAGCCAGTCCCCAGAACCACATAGTGAACGGACCGCAGATTGCGTACTTGACTACGTCCCATTCAGAAAAAGTGCCGCGCCGGTAGGTGAAAGTATGAGCGGTAATCGTCTTGCCAAAGGGGGCAAAATGTACGAAGATGCTAAGCATGCTCCCGTACCTGGATTTTGCCAGAATACGCAGGAAAAATTTGGTTTCGTTTGTGCTGCGGTCGGTTATAGGAATGGTTCCTTTCACCTGCGCCAAGCCAGTTTGAAGATGTCCGTCGATGGCTGCGGCAAGCTGCTCGCGGAGAGAATCACAGAAGTTCTCCGTGTTTTTCGCATCCCAGAACTCTTTCACCGGAAGTGAAAAATAGACACGGTCCAGCTCTTCACCATAGCGATAGAATAGCCATTCGCCGCTGAAGTGATCCTCCCCCCCAGCCTCTCGCTCTCGGTCCTTCCCGTAGGCGAACATGCTTGCGCCGATGAGGACTGTGATTACCAGCGCAGCTCGCAGGCCAAAAATGGACAGAGCTACAAAGTAGAAGATCAGGATGAAAAACCATTTAAGGCGCGCAATGGCTCCAAGGAACGCGTTCATCAAGAGGGCCGCGTACTTCCCTTCGTCGAACATGACATGCCTCCTCTAATTCCTGCGTGCGTTCACTTCTCTGGCTTGATCTTCCACTGTCCGTCCAACTTCTCGAGCTTGAGCTGTTCCGTCTCCTCGCTCCCATCGCCGAACTTCAGGACCGCCGTGATCTTCGCGACCTCACCGACGACAGTCTCGTCCTTGAGCTCAATGCTGGAGATTCCACCCTTCTCTTTTATCTTCAGCCCTTGCTCTTGGAGTCCGGCTTTGATCTTCTCCTCACCAATGACACCCACGACCTCGGGAGAAATGAGCTCGATAGCTGCATTTGTATCTCCCTTCTCGACAGCTCGATAGAAGTTTTCGACCGCCGAGGAAGGCGTTCGGCCGGCGCAGGCGGCCAGCAGCGCAAAAGCCAGCATCAGACCAACGATAGTTCGTCTCACGGGATCTCCTCCTCTTTGTATTCCTTGATCAAGCGGAACTCAGGGCTCATCAAGAGCCGGCTAGGCAGAAGGTATCGCTCGTGGAAGCCTCCGATGAGATCGGCTCCCGCTTCCAGGTAGGCTCTCCAGACCAATTCGGTGCAGTACATGGCGTCAGGCGTGGACAGATCGAAGCCGGAGTCGAAAGGCGTCCGGGCCCTGGCGTATCTCAAAGCCGTTGCCGCGGCTCGGGTGCCGACCGCCGCATCCTTGGGTCGGTATAGGGCTGCTGCAGAAGCCAGCTCCGGTATCAGAAAAGATTCAAGAGGCTCCTCAATAACACCTCCGCTGTCCGTCCCTTCCGGCGGAATCGCATGGACGACCCTGATCTGATTCGCGATGGAGACAGCAATGGCGACATGGGAGAACTCGCTTTCCCCGTCGAGCGAAAGCACGGCCCGGCTGATCATGCTTCGGCCGCGACGAAAAACCAGATCGCCAGGGACGAGGGTCGAGGAATCCATGACGATCCGAGGATGGTGTCGCGCGGGTTCGGGAGCAGGAGAAACGAGAGAAAACTTCACCAGGAGGCCAGCAGTAAGTCCAGCCAGCGCGAGGCCTAGTGCCGCTCTCCCTCGCTCGGCGAATCCTGGGGCTTGCATGGCAGTATGGACCTCCAGTCTCATGTGGCCGCCTCACGTAAGACCCTGAGCCTTGAAGGATTGTTTAGGGGGGACGGCTCCCCGGCGCCCGCGTTGCCGGGGTATGCTTCGAGTGAAATACGATGGAAATCCGCGACTTTGCCCTGAGGGTGGTGCAGACGGAGGACCTGGACGAGAAGCTCGCTCCACCTCCTGAGGAGTTGACGGACGACGCTCCCGGGCCGGCGTACCGGGCCGAGTCTCCGGGCCGTCCGCCCTGGCTCCGCTTTTCCACGAGGATCGACGTGCCTCCTGCCGAGGGAATGCCCGACCCGGCGCAGCGGCCGAGAATCCTCCACGCTCTGGCCAATCACGAGCTCCAGGCGGCGGAGCTGTTCGCCTGGGCGCTCCTGGCCTTTCCCGACGCGCCTCCAGAATTCCGCCAGGGGCTCCTGAAGATCCTCCAGGACGAGCAGCGGCACACGCGCATGTACATCGCCCGGGTCGAGGCCACCGGCGTCCGTTTCGGAGACTGGCCCGTGAACGGCTACTTCTGGGGCAAGGTCCCGGAGATCACCTCTCCCCTGCGCTTCCTCTGCGCCATGTCGCTGACCTTCGAGAACGCGAACCTCGACCACACGGAGGAGTACGCGGAGGCGGCTCGGAGGGCAGGCGACCCGAAGACCGCGGCGGTGATCGAGCAGGTCCAGAGGGACGAGATCGAGCACGTCCGCTTCGGATGGGAGTGGCTGCACGTGCTGAAGCGGGAGGACGAGTCCGCCTGGGACGCCTTCCGCGCCAACCTCACCTGGCCGCTCCGTCCCGTGAAGGCCAGGGGGAAGACGTTCAACCGCGAGGGGAGGGAGGCGGCGGGGCTGGATGCGGAGTTCATTCGACGGTTGGAGGAGAGCGAGCCTTGAGGTCCATCCTCGCCAACCTCCTCTGCGAAGACGAGCTGGCAAGACGCACCCCATCCCGCGAAACCCTCCGGACCGTCTCGGGTCTCGCAACCCTCCTCCGCGTCTTCGCCCGCGAGGGCGACCGTCTCTGGACCCCGGCCCCCGTCGATCCCGGGCGCGTCCTCCCCGTCCCCGGCCTGCCCATGCCGATCCTGGAGAGCGATATCGGCGATACTATCGAGCCGTCGGACGCGCTGCTCGCCTGGTGCGAGACCCCCAAAGCCGCGGCTCTCCGGAAGCTGCCCCGCGAGCCCTCCTCCTCCCTCCCCCTCCACGAGTTGCTCTGGCACCTGCCAGTCCCTCAGCCTTCCGTGGTGGCGAAAGTCCACCATCGCGCCTTCCATCTCCAGGTCGCCGAGGAGCTGGACTGCGTTCTTCCCGGAGCCCGGATGGTCGAGTCCATGGCCGAGCTCGACCGCATCCTCGCTTCAGCTCCCGCCTCCTGGGTGGTGAAGGCGCCGTTCTCCGCTTCGGGACGGTCCCGCTATATAGAGAGGAAGGGGCCTCGTTTCCCTGACGAGAAAGCCCGCCGCACGGTGGAGCGGCTGTTCGAGCTCCACGGCCCTCTCCTCTTCGAGTCCTGGATGGACCGGACTGCCGACTTCGGCTGCTCAGCGCTCCTGACCGAATCCGGGCTGAAGGTGATTGGCTTCCATCGACAGATGGTGGACATCAAGGGGCAGTTCGCCGGGATCGAGCTGCCCGTGGAGGTGCCGGACTGGATGGAAACCGTGGAGGGAGTCGCCGGAGCGCTGCGGCGGGCCGGGTATGTGGGCCCGTTCGGGATCGACGCATGGACCCACAGAAAGGATGGCAAGCTGGTCCTCAATCCCTTGGGCGAGATCAACGCCCGGATGACGTTCGGGCTCGTGGCCTGGGCGCTGGCGGAACGGCTGGGGATCGAGCGGATGCGGCTGCGCTTTGGCCCGGAGGCACCTCCCGGAGCCATCCCCCTGCTTGAAGGCGGAGCCTGGATAGAAACCGCCTAGACCACTACCATCCGTCCCGCTGTCTTCGGGTTCCAGGGTTTCTTCCTCAACTCTTCCAAGGTGTGGCGGTAGCCGAGCTCCACCAGCTTGTCAAGCGGCTTGACGTCGAACATGTCGTAGCCTTCCACGGGGAGATCGAGGAAGAGATCCACCTCGCCCTTCTCCTGCCTGGCGTAGATGTCGCTCGCCAGCACCGCGGAGCGGAAGATGAGCTGCAGGATGTTCGGGAACGGCTTCGCCGCGCGACGCCAGCGGCTGAGGAGGAGCTCCAAGGGACCCGGCGCGTGACGGAAGCTCGGGTCGGCCTGCAGGTCGACTTTCGCGGAGACGTCCACGGCAATGATGGGGCCGCTGCCGAGGCGCCGCATGACGTCGATGGGCAGGTTGTTGAGCACGCCGCCGTCCACCAACAGGTCGCCGTTCTCCACGGCCGGCGCCACGATGCCGGGGAGGCGCATGCTCGCCCCCATCCAGCGCTCCAGGTCCCCCTCCCGGTGCACGAGCACCTCCGCGCGGGTCAGGTTGGTGGTCACGCAGAAGCAGCTCAGCCAGAGCTCTTCGAAGCGATCGTCCTTGAACATCATGTCGAGCATGCGCTCGGCCTTGCGCGAGGAGATCAGCGAGATCATCGGCAGGGTGTAGAGCTTGTGCGGCCGGTACTTGACCCAGCCCCAGCGGTTGAGCCGGACCATGTCCTTCCAGTCGTGCCCGCGGGCGTAGAGCCCCGCCATCACGGCCCCCATGCTGGAGCCGCCGACCCGGTCGATGGGCACGCCGGCCTCTTCCAGCGCGCGGATCACGCCGATGTGGGCAAAGCCGCGGGCTCCCCCTCCTCCCAGGACCAGCCCCACGGCCGAGCCATCGAGGAAGCGGGCCAGGCGGTCGAAGTCGCCCGGGAGCGGGAGACGGATGTGATGGTGGCCCACGAAGGGGCGCAGCTCCAGCCATCGCGCCGTGCCGCTCGGTCGCCGCCGGGGGTCGCCGTGGAGGAGGACGAGCTCCTCGCGGGGCCTCCCTTCGAAGCGTGCCAGCTCATCGCCGAGCGGGCCGAGGGAGGGCTCATCTCCGGACCCAGCCACGACGAGGATCCGGTCCGCCTGGCGCAGGCAGCGGCGGGTCCATTCCGTGGGCCGGGAGTCCGCCTCGTAGAGGAGAAAGGCATGGCTTGCCTCCTGCCCGTCGATCCAGGAGGTCATGTCGCTGTGCCCGTCGGGGCTGGAGGCGGCTCCCGCGCCGAAGCGCTCTTCCATCTCTCTCGCAGTCAGGTGGAGGGTGGGACCGAGCCTGGAGAGCGACGCACCGAGGCGGCGTGCGAAGTCGGACAGTGGGATGCCCTCGCGCGGGGCCGCGAGGGTCACGGCCACACAGCTCCGGGGCTTCTCGGCCTTCGTGGGGGAGAGCCAGGCGGCCAGGCGGCGGGTCAGGGCCAGGACGATCTTCGGATGGTCTTCGAGGAGCAGCTCGAGCCCGGACCGGGAGAGCCGGGCGAGGACCGCGTCGCGCAGGGCGCGCACCGTGGCCGAGCGCGGGTTTCCGGTCAAAGCCGCCACCTCGCCGAAGCTCTCTCCGCGGCCGACGTGGCTCAGCACGGCGTCCTGCCCCTCGAGCTCGCGGACGATCACGAGCCGGCCGCTCACGATCAGGTAGAGACCGTCCCCTTCGTCCCCCTGGCGGCAGGCGACGTGCCCGCCGGGGACGAACATCCATTCCAGATGGGGGACGATCTCGTCGAGCTGGGCCTCTCCGAGATCGCGGAAGAGGAGCACGGAGGCCAGGAAGGCCCTGGCTTCGGCCGGCGGGAGCGGCTGGATTGGAGGCAACTCACCCCCCCTTTTCCAGGATGTCCAGGATCTCCCGCCCATACTTCGACACGATCGTCGGCCCGACTCCCGAGACATTCAGCAGATCCACTTCGGTACTCGGACGGTCAGCGGCGAGAGCCGTCAGGGCGCGGTCGGTGAGGATGCGGAAGGCGGGCACGCGGCGCTTCTGGGCTTCGGCCCGGCGCCAGGCCTTGAGGGCCTGCACCAGACCCGGGAGCGGCTCGTCGCGGAAGGTATCCGCTCCGGGAAGGGCTTCCTGGATCTTGTCCCTGCGCGGGGAAGCGATGCCGCCCGGCGCCTTCGGTTTCCGCTCCCGCTTCCTCGGCTTCGCGGCGGGGAGCTCCTCCGGAAGCTGGACGAAGACGGCGAGGGCCGCGGGTTCGGGCGGGGTCCGGTAGCCTTCCGGGGTCAGGACGGCGCGCTGGAAGCGGATGGTCCGGCCGTCCTTCTCGAACTCGTCCTCGTTCAGGCGCACGAGGCCTGACCGGGATAGCCCTCCCAGCAGACGCTCGAAGCCCTTGCGGTCCAAGTTCTCGCGGTCCAAGCCGCCGGCAAGCCCGTCCAGCTCGCGGAAGAGCTGCCCGGTGCTCTGGCCGTCGCGCTGGCGCAGGGCGCGGAGGACCTCCGCGAGGACCTTCGCCTCCCCGGGGTTGGGCAGGCGGAAGCGGCGGACGAGGCAGGTTTCGGGATCGCAGACATCGCAGACTCCGCAAGGCTGGCCGGAGTCCTCCTGGTCGCCGAAGTGGCGCACGAGGTGGAGCATGCGGCAGCCGTGGGCCTCGGCGCAGCGCACCATCTGGTCGAGCTGGGCCAGCTTGTGGTCTCGCTGGGCGAGGTAGGGACGCTCCCAGACGTCCGCGCCGCGGCAGACGTTGCCGTCCGCGTCCACCAGCGCGCCGCCATGGATCCAGAGCTTCTCCAGGGCCTTCTCGAAGACCTCCTCGTCGATCTTGACCCGCTTCCGAATCTTGTCTCCGGACTGGGGCTCGGCGGTGAGCGTATTGAAGATCTGCCGGAGGACGCTCGGGTCCGGGTAGTCCCGGGAGTGGAAGAACTCGTGGCTCCGGCGGTCGGCCCAGGAGTAGAGGAGGAGGGCGCGGGAGGGCTTGCCGTCGCGGCCGGCACGGCCGATCTCCTGGTAGTAGCCCTCCAGGCTGCCGGGCAGGCCGGTGTGGATGACGGTACGGACGTCGGGCTTGTCGACCCCCATGCCGAAAGCGATGGTGGCGACGATGACGTCCAGCCGTCCGGAGAGGAAGCCGGTCTGGACGCGGTCGCGCTCGCCGCCCATCATGCCCGCGTGGTAGGCGGCGGCCGGGAAGTCCAGCCGGAGCGTGCTGCCCAGGCTCTCGGCCTCCTTGCGGGTCGGCGCGTAGACGATGGCGGGACGGCGCGCCGGGTCGGCGAGGATGCGGCGGACCGCTTCGCCGCGATCGGACGGGCGCATCTCGGCAACTTCGACGGCGATGTTGGTGCGCCGGAAGCCGTGGATGAAACGCCCCGATCCCTGGAGCCCGAGCTGGGCCGCGATGTCGTCCTGGACGAGCGGTGTGGCCGTGGCGGTGAGCCCGATGACGGGTGCTGGACGGAGCAGCGGAAGGCGCTGGCCGAGCATCCGGTACTCGGGTCGGAAGTCGTGCCCCCACTGCGAGATGCAATGGGCCTCGTCGACCGCGACGAGCACCGGCTTGCGCTTGGCGAGCATCTCCGGGAAACCGGGGATGGCCAGGCGCTCGGGAGCGATGAAGAGATAGTCGAGCCGTCCGGACAGGTAGTCGGCGCAGACCTGGCGCGAGGAGGCGCGGTCCCTTCCCGAGTGGATGCGCTCGGCCCGCAGCCCCAGCTCCCGCAGCTTGGCGACCTGGTCCTCCATGAGGGCGATGAGGGGAGAGACGACCAGGGTCGTGCCCCCCCGGGCGAGACCGGGGAGCTGGTAGCAGAGGGACTTGCCAGCGCCCGTGGGCATGACGAGGAGGAGGTCCTTGCCCTCGGTGACCGCCCGGCAGACGGCTTCCTGATAGGGGCGGAAGGAGGGGAGGCGGAAGGTGTCGTGGAGGAGGCTTTCGAGATCCCGGGTGGGGGCTCCCTCTCCCGCGGAGCGGGGGAGGGCAGGGGAGGGGGTCCTCAGGCCCTCACCCCCCGGCCGGTTGATCCCATTCCCCCTCTCCCCAACCCTCTCCCCCGTGCCGGGGGAGAGGGGGAGGCCCTCACCCCCCGGCCCCCTCTCCCACCTCCCCGTCCCCCTCCCTGGGAGAGGGGGAGACTTGTCTTGGGACCGGGCGGTGGATGTAGGGGAGGGGCTTGCCCCCTCCCGGGCGGGCGGAGGGTTCCGATGGCGAGGTCTATCGGCAATCGAAACGGGAGCTTCCCCCGCCCGGGAGGGGGCAAGCCCCTCCCCTACAGAAGAAAAGAAACGGTCAAGGGAGCCAGTCTCCCCCTCTCCCAGGGAGGGGGCCGGGGAGGTGGGAGAGGGGGTCGGGGGGTGAGGGCCCCCCACCACCGCCTTCACATACTCCTCGATCTCCCGCATGAAGCTCGTCAGCTCCCCCTCCCCCCGTTGAATCCGCTTGAGCCGGGCCTCCCACTGTCCGGTCATGGCGGGGCTCTTCACGTGCGGATGGACCACCTGGATCAGCCGGATCCCCTTGTCCGTGGCGACGAGCATCTTCCCCTGCCGCTCCACGTACTCCCGGCGGAGCAGGGTCTCGATGATCTCCGCTCGGGTAGCCGGCGTGCCGAGGCCGCTCTCCTTCATGGCGTCGGAGAGCTCCTTGTCGTCGAGCGTCTTGCCGGCCGTCTCCATGGCGGTGAGCAGCGTGGCCTCGGTGAAGCGCTTGGGCGGACGGGTCTGCTTGGCCACGGCCTTGGCGTCCAGGACCTCCTGCGGCTGACCTTTCGTCAGGGCGGGCAGATCCTGGGCCTCCTCCTCGACCGGCTCGTTCTTCTTCTCTTTCTTCAGGTCCTTCTTCAGGTCAATATCGAGCACCTTCCAGCCGGCCTTCTCTACCATGGTCCCGGTGCTGTGGTAGCGGTCGATCAGCGGGTCACCGATCCCGGAGCGGGGCGGGGTGCTGATGCCGGTGATCACGGTGGTGACCGACCAGACGTGGTCCTCGTGCCAGGCGGAGAGGAGACGGCGGCAGATCAGGTCGTAGATCCTCTGCTCGTCCGGAGTCAACGAGGCTCCCTCCGGCCGGGTCGTCGTGGGGATGATCGCGTGGTGATCGGTGACCTTGGCATCGTCCACGAAGCGGCGGCCGAGGGGGCGCCCTCCGGTGCCGGGGGCGAGCAGCTCGCGATACGGGTTCTGGATGACCTTGACGATTTCGCCCAGGGTCGTTGCCACGTCCTCGGAGAGATGGCGGCTGTCCGTGCGGGGATAACTGATGAGCTTTTTCTGCTCGTAGAGCGACTGCGCGAGACCGAGCGTCTTCTGGGCGCTGAAGCCGTAGAGGCGGTTGGCGTGGCGCTGCAGCTCGGTGAGATCGTAGAGGAGCGGTGGCGCCATCCGCTTCGTCTCGGAGCGGACGGACTCGACCTCAGCGCGTCCGGTCTTCGCCCTCTGGACGATGCGCGCCGCCTCTTCGAACTCCTTGCCGGGCTGGTCCTTGTCCGCCTTGAGGCGCTTGGCCTCGGACGTGGGTTCGTCTCCCCGGAACCATGTGCCGCGGTAGGCGATCCCCGGAGAGGGAGAGAAGGTGGCGACGACCTCCAGGTAGTCCTCGGGCACGAAGGCGCGGATGGCCAGCTCGCGCTCGACGACCATGGCGAGGGTCGGGGTCTGGACCCGGCCGATCGACAGGTTCTCGTCGAAGTCGAGGGTGTAGGCGCGGGAGAGATTCATGCCCACGAGCCAGTCGGCGCGGCTCCGTCCGCGGGCAGCGTCGGCCAGGGGATCGAATTCGCGGCCGTCGCGCAGTTTGGCAAAGCCCTTGCGGATGGCGTCGGGGGTGAGCGACGAGATCCAGAGGCGGGAGAACGGCTTGCGGCAGCCGGCGGCCTCGTAGATGTAGCGGAAGATGAGCTCGCCCTCGCGGCCCGCATCCGTGGCGCAGACCACCCGCTCGACGTTCGGGGAGTTGAGGATCTTGCGGACGACCTCGAACTGCTCGCTCGTGTCCTTGGAGACGACCAGCGGCCACTCCGCGGGGAGCATGGGAAGCTGGACGCGGCTCCAGCGGCGCCACTCGGGCCGGATGTCCCCGGGCTCGGCCAAGGCGACGAGGTGGCCGATGGCCCAGGTGACCGTGTAGCCGTTGCCATAGAGGAAGCCGTTGCCGCGCTGCCCCGCGCCCAGGACCTTGGCCAGATCCCGGGCGACGGAGGGCTTTTCGGCGAGGACGGCGATGGTGCGTTCGGCGGACATGGGCTGGCGGTCGATTTTACCTTCAATCGGCGTCCGCGTGCCCCGCTTTCGCTCCCGTGTGCGTGCCGCCGTCGATCACCGGCACGCCGTTGACCAGGACGTAGGGGAAGCCCATCGCATAGGAGTGGGGCTTCTCGAAGGTGGCGGCATCGCCGACCTTGGCGGGATCGAAGAGGACGAGGTCCGCCACATACCCCTCCTTCACCAGGCCACGTCCGGACAGCTTGAAGTGAGCGGCGGGAAGTGAGGTCATCTTGCGGACGGCCTCTTCGAGCGGAATCGTTTTCTTCTCCCGGACGTAGAGGCCGAGAACCCGGGCGTTGTTGCCGTAGGCGCGCGGGTGGGTGGCGTCCTTTCCGAAGACGGGAAGAGCGCCGTCCGAAGCGACGGCAACCTGGGGGTGCTTGAGGATCGTAGCGACGTCGTCCTCGGACATCAGGTGATAGACCATGCCGGCGCCGCCAGCCCGGAGCATGTCGCGCGCGGCTTCGAATTGCGCATCGGCCGAGCCGTTCCCTTTGAGACGGACCGCCACGTCTTTCATGGAGAGTCCCTGAAGCGAGGGATCGGGCGGGTAGGAAGAGACGACGGCAAACGAGAGATCCTGGAATCCGCGGGCGGCGAGAAGCTCCTTCATTCCCTCCTTGACCTTCGCCCATGTGGCTGGATCGTCCAGCCGCTTGCGGACCTCCTCCTGTCCTCCTTCGAGCACCCAGTCGGGGAAGCGGATCGAAAGGCTGGAGGCTGCCGCGGTGTAGGCATATTGATCCGCCCGTACATCCACGCCGCGCGAGCGGGCGCTGTCGATCAACGCCAGAGCCTTGGCGCTCATCCCCCAGTTGCGCGGGCTGTCGATCTTGAGATGGGAGATCTCGACGCGGCAGCCTGCCGACTCTCCGACCGCGATCGTCTCGGCCACGGATTTCTCGATCTCCGTCCCCTCGTTCCGCATGTGGGAGGCATAGAGGCCGCCCGCCGCGCAGGCGACGCGGGCGAGCTCGGTGATCTCGGATGGATCGGCCCAGGTCCCGGGCGTGTACTGGAGGCCGGTGGAGAAGCCGACGGCTCCCTCCTTCATGCCCTGGGCGACGAGCGCCTTCATCTTCTCCAGCTCGGCAGGCGTGGGAGCGCGGCGCTCCTCCCCCATCACCGCCTCGCGGACCGTGTTGTGGCCGATCAGGGTGGCGTAGTTGATCGAGGGTCCGGCCTCGCGGATCGCGGACAGGGCCTCACCGATCCTCAAAGCCGATGAGCCGCAGTTGCCGGCGACGACCGTGGTGACCCCCATGCGGAGATAGTTCTCCGCCCGCGGGTTTTCCGGGAGGTCGTCCGCGTGGGTGTGGACGTCGATGAACCCCGGGGCCACGACGATGTCGGAGGCGTCGATCACACGCTTTGCCTTGGCTGCGGAAAGGTTCCCGACCTTCACAATCTTGCCGTCTTGGACGGCCACATCTGCCCGGATACCTGGCGCGCCAGAGCCGTCGATCACGGTGCCGCCGCGGATCAGGAG
>DATMER010000072.1:0-34466 GCA_035556715.1 Thermoanaerobaculia bacterium
TGCGGTCCCCTCCAGACCTCGCCGACCCGCTTGTAGTCGTTGGGGCTCCACTGGAACATGATGCGGTGGAGGCCCTTGTCCTCCCACTTCTTCGCCTCGGGGAACTTCTTGTTGCTGATGTCCGGGACCGGGAAGAGCTTGGAGAGGTCCGCTCCGGTCAGGATCTCCAGCGCCCGGGCGTAGGCCACGATGTGCACGCCGCCACGCACCAGCAGGAAACCCACCATCTCGCGCGCGGTCGGATCGTCCACCATCTCGTAGACCCGGATCTTGTTGGCCCGCGCGCCGCACTCCAGGAAGAAGTTGTGGATCAGGTCGAGCTTGAGGTTGCCGCTGGAGAAGACGTTCGCGCCCGTCCACGGGTTGCCCATCGAGTCCACCGGCAGAGCGGATTGGCCGCTTGCTATGAAGTGGTAGTGGTTGCGCATGTCCACGCTGTCCTTCAGCGGCGTGGCCGCGGGGTTCGTCCCCCGCTTGGTCGAGCCGGTCAGGAGCAGGTTGATCGTGTAGGAGACGAGCTCGATGTGGCTGAACTCCTCGGCCGCGATGTTGGCGATCAGGTCGTAGTAGGGACGCAGCTTGTTCCGGCCCCGGAAGTTGAAGGACTGGAAGGTGTAGTTCATCAGGGTGGACATCTCTCCGAACTTGCCGCCGAGCAGCTCCTGCACGGCGGAGGCGGAGTTGGGCGAGGGGTTCTTCGGTTGGGGCAGCTCGATGGGGAGCTTGTCGATCCTCACGATCATTGGGAGCACCTCCTGGCGAGTAAGTGGGACGGCATGCCGGTTCCCGTGGGCGGGAAAATCACAGCAATTGCGGTGCCACTTTGCGGGGATTTCGACAGCAATCTACGGATGGTTCCGCCTCCCCCACCGCGGCTACTCTCGCTTCAGGAGGTGAGAGCCATGATTCCATTCCGCGTCGTCGGTATCCCTGAAGAGATGGCCCGGCAGGCCCGGGCCGAGATGAGGTCGCCTCAGTACGGGCATCCCGCCCACACCGAGGTCGCCAAGGGCTATGGACCATGCCGGTCCTGCCTCCAAAAGTTTCAGACAGGGCGGGATGAGCGGCTCCTTTTTACGTTCAACCCGTTCGCGGGGCTGGATCCCTACCCGTCGCCGGGACCGGTCTTCATCCACCGCGAGGAATGCCCGACCTACGACGCCCCGGCGTTCCCACCGCAGCTCCGGGACCTCCCCCTCACCTTCGAGGGCTACGGCCGGGACCGCTGGATCGTCGCCCGCGAGCGGGTGGCGGACGGCGAGGTGGAGCCCGCGATTGAGCGCCTCCTCGCCAGGGAGGACGTGGAGTACGTCCACGTCCGCAACACGGAGGCGGGGTGCTTCATCGCTCTCGTGGGGCGGGCCTGCTAGCTCCAGGCGCGCTTTCCCGCGACGGACCATTGCCGCGGTGGCGGCTTTCCGGATAAACTTCTCTCATGAGCCGCACCAAGGAGGAACAGTTCCAGCTCTTCCCCGGCTTGGTGGAGCCCGTCAAGGAGGGGGTCGGCCCGGCCCCTGTCTCCGAGGAAGGGATCGAGCTCGGGCGGACGCTGCCCGAGGATGTCTATCTCGGCGGCTCCACTTGGTCGTTCCCGGGATGGAGGGACCTGGTCTACGACGGTAAGTATTCGGAGTCGAAGCTGGCCCGCGAGGGGCTCGCCGCCTACGCGCAGCACCCGCTCTTCCGGTGCATCGGGGTCGACCGCACCTATTACGCTCCGGTCGAGGCGCGGGAGCTCGCCGAGTACGCGGCCCAGGTGCCGGACGGCTTCCGCTTCGTGGTCAAGGCACACGAGGCCTGCACGGTATCCCGGTATCCCGACCGGCCCCGCTACGGCACCGTCCGCGGACAGGTGAACCCGCTCTTCCTCGATCCGGCCTACGCCGCGGAAGCCGTCGTCGCTCCGTTCGTGGAGGGGCTCGGACCCAAGGCCGGGGCGCTCCTCTTCCAGTTCTCTCCGCAGGATCTGGGAGTGCCCGATCGCTTCGCGGACGAGCTGCGGCAGTTCCTTTGCGCTCTGCCGCGGGGACCGGTGTATGCCGTGGAGGTCCGCAACCGGGAGATCCTGACGCCCGCCTACGCCGACGCCCTTGCCGAAGCCCGGGCGGTCCACTGCCACAACGTCCACCCCCGGATGCCCGACGTGCTCACCCAGGCGCGCCTCGCAGGCACCGACCGGCCGCGCACTCCGATCATCCTGGTCCGCTGGCTGCTCGGCCCCGGAATGACCTACGAGGATGCCGGCCGCCTCTACGCACCCTTCAACCGTCTCCACGCCCCCGACGAGGCCGCCCGGCGCAACCTCGCCACCCTCGCCCGGACTGCGCTCGCAGCCGGCCGTCCATTCGTGTGTACGGTCAACAACCAACGCCGAAGGGAGCGCGCCGCTCTCGATCGAGGCACTCGCGCGGCGGATCGTGGAGGGGGTGAGCTAGGGCATCCGCACGGCTGTGGAGCGCCCCCGGGTCTTCGCGGCGGTGCTCCAGAAGCTGCCGCTCAGCTCCGAGCGGTCGGCGGAGAGCGTCCAGGTGAAGCCGCCGTTCGTCGAGCGCTTGGCGCCGTGCTCGGTGAAGCTCAGGGTAACCTTGCGCCCGTCGATTGTACCGGTCACGGTGAGGGGGGAGCGGCCGGAGGAGGGGATGGTGCGGCCGTCCTCGGTCCACTTCTGGCCGCGGCCGGTGATCCGGTTGCCCTCCTGCTCGAGCTGGACCCGGTAGCCGAGCCGCAGCCCCTTGTACTGAGAGTAGTTGGTCTCGTCGATGCGGTTGGTCATCTCCCACCAGCCGCTGAGGTCGGTGGAGGGGGCGGCCGCCTCTTCCTCAGCCGCCTCTTCTTCTTCCACCTCCTCTTCCTCTTCCATCTCCTCCCGCTCGGGCCGGCTCGCCTCCTCGTCGCGGGCGCGCTGCTCCCGGTCCTCCTGGGATCGCTGCCGGCGCTCCTCGCGTGCGATCTCGGCCTCGCGCTCGTTCAGCCGCCGCTCTTCTTCCTCGATGCGCTCGATGCGGGCGATCCGCTCCGCCTCCTTCTTCTTGCGGTCGGCCTCCTCCTGCTCGCGTTCCCGCTTCTGCGCGAGCAGAGTCGCCTCCTTCTCCTCCCGTTGGCTGCGCTCCCGGGCCAGCCTTTCCTCTTCCTGCTTCCGGCGCGCCTCGGCGAGCTCGGCTTCCTTCTTGCGCGAGGCCTCGCGCTCAGCTTCCGTCTGGCGCGCATCCCGGCTGCGGCGCTCCTCCTCCGCCTTCCGCGCCTGGGCCAGGCGGGCCTGTTCCCGTTCCCGCTCCTCGGCCATGAGTCGCATCACCGGGAAGCCATCGCGGGGGGGAGCCTCCCGGCCGGGGCACCAGGCCGCGGGCTGCATCTCTTCGAGGAACAGCTCACGGTAGGGCTGTCCGGAGGTCGGCGCGCAGCCATCCTTCAGGAGGAGGCCCGAGCGCGGATCGACTTGGCGGGCGACCACGCCGTCCGGCATGCGCCACGGCTCCGGCGCCTTGCGCTTCTGGTAGACGCGCTGCGCCACCCGGCCCCAGACGGGCGCGGCCAGCCGTCCGCCGGTGGCGTCCTCGATGATCGGCTTCGGACGGTCGAAGCCGATCCAGATGCCGGAGACGATGTCGGGCGTGTAGCCGACGAACCAGGCGTCGGCCCCCTGGTTGGTGGTGCCGGTCTTGCCCGCGGCCGGAACCTGGAAGCCCCCGGGGACGTTCAGGGCACCGATGCCCGTGCCGCGGCGGAGCGCCTCGGACAGGACGTCCGTGATCAGGAAGGCGATGCCCGGCTCGATCACCTTCCTGCGGCGGGGCTTCGACTCCCAGACAACCTTGCCGTTCTCATCCTCGATCTTGAGGACGAGCCTGGGCTCCACGGCTTCGCCCAGGGTGGAGAAGGCGCTATAGGCGGAGGTCAGCTCCAGCGGCGAGACCGCGACCGTCCCCAGCGCCGCGGCCGGGACCTCGGGCACCCGGCCCTCAATGCCAGCCGCCCGCGCCACGCCGGCCACGTCGCCGATCCCTACCGCGCTCGCCAGGCGCACGGTGACCACGTTCTTGGATCGGACCAGGGCGTCGCGCATCGTGACCGCGCCTTCGTACTCGCCGGTAAAGTTCTGTGGCCTCCAGATCTGCCCGTTCGTCAGGCGGACGCTCAGCGGGAGGTCCAGAAGGGGCTGGCTCAGCACGAACCCTTCGCGCAGACCCGCGGCGTAGACGAACGGCTTGAAGGCGCTCCCCGGCTGCCGCTGGGCGTAGGCGACGCGGTCGAACTGGGAGTGGGCGAAGTTGCGCCCGCCCACCCAGGCCAGGACGTCTCCGTTGCGGGAGTCGAGCATCACGAGCGCGCCCTGAAGGTAGGGGGTGCCCTTCGGCGGCGGCTTGGCGGACGCGGAGTATTTCGGCCCCTGGAACTTGCCGAGCTCGCCGCTCTCCACCCGCTTGAGCTGCCGCGAGAGCTCCTCCTCGGCGGCGCGCTGGGCGCGGGAGTCGAGCGTCGTCCAGATGCGCAGCGGCTGGCGGTAGAGGTCGGACCCGAAGCGCGATTCCAGGTCGCGGCGCACCTGCTCGGCGAACCAGGGCGCGAGGCCGGACTCGACGCCCCGCTGGCGCGGCGCCGGGGCGATCCCGAGCGGCTCGTTGCGGGCGGCCCGCGCCATGAGCCGCGGGATGCGGCCCTGCTTCTCCAGGAGGGCAAGCACCAGGTTGCGGCGCTCCAGGGCCTCGCGCGGATGGCGCCGGGGGTCGTAGTGGCTCGGCGCCTTGGGCAGGGCCGCGAGCATGGCGGCCTGGGGCAGGGTCAGATCCTTGGCCGAACAGGCGAAGTACTGGCGAGAGGCGGCCTCGATCCCCTGCGCCCGGTTGCCGAAGTAGATATGGTTCAGGTAGAGCTCGAGGATCTCCTCCTTGGAGTAGCGCGCCTCGATCTCCTGGGCGACCCGGACCTCCAGGAACTTGCGCGAGGTCGACCGCTCCTGCCCCGGGATGTCCTTGGGGAAGGCATTGCGGGCAAGCTGCATGGTGATGGTGCTGAAGCCCTGCGACCATCCGAGGGACCGGAGGTTGGCGAGGAGCGACCCGCCGACCCGTCGCCAGTCCACGCCGCGATGCTCGTAGAAGCGCTGGTCCTCGATCGCGATGAAAGCCTGGGGCACGTGCGCCGGCATCTCGAAGAGGGGCACGACCTCCTGCTCCACCGGCGTCAGGTCGGCGAAGACCTCGCCGTAGCGGTCGAGGAGGACCGGCGCGCCCCCCGGCTGATAGGCGGCGAGGCCCTGCACGTCCGGGCATCCGGCGAAGAAGCAGTTCTCCCAGGCGAAGGAGATCAGCAGGAGCGAGAGAAGAGGAGCGACGCCGATCCAGAGCAGCGCCGTGCGGCGGGGCAGGCGTCGCCACCAGGCCCGCAGTCGGTCGAAGATCCCCCGATGGGGAGTGACAGCCTCCATGCCCGGGTCGGGGGAGCAAGGAGGGTGCCAGGGAGGGTCAGGGGGTGAGGGCTGCCTGTGCCCGGTCCAACGCCTCCTGGGGAGACGCCTCCTTCTCCACCACGGCCTCCAATGCCCGGGCGAGAGGGATCCACATCCGGCTCATCGCGGGATGGTTGGGCATGGGCACGGCCTTGTCGAGCTGGCGGCGGAAGCCCTGGAGCGTCCAGTTGCCCGAGACCTGCGGGTCCTGGTAGACGGCGTGATGGGCGGGGATCATCCTCCCCTCCGTGGCCAGGATCAGGGCCGAGGGGAGACTGGTCAGATGCCGGGCGAGCTGCGCGGCGACCGGCTTGTGGCGGGAGGTAGAAGAGATATGAACACCCTGGACCGTGATCCAGGGGCGCATGGGCTTGCCGCCCGCCTCATCCAGCACCGGCAGCGGAGCGACCTGGAAGGGGATCTCCGGCGCGATCCGCTCCACGAACGACGGTCCGCCGATGACCATGGCCAGCTTCCCTTCATTGAAGAGCGAGGTGATCAGCGTCGTGGAGGGTCCGGCGGGGAGGAAGCCCTGGCGCAGCCAGGTCTTGAGGAGCGCCACGGACTGGACGTTCGGTGCTGTGTTGATGGTGGGCTCGCCGTTGCTCCCGAAGAGCCGGCCGCCGAAGGCGTTCAGGAAGGGCGCGTGGTAATAGAAGTCCGTGTACCAGGTGCCGAGCCCGAACTTGCCCAGCTCCGGGCTGGTGAGGCGCCGGGCCTGCGCCACCATCTCCCGCGACGAGACCGGCGCTTCCGGAATCAGGTTCTTGTTGTAGATCAGAGCCAGGGTCCGCAGCTCCAGAGGGATACCGTAGTGCTTCCCCCGGACCGTGAGCGCGTCGAGCGTGCCCGGCAGGAACCGGGCGCGGATGCGCTCGTCCGGGGCGACCCGCTCCACGATCCCGCCCGTCTCCACCCACGAGCCGAGCCGGTCCTGGGTGAAGAGGAAGACGTCGGGTCCCTCCCCGCGGGGGATCAGCGAGGCGATCCGGGACGGCAGCAGGTCGGGGGGGATGGCCACGGCCGCCGCCACCCAGCCCTCCTTGTTGCGGAAGCCCTCCACCACCTTCTCGAAGGCCTGCCGCGCCGGGCCTTGATAGGAGTGCCAGACCACGATCTCCTTCTTCTCTTCCGATCCCGCGGGAGCGGCGCATACAAGCAGGAGCAGGAAGAGCGCGCGGCGCATGGTTTCAATACTCGGGAGTCACAGAACCCGGGCGAAAGCCGCGCCCAGACCGCGGGAGGCCCCGGTCACGGCGGCGAACCGGGTCGGCTTCTGGGCGGGATCGTTCATCGAGGCTCCTCTATGGATCGAGGCTCATCCTACACGAACGCCCTCGTCCGGGACGCGTTCGGAGCGGCTCCGGATCGACTCGGAATGGCTCTGGACGTATTCGGAGCCGCTCCGAATCCGTTCAGATGGCTCCGAATCGACTCGGAACGATTCTGAGCGCATTCAGAACGGCCCCGAATCCATTCTGAGAGACTTCGAGTCCATTCGAAGAGGCTCCGAGTCGACTCAGAATGGCTCCGAGTCCGTTCAGAGCCTTCCGAATGCGTTCGGAATGGCTCCGGATTCATTCGGAGCGGCTCCAAGTCCATTTGGAGAGGCTCCGAGTCGACTCGGAACGGCTCTGAATCGATTCGGAACGCCTCCGAGTCCATTCAGAGCCCCTTCGAACGCATCGAGAATGGCTCTGGATGGGTTCGGAGCGGCTCCGAATCCGTTCAGAGTGGCTCCGGATGGATTCGGAACGGCTCCGAGTCCGGTCAGAGCCGCAGAAGGCCGGGAGGTGGCGTCCTCTCCCGCGAAGTGGGGGAGGGGGGCCCCGCCCAGATGGGTTTGGCGCGATCGTATATACGCGGATATACTTCGGTGGGAGGTGCTCACCATGTCGACGGCCATCTTCTGGAGCGGCAACAGCCAGGCAGTAAGGCTGCCGAGGGACTTCCGCTTCCCCGCCGGAACCGACTAGGTCGAGATCCAACGTGAAGGAGACCGGCTCGTCCTGAAGGCTGTACAGCGGGAGGATTGGCCGGAGGACTTCTGGCGGGCCTTTGAAGGGATGTCGGACGACTTCGAGCGCCCGCCGCAGATCCGCCAGCTTCGAGAGAAGCTTGATTGAGATACCTCCTCGACACCAACATCTGCATCTGGGCCTTGAAGAACCGTCCGCCCGAGATCCTGGAACGGCTGAGGCCGGGCGGCGGTGGCGGTGAGCGTCGTGACGGTCCTGGAGCTTCGTAAGGAGCTGACAGAGCCAGCAATCCGCCAACCACACGGCTCGACTTCTTCCTGAAGCCGATCCCTGCCCTCGCCTTCGAGCTCACCTCGAGCCCCAGGGGAAGCCGATCAGGTGGAGAATTGGGCAGTATGACTCCGGAAGCTGACGTTACAAACGCCCATCGAGCAACCGGAGCGCTATCCCGCTGAAATCGAAATAGCCTTGCTTACTGAAGGGCCTAGTTCTCGAAAAGCCGGGCGGCATGGGCCTTCTCCACCCGCTTGCGAGCGGGCCAGACCGCCTGTCCCGTCCCAAGCACCTGGAACGGAGCCCAGTCGTAGGGATGGGAGAAAGCAGGATCACTGCGGAGCTTCCGTTTCGCCTCCCAGAGGGCTTCGGCGACGGGTGCGCCTTCCGTCAAGAGCCGGTACATCTCCTTCATCAGAATGGAGGCGGCGCGGTCGTCCACCTCCCAGAGGCTCCCCACGACTGAGCCGGCGCCCGCCATCCGGAAGCCGAGAGCCAGATCGTAAGCACCCCCGGCGTCCTGGAGAGTCGGGTAGGCGGTCTCGCAGCTGGACAAAACGACCAGGGAGGTGCCATGCAGGTCGAGGTCGGCGGCCTCGCTGGCTGTGAGCAGCCCGTCGTCCTGCCGCAGGGTGCCGCCACGATTACCCCCACTCAGAGCCACACCGACCCGCAGGAAGCTGGGCTCGAGGAAACCCTGGTGCCGGTTGGGCCAGTAGAGAACCCATTCGCGCATCACCTGGGCGGCTCCGCCGGTAAGTGGGATCTCGGCTGGAATGCGGAAACCATGCGCGGCGATGTGCAGGACGCGCGGTGGCTCCAGTTCCCGGACAGCCTCTTCCGTCACCGCCGCGCCTCGGAGCAACCGGTGCGCGATGTTTCGGCCACGGAAGAGCTCCGAAAGATCGGCCAGCTCGCGTCCGGCTCCCGGCAAAGGCCGGAAGAAGGCTGAGACCAGCCGCGACGAGAGTGGGACGACCAGCCGCGCCTCCTCGACCCGCTCGTACTCCGGAGCCAGGAGCGCTACCTCCCGGGGCGCGGAAGCTCGAATGTCGTCTGGAAGGAGGTCCGCCGCCGACTGGAGCCAGACATCCGCGAAGCGCTCGCCCAGAAACCTGTCTTGGGAATCGACGAGGGTACTCCATGGAAGGAACCGCACCGGACCGCTGGCAAGGAGCGAAACGCGCCTCTTCCCCCGTAGGTCGGCTTCAATGGGATCAAACAGCTGCTGTCCAGCTCGGCGCAGGGTCACCTTCACGTCATCCGACCGGGAGGGGAGAGAGGCCCAGGTCCCTTCCAGACAACCGCGGATCACCTCCCAGTCGCCCAGGTCTGCCCAGGAGACAGCTCCCTCGCCATCCACGACGAAGGCGACAAGGCGCCGCGAGTCTGGTGGGACCTCCACCGGCAGGTAGCCTACCAGGACTCCGTCGGTTCCCAGCATCCGTGTCAAGCTGCTCCAGGGGTGGGTGGTCTCCGTCCGCTGCCCGGAGAAGCGCCCCCTCCGCAGAGATTCCGCCAGCCTGTCCTCGACCAGGTCGATCTGGAACTCGAGCTGCACGACGGCAACCATGCCAGGTGACTCTCCTTCGGGTGGAGAAAGTGTACTGGGGATATCCAACTTAGCCAGTTCGGCGCTAAGAGCGGCGTCGTCCGTCCGTAGACGGAGCTGTGCCCGTAGCTTCCGGAGTTCTAGAAGCTCCTCCACGCTGCGGGCGAGCTCAGGTAACCGACGGGAGTTGCCGACGATCTGGGCCCGGTAGCGCCAGATCTCCCTCCGCAGCAGCAGCCTCTCCACCGTTGCCCGGAGGAGGGCCTGGTCGCGGGAGGCGCAACGGACCACCGGCCCGAAGAGCTCGTCCTCAGAAGCAAGCTCCAACGCAACAGATCGGAAACGCGTTTCACTCACCTCCCGGATCATGGTGTCGATGAGCGTCCGCTCGGCCTGCAGGAGGGATGGCAGGCTCTCACTGAGCGCCGCGAAGTCGCAACGGTCCACGTCACTGTCAACCAAGCTCCGGGCAGAGCGCTGCCACCAGTAGGAACGATCGAACGGATTCCCGGGAAAATAGGCCGACAGAATGTCATTCTGGAGCACTTTCAGTATGACGCGGGCTTCCCCGGCCGCCCCTTTACGGCGGAGAATCTCCGCCTTGATGAGCTGCACAGCCCATCTCTCGTTCGAACGCATCCACGGCACCCGATCGTACGTTTGGGAGAGGACTCGCTCTGCCTGCTCGAGACGCCCCCGTTCGAATAGAAGGCCCGCGAGCTCGAATGCCGACTCGTGCTCTCGTGCTATTGCCCAAGCCCGTAGCAGGACGACAAGCCGGATGTCGTCATCTTCGTGCAATCGGGCGAGCTCACGGAGTCGCTGTCCCCTGAATACAGGGTTAGCCAGTAAGGGTTTATCCGGGTTGAGTAGGTAGAAGTAGCCCTCGGCGATCCTTCCAATGAGCCGGTGCTCCCCCGGCAGTCCCAGCTTGACGCAGCCGGTCGCAGCCTCGAGCAGGGGTTCCCACACCCGGTCAGGTTGCTTTTTCCAGAAATGGAGGTCCACTACCTCTGCGAGGGTCTCGACCCTGCCGAGAGTCCATCCGCCATCCACAGGCTCGAGCCGCTGGGCTTCCTCCAGAAGTTGCAACGCTTCAGGCCAGCTTTTTCGGTCGATATGGACACGCGCGAGAGCACGCAACGCCGCCGCGATCGAGGCCGTTGGGCCATCCCGTCGGGCCTCCCGGAGCGCCTTCTCAGCCAAGGCAAGAGCGTCGGCACTCTTCGACAAGAACACCAGCACCTCGGAGAGGCGGAGTTTGGTGTCCATCAGAACACCACGGCCAGGCTCGCCCACACGGCTCGCGACCTCAAGGGCACGCCGCAGAAGCTCTTCGCTTTTCTGCCGATACTCGAGGCCTCCCCCTGCTCCGTAGCGATAGGCTTGGGCAAGCACCCACTGAAGCTCGCCGAGATCTCGCAGGAGCCACGCCAGCTTCCCCTCCTCCCCTGCCTTCTCAGCTTCGCGCAGGGCTCCTGTCCACTCCACAATCAGCCCCTCGACCTCGTCGAGGTCCACCAGCATCGGGTCTGTCTGGAGGAGAATCTCGAAGGCGCCCTGGATCGCCGTACTCGCCTCGTCCTCCGCCTCTGCGGCCGCCGTCGTCTCCTCCTCCAGGCCTAGGCCGCTATAGATTTTGTGCGCCTCTCGGAAGAGCTGGCGAGCGCGGCGGAAGTCTCCCCGAGCGTGCTCGACCTTTCCTAAGCCGAAGGTGGCGGCGGCGCGGACCTCGGGCTCGGGATCGGCGCTCAGCGCCTCTTGGTAGGCTCGGCGCGCGCGGGAGAAGAGCCCGATGACCGCGTAGGAATCTCCCAGGGTGATACGACCCTCCGGCGTGTCATGGCTGAGCAGGACCTCATGGAAGATCTCGATGGCGGAGCCGTACATCCGATTCTCGGCGTAGAGGTTCGCTTCCAAGAGAAGTCGGGCCGCCTTGCCAAGCGGCAGGCCCGCGAGGATCTTCGCCTGGGCAGAGACCTCGGCTGCCTGCTCCGCCGGGAGCCGCCGTACCCAGACCGGCTTTCGTGCGCCGGTGCTTGGACCCGGCTCCCACCAGGAGGTTATTTGGATAATGGCGGATCCCCCCGGCGGCAGCTCGGGCTGATCCGCCGGGTACGGCGTGGAGCAGATCTTGCTCGAAGAGCCCACGACGGGAGCGCAATGGACTTGGCTCGCCTCCAGCGAATGGGAGAAGGAAATCTCGCCGAGAACCTGGATCTGATAGCTCTTGGCCCTGTCATCCTTCGTCCAGACGATCTCCGGCCGCGGCTCGATGACCATGGTGTTGCGCGGGCGGAGCAGAACGGAGGATTCCTTCTCATCGTCTTCCGGCGCCCGCGCCTGCCGCTCGAGCACCAGAGCCTCACCGACGCTGCGCAGGCGGCCGCCCCGAGGCGCCAGATCCTGGTAGGTGCCCGGCGGCAGAGGAGTGCCCGCGCGGCAAAGATCCTCTGTGAGGGACTGCTGAGCGCCGCCGGGCAGCCTCACAGCCTGGTCGGTGGCGCAGACGAGGACGGCTGCGCCACCGGTGGGGACCCGGATCTCGTCGCCCTCACGCACCAACTGGAGGAGCCGGGCATGGCGTATGGGAGGAACTGAGCCGGACCGCTGCGAGACCGCCCCCTCCCGCACCGTCACCCTTTCCTGGACCTGAGTGAGAACCGCTGTCAGCGTGGCGGCCCGCAACGGGCATATCCCTGCGGCTGCGCCGGCTGCCAGTGCCACAGTCAAAGCGAGTGAACGGGAACGGAGCATCAGAATCGTTACCTCCTGCAGACCCTCTTCAGGAGACACCCTCGCATCGGATTTGTTTTGCCAGGTCCACGCCCGCCTGCATCCAGGGTCCAGCCGGTCGCCGCGCCAAGCTTTCGAGGCTGTGGCAGGCCGCCTCGCGCCGGCCAGCTCGCACGTTGGCCTCGGTCAGCCGGTACAGCGTCTCGGCGATCCCCTGGGTGTCGTCGGGAGCGTAGAGGGAGAGGGCCCTCTCCAACCTCGCGATCGCGACGACGGCCCGATCCTCGGAGAGGTCCACCAGAGCGAAATTCTTGTGAAGAGGAGCCAGATTGGGATCAGAGCGCAGCCCGGCTTCCAGCGCCTGCTTCGCCTCGACGGGGCGATCGAGGCGGAGATAGAGCCTCCCCAACTCGTTCCAGGCCGGCGCATGGCCGGGGTCGAGCACCACCGCCCGGTGCAGGCTGGAGAGGGCCTCCTCGTCGCGTCCCAGGAAAGCCAGGAGGTTGCCAAGATTGTAATGGTGAACGGCCTGAGCCGGAGCGGCCGCAGCGGCGGACCGGGCGTGCTCCAGCGCTTCGCCATAGCGGCCCTGGTTCTCCTCCAGGATGGAAAGGTTGGCGTGGGCGGCGCTGTTCTCTGGATCAGTTTTCAGGACTGCGAGGAGCTCATGGCGGGCCTCGTCGCTCCGGCCTTCGCTCATCAGGGCGAGCCCCCGATGGATTCGCTGGCGTGCCCCGGCCTCTCGGCGGTCGCGTGCCCAGCCCAACCCGAGGAGAAGGGTGAGCACCGCTGCCAACACGGCCAGGCCGGCACGGCGGAGACCGAAGGAGCGATGCGGGAGGGCATCTGCGGATGTGAATAGATACCCGTCCGGAAGCCGGAGAAACAGAACCGGGACGCTCCACTCCTCGTCAGCTCCCCGCAGACGGTCGAGGGCCAGCCGGCCTTCGGTGATGGCCGTGTCCAGAGGATCTCCTGCCGCGAGGCGGCGGTAGAAGACCCGGCAGAGCTCGACGGCCGCTTTGTCGGAGACCGGCATCTGCATGGCGACCACCGCCGGCACGCCCGCCCGCACGAGGCCGGCGGCAACGCCGCGGAACGGGCTCTCCTCGGAAGCCGAGCGGGCCGACTGGCAGGCGTTGAGGAAGACCAGCCGCAGGGCAGGGAAGTCCGCCAGCTCGCGCACGAGCTCCTCCCCGCGGATCGGATCCGCCCTCCCGGACTCGCCGACGAACCAGAGGAGCCCGTCCCCGGTGGCGGCGTCGACCGAGCCGTGGCCCATGAAATGGAGGACGTGGTGCGGCCGTCCCGCGCGGGCCGCGCCGGCGAGAGCGGCGGCCAGGGTCTCGCGGGTCGGCTGCTCCAGCACGTCGATCTCGACATTGCTCGTCCCCTGCAGCGCGGCCTCAATCGCGGCTCTCTCCGTCGCGAGATCGAGCTCGGGGGCATTGCTCGGGTTCGCGAGGACCACGAGGGCGCGCAGCACCCGGGGAGCGGGGAGCGACTGCGCCGGGCGCGGGATCGCCACGGAGCGGACGATCGGCGTCCGGCGCCGGAGGCCCAGAAATCCACCCAGCCGGCCGCTATAGAGGCACTCCCAGGGGAGCTCGGCCAAAGAAGCGATGCTCGGATCGGAAAGGTCGAGCCTGAGCTGGATGCGGAGCCCGCGGGAGGGTCCGAGAAGCGCCAGGCTCTCGTAGAAGAGCACCGCCACCTTATCGTCCAGGAGAGCGTCGAAGAGATTGCGGCCGGTATCCTCCAGCGTGCACGTCCCCTGCGAAGCCGCGGGTCTCTGCCGGACGGTCCGTACGAGCTCCAGGTCGAGCCGGCCCTCACCCTGTCCGGCGGGCGAATCGACGAGGACGGCGAGGCCCTCCGGCCCTTTCCGGATCTGAAGGTTGAAGGTCTCGTACCGCATCCTCTCCTACCGGGTCGTCGCCTCCAGGCGCTCCACGATCTCCTCGAGCTGCGCGATAGGAACAGTCAGCAGGCTCACGGCATCGCGATCGAAGGTGGGTTCGTCGAGGCGCTCGGCGAGCGTGCCGAATCCGCTCGCGAGGTCGTGGGCGGCTCGCTCGAGCCACGGCTCCCGGATCTCCAGCGCGTCGGGCAGGGTGGAGTAGTGCTCCCCCTTCTCGCGCAGAAAGCTCTCGAATTCCGTGGCCAGGGTGTCGTTCGAGCGGTTGAACAGACTTTCGTAATAGCTCTCCAGGTAGCTGAGGTCGCTGCGCAGGAGCCGCACCTGGTAGGCAAGGTGGTCTTCCCGGTCCTCACGCATGCGTTGCGCTTTCCTGCGGGCCGCCTCGGCGTCGGGCACCGCCGAAGCCAGTGCCGCATAGCGCTCGTAGTGGCCCGCCGCGGCCAGGTAGCGTTCTGTGGCCTCCAGGGTGAGGGCGAGATTGTAGTGACCGGCGGGATCCTCCAAGCCGGCGTCCAGGTACGAGGAAAACGCGGCACGGGCCACCTTGAAATCCTCCGTCAGGATCGCGCCCACCCCCTCGGCGAAGATCACCCGCGCGGCCGGCGTCAGATCCGGAAGCGTCGGCCGCGGCTTGGGATCGGGAGCATCGACCAGCTTCTCGAAGACGCGGGCGAGGCGGCGCTGGTCCCCCGCGCTGTAATACCGCCCGCCGTTTGCCGAGGCGAGGTACTGCAGGTCGCGTTCAGCCGCCGAGCCGGGTTGCAGGTGGAACCCCACGGTCTGAATCTCGATCCGCTGTCCGGCTGTCCCGTCCGCAGCGGTGGGGAGGGCCCAGGTCCCGGAAGGCCGAACCGGGCCGCAGGTGCTCTCCCCGTCGCTGAGGATGACGAGTTGCCCCTTCGGAACCTCGGCGTGCTCGTCCAGGTACGTTGCGAGCCGGCGCTTCGCAACCTGGACGGCCTGCGGCAGCGGCGTCTCGCCCCCGGGCTTCAGGCTTCCCGATTCGAAGATGCTGAGGGCTCTGCCCAGGTCCGTGGTGAAAGGGAGGATGGTCCTGGCGCTCGCTTCCGAGCAGGCTCCGGAGAAGGTCATGACCTCGACCACGGGCGTGGTGCCGCTCTTCGACCCCTCGCCGGCGGCCTGCCGCAGAGACGCGGCTCCCGACCTGCGGACCTGGTCCATCTTGCCGCCTTCTCCCATGCTGCCCGAGGTGTCGATCACGTAGAGGATCGGCAGCGGTCGGCCCGGTTTCAGCACGAAGGTGAGGACCGGCTCGCTCAGGGCGGCGGCCAGGGCCGCCTTGGTCAACGCATAGGCGCCGTCGGCGACGTCCTTCAGCAGATTGAGCCGCAGGAACTGCTCGATCCTGATGCCCTTTGGGAGGTACTTGCGGTCCAGCCCCATTTCGGCGAGCGCATCGTGGACGAGAGAGGAATCCTTCGCGTAGAGGTCGATCAACCCGTCCTTGACCTCGCCGACCAGGGCCGTGGCGAAATCGAACATCTCGCCGCTCTTGTAGAGTTGGAACAGAACTCTGGCTTCGCCGGTGTCCACTCGCTGGTAGCGTTCCAGGAGCTTCTGCGACAACTTGCGGATCGCGTCTCCCTGGGGGCGCCCTCGGAGCTCCACTTCTGGGAGCTTGGCGCCGGAGGCGATCGACGCCGCCTTGTAGAGGATCTCGAACACCACCGTAGGGGTGCTCGCGACGAGGATCTTGAAGAAGTCCTTCTCCTCCACCGCTCCCAATTTGTCAAAACCCAACCCATAGCACTTCACCCTTACCTCATCGTAGCGGGAGAAGTTGGGTATGACCATCGGCTCGCGCTCGAAAGGGGGATAGATCGTGGTGCGGCTGGCCTCCCACGTGCCATCGATCACATCCAGGAGATCCTGATAGTTGAAGAAGAGGTGGGTATCGGGAGGCCCCAGGGTACCCTGAGCGAGCTCCACGACGTTTCCGCCGGCGGTGACCCCTTCCACGTAGATGTCCACCCAGCGCGGGATCTTCCGGTTCATGACCCGGAGACAGAGAGTGTCTCCCGCAAGGCTCGCATCCACGATGCTGAAGCCCTTCTGGAAGCCGGGCATCGCAGCGATCGGTGTGCTGCGGAGGGGATCGCCGCACTGAGCCTGGGAGAAGGCCGGCAGACCAGAGAGCGCGACGGCGGTGACCAGGACGAGGAGCTTCATCCGACGGTCTCCTACTTGCTGCGCAGGCGGAGGATGGCGTCCTTGTAACCCTGCTTGCCCACGGTAGCCTGGCTGAAATTCGCGTCATACCAGTTGAGGGCGATCTCGCGATTGAGATTGCTCAACCTGGCCCGCGCTTCTGGATGAGAGGAGTAGAGGAACGTCCGGGCCTTGCTAACCGCCACTTCGACCCGGTTCTGCCGGCCGATCTGGTCGACGATCGCGCCCCAGACCCTGGGAGCCTCCCGGGGGTCGTAACCCGCGTCGTACATGTAGAAGAGCCCCACGCGGTCGGCCTGGTTCTCCATGTCCCGGCTGTAGATGTTTGAAAACAGGCCAGTCCCGAATTCGATCGCGTCTTCGAGGCCGACCTCCCTGCCCGCGATTACAACCTCCTTTTTAAAGGGGTTGACCTTGCCCAGCATCTCGGCTGCCCTGCCGGCGATCTTGGCGGCCTTCTTCCCGGTCTCGATTCGCTGTCCGGCCTGGTACTGCTGCCGCCCGTGCTCGTGGGTGACATGGGCGATCTCATGGCCGAGCACGGCGGCGAGTTGGGCTTCGTTCTCGATGAGGGCGAGGAGGCCGGTGTGGACGAACACCGAGCCATCAGGATAGGCAAAAGCGTTGAAGGTCGGGTCCTCGATCACATAGAACCGGAACGTGATCCTCCCCGGATCGTCGGCGGGGAGGCTGCGCAGGTGGGCGGGAACCAGCTTGAGCCCGACGCGGGTCACGTAGGTCTGGACCTTGAGGTCCCGGACGAGCCGGAACTCCTGCCCGCCGATCTGAACGCTGCCCCCCGCGAGCTGGTTGCCCGCAGGCAGTACCAGTCCCTGACGGAGTTGGCCGAGCATCTCGTCCTCGACCTCGGTGTAGAGGTTGGGCCATGTCTCCGCCCGGGTTGCGACAGTCGGCCCGTCGGTTCCGCGCACTCCTTGGATCTCGACGAAGGAGCCCAGCATCATATCGTCGAAGGAGGCGAAGGACTTCCCCTTCCACTCGCGGTTCCCCGAGACGGCCACCCCTTCGCGGAGGGTCACGAGCTGCCCTCCGACGGTCGCGACCCTCCCCCGCAGCTTCTCGAAGACTCCGGAGATCTTCACCTTGCGGTCCTCGATCTCCGTCAGCACCTTTACGCTCTGGATCACGAGCCGTTTGCCAAGCTTCTCTCCCGCGAGGCTCACCTCGAGACCCGGCCGGAGCTCCGAGCGGTCGACCGGGGTTCCCTTGCGGGTAGTGAAGGCCGCTCCCGGAGCAAGCTCCACCTCGACGGTCCCGTCCGAGGAGAGAGTGCTGTCTTCCAGGTCGAGGCTCATACGAGCGTACGGAGGGGCGAAGCCGAGGATGAAACCCTGCTGCTTCTCGAAGGGGATGCCCACCTGGCTCTGGGCTCGCGAGGGGAGCGAGCCAAGCCAGGGGTAGAGGGAGATGAAGAGGAGGGTTAAGATCCTGAACGGCGATCTCATGGGTGTCTGCCTCCTTGGACGTCGAAAGGGACTTTAGAAGCCCGTAGGTTGTCAGTGCTTCCCTGATTCAGCCGGTCGATCCAAGCGGCCCAGCGGAAGGGAACTGAGGCTACGTACTGGTTCGAAAAGCAGAGAACGCAGCCATTTACTGGGACCCGTTCAGATCCTGTTTGTTTATTACCGCTCGCCCAACACGTGAAACTGCGTCACTATTCAGAAAACTGGAGAGGAGACCCAGATAGATGAAGTCCTCCCGGCTGTTGGTCCTCGTCCTCTTCTCTCTCCTGTCCGCCTGCGCCGGCTCCCCCCCGCCTGCCCGCCAGGAATCCGCTCCCGCCGAGCCCGACTGGGCCCGGGGAGCCGTGTTCTACGAGGTCTTCGTCCGCAGCTTCTCCGACTCGGATGGCGACGGCGTGGGCGACCTCCGCGGCCTGACGTCCAAGCTCGACTACCTGAACGATGGCGACCCCAAGACCTCCACGGACCTGGGGGTGGACGCCCTGTGGCTCATGCCGGTCTTCCAGTCCCCGAGCTACCACGGGTACGACACCGTGGACTACGAGCGGATCGACGACGAGTACGGCACCGCGGAGGACTTCCAAAGGCTGCTCGACGAGGCTCACAGGCGGGGCATCCGGGTCATCGTGGACTTCGTGATGAACCACAGCTCCGCTCAGCACCCCTGGTTCGTGGAGTCGGCCTCCTCCCCAACTTCTCCGAAGCGGGACTGGTACGTCTGGCGGGCGGACGATCCCGGGTGGACCCAGCCGTGGGGCGGGTCCAACCGCACGTGGCACGAGAAGAACGGGGCCTTCTACTACGGCGTCTTCTGGGGGGGCATGCCCGACCTCAACTTCTCGACCCCCGCCGTGCGCGAGGAGATGAAGCGGCTGGCCGGGCTCTGGATCTCGCGCGGCGTGGACGGCTTCCGGCTTGACGCCACCCGCCACCTGTTCGCGAACGGACCCGGCGAGGGGCAGAACGACCAGCCCGAGACGCACGTCTTTTTGAAAGAGTTCGGAGAGCACGTCCGCAGGGTGAACCCGCGGGCCGTGCTGGTCGGCGAGAACTGGACCACGACGCCCGCCATCGCCCAGTACTTCGCCGAGCTCCCCATGAACTTCAACTTCCCGCTCGCCGAAGAGATCCTCAATGGGGTGCGGGATGGAGAGGCGGCGGGCATCGCGGGCAAGATCGAGGAGATGCAGGAGCTCTATCCCGCCGGGGCTCTGGACGCGCCCTTCCTCACCAATCACGACCAGACCCGGATCGCCACGGTCCTGAACAACGACCTTGTGAAGCTGCGCAGCGCTGCGGCCGTCCTCCTGACTTTGCCCGGCGCCCCCTTCCTTTACTACGGGGAGGAGATCGCGCTCCGGAACGGTCCGGAGCGCAACGACGAGCACAAGCGCACCCCCATGCCCTGGGATTCGTCTCCTGCCGGAGGCTTCACCACGGGCAAGCCCTGGTTCCAGTTCGCCCCGGGACAGGAGACCGCCAACGTCGCGGCCCAGACCGGCGATCCCAACTCGCTCCTCTCCCATTACCGGAAGCTGATCCAGGCGCGGAAATCCTCAACGGCTCTGAGGCAGGGGGATTTGAAGCTGCTCACCTCGGGGATCGAAAGCAATCCGGTGCTCGCCTTCATCCGCGAGCATCAGGGCGAGCGGGTGCTGGTGGTCCACAACCTGGGCGCCGACGCAGCGCTGGCAGGACCCTATCCGGTGGAGGAGAACGGCTTCGAGTCGCTCTTCACGACGATGGAGGGGATCGTCATCCTGCAGGGGGAGGAGGGGTGGAAGGTGAGCCTGCCGGCGGGAGCGAGCGCGGCTTGGAGGGTGAGGTAGAACCTCACCCTCCGCGCTCTCTCAATTCTACTTGGCCGGCACCACTCCCGGCAGCACGACCGTCTCCTTGCGCCTCTGGTTGAACTCGCCGAGCACGTTCTCCTGCTTGCGGCCCTCGGGCACGAGGATGTCCACCAGCGGAGGCTGGATCTCGGCATTCTCCCGGCCGCCTCCGAAGCGGTCGGTCCACTTGCCCGGCGAGATCGGGAGGATCATCAAGGCCTCCTCCTTCCCGGTCTGCCGGCCCAGGGCGCGGTTGATGTCGAAGGACTGGAGCACGTTGGCGCCGGATACGGCCACCACGTAGCTCCAGGAATCCTTCGCCGGGCCGCCCAGGAATCCACCGGGCACGAAGAAGCTGATCCGGTTGCCCCTCACCTTCACCCGGGTCGGGAAGAAGATCCGCTCCTCCACGTCCACCGGGATCTGCTCCCGCATGGCCGCGGCCTGGTCTTCCTCCAGGGTGCTGTCCTCCTTCCGAATCTCGTCCTTGATGGCCCGGCTCATCATCCGCTTCAGCTCGGCCCGCGCTTCATGCGGACGCGGCGTCAGGATGATGGCCCTCTCCCACGCGCTCCCCGGGTCGACCGTGGCCAGGCGGCCGGGCAGGGTCGAGACCGCGCCCGAGCCGGGCACCCGGTCGGTGTCGATGTAGATGTCCAGGTTCATCGTGTAGAAGCCGAAGCGGGCGACCGTGTCGAGCGACGTGCCCAGGCCGTCGATCACCTGCCGCCCCGGCACACGCACCGGCTTGGCGAAGGTGGCCTCGAACATCGTCCCGTCCCCCTCGGCTTCGGCCTCGAGCGAGATCAGGTCGAGGTCCCCGGGGTCGAGCTCGTCGTTCAACGGGTAGACCAGGTTGCCGTCGCCGTGATCGTCCCCCCGCGGATCGCCGAGGGTGAAGATCGCCTTGCCGGCGGAGACCGGCAAGGCGGAGACGGCCCAAACGAGAAGGACGAGAAGCAGAAGGAAAACCTTTTTCATGTCTAGAACCGCACCTTCATGAACACCTTCAACCGCTGCTGCGTGAAGTCGCGCGTGATCAGGCTGTTCCAGCCGCCGAAACGGCCGCTGAATCCCGGCGAGCCGACCGGCACGCCGAAGTTGTTCGCGATCTCTTCACTCGCGAACTGGGTGACGAACCCGCCGCCGAAATCGGGATCGAACTCGCCCCAGTTGTACTCGTAGCTGCCGCCGAACTCGGCGCCGCCGATGACGTAGCGGCCGTAGAGGATCAGCTTGTTCTTGTCGTGCTGGCCCGAGGACATGTTGTGGAGCTGGTAGGCCTGGAAGGCCGTGTTGCCGTCCTGGAGATCGATGTCGTAGTTCTCGTAGGTGAGCGAGCTGTAGAGGTTGTCCGTGAGCTGGTAGCCGGCGCCGATCTGAAGCAGCCGGTAGTCCATATCGCGGTCGTCGTCGCTGAGGCTGTCGAACGGCTTCCACTGAAAGCCCGTGACGCCGTTGACCGTGATGGTCGGCGGGTTGGAGTAGATCGATGAGGATGAGTTGCCCGGCGAGTAGAAGCGGACGGTCCCGTCGGGGTTGTAGGGCAGGAAGCGCGCGTTGTTCATGCGGTCGTCCTGCTCGTCGATCATCTTGATCTTGCCGAAGAGCTCCAGGCCCGTGCCCACGTCCAGCAGGTACTTGGCCCGCAGGAGCGCGATCTGAGTCTCTTTGTCCTGGAAGGGAGCGTAGGCGTTGCGGTAGGAGCCGACACCGGCGTCTGACTCGAAGTTCGGATAGGGCGACTGGTCGAGCGGCCGGTTCGGCTGGTCCCAGGCCTGCCAGTTGGTGTTGTAGTCGATCAGGGAGACCTCGGCCGAGAGATCGAGGTCGCCGAGCGTCCAGACCGGGGTGACGGTGATGCCCTTCCAGCCGATGACTGTCTCGGCCATGGCCTCGTCGAAGTCGGTGAACTCGTTGTCCACGTTGATCGTGGCGACCTGCTGGGCCGGACCCTGCCAGCCGCCGTAGCCGATCCGGGTCGGGTTGCCCGCGAAGACTCCAAAGGCGGAGTTGTCAGGGCCGGGGAAGGCCCAGGCGCCGTCGTGGCCCTCGGTCAGAAGGACGTCCACCTCGCGGCGGGCGGCCAGGACCGACGTGTAGGCCGCGCCGATGTCAAAGTACTCGACGTTGAAGGAGAGGCCCACGCCGAACGGATCGTTGATGTCGGCGTTGACCTTGAAGGCCTCGTCGTCGAGGTCGCCGGCCGGGACCGGCGAGAAGCCGGACGTGCCGAAGCCGGTCGGAGTGCCGAAGACCGGGTTGGACTCGGACTTGGAGTGGTAGGCCGCGGCCCGGAAATCGAACATGCCGCCGGGATGGACCCCGAACTTCAGACCGTAGACGTCGTTGCTGTACCGGGAGTCCACGTCGCGGCCGTCGTCGAAGTCGCGGTCGGTGACGTCCACCTCGATGTCGCTCACCAGCTCGATGATGCCGCTGATGTCGAAGTACTGGCTCGGGGTGGCCCGGAGCTGGAGGCCGTAGGCGCCGTCGGCGGCGGTGTAGTCGCCGGTGTTGAAGTTCGGGCCGGCGAAGAGCCGCGGCAGGGAGACGCGGATCAGGTCGTAACCGAGCGCGCGGCCGCCGAGGGCGCCCTGGAAGAGGATGGCCTTGGCGTTGTCACGGTCGATGTAGCGGATCTTGCCGATCGTGAACGGATCGTACATGCCGAGGTCGGTCGAGCCGATGGTCGCGGAGTCGAGCAGCTTGAAGCCCGGGGTGAAGCGGGCGGTCAGGCCGCGCATCTTGATGTACTCGTTCGAGCGCGGATCGAACTCGCCGCAGTCGCCGCCCACGCAGGGCGGACCCGGAGGGTCTTCGAAGGCCGGGTTGCGGCCGCCGAAGCCGCCGAAGTTGGTCCACTGGTTCTGGCTGAAGCGCGACTGGATGCGCCCCGTGACCTCGACCCAGCGGCTGGGCTTGGAGGCCAGCAGCAGGTTGATCTCCGTGCCCTGGCCGTTGTCGCCGTAGCCCTCGTTCGGGATGGTGGTGAAGTTGTAGAGGCTGCCATCCGTGCGCTGGGTGCCCCACAGCCACTTGGTGTAGTCCTCGCCCGTGATCAGCAGCGTCTGCCCGTCCGCGGCGTGCGCCGGCATCCAGGATGCCAACGCTGCCGCGGCAACGAGCAGAGCGATCGCGAACCCCCTGTTGCATCTCATATGAAAAGGTCTCCTCTCTCTGAAAGGTCGGCTTCAGCTCACTGTTTGGTGACCATCTTGAGGGTGGCCATCTGCTTGGCGCTGCCGTCCGGATTGCACTCGTACTTGAGCATGGCGTGCTGGGTCGCGGCGTCGGCCGCCAGGATGTCGATCACGTGCGGGTCGCAGTCGGTGTCGGTGCCGCCGCCGAAGCGGTGCTGGCCCTCGTACTCGTTGACCTTGCGGGTGAGCAGGTCGGTCTTGTCGGGGTAGCCCTCGTTGGATTGCACGACCACCTGGTAGCCCCAGGTCGTGGGATCACCGCCGCCCAGCTCGTCGAGACCGACGGTGGCCGACAGAGTCCGGCCGGCGCCCTTGGTGCGGCTCGGCACGATCACCGACGACTGCCGGCTTGCCATCTTGGCCCCGACCTCGTTCTTGACCGTGCCCGGCGGCTGCGGCGACAGGATCACCAGGTAATCCCACTCGTCGCCGGGCGCGAAGCTGATGTTGGTGCCGGGCACGCCCTCGTTGGACCCGCCGTCCTTGTTGTCGATGAAGATGAAGACCATCTGCGTGGAGAAGCCGCCGCCCATGCGCCACGGGTCCTCCAGGGGCGAGTTCAAGGTCACGTCGAAGTCGACCTTGCCGCCCTTGGCCTCGACGTCGAAGCCGGTCATGTCGAAGGAGCCGCGCTTGTAGACGCCGTCGGTCGGGTAGGTGTAGTTGCCCGGACCGTTGTCGTCGCCCGTCGGATCCTTGAACGAGACCTTCTGGGCAGAGGCGGTGCCTGCCAGCAGGAGCAGGGCCACGCCCGCGATACTCGCGATGAAAAGCTTCCTATCCATGAATGAACCTCCTTCTTGGGACTCAATTGGGACTCAACCTTTCACGGCCCCGGCGGTCAGGCCGGAGACCAGGTACTTTTGCAGGAACAGGAACAGGACCACCACCGGGATCGCCGCGATGATCGATCCCGCGGCGAAGTAGCCCCACTGCTCCGAGAAACCGCTGACGAAAAAGCGCAGGCCCACGGGGGCCGTGTACATCTGCTCCTTGTTCATGAAGGTCGCGGCCTGCACGAACTCGTTCCACGCCGTCATGAAGGAGAAGAGCGCCGTCACCGCCACGGCCGGCTTGGCCAGCGGCAGCACGATGCGGAAGAAGATCATGGCCTGGGACGCGCCGTCGATCAGCGCCGACTCCTCCAGCTCCTTGGGGATGGTGTCGAAATACCCTTTCATCATCCAGACGCAAAGGGGGATCGCCGTCTGCGTGTACATGAGCACGAGGCCGACGTAGCTCGACTCCAGCCCGAGCACCTGCACGATCAGGATGTAGAGGGGGATCAGCATCAGGGTGGCGGGGAACATCTGCGACACCAGGAACATCATCAGACCGGCCCGCCGGCCCGGGAAGCGGAAACGCGAGAACGCGTAGGCCGCGGTGCTCGCCAGGAACACGCCCACGACCGTGGTGGCCAGCGAGATGACGATGCTGTTGAGCAGCCAGCGGGCGAACGGCTGGTCGGCGAAGAGCGAACGGAAGTTCTCGGTCGAGACCTGCTCCGGCCAGGGCACGATCGCCCGCAGCCGGTCCCCGAGCGTCGGGTCCTGGGGCAGGTCCGCGATGCTCAGGGTCTGGCCTCCGGAGAAGGCGATCGTGATGACGAACAGCACGGGATAGAGCGTGACGATCGCCATCATCAGCACGAAGAGATGGATCGGCCAGTGACCTACTTTTCCCCTGCTCATCCGATGGCCTCCGTCGCCCTGGTTACCCGGTTCTGCCAGGTGCCGTAGGCCAGCAGAATCACGAAGATGACCATTGCATAGGCGGCCGCGTAACCGTAACGGTACTGCTCGAACGCGATCTTGTAGGACTGGGTGACGAGGATCTCGGTCGCCCGGCCCGGCTCGCCCGCGGAGACCAGGAAGATGACGATGAACTGGTTGAACGTCCAGATGACCGAAAGGATGACCGCCGGCACCAGCGCGGGCCGCAACGAGGGCACGGTGATCGCCTTGAACTGCTGCCAGCGGGTGGCGCCGTCCACCCGCGCCGCTTCATAGAGATCCGCCGGGATCGATTGCAGGGCTCCCAGGGAGACGACCATCATGAACGGGAAGGAGAGCCAGCCGTTCGTGGTCAGCACCGCCAGGAACGAGGTCAGCGGACGGTCGAACCAGGCGATCGGCTCGGCACCGAAAATCTGAAAGATCTGGTTGATCACTCCGAACTGCTTGTGGAACATCCCCTTGAAGACCAGCGCCGTGATGTAGGTCGGCAGCGCCCAGGGGAGGATGAGGATCACGCGGTAGACGGCCCGGAGGGCGAGCCCCTTGACGTTCAAGGCCAGCGCCAGGAGCAGCCCGAAGGTCACGCCGAGCAGGACGTTGGAGACCGTCCAGACGAGGGTGAAGCCCAGCGTCCAGTAGAAATTCTGATAGTTCCAGACCAGCCCTTCGGCGGTCCGCTGGACGACGCGGAAATCGCCCAGGATGTCGACGAAGTTGTCGAGCCCGACCCAGGTCTCGAAAACCGATTGATCGGTGTTGTAGATGTTGGCGTTGGTGAACGACAGGACGACGCTGTAGAAAAACGGGAAGATGGCCAGGAAGATCATGCCGAGCATGGCCGGCAGGGTATAGGCATAGGCGAAGCGGTACTGGACGAGCGCGGCGCCGGTGCGCGCGGCCCAGCCCCATCCGACGAAAGCGAGGAGCGCGAGCGAGAGGAGGGCCAGGAAGACGACCGAGCGGGTCAGCCGGCCGGCGTCCGCTCCGACCAGCTCGCCGAGCCGGCCCTCGTCGACGACCCCGCCGGTGCGGATCAGACCCCGGGGCTCGCGGTAGAGGTTGGCATCCCACAGCTCGGGCGCGAGCGGCGGGTCGGCGGTAAGGCCCAGCTCCGCGAGCAGGGCCTCGGCGCGCTCCCCCTCCCGTTTCACGTCGGCGGCCATGGTTTGCGCGGTCGTCCGGCGCTCCGCTTCCAGGGCGCGGCGCGACCAGGTGGCGAAGGCCAGAAGAGTGGCGAGCAAGAGGACGACGGAGGCCGCGGCGAGGAGCGCCCGCCGCTCGCCCCGCTCGCCGATACCGAGCGAGAGCAGGAAGAAGAGGACGACCGGAGCCAGCCAGGCGAGGAGCGCCGGGAGCCAGGGGAAGACGGCGCGGACTTCGGCCGGATCGGCGTCCATCTGGACCATGCCGGTCACTTCCCCCGCACGCTCGACCGGAGCCGACAGGCGGAGCAGCCCGCCGGGCAGGCGCTCGACGGCGACCTCCTCGGCGCGGGCCGCCCCTTCCAGCCCCTCCCGGTTGCCGGCCACGGCCGCGCGCAGCTTCTGCCCGAGGTCGTAGAGCGGCTTCTCCTCCCGCGCCAGCCGCCGGGGAGCCGCTTTGTCCCCAATATCTTCAGGATTGGTAGACGCCTCCAGCCGGATTCCCTCAAAGCCGACCACGCGGACCGCCTTCACTTCCGGGTGGGCCGCGGCAAAGGCGGCTACCGCGCGGCGGACGGCCTCGCCCGGGTCTTCGGCGGGCTCGGGCTCCTCCAAGGCCGCGAGCTCGTCGCCGATCCCCATCGGTTGATCCCCTTCAAGCGGAGGCAGCTCCTCGCCCAGGCCGTAAGACGGCTCCTCGGCGGCCGGGGCTCCGCCGCCGGCGCGGTCGACCAACTGGGCCAGGGCCAGGAGGGTCACCACCGACCGGCGCTCGGACCGCTCGCGGCTCTCCCCGGCGCGCGCCGCCGCGAGCAGGGCTGCGCCGAGGAAAGCCGCGACCAGGGCGGCGACGGTCAGGCCGATCAGAAACCGGCGGCGGTGGGAGGAAGCGGCTTCCGTCATTTCTTCTGAAGGCTGGCGATGCGCTCCGCCACTTCCTTCTGGGCGATGTCCATGGCCTGCTTCGGGGTCGCGGTCTTCTTCGCGATCGTGTTCATGGCCGTCGTCACCGGCGACCAGACCATGCTCATCTCAGGATAGTTGGGCATGGGCACGGCCACGTCCACCTGCTTGCGGAAGGCGGCGAGGATCGGGTCCTTGGCGACCTGCGGATCCGCATAGACCGCCTTGTTGGCCGGGGTCTGCCGCCCTTCGAGCGCCAGGACCTTGGCGGCGGGCACATCGGTCACGTACTTGATGAATTCGAAGGCCGCGTCCTTGTTCTTCGACGGGGCGGCGATGTACACGCCCTCGACCGTCATCCAGGGGCGCATGGGCTTGCCGCCGGCCTCGTTCAGGGTGGGCAGCGGCGCGAGCCCGTAGTCGATGTCCTTGGAGACCTCGCCCAGGAACCAGGGGCCGGAGAAGACCATGGCCGCCTTGCCTTGGTTGAACAGCGCGGTGATCAGGGCCGTCGAAGGCTCCTCGGGCATGAACTTCTGGCCGATCCACTTGTTGAGGACGTCCAGCGACTGGATGTTCGGGGCCGAGTTGATGGTGGGCTTGCGGCCTGCGCCGAAGACGCCGCCGCCGAAGCCGTTCATCAGCGCGGCGTGGTAGTAGAAGTCCGAGTACCAGTAGGCGAGCCCGAAGCGGCCCGCGCCGGTGAGCTTCTTGCCCATCGCGACCAGCTCGGCCGAGGTTTTCGGCGGTGTGGGCATGAGCTTCTTGTTGTAGATCAGCGTGATGACCTTGAAGTTCAGGGGCAGGCCGTAGACGTTCCCCTGGTAGGTCATGGCGTCCATCGTGGCCTTGAGATAGCGCCCCTTGATCTTGTCGTCGAGGAAGAAATCGAGCGGCTCGACCGTGTTGCCGGCCGCGATCCAGCCGCCAAGGCGGTCCTGCGCGAAGATGAAGACGTCCGGCCCCTTGCCCCGGGGCACGGCCGCGGTGATCTTGTCGGCGAAGGCGTCGTAGGGGACGGCCAGGGTGGAGACCTTGATCCCCTTCTGCGACTGGTTGAACTGGTTGACAACCTTTTCGAAGGCCGCCTTTTCGCCGCCGCGGTAGCCGTGCCAGACCACGATCTCCTTCTGGGCCGCGGCCATTGAAGGCATCAAAGGCACGGAGAGAAGCAGGGCCAGCAGGACGATTCCGGATCTCATGCGGGGTTCTCCTTTGTTGAAGCTATGCCGTCAGGCGCTGCTCGGTGGCGGCGTCGAACAGGTGGAGCGCGTCGAGCTCCAGCTCGAGCACGATGTCGGAGCCCATCTCCGGAGCCCGGTGCGGATCGACCTTGGCGACCAGGAGGTTGTCCCCGACCCGGCCGTGGACGATCACCTCGTGGCCGAGCGGCTCCACGAAGTCGACGCGGGCGCCGACCCGGGCCGTGCTGCCCATCTCGCCGCGCGCCGACTCGCGCACGTTCTCGGGCCGGATGCCGGCGATCACCTTCAGACCGTCCCGGGCCGCGGCGCGCCAGGCCTCGGGCACGGGCAGCTTGAGGCCCGACGCGGCGATCGTCCTGCCGCCATCGGCGATCGTCGCCGGGATGAGGCTCATGGGCGGCGTGCCGATGAAGCCGGCCACGAACAGGTTGGCCGGCCGCTCGTAGACCTCCAGCGGAGTGCCGACCTGCTGGAGGTTGCCGCTCTTCATGATGGCGATGCGATGCCCCATGGTCATGGCCTCGATCTGGTCGTGGGTGACGTAGACCGTGGTCGTCTGCAGGGTCTTCTGGAGCCTGGTGATCTCGGCGCGGGTCTGGACGCGCAGCTTGGCGTCGAGGTTCGAGAGCGGCTCGTCGAACAGGAACACGGAGGGCTTGCGCACGATGGCGCGGCCCACGGCCACGCGCTGGCGCTGGCCGCCGGAGAGCTGCTTGGGCTTGCGGTCCAGGTACTCGGAGATGCCCAGGATGTCGGCCGCCTCGCGCACCCGCTGGTCCATCTCCGGCTTCGGAGTCTTGCGGATCTTCAGGCCGAACTCCAGGTTCTCGCGCACGGTCATGTGCGGGTAGAGCGCGTAGCTCTGGAACACCATGGCGATGTCGCGGTCCTTGGGAGCCACGTCGTTGACCACCCGGCCGCCGATCGAGACCGTGCCGCCCGTGATCTCTTCGAGCCCGGCAATCATCCGCAGCGCGGTCGACTTGCCGCAGCCCGAGGGTCCCACCAGCACCATGAACTCCTTGTCCCGGATCTCGAGGCTGAAGTCCTCGATGACCGTGACCGGACCGTAGCTCTTCTTGACGTGATCGAACGTCACCTCAGCCATTTCCCGCCCCCAGGATGCGCGCATCGCGCGGTGCGACCGTGATCTCGATGGTTGATCCCGTTCCCCCACTCCCCAGCCCTCTCCCCCGTTCCGGGGGAGAGGGAGCAATGCGCGGAATGTCCTCACCCTTCCAGAAGTCGCGGACCTGCCGGTCCCCCCATTCGGCCGGGATGTCGAAAGCGGCCGTGGCCGGAGCCGAGCCCCGGTTGACCGCCACGACGACCGCGTCCTTCGTCCCCTCGTCCCGGCGCAGGAAGACGAGCAGGTCCCCGTCGCTGGAGAGGCTCGTGTGCGGCGCCCGCGACAGGGCAGGATGGACGCGGCGGATCGCGATCATCTTCCTGTAGTCCTCCCGCAGCGCCTCGTCCCGCGGCAGCCCCGAGCCGGGCTGGACCGGCCGGTCTCCCCAGGGCATGTCGCTCCGGTTGTCCGGCCAGTCGCCGCCCGGCCGCGCCACCTCTTCGCCGTAGTAGATCGTGGGGAGCCCCTGCGTCGTCATCTGGAGCAGGGCGGCCAGGCGGAAGAGCTCCCGGTCCCCCTCCAGGAGCGACAGAGCACCCTGGACGTCGTGGGAGGAGAGGTACTGCGAAAGGAGATAACCGGGCCGGACCTGCTCCCGCGATTTCAGGTAGCGGTCGAAAGCCACGGTCCGACCCCGCCCCTGGAGCCAGCCAAGCGTGCTCCCCTGGAAGGAGAAATCGAAGCCGGCGTCCATCTCGTCGGTGGAGAACCAGGGATCGAGCGACTTCGCGTCGCCCCCCCAGACCTCGCCGATGAGGAAGAAATCCTCCCCCATGCGCTCCCGGGTGAGGCGCCGGTGCTCCTGCCAAAAGGGGTGATCCACGTGCTTGACCGTGTCCAGACGGTAGCCGTCCACGCCGGCCCGCTCGGCCCGGTCGAGGTGGGCGTCGATCAGGTACTCGGCCACCTCGGGCAGCTCGGTCTTGAAATCGGGAAGGCCCGAGAGGCAGGAGGTCAGGTCGTCCGTGCCGCAGGTGCCTCCCACCCGGAGCCAGCCCGAGGTCCGGGGGCTCGTCACGTACTTGGAGTCGTACCCGGCGTGGTTGTAGACCACGTCCAGGAGCACCTTGATCCCCCGGGCGTGGGCCTCGTCCACCAGGGCCTTCAGCTCCTCCTCGCTGCCGAAGCGCGGGTCCATCCGGGTGAAGTCGTCGGCCCAGTAGCCGTGATAGCCCCAGTCGGGGAAGCCGGCGCCGGTGACGAAGCCGTCGATCTGGTCCACCGGCGAGGTGATCCAGATCGCCGTGGCGCCGAGCCCGGCGATCTCGTCGAGCTGCTGGCGGAGCCCGGCCAGGTCGCCGCCGTGGAACGTCCCCTTGGCCTTGGGGTTCACCTGCCGGTTGTTGCGGGTGTCGCCGTCGGCGAAGCGGTCGAGGATGACGAAGTAGAGGACGGCGTCCGCCCACCGCTCGTGGGGGACGACCCTGATGGCGGGGACAACCGCCGGAACGGTCGGAGTGGCTGCATTCTGGACAGGAGCCGGAGCTCCCGCGCTGCCGCAAGCGGCCAGCGTCGAGACGAGGATGAGGAGCGAGAGAAACCGCAGCGGAACCTCCTCCCCAGGGGCCTGCTCTCACGTTGCGTGATCCCCTGTCAGGATGGCCGATTGTAGGAACGTGGCAGCAGACTGTCAATCGGTTGAAATCGGACAGCGCCTTTACAGTCGATTGCATGACGCACGGTTACACTCGTGACAGGATCCAAAGATCTGGACAATTTTCCCGAAATTGTCCAGAATCTAACCGGGAGAGCTGGACGGGTGGATGGACGGGCGTGCCGGCTCTCCCTTTCCGTCTTGAAATCGATGACGAGGCAGCCTACCGCATCTTGGGCTCGACCTCGACGCCCTGGCGATTCCCGGAATCGGCCGTGACCTTCGCGATCGTGCGCCGCCCGGTCTTCCTACGAATGTAGATTCCCTTCCGTTTAGACGCTCCGGCCCGGAGCCTCGTATGCCTGTATCGACGGTCACAAGGAGGTGTGAGATGGCAATCCTGTTTCTCTCCATGAGCTTTTCCATACTGCAGACGTCGAGCAGTGAGGTGCCCGGCTTCGACGCGCAGCACGCCGTCCCCGAGATCGACCTGGCAGTGCCTCGCTCGGCAGATCCAGCCGGTGCTCCGGCAGGGCGGGATGCAGCCGTTCCGCGGCCGGCCCTGAAAGACGGCGCCGGGGCCGCCTCCGGTTCTCCTGACAGCTACCTCCTCCGATTCCGCTCCTGACCCCGCGAAGCAGTCCGCCCTCGCCTGCTCCGGCAAGTCCCCCGCTTTCTGCTCCCTTCCCAAGCCGCTCTGCCCGTCTCCGCGCACCGTTGAGCCGTCAAAAGCTCGGTTGAGCCGTCAAAAATTCTATTTAGCGATCCAGAGCAACTCTGAACGGCTAAATCTTCGGTTTAGCCGTCCAGAGCTTCTTTGACGCGTTCAGTCTAACTTTTACGCGTCGCGCGAAACTCTGACGCGTTCAAAATTTCTTTTAGCCGTCGAAAGTTCTGCTGAGCGGTCCAGCGGAATTTTTAGCGATCCAGAGTAGCTCTGGACGCCTAAAAATTCCCTTTAGCCGTTGAGCGATCCAAACGAGCGCTCCGCAGAGCTGCCTTCCGGCTCCTCCGCGACACTCCGGGCCAGGGAAACGTATGAACGTCTGGCAGACAAGCAGGCACATCCAGGAAGAAGGCTGCATGTTCTTTGAAAATTGAACAGGACGGTCGGCCTCCGAGCCCAAGGACGCCGCCGTCCGCCCGAAAGAAGGGGACCTGGTCTCCAGGGAAGCCGTGTGTGCCCCTCTCCCCGTCGAGGAGAGGAACGGGTCGGCTCCGGGGGGAGACCGGGACGAGGGCGCACGCCCGTGAAACCTTCCCCTCCCACCTCGCGAGTCAGCACGCTTCCCTTCCGCGAAGCGAGGTCCCGAGCCCGGAGCCGTCCTTATTTTTTGAACCTTTTCCTCGGCGCATCCGCAAACGCGTCCGGAAAAGCTCAAGAAGTCGCCGGCACCTCTGTTGCACTTCCGGTCGATCGTGTTCAAGCACTGTAAAAAGATGCTCCCTTCGTCAGCGCTAGTACAGCGAATTGTTCGCCGATGAAATAGTGGGGATCATGATTTGGTTCTGTCGGCCAACGCACTGCCGATAAGCTGCGGGCGCCGCAGGTGACCGTCAGCTTCATCGGCCTGTTAGGCGGCATCTCAATGCACCGGCCCCACACTCCAGACGATATACGCATTGCCGATCGCATGAAAGATGGCGACGATCCAAAGATTACCGGATCGCCTGTACAAGGCTCCGAAGAACAGCCCGATAACAAAGATGGACGCGAACATTGGTACGGCGAGAGATCCCCGCGAAGCAAAGTAGTACCAGTGCAACGGACCGAAAGTGTACAGCACATTCGCGACTACGATGCCAATAGGCGCGCCCCATCGCCGCACCAACTCCAGCTGCACCATCCCGCGGTACACGAGTTCCTGGTAGAATCCGAAGAAAAGGTATGGTACGAACACGTTCCACAGGCTCCACGCCATACCGGCCTGCGCGACACGGTTCCCGAGCGGTGCAGCGAGCACGATCGGGAACACGACATTCGCGATGACAACCACCTGGAGAAAGTACGACTTCTCCGTTGCAGTCCAGTCGCGCCATGGTCGAAATCCAAGTTGCGATAGCTTTACGCCTGCGATGCCAGGCACCACCAGCAGTCCCAACCCGAGCAGAGCCGCCAGCAGCAACCACAGGGGGATGCCCGGGTAGAGCCACCTCACAGCAGCAAGTCGCACGACCTCCACGAAAGCCGCAGCAAGCAAGAGACGGACGCCGGCGTGGGGGGTGTACGCTGGCGCGGGCCTTCGATCAAACAGGAGAAGATGCCCACGCAGGTGTGGACTCCACCGGTGTTGCGGCGCGACTGTCGTGTCAACCGTGACCATTCAGGGGTCTCCGCACTGGACGCCAGGATCTGAAATCAGCAACGAGCGAGTTGCTGTCCGCCCAACGCTTCTGCCGATGAGCGGCGGCGCAGCCGTCCGGCTCGATCGGCTGTGTTATGCCGCCCTCCCTATTCCGCCGCAACGAACCCTAGCTTGCGCAGGAACCGGAGGTGCTGTGCAATCCCTTCCGCTACAGCCTGCGGATCTGGATCGAAGTCGCCCTCCTGATGCTCTAGGTTGCGCGTGAGCAGGTGCCCCACACCCTTGTAGACGTTCAATTCGCAGGTACCGCCAAGTTCGACTAGGCGTGCACAGTACCGCTTCGCTCCCGAAAGAGGGGTGAGCGTGTCGGCATCACCCTGCACGATGCTCGTGGGGGGCGTTGAGGCGCGAATGTGCTCGACCGGGGAGTACGCCTCCGCCGTCACGCGTCCCTGGAGCTTCCGCGCGAACCAAGCGTCCCGAGCCATGTCCAGTGCGGGCGACCACAAGAGCAGCGCATCCGGCTCTGCTCGCACAGAAGACGGCCCCTCTGGCGGGCAACCGACCGTGGCGGTACTCGTCACGAGGTGCCCACCGGCCGAGACGCCATAGCCCGCAATGCGTTCGGGGTCGAGTCCGAGTTCGTCAGCATGTTCACGCGTCCACCGGAACGCAGCGCACACATCCGAGAGTGCTTCGATGGGCGTGACTTTACCCTCCGAGAGCCGGTACTGAATCGGGATGGCCACCATTCCGTGTGCGGCGAACCGGCGTGCCGCCTCAAACGTCCACTCCGGCAGTCCTGCGCTCCAGCCGCCTCCGTGCAAGAGTAGAATAGCACTTACCGGGCCGGCATTGAGGCTACGGCCTGTCGGAGAGAAGATGTAAGCTTGGAGTGTTTGCCCCTCCACCTTACGGTAAGTAAGGGCTGAAGGCTCTGGAGGACTGACATCCTGAAACAGAGAGGTGGCACCGCACGCCGTCAGTGCAAAGTTGAGATAAATGAGGAGTAGCGTTCTCATCCTGGTGAATCGATATTCAAGCGGCATAACGCGCGTTGGAAGCTCACCGCGCGGCAAGCGAGGCTTACCGCCGAGGCTTGAGAGTTACCTGTACTCCGATTCCTGCTTGGTCAAACAGGGCTTTGAACTCCTGCGACTCATATCCTCTACGGACGAACGTGAGAACGTGAAATCCGGCTGGAATCAAAATGCCATCAGAGAGTTCTTCGGCAGTGCCTATGGGTTTGTAATCAAGATAAATGGCTGTGTCGTTCGGTAGTACGTGGAATGGGACGAGATAGGCCTGACCTTCGTCCGCAGAAAGGCTTGACACCGAGGGTGCCGATCTTGCCTTGGGGACTTCGGTAGGCTGCGTCTCTAATCGAGAACTCGGGGTTGTCGGTTCATGGCCGGCGCTCTGCTTTTCAGAGGTCGAAGTATGAGGCCCTGATGATCGTAGGTTCTGGGTAGAATCCGCAGAGGGAGGGCGACTTTCCTCCGAGTGATCTCCACCGTCACTTCCTGTCGAGGAGAGTCTCAGGAACCTGCGAACCTCGGGCACCACAGCTAGTGCTGCCAGGCACGCGACAATAGCAATGATCCGGTCATTCCTAGTCATATAGCTGCTGCTCGTCTGTTTTGCGGCGTTAGCTTACCGCTACTTGAGTTCCCCTCACCCACCCAGATACGACCAACGCTGCTGCGGCTCAGCGGCGCCGACCGGAGCGAAGCGGAGGTTGGCGTCCGACTGGAGCCGCTTGGTTGGCCGGACCAAGATTTCTTACTCGCGTATATGGCTATGGCCTCACTGCGCTGCCTTTCTTTATTCTACAA
>DATMER010000073.1:0-19749 GCA_035556715.1 Thermoanaerobaculia bacterium
CGCTTACGGATGTTCCCGGATCCGGATCCAGTCCCAAACGATGCAGCTTGGCCTCCGCTTCGCTGCGGCAAACTGCCCGGTCTGCGGACCGACCGAGAGGGTAGGAAACCTCGTGGAGCCAAGCGAGGGCCTGGGTGGCCAGAGGAGCCGATCGTGGGTCTCTCGGAAGTCTCCTGTCACCAACCGGCAGGTCCATTGTAGAATAGAGAAAGGCAGCGCAGCGGAGCCATAGCCATATATGCGAGTAGGAAACCTTGGTTCGGCCAACCAAACGGCTCCAGCGGACGGCTGACGCCGCGCGCTGAGCCGCCACAGCGTTATGCGCCGAGGTGCCGATTAGGTTCCAGGGGAGTGTAGAAGAAAGCTACAAGAATCGATCTTCCTTCTTGCCCTGACCGGTGGCGCAGAGTCTTGCAAGGGGCCTTTTGACCAATCTTTCGCGCTGAATCGGCCCGAATGAAGCCTCGCCGCGGGCCACTTGGAGCTCTTCCTGGACTTTCAGATGGACCTCCCCCTTCCTGGAGTTGTCCAGCCATTGAGAGTCTACGAGGAGTGTCGTTCTGCGGCCGATCACCGCCTGCGGCGGAATGGCCGCTCACGCATGGACGAAGGGCAAGCCCGGCGGAAAGCAGCCGTTGGGAAATTTTGCTGTACGGTCTCCAGCCTTGAGCCTCTCCGCCGCTTCCCGGAAGGCCGCAAGGAAGAGGCCGTATGCCTTCCGAAAGGCCTCGCGGGCTGCCTTGCTGGCCGCGTGGAAACGGGGTGCCGGCGACTTCTTTGTGTTGTTCGGCTCGGTGTGCGGGTGCGCGCGCAGGATGGCCTCCAAGCCGAGAGGCTCACGCCCCGTGAGCTTCCGCTCCGCCGCCGCGTCGGCATCGGTCTCCTTGACCAGCCCCGCGATCAGTTCGCGATACACCTCCGGGCTGAGGTGACGCCAGCAGGGGAGCTGCGAGAGCGCCACGGTCTCTTCCGTCGCATAGCGCCGGGGCTCGAAGTCTTCTCCCCGCAGCCGAGCCCGATATTCCGCGGTGTGGTTGAACCAGGTGCCGCGAACGGGCTCACCGCTCAGTACGGACTTCACCAAGCTGATGCCCGGCCAGTCCTCGACCCGGCCCACCAGCCCCTCCTTGACTCCGTTGGCCAGCACGTAGCGCAGCCGGTCGACCTGCGCGGCGGGCTCGTCGCTGATCACGATTGCCTCGTAGCGACGCGACCAGACTTTGTCCCGCCACTTCCTCAGCCGAGCGACCTCGCGGGCCGCGTTCGTCTGGAAGTACCCCATGAAGTCGGACATGCGCTTGGCGTCCGGGACCCAGATCAGGAGATGATAATGGTTTGACGCGACGAAGAAAGCCGAGATCTCGACCGGGTGGAGCCGCTGGGCCTGGCCCAGGACACCGAGCAGAATGTCGGCGAGCACCGGGTCGGGCCGCAGCAGGTAGCGGCTCTGGATGGTGCGGCAGGTAACGTCGACGAGGGCGCCTTCTTCTGGAATGAAGCGTAGTGATCTTGACATAGTACCCGTGTAGAGACGGAAAACGGGTCCAAAATGTCATTCCTGGGAATTCTTCAAGACGCACCATCCCCGAGGTCGCTGGCGTTATCCGGAAGTGGCTGGAGCCGCGCTTCACAACCCGCTAGGGGTGGCGGATCTCCATGCTACGGATCAGCCCATCCTCGATCCTATAGACATGCTCGACCGTGCCATCCGTCATGACGTTGCCGTGCAGATCACGCACGACCGCATGCACCGTCACGACCGTGCGCCCGCTCTCGTCGGTGGCGAACCCCAGGGGGTCAACGTGCGGGTTGATCGCCGCCCACTGGCGCGTCCAGTAGTCGCGCACGCCCTGGTGGCTGGTCACGCAACCACCTTCCCATCCGTTGGGCCACTCGACGTCCGGATGCATGGTCGTCAGGGCCGTGTCGATGTCACGCGCATTGAACGCAGTGTAGACGGTGGTCAAGAGGTCTCGCTCGGTTGGCATCACGACAGTTCCTCGGGCCCGGAATTCTGCTGTGGGCGCGGTAGACTCTACGCCCGGTCCAGCGTACGATCAAGTCCGCGGAGTGACGTATAGTGGTTGTATGATGAATGAGCTCGGGCATGTTTGCGAACTTGTGCGGTATCCCGTCAAGTCGATGGCTGGTATCGTGACGGAGTCGGCATTTCTCGGGTGGCACGGTCTCGAGGGTGATCGGCGCTTCGCCTTCCGGCGCTTGGGAGATGACAGCGGCTTCCCGTGGCTGTCCGCGAGCCGCGTGCCTGAGCTCCTTCTGTACCACCCTGTCGGTCTCGACGAGAGTACATGCGAGCCCCTGCCAACTCACGTACGCACACCGGCCGGAACCCACGTGGAGCTTCGCAGCGTAGAGCTCCAGAGCGAGGTCGCCGAACGCTTTGGGAGCAGCGTGGAATTGATGAAATTCAAGCACGGGATCTTCGATGATGCCTCCGTATCGGTGATCAGCCTGGCGACCATTGCCGGCATCGGTGGCGAGGTGGGAGTGAACCTCGATCGCAGGCGCTTTCGAGCCAACATTCTCATTGAGACTCACCACCGCGAGCCGTTTCTCGAGGATGGGTGGGTCGGCGGGACACTGGTGTTCGGCAACAGCGAGCCAAGGCCAGCCGTGAGCGTGACGGTGCGTGACGTGCGATGCATGATGATCAACCTCGATCCGGACACGGCCACACAAGACAAGCGGGTGCTGAAGACAGTCGTACGGTTAAACAAAAACAACGCGGGCATCTATGGAACGGTGGTGCAAACCGGTACAATCCGCGTTGGTGAGCCAGTGAGCCTCGCATTGGACGCACGGCGCTGAAGACGACGTTTGACGTTTTCGCGCCGGCGAACATTGCAGCGCAAGAAAAGGGAGGTACATCGGAATGGCACGATTCTCAGGTACGGCGGACAACGGGGACATCAATGTGGCTCTGCGCCTGGCTATTGAAGCTGCCAAGGAGGGGCTGGGGGCAGAGCTCGTCACATGGATCCTGCTTCTGGTCCATGGGGCAAACGGGGGGGCCGCCGGTCAAAACGACCTCACGGTGGAGATTGAAGCTTCCGTTCCCTGAGCGCTCCAACCCCTCGCCGAGCCGGCCGGCTCTCGCGCCGCCGGCTCGGCTCGCTTGGGCTCGCACCTCGCCCTGAAACGTGACCTACCGCTTGAATCCCTGCCGGTCGACGTATCCGTCGAGCTGGGAACTGCCAGCCGGCGGCGCGTTCAGCCGGTAGTAGCGGATCTTTCCGGTCTTCCTCTGCTGGACCCACACCTCCAGCGTGGCGGGGGCGAAGCGGGCCAGCATCGTCCAGAAATGTCTGTTGGGCTTGGGACCCGTCACGCGGACGAGCAACTCGGTGATTCCCGGCGTTCCCGGTGTCGCGCCGCTCAGGCAGAAGGTCTCCGCGATACAGGGCTCCTTGCGCAGGACCTGGCTCTTCCCGTCCAACGTGAGCCGCGCCTGGACCCGGAAGCCCGGAACCGTCTTGGACTCGATCCAGCGGCCCGGCGGCTGAGGATCCCTGGGTGCCTTGGCCTCGCCGGCGGCAGCCGCCAGCGCGCCCGGGACGTTCCTGAAGCCCGCGCGGTCCAGGATGCCCGGCAGGGTGGAGCCGGCCGGGCCGGAACCGTTCAGACGGTAATGGCGGAGATGGCCCGTCGCGGTCTGCAGGACCCAGACGTCGACGGCGGAGGTCGCGAGCTTGACCAAGGCCGGCCCGAAGCGTTCGGCGGACCCGGGCTCGGGCACCCGCAGGAAGACCTCCGAACGGCCCGGCAGCGCGCCGCTCACGCACAGGGTCCGGGCCATGCACGCCGACTCCTGCCGGCCCGCGGTCTGACCGCCGATCTGCACCTTGAAGCGGAAGCCGGGCACGCGGGCCGACTCCAGCCAACCGCCCGGCGGCGGAGCCGGAGCCGTCACCGGCAGCGACCACAGGCCGAGCGTGAAAGCGGGGTCCGTCGTCATGATGAGGAGCCGATCGGCCAAGGGAGGGAGAAGCATGGTTGCGAGCGCTGCCGAGAACTGCGCGACCGGAAAAGCGCCGTCCTGGCTGCCGTCGGACAGCCAGATCCGGTTGCCCGCCCCCAGCGCCAGCCAGCCGGCAACCTCTCCGCGACCGCCCAGAGCGGGGCTGCACTCTCCGGGACAGAGATCGCCGACGCGATAGGTTCCCGCGGCGGTTCCGTTGCTCGACCAGGGCTCGCGGCCGGAGTCGCCGTCGTCGGCCAGGAGCAGGGCGCGCCCGGCGTAGATCCCGAGAAGCACCGGGGAGGAGTCGCACGGCCCCGGGCAGATGTCGGCGATCCGCCTCGTTCCCCCAGGAGTGCCGTCGGACAGCCAGGGCTCCAGCCCGTGACCCGCCTCGGACAGGGCGAAGAGGGCGCCGTCGCCGAACGCGAGCAGTTTGAGCTCTCCCGGCGCCGCCGTGTCCAGAACCTGGACGGTTTCCCCCGTACCGCCCTCGGCCACCCAAAGCTCCTTGTCCTGCAAGCTCGCGTCCCCGACCGCCAGGAAGAAGCGCCGGCCCGCCGCGGCGTACCCGAGGAGCCGCGACGCCGGGAGCTCCAGCACCCGAGAGGTCCCAGCCTCCGTCCCATCGCTGCGCCAAAGCTCCACGCCCGCGGCCGTTTCCGCGAGCGTTTCCGCGAGAAGGAAGAGCGCGCCGCCCGCCCTGGTCAGGGCGACGACCCCGGCGCCCAGGTGATGGAGGCTCTCGACCCGCTCCGTCCCTTCCGGCGTTCCGTCGCTGCGCCAGAGCTCACTGCCCTGCGGCGTGTCGGCGATGAAGAAGAGCTGTCCTCCGAGCGTCACCATGAAGCCGGGTTTCGAGGGGCCTTCCGGGTTGACATCCTTGACGAGCCGGGTCCCTTCGGCGGTGCCGTCAGTCGCCCAGAGCTCGTAGTCGGGCTGCGCCGACTCCGCGCCCGCGGAGAAGAACACGACCCCGGTCTCCGGGACTGCCAGGCTGGTGGGCGACGCCCCGGCGGAAGCGTCGATCGCGAAGCTCATCGCCTGGGTCAGGGAAACCGTGCCTTCGACGGTGCCGTCGCTGCGCCAGAGAGCCCGGTGCGTTTCGCTGGGCTCCGGGGTGCGACGCCCCGTGAAGAAAAGGCGGGAGCCCTGGACGGTCCAGAAGCGGAAGCCCTGATTCGGCGGGAAGCTGCCCGTCGTAACAAGCTGAAACGTCCCCTGGGCGGTGCCGTCGGTCCGCCAGAGCGACTCGGAGTCCGTAGGGGGGGTGACGGTGAAAAAGGCCAGGTCGCCGGCTTGGACGAAAGAGCGTGGGCCCGCGAGGGAGAAGGACCGGAGGTTCTGCAAGGGGCCGATAGAGCCCTGCCCCGCGGCCAGGCGCGGGAGCAGGCAGAGGCAGAGCGGGAGAAGCCTGAGAAAGATTCCTGCTTTTGCGTTCATGCCCAAGTATACGAAGGGTCCGGAGGGACCGTTGGGGGTCAGAAGCGTGGCCGGCTTCTTGCACCTGCCGCGCGCGGAGGAAGCGAACGCCCATGTTCAACAACATCGACCTGAGAGAGCTTGCCGGGGTGTCGGGACCCGAGCGAGCCTTTGTGAGCGTCTATCTGACGACCCCGGACTCCTTCCAGCAGCTCAAGCCGCGGATCGACAAGATCCGGACGCTGCTTTCGGACGACCCGGTCGAAACCGAGCACTTCGAGGAGAACCTGAAGCTGGTCGAGACGTGGCTGGCCGGGCACACCTGGGACACAGAGGGGGTCTGCCTGTTCGTCTGCTGGGCGCTGGACTTCGTGAAGGCGTTCCCGCTGACGGTCAAGGGTCCCGAGTTCATCTGGGTGGACTCCTCGCCCTACATCCGGCCGATCGCCGAGCTCCAGGACGAGTACGAGAACTTCGTCGTGGTGGCCGCGGACAACACGGCCTCGCGGGTCTTTTTCGTGACCTCGGCGCGGGCGGACGAGGACGCCAAGGTCAAGGGGGACGTCAAGAACAACGTCAAGAAGGGCGGCTGGTCCCAGAAGCGCTACGAGCGCCGGCGCAGCAACGAGCTGATGCACTACGCCAAGGAGATCGTGGACATCCTGGCCGAGATGGATCAGAAGGAGAAATTCGACCGGTTGTTCCTGGTCGGCTCGCAGGAGACGATGCTGGAGATCGAGAACGCCCTGCCGGCGCCGCTCCAGGCGAAGCTCGCGGGCAAGCGGAGCGTGGACTTCAGCGGCGGGGACGACCCGATCCACGAAGCGGCGTTCGAAATGTTTTCGGAAGCCGAGCGCGAGGCCGAGGGCAAGCTCTGGGACCGCATCCGGGAGGAGTATTTCCGGGGCGGCCTGGCGGTGACCGGAGCCGAGGACGTGCTCAAGGCCGCGGCCGTGGGCCGGGTTGAGAAGATGGCCGTGACGCGGGACGCGAAGCTCCCCGGCACGCGCTGCCGGGAGTGCGAGAACCTCCTGCCGGGCGAAGCCCGGAAGTGCAAGGTCTGCGGCTCGGAGGACGTCTTCAAGGTCGACCTGGTCAACGAGCTCGTGGAGCTGCTCGCCCTGACCAGCGCCGAGGCCGACTTCGTGGACCCGATCCCGGCGCTCTCCGAGGCCGGCGAGGTGGCGGCCCTTCTGCGCTACTGAGAACCGATCAGCTCCCGCACGGCCTGCACCGTCGCTTTTTTCCGGAAAGCCGACGGGGCCATGCCGAAAACCTTTCGGAAGGCGGCGGTGAAGTGGCTGTGGGAGGAGTAGCCGAGGTCCAGAGCCAGGTCGGTGAGGTCGGTCCCGGGGTCCGCCGCTCTTTCCAGGGCGGTGCGCAGCCTCATCTGGGTCCGGTAGCCGTGCAGGGTCGAGCCGGTGTGGCGGCGGAAGGTCCGGCAGAGGTGGAAGACCGAGCTGCCGGCCCGCCGCGCCACTTCGTCCAGGGTAAGCGGCTCCCCGAGCTCTCCCGCCAGGACCGTCTTCGCCGCCTCCGCGAGGTCCTCCTGCCGCGGCTCGGGAGTCTTCATGGACAGATCCCAGGCCCGCGCGGCGTGGGACACGACCTGGGCGAGCAGCCTCAGGGCCGACTCTTCCACGAACAGGGGGTCCACGGGGCCGCCCTCCGCCAGGTGCCGCACCACCAGCCGCTGGAGCAGGTAGCTCTCCGCGTCCCCGGGTCCATGGGTGAAGCGGAACGGCGCGTCCGGACGGTCCGCGGCCGCGGGGTCGTGCCGCCGCATCGCCTCCAGCAGCACACCGGGCTCGACCGCGAACCAATCGCAGCGGTCCCCGTCCTGCGTCATCCGCTCGCGGAAGTAGACCTGGTCCCGGTTGTAGAAGGTGACCACGTTGGGGTCGGTCACGACCGACCTGCGGTCCACGTGGACGATTCGCACCGAGGTGCGCGGGAACACGAAACAGTGGTTCTCCGCCGGCCCCGAGTCGCGGAATCCCGGGTGGGACGGCTCCGCCCGGAAGCTGGCGATCGTCACGATCGGGCTCCGGTAGAGCAGCGTGTCGAACGGCGGCCGGTCCATGATGGCTCCTACGATCTTACATGAAGCAAGTTTTCGATAGCGGGGGCTCTCCGCGCTCCGGTACGTTCTCCTCGTCAACGACCAAGGAGGAAAACCGGCATGAACGCTTGTCGATGGTCCCTAGCGCTCCTGATGATGGCGGTCGCCTGCTCCACCAGCGCCCCTGCCCAGCAGCCTGCGCCCGCCCCCTGCTCGGCCCCTCAGCACCGCCAGTTCGACTTCTGGCTGGGAGATTGGGAGGTCCGCAACCCGGCCGGCAACCTGGCGGGCACGAACCGGATCGAGAGCATCCTCGGCGGCTGCGCGATCCGCGAGAGCTGGCAGGGTTCCCAGGGCGTGAACGGCACCAGCCTGAACCTCTACGCCCCCGACGGGAAGTGGCACCAGGCCTGGGTGGACGACCGGGGCAACCTCCTGCAGCTCACCGGCGGCCTGGAGGACGGGAAGATGGTGATGCGCGCTACGCTGCCGTCCCAGCGGGACCCCGGCAAGACCGTGCTCCACCGCGTAACCTGGACGCCGCTCGACGGCGGGCGCCTCCGCCAGTTCTGGGAAGCGTCGCGCGACGACGGCAAGACCTGGGCCGTGCAGTTCGACGGCACCTACTCGCGGAAGGGTTAGGGGCGGGGCAGCACGACCGTCTGCGTAGCGAAGCCCTCCCCCCGCTCCAGCCTGTACCGCGCGTCGGTCATCCGCACGATGCGCGCATCCGGGCTCTCTTCGACCAGGAAGAAGGGGAAGCGGGCCCAGTCGAGAAAGATGGCGCCCTCCCTCGTGGCCGCGGCCTCGGCCACACCGGGGAGGGCGTCGTTCTTCGGCCTGTACGGAGGCCGGCGCGGCCGGAGCTCCGGCCCGGCCAGCCAGTCCACTTCGCCGAGGTCGTAGCCCTCTCCCCCGTCGGACACGATCTCCCTGCGGAACGGATTCGCCAGCACCGGGCCGGCCATCATCCGGTGGATGGGACGGCCGGAGGCGGCCAGCGCTCTCGCCGCCACCTGCCGCGAAGCCAGTTGCAGACTCCACGAGAAAACGATGTAGACACACACCGCGGCCACGGCCCAGCGGGCGGACTTGGAATTCCGGCGGAGGCGCGACAGCACCACCCCGGCCGACAGCGCCAGCCAGATCCAGGGGTCCACGATGAACAGCGCGTCGCCGTAGAACCAGGTGCCGTCGAACGGCATGAGCCAGCGCAGGCCGTAGGTGTTGAGCCAGTCGAGGAGCGGATGGGTGAGGATGGCCACCGTCGAGAGCAGGAGCAGCTCCCGTGGCCGGGCCGGCTCCGCCTCAGGCCGGCTCCGTCTGCGCACCCACCGGTCCCAGGCCAGGAGCAGCCCGGTGAGGATGAACGGCCAGAGCACCAGCGCCGGCACCCCGTGGGTCCACCCCCGGCGGAAGCCGAGGGCCGTCGTTTGCCCCCACGCATAGGCGAGGATGTCCACGTCCGGCAGGTTCGCCCCGATCAGCAGCGCCGGCATGGCCAGCGGTATCGGTTTCCCGGAGGCCCTCCCAGCGCGCCGCTTCATCCCCGCCTCCCCCAGCGCGGCGCCCACCAGCGTGTGACAGAGGTTGTCCATTGGCGGCCTAGTTTAATGCCGCGAGCAGTCCGCGATACTCTCTCCGCGAGGAGGAAGCGGCATGAGACCCATTACCGCCGGGGACGTGATGAGCCCCAACGTGCTCACGGTCCCGGAGGACATGACCCTCGAAGAGCTGGCGAGCTTTCTGGTCGAGAACGAGATCTCCGGCGCGCCCGTGGAGGATGCCAACCGCCGGCTGGTCGGCGTCGTATCCGTCACCGACCTGGCCCAGGCCATGGCCCGGGGGATGGACCTCGGGCCGGAGCGGCCGAACCCGGACTTCTTCGTCCGCGAGTGGGGCGACACCCTCCGCCGCGAGGACATCGAGAGGCTCCGCTTCGACGAGGCCGGGATGCGGGTGCGCGACATCATGACGCCGTCCGTCCACTCGGTGGATCAGGACACCCCCGTCCCCGAGGTGGCCGAGACCCTGATCAACGGCCACATCCACCGCCTACTGGTCACCAGCGGGGAGCGGGTCGTGGGGATCGTCACCACGTCGGACCTGCTGGGGCTCCTGGTCCGCGAGCCGGAATCGGCGTAGGCTTTGGATCGAGGAGAGATGATCATGGCTTTTCGAAGGACGTTGCTCGTTGCGCTCCCGATCCTGCTCGCAACCGCCCTGTACGGCCAAGGGGGCCTCGGCATCCCGAACACCGCCCAGCCCGAGGACGGGCTCCTCCTCGCCGGACAGCCCACGGCCAAGCAGCTCAAGGAAGCGGCCAAGGCGGGCTACAAGACCGTGATCGACCTGCGGCCTCTGGAGGAGGACCGCGGCTTCGATGAGGCCAAGGCCGCCCGCAAGGCCAAGCTCGAGTACGCCAACATCCCGGTCACACCGGGGACCCTGGACGGCCCGACCATCAAGTACTTCCTGACCGTGCTGAGCAACGCCGAGCGCCCGGCGCTGGTCCATTGCAGCACCGGCAACCGAGCGGCCGGCCTCTATTACGCGTGGCTGGTGTTGGAGAACGGCGTGCCCGAGGCCCAGGCCCTGGAGCAGGCCCAGGCCGCCGGGCTCGGCGACCCGGACCTCACGGGACGGGTCCAGGAGCTGGTCACCGAGCTGAAGGCATCGCGCAGGCCTCGGCCTTAAGGCCCTACTGATACCAGCCCGCGACGTCCACCACCAGGTGGATGGACCCGCTCGGGAACGAGCCCTGCACCTGGAAGTCCCCGCTGCCTCCGAGCCCGATCGTCGCGTTGTTGGCCCGCGAGCTCCCGGCGTTGAAGTTGATCACGCTCGTGGACGTGGCCGGCGTCCCTCCCGGCCACATCCGCAGGTGTCCGGTGCTCGGCGGATTGATGACAGTCACGTTCGCCGCGACCGCCTTGGCTCCCACCGGAATCCCGCACGAGCCCGCGGCCGTGAAGGTGCGTGTCGAGCCGGCCGCGATCGCCGGTCCCACCGTCCGCGTGTCTACGAGCCGGCAGGGGTTGACCGTGAAGTAGTCCAGGGGACCCGTCTCCACCGAGGCCTGGAAGGTGGCCGTGTAGGTCGTGGGCGCGGACGGGGTGACGAGCTGCCGCGACTGGCCGCCGCCGTCGGACCAGGACGAGAACACCCAGAAGTCTGTGCCGTCCGACTGGTTGGGCGCGAAGACGTTGAGCGTCCAGTTCTCCCAGGAGGTCAGCGAGTGCGGCCCCGTGATCGTCGTGCCGTTGACCCTCAGATCCAGGCCTGCCGGATCGGTGTCGAAGGTCAGCGTGACCTTGCTCGGCTGCATGTTGCGCTGGGCGTTGCCGGGCAGGCCGCCGGAGTCCGTGGCCGTGAGGTGGATCTCGAGGAAGCTGCCGTCCGTGGCGTTCAGGTCCTCGGGCGCCGGAGCGGCGAAGGTCAGGTTGTTGCCCGTGCCCGAGAACCAGGGGTGCGTGTGGTTCCCGTTGTGGTTCAGGAGCACGCTCCAGGACAGGGCGGAGCCCGGCAGCGTGCCGTCCTGGGCGTCCGAGGCGCTGCCCGTGAGGGTCACGGTCTGGCCGACGCGGAAGGTCTGCCCCGCGCCGGGCGAGACGATGGTGGCCGAGGGCGGCGAGTTGCCCGGCTGGATCTCGACCGTGTCCGGGGCCGAGAAGGCGAAGTTGTTGTCCCGGGCGCGCAGCGTGGCCGTGTAGGTCCCGGGGGCCGTGTAGGTGTGGTTGATCGTCAGGCTCGCGGTCGAGGTTTCCGGCGTGCCGTCCCCGAAGCTCCAGAAGTAGGTCAGGGTGTCGCCCGGGTCGGGGTCGGAGCTGCCCGTGGCGTCGAAGGTGACGTTGAGCGGCGCGGGACCGGAAGTGGGGACCGCCGAGGCCACGGCGACCGGCGGATCGTTCCCCGGCTGGTCGAAGAAGATCCTCCGCACCTCGCCGCCGTTCGCGAAGGTCGTGTAGTAGAGCGCCTGGCCGCCGCTGCCGTGGGGGCCGAAGATCATCGTGGTCACGCCCCCCAGGCTCTGGCCGAAGTCCGTGGCCGACCAGGAGCCTCCCGAGAAGGTCAGCTTGAAGATCTCGCCGCAGACGAAGTCGCCGAACAGGTAGGAGCCGTCGAACCCGGGCCACGCGCCGTTGGGCACGAACGCGCCGCCGGTGATCGAGTTGCAGTCGGTCGGACTGGTCGTGCCCGGGATCACCTGGCCGTGCCGGTAGTCGTAGACCGGGGGGACGTGGCCCGGCGGAGCGTTCGAGCAGGCGGCGTCGGAGTTGTTGTTGTGTTTCCCCTCGCAGAGATTCCAGCCGTAGTCCGCGCCGGCCGTGCCCTCGTCGATCTCCTCCCAGCGGCCCTGGCCGACGTCGTTGATGAAGAACCGGGTGCCGGCGGCGTTCGAGTCCATGGAGAAGCGGAAGGGATTGCGCAGCCCCCAGGCGAAGGTCTCCTGGCACTTGTTGCCCGCCGTCGTCTGCCCGGTGACGTTGCAGCGCGCCGTCCCCGCTCCCTGGAAGGGGTTGCTAGCCGGGATGCCGCCGGTCTTCGTGATGCGCAGGATCTTGCCGGTCAATACATGCTGATCCCGGGCGGCATCGTTCGCCCCGGCACAGCCGCTGTCGTTGGCATAGTCGCAGCCGCCGTCCCCGATCGAGATGTAGAGGAAGCCGTCGCGGCCGAAGTGGAGGTCTCCCGCGTTGTGGTTGCCGGCGGGAGACGGCATGTTGTCCACCAGGACCAGCTCCGTGCCCATATCGACGACGTTAGTGTCCGGCAGCGTGAAGCGGGAGACGCGGTTGACGCAGTTCCCCCCCGGCTGCTCGAACGTATAGAAGAGGAAGATGTGCCGGGTCGTCGCGAAGGCAGGATCGACCGCCACTCCCAGCAGCCCGCGCTCGGAGTTGTTGCAGATGGAGCTCGCCGGGAAGGTCAGGGCCGGCGTCGCCAGCAGCGCCCCTCCCTGGTAGATCCGCAGGATGCCGCTCTGGCGGGTGATCAGCAGCCGGCCGTCGGGGGTGAAGGCCAGGGCCGTCGGACTGCCGAGAGTCGCGACCAGGGCGTCGGTGAAGCCGGCGGGCACGGCGGCCGTCAGCGGCGCCGCGGCCAGCAGGGCCGGAACCAGGAGACGAAGGAGCGGGCGGGGCACGGCTCGGGGCATGGGCGGAACCCTCCTCTGGACCCGTTCAGGCTAGCAGCTCATCGAAGAATTCGAAAGCCTCTACCATCTACTCGAAGTACCCGACCACGTCCAGCACGAAGTGCACCGACCCGGACGGGATGCCGCAGAAGACCGCCACGGTCCCGGCGTCGCTCAGCGGCAGGATGCCGTTGTTGGCGCGGGTCTGGTTGGCCCGGAAGCTGATCGCGGTGGTGATCGTGGCCGCGGCATCCTGGGGAGCGATCCGCAGGTTGCCGGCGCTCGACGCCCCGGTCACGGTCATGTTCACGGCGACTGCCCTGGCCGTGGCCGGTACGGCACAGAGCCCCGTGATGGCGAACGTCCGCTCCGCCTGGGCTTGGAGGGCCGGACCCTGGCCGGCCGCCCGGGTGTCCAGGACGCGGCAGGGGACGACGGTGTGGAAGTCGAGCGGCGGCGGGGGCGGAGCGGGCTCGAAGGTGGCGGTATAGGACGCGTCCGCGGCGGGGGTCGTGATCATGTGTCTGGCCGCGCCGCCGTCGGACCAGGAGACGAACACGTACGACTCTCCGGCGGAGTGCTGGCTCGGAGCGGCCACGGCGAGCTCGTACCCCTCCCACGAGGTGACGGTCGCCGGCGCCGTGTACGGCTCGTCGTTGAGCATCACCTGGAGGCCGTCCGGGTCCGTCTCGAAGGTGAGCGGCACCCGCTCCGGCTGGAAGTCGCGGGTGACGGTCCGGCTCGCGCCCTGCGCGTCCCTGGCCGTGAGCCGGATCTCCAGGAAGCTCAGATCCGTGGCGGCGAGGCCCTCGGGCGCGGGCGCGGTGAAGGTGAGGTTGTTGCCGGTGGACGGACCCAGCACCGGGTGGGTGTGGTCGCCGTTGTGGTGCAGCAGCACGGTCCAGGAGAGCGCCGAGGCGGGGAGCGGCCCGTCGTCGGGATCGGTGGCGCTGCCCGTGAGGGTCACCGTCTGCCCGACGCGGAAGGTCTGCCCCGCCGCGGGCGAGACGATGGTCGGATCGGGCGGGCTGTTGCCCACCTGGATCTCGACGGTGGACGGGGCCGAGAACTCGAAGTTCTCGTCGCGGGCGCGCAGGCTGGCGATGAAGGTGCCGGCGGTCCGGTAGCTGTACTGGACCTGGAGGCTCGTCGTGACCACGCCGTCGGAGCCGTCGCCGAAATCCCAGAAGAAGAGCAGGTCGTCCCCCTCGGGGTCGCTGCTGCCCGTGGCGTTGAAGGTGACGTCGAGCGGCAGGGGACCGGACGTCGGGGAGGCCGAGGCCAGGGCCGTGGGCGGGTCGTTGCCGGGATCGTCGAAGAAGATCTTCCGCACCTGGCCGCCGTTGGAGTAGGTCGTGTAGTAGAGCGCCTGGCTGTTGCCCGAGGGGCCGAAGAGCATGGTCACGGCGCTGTCCGGGCCGAGCCCGGTGACGAAGTCCGAGGCGGACCAGACGGTGCCCGACTGCGTCAGCTTGAAGACCGCGCCGCACACGTAATCGCCGAAGATGTAGGCGCCGTCGAAGCCGGGCCAGATGTGCGCGGGCGCGAAGGCGCCGCCGGTGACGGAGCCGCAGCCGCTCACGCTCGTCCCCGGCACGAGGACGTCGTGCTCGTACTCGTAGAGGGGCGGCTTCAGGTTCGACGGCAGCGGCGTGCACTTCGCGCTGCTGCTGTTTGTCCGCGTCCCCTCCTTGCAGTGCCAGCCGTAGTCGCCGCCGGCCTGCGCCAGGTCGATCTCTTCGCGCAGGTTCTGGCCGACGTCGTTGATGAACAGCCGCAGGGCCTTGGTGTTCGGGTCGTGGGCGATGCGGAAGGGGTTGCGGAACCCCCAGGCGAAGGTCTCCTGGCACTTGTTGCCGGGGGTGGTCTGCCCGTTGACGTTGCAGCGGGCGGTCCCCGCCCCGCGGAACGGGTTCGAGTCGGGGAGCCCGCCGGTGGAAGTGATGCGCAGGATCTTGCCGAGCAGGACGTGCTCGTCCCGCGAGGCGTCGTTGCGGGCCTGGCACCCGCTGTCCCCGGCATAGTCGCAGCCGCCGTCCCCGACGCTGATGTACAGGTACCCGTCCGGGCCGAACTTCAGGTCGCCGCCGTTGTGGTTGCCGTTCGGGGCCGGGATGTTGTCGATCAGGGCGACCTCGGTCGCGGGGTTGATCGCGTCGCCGCTCATCGTGAAGCGGGAGACCCGGTTGACGCAGACGAGGTCGGGCCTCTTGGCCGTATAGTACAGATACAGAAAACCGTTGTTCTTGAAGCCGGGATCGACCTCCATGCCGAGGAGCCCGTTCTCGAAGTTGTTGCAGATCCGGCTGGCGGGGATGGTCATGGCTGGCGTAGGCAGGAGAGCCCCGCTCTTGTAGACACGGATCGCGCCGGACTGTTGGGCGATGAGGAGGCGGCCGTCGTCCGTGAAGGCCAGGGCCGTGGGGCTGGTCAGGGTCGTGACCAGGACGTCGCTGAAGCCGGCCGGGAGGGCCGCGGAAACCGGGTCAGCCAGGAGGCCGGCAACGAGACCAGATAAGAAAGCAATCCGAAGATGCATGGGTACAACACCTTCTTCCATCGGAAGTCCACATACCGGGATCTCCCAAAAGCAGGAGCCGTGCCAAGGGGGTGGTGAACCTTTTTCCGCGCGCTCTCGTCTTAGGGGGAGAAGACGATGATCTCGACATGATCGCCCCATGATCGCGCCAATACCTTCTCCCGACCTCCTCCTCGCCCGGCGCGCCGCCGCCGGCCAGGCGGACGCCTGGGACGAGCTGATCGACCGCTACGGCGGAAAGCTCTACAACCTCGCCCTGCACTTCGCCGGATCGCGGGAGGAGGCCGAGGACCTGACGCAGGAGATCTTCCTGCGGCTTTACCAGAACCTCCGCCAGTACCGGGGCGGCTGTCCCCTCGCCGCCTGGGCCCTGCGCCTGTCGCGCAACCTGTGCATCGACCACTACCGCCGCGGGCGCCAGGAGCGGCGCTCCCTGCTGGTCTCGGAAGAGGTCCTCGCCCACCTGCCGGCCGGGGACGACGTCCAGGCCGAAGCCCAGGGGCGCGAGGAGGTCCAGGCGGTCCACCAGGCCTTGGGCGAGATGCCCGAGGACATGGCCGAGGTCGTGCTGCTGCGCGACCTCCAGGGCTGGAGCCTGGAGGAGGTGTCCACGTACCTGGAGATCCCGGTGGGCACCGTCAAGTCGCGGCTCCACCGCGCCCGGCTGGAAGTGGCGGAGCGGGTCCATGCCCGGTTCCGCTCCCGCTGGGCCACTCCCGCAGGCAATCCCACCGAGCCTCGTCCGGCACTGGAGGCCTCGCCATGCTGAGCCAGGCCTGCCGCCGCTTCCGGACCGAATTCTCTCCGGGACAGGACGACCCGCACCGCCGGACCTGCCCGGCCTGCACCGCCTATGCCGCGGCCATGGAGCGGGCGGCCAGGAAGCTCCCTCTGCCGGCCGGGCTGCGGTCGAAGCTGCGGGCCATCCCGGGCGGTATCGGCGATGTCGGCCAGGGTCCCCGGCTGCCGCTGCCGCAGGCTCCCTTGCCGGACCCGTTGCGGAGCCGTCTTCGAGGCTTCGCCCGGAGACAGGAGCCCCGGCCGCTGCCCGCCTGGGTCCGCACCTCCCGTTACGCCGTGGCCGCGAGCTACGTGATGGCGGTCCTCCTGAGCTTCACCGCCGCCAATCCGGTCCACCTGGGCCGCCAGGCCGCGGAAGTGATGTCCCAGGCTGTATCCGAGCGCCTCGACCGCCTGGACCTGTGGGAAGACAAGGTGCGCGAGCGCTATGGCGAGACCCGCCAGTCCCTGGAAGAGTCCCTCGAAGAATCGCTCGGCAGCCTGGACCACCGGGTGGACGAGCTTTCCCAGTCCCTGAAAAACCTTGAACCTCTGATCACAAGGAGATAGAGATGAACCCCGCCGAGAGCTCCTGGCCGCAGCAGCACCCCGAGAACCCTCCGCCGGCCATGCCGCCCGCTTTTCCGCCGGGCGTGGCGGTCCAGCCGGGCCGGCCGGCGATCGAACGGAAGATCCCCCTCCTGGCCGGACTGCTGTCCGGATTCCCGGGCATGGGCAACGTCTACAACGGCCTCTACCTGCGCGCCCTGATCCAGTTCCTGATCGTGGCGGGCCTGATGAGCGCGGCGGACCGCGGCGACACGCCGTTCTTCCCCATGACGCTGGTCTTCTTCTGGGCCTTCAGCGTCCTGGACGCCTACCGGCAGGCCATGCTCATCAACTACGGCTACGCACAGGACCTCGGGCTGCTCGACCGGCCGCAGCGTCCGGCGGCGGGCCAGGGCGGTTTGATCTCCGGCGTCATCCTGACGCTGCTCGGCCTGATCGCCCTGGCGGATCAGTACGTCGACGTGGACCTCCGATGGCTGTACGACCTCTGGCCCCTGCTCCTGGTCGGCGTCGGCATCTGGCTGATCGTGGCCTCGATCCGCGACCGCAAGAAGCTGGAAAGCGAGTAACCCTCCCAAGCGCCGCCGGTACAATGCCGGAATGCCTCCGGCGGCGCCCATTCCCCTCCCTCAGCGCGGCTCCATCCTCGTCGAAAGCCTCGTCGCCCTGGTCCTTCTGAGCGTGGCCCTGCTGATGGGGCTGCCGCTCCTCTTCGGACAGCCCGGCGTCGTGCGCCGGCTCGACGCCCAAAGGACCGCCCTCGGCGCTCTCGACTCCACGCTCGAAGCTCTGCGTGCCGGGGCCCTCCCCCTCCAGGACGCGCGGTACGGCGCGGGAACGCCGGACGATCCGGTTGTCTGGGTCGAGACCGAGGCCCAGACGCAACCCGCCGGCCTTTACCAGGTCACCCTGCGCGCCATCTACCAGGTTCGGGACCGGACGTTCGAAAGGCGGGTCGAGACGATGGTGTGGAGGCCATGAGGACCCTCACCCCCGTCCCCTCTCCCGCCTCCCCACCCCCCTCGCCGGGAGAGGGGCGCCCCCACACACCCTGTGAGCCAGTTCCCCCCACTCCCAGGGAGGGGGCCGGGGAGGTGGGAGAGGGGGGCCAGGGGGGTGAGGGCTCCGAGTCCGGCTTCACCCTGGTCGAGCTGCTGGTCTCGCTCGTCGTGCTGACCCTGGCGCTCGCCCTCTCGGCGCAGGTGATGATGGAGGGGGCGCAGATGCTCACCGACGCCGCGGCCGAGCAGACGGACGCGCCCATGCCCCTCGTCGTCGCTCGCCTGCGGGGCGACATCCGGGCCGCGGCGGGCTTCGCGGTCCTGCCCGGGATCGAGGGGCCGGCGCTCTTCCTGGACGGCCATCCCGCGGGCGTGGTCGTCTATCAGAAGGTCGGGGACGACCTGCTCCGGACGGTCCTCGGCGCGGGCGGCGATGTCGTGGGAGAGGGTCCGGCGCTGCACGGCGTGAGCGCCTGGAGCTGCGCCCCCGTGGGACCCGGGCTGGTCGGCATCACCCTCACCCACCGCCGCAGCGCCCTGCGCCGCGGACCGCTGCCCAACCTCCCGGTCCGCCGCGGTCCCCGCTCCGCAGAGCGGACCGAGACGTTCCTGGCTGCCCCGCGGGGCGCCGGCCTGGGCGAGGCATGGTAGGACTGCGGAGGGACGCCGGCTTCGCGCTGCCGGCCGTGCTCCTCGCCATCCTCCTGCTCTCGATCGGGCTGGCGTTGGTAGCGGCCTCGCTCCAGCTCCGGATGCGGCTCGTCCTGCGCGAGGCCCGGTCCGTGACCTTGAACGCGCTCTCGGACGCCGCCCTGGCCGAGACCCTGGCCTGGCTCAGCGAGGATGCCTTCTACGATGGTGTGGCGGAGAGGAGCTTCGGCGGGGGAAGGCTGAGCAGCGAGGTGCGGTTCGTCTCCCCCGGCCGCTACGAGGTCGTGGCGACCGCCGTCTTCGCGGGACGGAGGAGGACCGTCGAGGCCGAAGTCCATCGTCCCATCGGAGCGCCTGCCCGGGTGGTGCGCTGGCGGCGGCGCTAGAAGAGAGCGACGGAGAGGACCGCTATCAGCCCGAGCACGGCCACCGTCCCGCAGCCGAAGGGGATCCCGCAACAGCAGCCGCGGACCTGGACGTCAGCCATCTCTACCTCTGGAGGTCCTGGCGCCCCGAGACCTCGTATTCGCCGAGGGAGTTGCCGGTGTTGGTGTCGGTCGCCAGCCAGACCCGGGCGCTCGTGATCGTCATGCGGTTGCCGTCGACCACCCCGGTCATCGTGGAGCGGCTCGTGCTCAGCTCGATCCGGACCGGCCGGGTCCCGGTGCAGGCGAGGTTCTGGACGCCGCAGACTCCTTGCGACCGTGCGAGGTCGGGCTGGAAGGTCACCGTGTCGCCCCGCACCGTGGCCGTGAAGGCACACACCTGCGCGTTGTTCTGGACCTCCGTGGCCGTGTACGACGCATCGCCGGTCCTCTGGATGGTCCAGACAACGGCAACCGTAACCGGCAGGAACGAGTCCGCCAGGCAGGTCCCCCGCGCCGAGAGCGAGTTCGCGGTGCCGGTCCAGACCCCCTGGATGTTCACGTTGGGCGGGGGGGTGGGTTCCGTGGGGCCGCCGCCGCCTTCGCTATCGCAACCGGCGAGGGCCAGAACTAGCAGAGGGGAGAGAAGCATCCTCTTCATGCTTCTCTCCCCTAGCTAGATCCGCGCCAGCTCCTACGGCTTCGGGCACTCGCCGAGGCGGCTGGCCACGCTCACCCCGGCCGCGGCGGCCTCGCAGGGGCGGGGGGCTCCCTCTCCCGCGTAGCGGGGGAGGGCAGGGGAGGGGTTTTCGCTCCACGCACGAGCTGCGGGCCTCGGTCCACCGGGTAGAGGGTCTACCCAGCGGGGAGAGGGCCGTACCCCTTGGGGAGCTGCCTCTACGGACAGGGTAGACAGGTCTACCCATCGGGTAGAGGGGTCTACCCACGGGGTAGAGGGCCGTACCCAGCAGGTAGAGGCCTCTCCCCACGGGGTAGAGGGGTCTACCCAGACAATACCGGACAGAATCCAGGCAATGCCGGACCATCCCCACTGGGTAGAGGGGTCTCCCCACCGGGTACTGGGCTCTACCCGGTGGGGAGAGGTGGAGTTGACCCGGTTTCGTGGACTCGTCATCCTTAGGGATAAGGAGTTGCGCGATGGCAAGAGGTAGACCCCCGTATTCTTCTGAGTTCCGGCGCCAGATGGTAGAGCTGGTGCGGTCCGGACGCACGCCGGAGTCTC
>DATMER010000074.1:0-98001 GCA_035556715.1 Thermoanaerobaculia bacterium
GGAGATCGACCTCCTCGTGGAGCTGGCCCGCCGCGAGCCCGACGTCTACGGCGGCCGCATCACCGGCGGCGGTTTCGGGGGCTCGGTCGTGATCGTCGCCAAAGCCGGCACCGGCCGCAAGATCGGCGAGCGCATCGTCGACGAGTATGGCAAGCGCACCAAGCACAAGGCCACGCTCCTCGTGCCGGCTTCGTGACTTTCCTCCCTCACGCGTCCTGATGTATCATGGACCGGCGACGGAGGAGAGCGAGGACGGCATGGCTGAACCGATCAAAGTTCCTTACGAAGAGACGGCTGAGGAATACGCGGCCCGAATCCGGGATCTCGTCGAGAACGACCGGGTAGGAGGGGCGCGCAAGCTCGTTGCAGAAGCTATCGAGAGGTTTCCCGATCATCCGGCACTGACAGGATGGCAGAAAGCATTGGCCCGTGCCCAAGCGACGCTCAGTCCGGCCACGGGAGTAGACCGCAGCGCCGAGTTTGCCTGGATTCAACGCAATGCTTCTTCCTACCGGGGCCAATGGGTTGCCGTGCTCGGGGACAAGTTGCTGGCCCATGCGGCTACCGCCGGGGAACTGGCATCCAAGCTGGATGTAATTCCCACGGATGTTCCGCCTTTCCTCCATCGGATCTCATAAATCCCCGGTGCTGAAGCTCCACGCGAACCCGTTCGTCGAAGGCCGTTCCAGGTTCTCGGATCGTGTGCCGGAGGGCTCCGATCTCACAGCCAAGGTCTATGTGCGGGTGCGCTTTGAAAGGGGCAGGGATGTGCTGGCTCAACTCGATACAGGAGCAGCCTGGTCGGTCCTGGATCCCGCGATCCTTCGATTCCTAGGCTCGTCCCTGGATTGGCTTGAACCAACTCGATTGAGCACGCGATTTGGAAGCTTGGCGGGCCATCTCGTCCGGACGCCCATTACTTTCCTGGCCGATGAAGGCCCATCCATCACCTTGCCAGGCACCTTCTTCGTCTCCGAGCATTGGCCGAGCGGCCTCACCTTCCTCGGCTACTCAGGCCTCCTCGACTCCATGCGCTTCGCCCTCGATCCCCAGGCGAACGACTTCTACTTCGGACTGCCTGCGGAAGGCTGTTGATCAGGGCTGTATCAAGGCGACACGCGTCCGCGGGCCAGACGGTCGAGCTCGTAAGCCTTGGGCCAACGCATGAGCATCGAGAGGAAGCTGGCCACGCAGAGCACCACCCCATAGAAGGACGAACCCGAGAGCAGGGCCACCAGGAGACCCATCAGCGCGGCGAGCTCGAGGACCGCGAAGCTCACCAGGGTCGCTCTCTGGTAGGCGGACATCAGGTTGCCCAGGTCGGCGGGGATCATGCGATTCGACGGCAGGCCCCCCCGGAGAATCCCCGTGCGGAGACGGGAAGCGAGAAGAATCAGCACCGCGGCTAGGAAGGTGATGGAGAGCGGCAGGGCCTCCGGCACCTTCCCGAAGGGACGAAGCTGGAAGCCCTCGATCAGGAACCAGCCCGCGACCCCATAGGCGAGCACGAAGCCGGCGAGGACGACGCAGGCGGTACGGAGCCGGCGGAGCCGAGCGACGAGATCCATAGTCACGGGGAATCTATACCGCTGGAGATCGAGAGCACCAGATTGCCCGCCCCATCCACCCTCCCCTGCCATCCGCCCGCCACCATGGTCGCGCTGTGGCTCTCGAAAACCAGCGCCGGGCCCGGGAAGAGGTCCTCGGGCCCGAGCTGCGCGCGGTCGTAGACGGCGACCTCGCTCCAGCTCCCCCCTATCCAGCACCGGCGTATCCCCGACACTGCCGTCCCCGTCGCAACGGCCTCCGCAGTCTCTGCTGATAGCTCCTCCTCCGCCGAGGAGGCTACGACCCGGATCGATTCCACCTCGATCGCTCTCCCCTCCGGGGCATAACCGTAGATCTCCCGATAGGCGGCGGCAAAGGCTTCCTCGAAGGGCTCGCCCTCGATGGGCAGTGCCTCGTCCTGGCCCATGAACCGGAAATTCACGATGCGCCGCCGTACCACCCCAGGGATTCCTTCCGCCGCCACCGCTCCCGCGGCCTCGCGGCCCAGCTCGTCCAGCCAGCCGGAGAGCCGGTCCTCCACCTTGGCCAGCGGCTCCAGGATCTGGCGATGGGCAAAACGCTCGACCACGGCCGCGCCCAGGCCGAGGGCGGAGAGGAGGCCGGCGTCCCGAGGCACGACCACATGCCTGATCCCCAACAGTTCCGCCAGCGCGCAGGCGTGCTGGGCTCCGGCGCCTCCGAAGGCGACCAGGGCGTACTCGGCCGGGTCGTAGCCCCGGCGCAGTGAAATGCTCCGGATCGCCTCGGCCATGCGCTCGTTCGCGATCTCCAGGAAGCCCTCCAGCAACGCCTCCCTCTCCTCACCCAGCCCTTCCAGGGCGCGCTCCGCCGCTCCCGCGTCCAGGGGGATCTCGAAGCGGTTCGGGTCGAGCCGGCCGAGGAGGAGATTGACATCCGTGAGAGTGAGCGGCCCGCCGGCTCCGTAGCAGGCCGGACCGGGCCAGGCACCAGCGCTCTCCGGTCCCACGTGGAGCTGCGCGCCGTCGAAGCCGCAGATCGAGCCGCCCCCGGCCGCCACGCTCTCGACCGCCAGGGCTGGGGCCACGAGGTGGGCGTCGCCCACCCGGTGCTCGAAGAGGTACTCGAAGTCGCCGTCGTAGCGCGCCACGTCCGTGCTCGTGCCGCCCATGTCGAAGGCGATGATCCGGGAGAAACCGGAGCGCCGGCCCGAGAGCGCGGCACCCACGACCCCGCCCGCAGGCCCGGAGAGCAGGCTGTCCTTGGCATGAAAGGAGCCGGCGCGCACCAGGCCGCCCGCGCTGGTCATCACGTGGAGAGTCCCTCGCGACAGCGCCGCGCCGACCCGGTTGAGATAGCCCTCCAGGATGGGCGAGAGATAGGCGTCCACGACCGCGGTTTCCGCTCTCGGCAGCAGCTTGATCAGCGGCGCCAGGCGCGCGGAGAGGGAGACGTGGCGGAAGCCGGCCTCGCGCAGCAGCTCGCCCACGGCCTCCTCGTGCGCAGGGTTGCGGTACGAGTGCATCAGGGCGACCGCGGCCGACCGGATCCCCGCGCGGTGAAGGTCTCCGATCCTCTCCCGCAATCCTTCTATCTCCAGGGGAGTGAGCACGGAACCGTTTGAAGCCAGGCGCTCCTCGACCTCGACGACCACCTGATAGAGCGGCTGGGGCTTCTCGATGTTGAGGGCGAAGAGGTCGGGGCGCTGCTGGGTGCCGATGACCAGGAGGTCGGCGAAGCCGCGGGTGATGAAAAGCGCCGTGGGCGAGCCCTTCCGTTCCAGCAGGGCGTTGGTGCCCCGCGTGGTGGCGAGCCGCATGGCAATCTCAGGCAGCGGCTGGTCGAGGGGCGTGCCGGTGACGAGCCGGGCGGCCAGGATCGGGGCCTCTTCGGGTGAGCGCAGCTCGAAGGCGCCAACTCCCTCCACTGGTCCGTCCAACTCCAGAGTACTGCCCGTCTGCCCGGTTATCTTGCGAGGGATTGGCTCGGAGCCACCAAGGAGCCTGAGCCTGAAACCGCGGAGGAAGCCGTCCGGCACGCTCCACCCGGCTTCGATCCGCAGAGTGGCCGGCCCGAGCCGTTCGGCGACCCGGCCGCGCAGGGCGCTCGTCGAGAGCACCTTGGCGCGGTGCAGGCGCCCTCCGGGATCAACGGCCAGGCAGTCGGTGAAGGTGCCCCCGGTATCGATCCAGATACGCCAGGCCGTCATCCGCCGAGCCGTGCGACCAGCACCTTGACCCGCTGATTCTCCTGGTCGATGGCGATCGCCTTGCGCATCCAGCGATGGGCTTCCCCGGCATCGCCCGAGGCGAGAGCGGCGATGCCCATGGCGGCGTAGGGCTCGGCGTTGTCGCGGTAGAGGCGCATGGCCCGCTTGTAGAAGCGCCGCGCCTCGTCGATGCGGCCATGGGAAAGGCTCAGGTCCCCCAGGGAGAGATAGATGTACGGGTTGCGGCTGCCCAGAGTGCCGGACAGCGCCAGCAGGTCCTCGGCTTCCTGCTGCTTGCCCTGGTGGCGCAGGAGCGCCGCCAGGTTCTGATAGGCCGAGACGGCCAGGGGATCGATCTCCAGTGCCTTGCGGTAGGCCTCCTCCGCCCGGGTGAGATCGCCGCTCCGGCGCAGAGCCACGCCGTAGTTGATCCAGGCGCCGGGCAGCTCCGGATCGATCGTTACGGCCTTCAGCAGCCACGGCAGGGCCTCGTCCTGCTTGCCGGCCCGCAGCAGCTCGCCGCCGCGGTTGGAGTGGAAGAGGGCGATGGCGGTCAGGTCGGAGATCCGGCGCACATGCCGGTATCCGGGCTCCGGCGCGGCCGAGAAGTCGAGGATCTTGATCTCGGAACCGGTGCCGTAGCCGGCGCTCACGTGCCCGGAGACCACCACGAGATCCCCCTCCTTCTCGAACCTTTCGACGTCGTCCACGTCCAGGAAGTAGGCGGGCACGCCGATCTCGCGCGCCATGCCCACGAAAAGGCTGGTGAAGGCCAGGCAGTTGGCGCGCCGGGTCTCGAAGACCTCCTGCGCCGTGGCGGTGTGGCGGGGCTCGTACACGACCTTGAGCTTGTCGGGATCGACCAAGCCGGCGAGCAGGGTCTCCAGGCGCTTCTCCGGCGCCGTCTCCTGGGGCACCAGGCGGTGTGCCCACGCCCGCATCTCCTCGGTGATCTCGTAGGGAATGACGACGCCGGAGGGCTCGAGCCCGCGGTTGCGCAGCTCGCGGGCGACGTCGCCGGCATCCAGATTCCGCGCAATTTCCGACGAGGCGCAGCCGGCAGCCAGCAGCGCTGCGGCGAGAAGCGCGCTGTCGAGAAGTGGGAGACGGCGGGTCAGCATGGGCGGCTCCTCAGACAGCCCGTGCGGGACGCCGGAAGAGCAGCCTCTTCACTCCGAAGTAGAGGAGGCCCATGACGAGCAGCATCGCCACGACCGGCACCACGATCGCGAGCACCGCCAGCAGGGCCGAGCCGCCCGCTTCCATGGTGGCGATCACCGGGTTGCCGAGGCCGCCCGTGGTGAAGGACGAGACCTGGCGCGCGGTGGCGGTGATGCCCTGGAAGACCGCCGCGGTGCCGCCGCCGCCCACAATCGCGAGCGTCCAGCGCAGGAACGGGTCCACGTCGGTGACCGAGGAGGCCGTCACCACCATGCCGGCGACGATCGCGGTCGGTGTGGCGATGGCGTCGAGCAGGTTGTCCACCCAGGGGACGTAGTAGCCGGCAATCTCCAGCGCGGTCGCGAGCGAGAAGGTGATCAGGGCCGCGCTGGTGCCGATCCAGGCGAAGCCGTCGCCGAGCTCCAGATAGCCGGCTCCGGCACGGGAGGCGATGCTCATGACGAGGAGGGGCACGAAGACCCGGAAACCGCAGGCCGCGGCCAGACCGAGGCCGAGAAGAATGCTGAGGAGAGTCTCCATGGCGGCTCCTTTCGTCAGCGGGTGGCAGTTTGGGCCATCCGTGTGACTAGGATAACGCAGGCGGGGGCCGCGACCTTCCCCCGGAGGCCCTCACCCCCGTCCCCTCTCCCGGTCCCCCGAGCACGCCCTCCCCGGGCGAGGGGCGCCACCGCCCACCCAACAGCAACAGCAATCCACAGAAAGTCTCCCCCTCTCCCGGGGAGGGCGTGCTTGGGTGGACCGGGAGAGGGGGCCGGGGGGTGAGGGCCCTCTACCAGACCGCCTCCCCCTCCCGCTTCGGCGCCCAGGCGAGGGTGAGGGCCCGCACCTCGATGTCCTGGCGCCGGGGCTTCAGGCCCAGGACCTCCAGCTCCTCGGCCTCGGGGTCCAGACGCTGCTCCAGGCGCTCGATCTCGGTCTCCAGCTCGGCATTCAGGTCCGTGAGCTTCTTCTTCACGGACTCGATGGTCTCCTCGGCGTGCGCCACGTCCTTGCGCTCCTGCATGGTCCTGCTCACGCCGCGCATCGCGCTGCCCGCCCGGCTGATATTGCCGTAGCTCAGCGTCTTGCGGCCGAAGAGCGCTCCCATGACCGCGGTGCCGGCGGAGATCACGGTGCTCCAGGTCTGGCTCGACGCCTGGGCCTCCTGCTTCTCCCGCGCCTGCTCGGCGCGGCGCAGGCGCTCCTCCAGTTGCGCCACCTTGGGACCGTGCTTGCGGCGCAGCGCCTCGACCTGGGCGTCGCGCCGCTCCCGCGCGAGGTCGCCCAGCCGGATGCGGAAATCGCGCTCGGTCTCGCCGGGCTGCGACAGCGCGCCGAAGTTGACGCTGCGGAAGACTTCCAGCCGCCGCGTGCGGTAGAGGGAGTCCTCCAGCCCCTTGCGCCAGCCGTCGTAGCTGCGCGCCCGCGCCGCCGGAGCGGGCAGCGGGCAGAAACGCGCTCCGGGGACCGGCTCCCGCTCCAGCGACTCCTTCTCCACCTCGACCGGCTCGGCCGCGTACCAGTCGACGTCCCCGGCCCCGGCGAGCGGCGCCAGCAGGAAGAGGTCCTCGGCATGGTCGATTCCCGTCTTCGGCTCCACGTAATGGACGGTCGCGGCGGCGTAGAGGTGGGGCTCGTAGACCACGCCGTCCGGCCGGGTGCGGACCGGCAGGTAGCTCTGCGGGATATCCGGTGGGAGCACGGGCGGCAGGCCGGCCTGCCCGTCCGAGGGGCGCGGCGCGGCGGGCGCGACCGCCGCGGCGGCCGGAGCGGTCGACGCCGCCGCTGCCTGCGGAGTGACACCCGCGGTGGGACCCTGGGAGGTCACGCGGCCAGCGGGCAATGCCTGCTTGCGCGGATCCATCAGACGCTTGAGCTCGGGCCGGGTGAGCGGGCCGCGCAGGTAGGACATGGCCCAGCGCGTCTGGAACACGGCCGGCGCCTCCTCGTGCACGTCGTGCAGGAAGAAGACCCGCTTGTCGAGCCTGGAGAGGATCTCCTCGATCCGCTTGCGGTCGAAGGTCCCGCCGGCCGCGGCTCCTTCCAATCCGTCCAGGAGGCGCTGCTTGTCGCGCTCGGTCTGCAGGCGTCCCAGGAACCAGGTGCCGACGTTGCCGAGCCCCTTGTAGTCGATGTCCACCGGGTTCTGGGTGGCGAGCACGAGCCCGAGGCCGAACGCGCGCGCCTGCTTGAGGAGGGTCAGGAGCGGTCTCTTCGACGGCGGCTCCGCGACCGGCGGCATGAAGCCGAAGACCTCGTCCATGCAGAGGATCGCCCGCAGGCTGCTCGTGCCCGGACGGCTGCGCGCCCAGCCGAGCGTCTGGTTGAGCAGCAGGGAGACGAAGAACATGCGCTCGCGATCCGAGAGGTGGGCGATCGAGAAGATCGAGACCCGCGGCTTGCCCGAAGGGGTGTAGAGCAGGCGGTCGACGTCCAGCGGCTCGCCGTGGAGCCAGGCCCCGAAGCCGGGCGAGCCGAGCAGGTTGTTCACCGCCATGGCCAGCTCGAAGCGCTCCTTGGCGGGATAGAACGACTCCAGGTCCATGACGCCGATGCGCTCCACCGGCGGCTTCTGGATCTGCTGGATGAGCGCCGCCAGGTCGAGCCCCTTCCCCTGCCGCCAGGCCGCGTCGAAGATCGTGGCCATCAGGATCGAGTCCCGCCCGCGGACCGGATCGGAGTCGATCCCCAGCAGCGAGAGCAGGCTCGCCACCAGGGTGGTGACCCGCTCGCGCAGGAGGTCGCCGTCCTCCACGATCCCGGGCGGCGGCGCGTCGAGCGAGGAGAGGATGGAAACCGGCAGCCCGGCCTCGCTGCCGGGGGTGTAGACGGCGAAGTCCGCGACCTCCTTCAAGCGCGCGATGCGCTCGCCGCTCTGCCCCCACCGTGCGAGCCCCTCGCGCCAGGTCTCGGCCTCCTTGGCCGCGAACGCCTCCGGCGTGAGCCCGGCGCGGGCGGCGGCGTTCGGGTCGATCCACGGCGCGAAGTCGGCCGGCCGCAGCTCCGGGAAGGTCAGGAGGAGGTTGGCCAGGTCCCCCTTGGGATCGATGACCAGCGCGGGGATGCGGTCGATCGCGGCCTCCTCGATCAGGGAGATCAGGAGCCCGGTCTTGCCGCTGCCGGTCATGCCGACGCAGACCGCGTGGGTCAGCAGGTCGCGAGAATCGTAGAGGAGCGGGGTGGTTGACGCTTCCCCGCGCTGCAGGTCGAAGGGCCGTCCCAGGTAGAACGCCCCGAGCTTTTCGTATGCCGCGATGTCTTCCGCCATGGGCGGCATCCTACCAAGCGCGGGGGTCGAGCGCGTAGGGCAGCGGCGTCAAATTCTCGAGCCCGCCCGGCCCCAGGTGAACCAGGTCTTCCAGCCTCACTCCGTACTTCTCGGCGGGCTCGTACAGGCCGGGCTCCAGGGTGAAGACATCCCCCTCGCGGAGGACCCCTTCGGCTCCCGAGACCTTGCGGAAGACCGGCTGCTCGTGGAGGTCGAAGCCCACGCCATGGCCGAGATTGTGGACATAGCCGCGGATCGTCCTGGGATCGGAGATCGGAGTCGGGAACCCCTCGGACTCGAAAAAGGCGCAGACCTCCTCCTGGAGATCCCAGCCGCGGACGCCCGGCTTTGCCCTGCCGTGCGACTGCTCGAGAGCTGCGAGGACGAGAGCATGGGCGCGGCGCAGGGCCGGCGACGGCTCGCCGACGCAGAACGTCCGGGTACAGTCAGCGAACATCGCGCCTTTCGAGTAGATGTCCACGACGATCGGCTCTCCCGCCCGGAGCACGCGCTCCTGCGTGCCGGCCGAATGGGGCACGCCCCCCTCCTCCGCCGGCGCGACGATGTTGCCCTTGGGCTGTTCCAGACCGCGGGCGGCGAGGGCCTGCCCGATCTCGGAGCGCAGGCGGGCGACCGTCAGCCGCTCGCCTTCAATCCAGAGCTCGCCCTCCCGGACCGCGGCAGCGGCGAGGCGGACCGCCACCCGGCGCATCGCATCCATCACCCCCTTGGCGGCGGTGCGGATCGCGGCCACCTCGGCCGACGTCTTCTTCTTGCGCACGGCGAGGACGATCGGGTTGCCGGGCACCCAGGTCCAGCCCTTGCGGGCCAAGGCGGCGGTGGCAGCCTGGATGAGCCCGGCCTGGCCGTGGCCGGCGAGGGCGACGCGGCCCGGAGCGACTCCGGCCGTTCCCAGAGCCCGCTCTGCCACCCAGGCCATGACGTCGCCGGGCTCGGCGGCCAGGTTCTGCCACCGTGCCATGTCCAGGTGCTCGGGGGTGATCAGGCGGAGGCCGGTCGCCGCCGCCTCGTCCCGCTCCATGGGAGTCTGGTAGGCGAGGCAAGCCGGCCCCTCGGATGGAACAACGAGCTGGCTGTCGCCGAGGTGAACGTCGCCGACGAAGGGGGCGAGGTCGGGGTCCTGAGAAGACCGGGCAAGGACGAGCAGGGCATTGCAGCCCCGCTCCTCCAGCCCGGCTCTCAGCTCAGTAAGGCGGTCCGACACCGCCTACAGGTTGCGGTTGATGAAGCTCTCGAAAGCCGACTTCGGCATGGCGCCCATCATGCGGTCCGCCATCTGGCCGTCCTTGAACAGGATGAACGTCGGGATGCTCGACACCTGGAACTGATACGCGATCTTCTGGTTCGAGTCGACGTCCAGCTTCGCGACGCGCACCTTGCCGTCCATCTCGTTGGCGATCTGGTCCAGGACCGGCGCCACCATGCGGCACGGGCCGCACCACGCCGCCCAGAAATCCACCAGAACGGGAGTATCCGACTTGAGGACCTCCTGCTCCCAGTTGTCCTCGCTAAGCGTCACGACCTTTTCGCTGGCCATTTGCAGTCCTCTCTTTTCTGAAATCAAAGGGCGCCGTCCTCTCGACCGCCCGCCCTCTACAACTCCGGGGCGGGCGCTTCTTGTTCCATCCGCCGCCGGCTGAAGAACTCGCGGGCGGTTTCCACGTCCCGTCCGATCTGCGCGGCGAGGTCCATCACCGAGGGGAAGATCCGCTCCTCCCGCAGCCGCTTGAAGAAGGAAAGCTCCACGCGCTCGCCGTAGACGTCCTGCTTGAAGTCCAGGATGTGGCTCTCCACCACGCGCTGGTAGTTCTCGTAGACGGTCGGCCGCGTGCCGACGTTGGTCACGGAGTCGAAGCTGGCCGGCACGCTGGGGAAGAAGACCCGGCTGGCGTAGACCCCGTCGAGGGGGAGCAGCTTGTTCTCCGGCACCAGGTTGATCGTCGGCCAGCCCAGGCGCTGGCCCATGCGGTCGCCGCGGGCGATGATCCCGGCGATCGAGTAGGGGCGCCCGAGCATGTCCATGGCCTCGGCGACCTTGCCCTCCGAGATGGCCCGCCGGATGCGCGAGCTGGAGATCCGCTCGCCGCCGAAGCTGACCTCGTCCACCCCGAAGGCGCGGAAGCCCAGGCTCTCCCCCATCTCCCGCAGCAGCGAGAGGTCTCCCTCGCGTCCGTGGCCGAAGACGAAGCTGGACCCGACGTAGATCTCCTTCAGGTCGAGCTTGCCGTGCAGGAACTCGCGCACGAACCGCTGCGCCGGGACCTTCGCGAGCTCTGGAGTGAAACGCACCACGAGGACCACCGAGATCCCCGCCTCTTCCAGGAGCTTCTCCTTCTGCGGCAGGGTGGTGAGCAGCGTCGGCGCCTGCCCCGGCCGCAGCACCGCGACCGGATGAGGGTCGAACGTGACTACTACGGACGGCACGCCCAGCTCCTCGGCCCGGGCCACGATGAGGTCGAGGGCGTACCGCTGGCCGCGGTGGACGCCGTCGAAGTTGCCGATGGTGCCCACGCCGCCGCGGGGAAAGTCGCTCGCGTTGTAAGCGTCCTTGATGACGATCATCGGAGCGGGATGCTATCAGAGCCCGACGATGTGCCCGACCAGGTCGTCGGCGTAGGCCTCGGTGATCTCCACCTCGACCAGGGCGCCGGCCGGGGCCGACCCGTCGTTGATGAGGAGCCGGCCGTCGATCTCCGGGGCCATGCCGTAGTGGCGCCCCTGGAGCAGGTGCTCGGTCTCCTCGCAGGGACCCTCGACGATCACCTCCAGCCGCCTGCCCACCAGCCGCTGCCGGCGCTCCAGGGCGATCGGCTTCTGGGCCTCCAGGAGCTGGCGCAGGCGCCGGCGGGCCACGTGCCTGGGGACCCGGTTCGGGAGCGCCGCGCCCGGAGTGTCGTTCTCGGGGCTGTAGGCGAACGCGCCCAGGTGGTCGAAGCGGGCCTTCTCGATAAACCCGACGAGGTCCTGGAAGTGCTCCTCGGTCTCGCCCGGGAAGCCGACGATGAACGTCGAGCGCAGGAAGATGTCGGGCGCGAGCTCGCGGGCGCGCTCCAGGAGTCGCAGGTAGCGTTTTGCGTCCCCACCCCGCCGCATGGCCGAGAGCACGTCCCCGTGGCTGTGCTGGAGGGGGATGTCCATGTAGGAGCAGAAGCGCTTCTCGCTCCCCATGAGGCGGAGCAGATCCTCGTCCAGCGTGGTCGGATAGGCGTACAGGAACCGGATCCAGGGGATCGAGGTCTTGCTTAGCAGCTCCTCGACCAGCCGGGCCAGGCCATGGCGTCCGAGCCCCAGGTCCTCGCCGTAGCGGGTCGTGTCCTGGGCGATCAGGTTCAGCTCCACGATTCCCGACTCCTGCTCCAGGCGCCGGGCCTCCTCCACCAGGCTCTCGACGGTGCGGCTGCGGAACCGGCCGCGCCAGATCGGGATCGCGCAGAAGGTGCAGGGATTGTTGCACCCCTCGGCGACCTTCAGATAGGCGAAGCCGCGGGTGGTGAGCAGGCGAGGAGCGGTGTGGTCGAAGACCATGTGGGAGGGAGCCGGCAGGGGCGGACCGCCGCCGAGCTGCACGACCTCGCCCACGTCCCGGAGCTGATCGAGACCGACAAAGCCGTCGATCTCCGGGATCTCCCGGGCCAGCTCCTTGCCGAACCGGTTGACCATGCACCCGGCGACCAGGACCTTCTCGACGCCCTTCCCCTTCCGGCCAACGACCTCCAGGATCGTGTCGATCGACTCCTGCTGGGCCTCCTCGATGAAGGCGCAGGTGTTGACGACCACGGTGTCGGCGCTGTCGAGGTCGTTGACGACCTCATAGCCGCGGCGCGCCAGCTCTCCGAGCATGACCTCGCTGTCAACGAGGTTCTTCGGGCAGCCGAGGCTGATCATGCCCACGCGGGGGCGGCGTACGGGTTCAGTCATGAGCGGGAGAGTCTAGCAGACGGGGGGAGGAGGATATTCCGCGTGATAGGCTCGACCAGAGATGGTGCGCCTTTAACTGGAAACCTCGGTAGTCAGTTACCGGACGCACTCCATATCGCATCGGTTCATGCGGTCGAATACCTGCTCACCTGGAATTGCTCTCACATTGCCAACGCCGAGCTTTTGCCTCACGTGACGATCCTGGTCGAGGAGGCTGGCTTCAACATGCCGTTCGTTTGTACTCCCGAGGAACTGCAAGGAGACTCCCATGATCCATGACCCCATTGTCGAAGAGTTACATCGCCACCGTGAGAAGCTGTTTCGGGAGTTTGGCAATGACCCGAAAGCTCTGGTCGAGTACCTCCAAGAGAAAGAGCGCAGCTCGGGTCGACTCGTTCAGCCCCCGCCGTCGCCCAGCTCAGAGGTGCGGCGAGCTCGCTTTTCTCGCCGCTGACCGGGGGCGTTGGAGCTGCTAGATGCTGCCGTAGTCGATGAACCCCTTATTAATCGAGGCGATGGTGCGCTGCGTGCGCCGGAACACGCCGACCCCCTCCCGCGAGCCTCCCTCGTTCGTGTTCCCCTCGATCGTCACGAGCTTGCCGCCCAGGACCCGCTCCACCAGCCCGGTATGGCCGGCGCCTCCCGCCGGACCGGTGTCGATCACGAAGATGTGGCCGGGCTTGATCAGGGCCGGGTTGTTCCTGGCCCGGACCAGGGTGATGCGGGTCGCGCCCTTCGTCTCCGCTCGGTTCCAGTGGTCCAGCACCCCCGCGGTCTTGACCATGGGATTGGTCCGGCCCAGCTTCCTTGCCGCCTTGTCGAAGCAGAAGTAGACGAACGCGACGCACCAGGCGAACTGGCCCGCGGGATTGAGCCCGACCGACTTCACGTATTCGTCGACCTCCGGTCCGCGGTTGGGGGAGGTTTCCATGACTCCGATCTGCGTGGTTGCGAACTCCAGCACCGCGCCGAGGAGGTCGGACGACGTCTCGTGCCGGACCGTGACCGACTGCTCGCCGAAAAGAGCGGCCCAGGTGAGGGAGCCGATCTCGCCGTCGATCTTGAGCGGCAGGCCGTCCGTGTCTGTGAAACGGGCCTGGAACAAGCGCACTGCATCGTGGGTCTGCTTGCCGAAGTCTCCGTCCTCGTCGACCGGGCCGCAGCCCAGTTCGTTCAGGCGGGCCTGCACGGCGAGCACGTCTTCTTTGACCTTGTGTCCACGCTTGACGACTTTGCCTGGATACGAGCGGGGGATGGCGACCGGAACAGCCGGAAGAGGTTGCATGTCGTCTCCTTGAAGGACTGCGCGAACAGGCGCGTTCCTTCCAGAAGACGGAACCGGGAGGTGATTTACCTCACCCCACGGAACTGGCTCTACTCGCCCCGCTCACCGAGCAGGGAACGCAGGCGCTTCAGCTCTGCCTGCGCCTCCTCGGCATGGGCCAGCGCCCCTTGCGGGATCAGGCGGCCATCCGAATCGAAGAGCCGCACCCAATCACTGTCCCAGCTCTCGTGCGGGTAGACGATCCAAGCCGGCCCATGCCAGGCGCCGAGGTCGAAGCCGAGCACCTCGCTGCGGAGCCGGCCTTGGCTGTCGGGCTGCATGGGTTGGTAGCGGTCGCCCTCCAGACGGTAGCCTTCGAGGAGCAGCCGGTCGAAGTCCCAGAGGAAGTACTCCCGAGTGCGGAAGACCCGGGCGTAGAGGTCCATCTTGGTCGTGCGGTCGACCTTCTCCGTGGTCGGGGACAGCATCTCCAGGATGAGATCGGGCAGCCGTCCGCCCTCTTCCCAGGACACCCAGCCCTTGCGCGGGCGCCGCGGGACCTGGTCCACGAAGAAGAAGTCCGGACCGCGGAAGTAGAGCCGTCCCGACGCCACCTCCCAGGCCTGCTCCATGGAGTAGTAGACGAAGTTGTTTCCGCCGGCATGGAACTCGGTCCGGCCGCTCTCCCACATGGCCCGGTGCGTCACGTCGATCAGAAGCTGCAACTGCACAGCGTGAGCATTGTTCTCCATCGGCTCCCCGTCATCGAAGACGAGCTCGAAGGGAAGGGGCTCGAGCGCCGAGAAGGCTGGCTGGCTCATGGCAGATCTCCCGTCGGAGTCGTTCGCGGGCGAAACTTTATTCGTCCTCACCGCAAAACGGAAGAGGGAACGGATCTCCCTTTTCCTCCTCCAGGAAAGGATAGCATGGGACGCTCCACCATCTGCCCTCCCACCAGCTCGGCGTAGAGGCCGCCCCGGGCAACCAGGTCATCGTGGCTGCCCTGCTCCGCAATGCGGCCCCCGGCGAGGACCAGGATCAGGTCGGCGTTCTTGATGGTGCTCAGGCGGTGGGCGATGACGATGCGGGTACAGTCCAGGCCCTCCAGCTCGCGCTGGATCTTCGCCTCGGTGAGGGCGTCCAGGGAGCTGGTCGCCTCGTCCAGGAGGAGGATGCGCGGCCTCTGCACCAGGGCGCGGGCGAGGGCCAGGCGCTGGCGCTGGCCCCCCGAGAGCGCGGAGCCCGCCTCCCCCACCGGCATGTCGTAGCCCATGGGCATGGCCACGATCTCGTCGTGGAGATGGGCCTTCCGGGCCGCCTCCATGACCTGGTCGAGGGGCAGCGCCGGGTCCGCCAGGGCGATGTTGCTCCGCACGCTCCCTGCCATCAGGTGCGGGCTCTGGGGCACGATGCCGATCTGCCGCCGCACCGATCGCAGGTCGAGCGCGGCCAGGTCCATCCCGTCATAGAGGATGGTCCCCCGGGTGGGACGCTGGAGCCCCAGGAGCAGCCAGGCCAGGGTGGTCTTGCCGGCTCCGGAGGCCCCCACCAGGGCCACGAACGAGCCCTCCGGGATGTCCAGCGAGACGTCCCGCAGGACCGGAGGATCCAGGGGGGAGTATTGGAAGCTGACGCCGTCCAGGGTGATGCGGCCCTGGAGCCGGCCGGGCTCGGGCGCGCTTCCGGGCTCCTGCTCGCGGGGCAGCTCCAGGATGTCGTCGAGCCGGTCCAGATAGCCGCCCAGGACCTGGAGCTGGAAGGCGGTCTGGACCAGTTGCGTGAGGGGCTCGAGGAAGCCGACGGCCAGGGCGTTGAGCGCCAGCATGGTGCCCAGGGTGAGCTCCCCCCGCAGGACCAGCCAGGCGCCGAGGGCCAGGACCAGGAGGGGCGAGCCCAGGCTGAGGGCTCCCAGGGCCGAGTCCACCCAGGCCGACAGCCGGCCGCGGCGCAGCGAGGCGTTGAGCACCCGCGTGAACAGGCCGGACCAGTGGCTCAGGGCCCGCGACTCGGCGCCGATGGCCTTGAAGATCTCGATGCCGCCCAGGAGCTGGACCTGGAAGGCGTTCGCGTCGGACTCGGCCCGCAGCGACCCGTCCATCAGGTCCCGGTAGCGCCGCCGGTTGAGCAGGAACAGCCCGATCCGCGCCAGTCCCAGGATCAGGACGACCAGCCCCAGCCGCCAGTCCGCCAGCAGGATCAGTGACAGGTAGATCACGACCAGCGCTCCGTCCAGCACGCCGGAGAGCACGCCCGTGGTGAGGGTCTCGCGCACGGTCGCGTTGCTGTTGAGCCGCATCAGGAGGTCGCCCACGGGGCGGGTCTGGAACACGGAGAACGGCAGGGCCAGGAGGTGCTCCAGGAAGTCGGTCGCCAGCCGGGAGTCCACCACGGTGCGCAGGTGCAGCAGCAGGTGGGAGCGGACCAGGGAGATCAGGAAGTGGGAGCCCACCAGGGCCGCCATGCCCGCGGCCGCCACGGCCAGGAGGTGGTAGTCGGACCGGGGGATCACCCGGTCCACGAGCACGGCCAGGAGGATCGGCACGGCCAGGGCCAGGAGCCGGACCAGGACCGAGGTGGCCAGGATCTTCGAAAGGATTCCCGAGCGGGCGATGACCCGGAGGTAGCGCCGCACACCCGGGGGCCGGCGCTCCGGCTCGCCGGGCACGAAGCCCTCTCCCCTCTCCAGGATGAGGGCCACGCCCGTGAAGCTGCGGTCCAGCTCCTCCCGGTCCACCCGCCGCCGGCCGAGCGCGGGGTCGAGGATCCACGCGCCCCCCTTGCCGTCCGCACGGTCGAAGACCACGAAATGGGTGAAGCACCAGTGGAGGACCGAGCCCCGGGGGAGCTGGCCGAGGTTGTCCAGGTCGTCGATGCGCACTCCGCGGGAGCGCAGGCCGTAGCGCTTCGCCGCCTCGACCAGGGCCGCGGCGGACGCGCCGTAGCGGGTGACGCCCGCGGCCTCCCGGACCTCTTCGAGACGGACCCGGCGGCCATGCCAAGCGAGGATCATGGCCAGGCAGGCCGCGCCGCAATCCGCCTCCGTGGTCTGCTGCACGAGCGGGATCGGGCGCATCACGATCCTCCAAGGAGGAAAGCGGCGAAGGCGCCGGCTGCACCCAGGACCAGGAGAACCGCCGGCCAGGTCCAGCGCACCCAGGCCGTGGGCAGCTCCAGGGGCTCTGCTTCGGGAACGCGCGCCCGATGCTCCAGAGCGCGGGGACGATAGACCAGCTCGTCGCTGCTCATGACGGCACCGGCGGATCGAGGAGCAGCACCGAGGGGACGCGCTCCGGCATCGCCAGCCTCAGGAGACCATAGCCCATGCCGGCCAGGCCGGTCATCAGGCCGGGGACCTCCACGCCCCGGGGGATGCCGGAGCGCCAGCCCCCCTCGGCCGCGCCCTGGAGGATGCGCGCCGCGGCCCGGTTGGCCTCTCTCCTCCACCGGCCCCCCGCCTCCAGGAAGATCTCGGCGTTGCCGAGGTCGCCGTGGCAGAGGCAATGGCTGCGGTCGAACCCCTTGGTCAACGTCGATTCGAGGGCGACCTCGATCTCCTTCTCCATCTCCGGATCGTCCACGTGCCGCCGGGCGCGCAGGCGTCCGAGACCGACCCCCGGAGCGCCGTGGCACCAAGCGATCAGATAGATATCGTCCCCGCTCTGAAGCCCGACGTTGGCCTGCGGGATGGTCCGCAGCTCCTCCCAGGTGCCCAGCTCGGGCTGGAAGTGGCCGCGCTCGTACTCGATGGCGTCCAGGGCCGCGCGCCGGAAGCGGTCGTCACCCGTCGCCCCGGCCAGCTCCAGGAGCGCCCAGGCGAAGCCGGCCGCGCCGTGTCCGAAGCCGGTGAGCGGACCGGAGGCGATCCGCCGCAGGTCCGGCGACAGCCAGGAGGCGCCGCGCTCCATGGGACTCACGGTCGCCAGCAGGTGCTCTCCGCAGAGCCGGGCCGCGTCGAGAAGGCGGTCCGAGGGGTCCACCCGGTGGAGCGCCAGCAGCGAGGGGATGCAGCCGGCCGTGCCGGCGAGGACATCGAGGGCCGCATCCTTCTCGATCAGGCCGGGCAGCAGCTCGACGATCGAGCGGGCCTCTTCCAGGAGGGCCGGGTCGTCCCAGAGCCGCGCCAGATGGGCCAGGGTCCAGATGGTGCCGCCCCAGCCCTCGAACCCGCCGACCGAGGTGACCAGGGCCCGCGCCGTGTCGCGCTGGTTCCAGATCGTGTGCCAGCCGGCCCGGGCCAGATTGCGCCAGCGGTCCTCGCCCGTGACCTCCGCGAGGTAGGCGAGGAACACGGCCACGCCCGGCAGCCCGGAATAGAGGTCGTGCCCCAGCGGCGTGAGCCGGAAGTCCCTCCCCTGGCGCGAGTGTACGCCGATCCAGGTGGCGTCGCCGTTGCTCCGCAGGGCCAGGGCTTCGAGCCGGGCGCCGATGGACAGGGCGGCCTCCAGGATCTGGCCGGGCTCCGCCTCGCCCTCGGCCGCGAGCGTCCGGGTTTCGAGTCCGCTCTCCAGGCCGAAGACGTTGATCTGGTGCGTGGCCACCGCGGCGCGGAGAAACCAGAGCTGCCGGCCCATGTCGCCAATATCGCCAGTATCGCTTTCGTTCAGGTCCGCGAGCCGGCTGCGGACCATCTCCAGCCCCGAGCGCTCCAGGAAGCCCGTCCAGACGCGGCCGCCGGCTCCGTGCAGGTCGCGGGAGTCGAGCCGCGCGGAGAACAGAGGGATGTCGCCCTGGAGCAGCTCCTCGCGCTCCGCGTCGACCACGGTCTCGATGAGAGGGGACTCGACGATCCCTTGCCAGAGATGGTCGAAGTGGCGGTCGCGCTCCAGCGCCTCGCGCAGGAGGAAGGGGTGGAAGCTCTCCTGGAGCAGGGTGCCGTAGGTGCGTGTGGGGCGCAGGATCACCCGCGCCTCGTCGCCGGCCATGCGGTCGAGGAAGCGGTCCAGCTCGTCCTTGCGCGAGGCGATCAGGCGGTAGGCGCGCTCGAAGCCCTCCGCCAGCTCGTCGGCGTAGTCCGAGACGTCGGTCAGGGTGCCGCCGATCGACGGCCGGTGCTCCCTCGCGATCATCTCCATGGGCTTGCGCTCCAGGCGCATGGAGTCCGTGCCTCGCCCTTCCCAGAAGGGGATGCCGTCGTGGGTGGTCTGGCCCGGCGCCATGCCGAGCGCCGAGATGTCCACCCCTTCGCCGGCGCCGCCCACGGCCCGCTGCGGGAGGAGCCCGATGCGCAGCACCGAGCGGGCGAGCTGGTCCTCGGCCACCGAGCTGGCGCCGGACCGGGTGGCGAACGGCGGGCGCGGCTCGACGATCGACTCCAGGTCGATCAGCAGCGGGTGCTCCCCCGCCGCGATCAGGTTCTCGTGATGGAAGTCGCCCGCGTCCAGGGCGTAAAGAAGAGCGAGATAACCTCCGATCCTCCGATAGAAACGCCCGACCTCGCCGGGGTTCGAGCAGGGAGCGGGATGGGCGAACTCCATCCACCCGTACGGCCCCCGATCGACGACGCGCAGGAGCCGGAACGCGGGCTCGAAGCCGCCCTCGTTCATCCAGGCGAGCAGCTCCTGGAAGTGGACCGCGATCGCCTGGGGCCGCGGCTTGTAGGCCAGCCGCCAGCCCGACTCGAAGGTCAGCAGGCTCACGGTCCGGTTGCCCCGGTGGCGGTCGCCCGCGCCGATGCGCGCGGCGGACAGGAGGCCGGGGTCCTCCGCGGGCCGGACCTCGTTCCAGTCCGCGGCGAGCCGCTGGAGCAGCTCGACAGCGGCATTCCCCCAGTGGCGGATGCGCACGACGAGCTGGCGGGCCAGGACCGGGTAGCGCTCCAGGATCTCCAGAGCCGTCCCCGGATTGCGCAGCAGGGCGATGAAGGCGTCGAAGCGCTCTTCGGGAGTCTCGCCCGCGATGCGCTCCTCCAGGCGGGCGATGTTGAGCTCCAGCACGCAGACGCGGGAGATCGTCCAGAGGAGCTGCTCCGGCAGGCTGGCCAGGAGGAGCGGCGCGGCCGCGCCCGGGTCGAAGGGGCCGTTCAACTCGGCCGCCGCGGCCGCGATCCTCTGCTCGGCGTCGCGGATCAGGGGGGCGGCGAGCCAGAGAAAGCGGGTCTCGGGGTTCGCCAGACGCTCCGGAGAGAACGGCAGGACGTAGCCGGGATCGATGGCGCTGTACGCCTTCTCCATTTCGCGGACCCATTCCGGCTTCTCCGGAAGGCGGGTGGCCAGCGACTCGCTCGGCTCGCCGAGCAGGGCGAGGAGGCGGTCCTCGTCGAGTCCGGTCCTGTCGAGGCGCCGGGCGAAGAAGCCGTCCTCGTCGAAGGGGATCTGGCTGCGCCAGCGCTGCAGGCGCTGGGTGGCGGTCTGGCGGTCGGCGGGCTTCGCCGGCCGACCGGGAAGCGTGGCGCGCTCTTCCAGGGTGAGCGCACCCGAAAGCTCGGATGGAATCGTCACGGGGCTGCCTCCTTGCTATCCCTTGGGGACCGGCGGCGGCCTCCGGACAGGCCGGAAGACCGCCGCCGAAGCTCATCGTTCGGGGCCCGCGGCGCCCCCGACACCTTCTAGCAGCAGCAGATGGTGCCGCCGCTGAAGCAGGTGTCGTTACAGCACGGATCGATGGTGCGGTGACAGGATTCGAAGCAGGTCGAGTGAGAGGCGCCGAGGACGTTCCGGAGAGCGTCCTGGCTCAGCTCGACCATGCCGACCGGGTTGCCCGGCAGCACGGTCCGCTGCTCCTCGGAGAGGTTGAAGAAGTAGTCCGCGTCACGCCAGGCACGGATGATCTCGTCCTTGTTCATGTGAGTCTCCTTCCTGTGTTGAGGACGATCACAGAGCCGGACGCGCCGTTCCCTGCCGCGGAGGAATCGGGCGGCAGGCTCCAGGAGGCCACATCTTAGCAGATATAGATAAACATGCAAGTCATTCAACTTCGCGACAGCCGCTACGCCCCCTTGAGCGCCACCGTGGGATTGAGCCGCGCCGCCCGGCGGGCCGGGAGATAGCAGGCGATCAGGGAGACCAGGGCCAGGATCACGGGCACGGCCACGAAGCTGAGCGGATCGGTCGCCTCCACCCCGTAGAGCATGCCGGCGACGGTGCGGGTCAGGGCCAGCGCGCCCGCCACCCCCGCAATCACCCCCCAGGCCACAAGCGCCATGCCCTGGCGCACCACGAGCCGCTGCACGTCCTGCGGGCGGGCGCCGATCGCCATGCGGATGCCGAACTCCCGCCCGCGCAGGCTCACCGAGTAGCTCAGGAGGCCGAACAGGCCCACCACCGCCACGCCCAGCCCGAGCAGCGCGAAGAGGCCGGCGACCTCGGCGTACATCCGCTGCTCGGCCAGGCCATTCGCCATGTGCTCGCGGCAGCTCACCAGGCTCACGACGGCCAGGTCCGGATTGGCTTCCAGGAGCGCCCGCCGCAGCGCCGGGGTCAGGGTGGCCGCGGGCGCGGCCGAGCGCACCAGTAGCGTCATGCGCGGGTGGTTGCGCTGCCCGCTGGAGAGGTAGATCACCGGCTCCGGCTCCTCCATCAGCTTCGTGCGGACGTCCTTCGCCACTCCCACCACCTCGAAGGGCTTCTCCGCGACCTCCGGGGCGGCCAGGTCGACCAGGCGCAGGAGGCGGCCGACGGCGGGCTTCTCTCCCCAGAGCTTCTGCGCCATGCCGCGGCTCACCACCACCGCCCGCGGCGCGTCCTCGCGGTCCCGCTCGTCCAGGGCCCGTCCGGCCAGGATCGGGATGCCCACGGTCTCGAAGTAGGCCGGCGCCACCGAGTTGAAGGCGACCTCGGTCTGCTCGTCCTGGCGGTCCAGGCTCGCGGCCAGCAAGGTCCGCGTCCACCCCGCGACCGGCAGGACGTGGGCCAGGCTCGCGGAGGCCACGCCGGGGGTCTCCCTCGCCTCGTCCAGCACCCTCTGATAGATGTTGGCGCCGCCCTCCCCCTCCATGACGTTGCGCGGGATGTTGACCGTGACCAGGAGCAGTCCGTCAGGGTCGAAGCCAGGGTTCACCCCCTGCGCCTGTCCCAAGGTGCGGACCAGCAGGCTGCCGGTCAGGAGGAGGAGGACCGACAGGGCGACCTGGGCCACCACGAGGACCTTGCGCGGCGCGAGGCCGCTGTGACCTCCTCCGGAGCCGCTCGCCGCGGCGTCGCTCTTGAGGGGGCCGAGGAGATCCCCGCGCATCACCCGCAAGGCCGGGCCGAACGCGCCGAGGAAGGCGCAGAGCACCGTGGTGAGCGCGGCGAAGGCGGCGATGCGGCCGTCGACCTGCAACAGCCGAGTCCCCGCGGCCCAGTCGCCCAGGCCGCTTGGCGAGGTCATCACGTAGGACTCGATCCTCTGCCCGAGGACGGCGGCCACGCCCAGGCCCAGCACCCCGCCCACCAGGCAGAGCACCAAGCTCTCGGCCATCACACCGGAGAGCAGCCAGGCCCGGCTGGCGCCGAGCGACGCCCGGATCCCCCACTCCCGCTGCTTCGCGATGGCCCGCGCCAGCAGCAGGTTGGCGATGCTCACGCACGCCAGGAGCAGGAAGGCGGAGGCCACGCCCATGAGCATGCGCGTCCGGTCGAGCCACTCCGGGTCCCCCCACCCGGGGTCGTACTCGCCAAACAGGACCACGTCCATCCGGCGCGGCTTGGCGTCGGGAAGCGGCACCGCGGCGTCGAGCGACCGGCCGAGCACGTCCAGCGCGGCCTGCGCCTTCTCCCGGCTCACCCCCGGAGCGAGGCGGCCGGTGAGGTTCAGCCACTGGGCGTCGCGCTCGTGGAGCCGCGACGTCGCGGTCATCCGGTCCGTCAGGTTCGCCGGCACGTAGATCGCCGAAGCCAGGTTCGCTCCCTGGAAGCCCTCGGCGGCGACGCCGACCACCATCACGGCCACGCCGTTGATGCGCAGCTCGCGTCCCACGACGTCGGGGCTCCCGCCCAGAGTGCCCTGCCAGAAGCGGTGGCTGAGGACCACCACGGGCGGTGCGTCCGGCCGGTCGTCCGCGGGCTGAATGAGCCTGCCCATCGTTGGACGGGTGTTGAAGAACCCGAAGAAATTGCCCGTCACCAGCCCGCCCCAGGCGAACGAGGTCCGCTCGCCCTCGGAGATGGAGGCGCCGAAGCGGGACGTGCCGACGAGGTCCACGACGGCTGTCTGGCTCTTCAGGAAATCCTGGTACTCGAGGTAGGAGATGGCCCTGCGCGGCTCCTCCTCGGTCCCGGAGTAGACCGAGACGACACGCTCGGGGTGGGGAGCATCGATCGTCGGCCAGAGGAGCGCCGCCAGGTAGGCGAACAGGGCTGTGTTGGCCCCGATGCCGAGCGCCAGCGTGAGCACGGCCGGCAGCATCACGGCCGGCTGGCGGGAGAGCGACCGGAAGGCGGTCGAGAGCTGTCGCACGGCATCGCGCATGGGAACCTCCAACTGAAAACAAGGACGCCTTGCCGACGTATTGTAGAGCAGTGAACGCCAAGCTCTCGCGCCGGTTCGTCCTTTCTACGCTTCTGGGGGTGCTCGCGTTTGCCCAGGGCGAGCCCGCCAGCCTCGGGAAGGCCGACCGCATCCTGATCCTGAAGTCCGAGCGCAAGCTCACGCTCTACCGTGAAGGCAGTCCCCTGAAGACCTACCTCGTGGCACTCGGCGGCGCCCCGGTCGGGGACAAGCAGTGCCAGGGGGACCAGCGGACGCCCGAAGGGACCTATCGGATCGAGCTCAAGAACAAGGCCTCCCGCTTCCACCTCTCCCTGCGGGTCTCCTATCCCGACGCCACGGACCGGGCCGAGGCCAGGAAGCGAGGCTGCTCCCCCGGAGGCGACATCATGATCCACGGCCTGGGCAAAAGCTTCGCCCACCTCGGAAAGCTCCATCGCGCCACGGACTGGACGCTGGGCTGCGTCGCCGTCACCAACGAGGAGATCGAGGAGATCTGGGCGGCGGTCGAGGTGGGGACGGCCGTGGAAATCCGGCCGTAGGCTTCTCCCCGGGAGCGCCGGCATCCTGCCGGCATCTTTTCCCTTCCAAACGCCGGCTATGGCCCGGCTCCCAGTCGTACAACGCGCAATCGCCGCGGCTGAGCTGTACGCAACGGGTACGACCCGTACCCGGCGCGCACGGCCCACACGCGAAGGGGACGACTCGTATCCGACGGGTAGGGCCTCGTACCCGCAGGATACGGCTCGCCCGCGCAGGTTACGCCTCGTACGCGAAGGGTAGGGCTTCCTACCCGGCGCGTACGCTTCGCCCCCGAAGGTTACGGCCCGTTCCCCCGATGGGGAGGCGTTCCCCAACGAGTATGGCCGGCAGGATGCCGGCGCTCCCAGGGAAAAGAGCGCTTCCGATGAGCTGTTTCCTGGGCGGGCGGTGGCGCCCCTCGCCCGGGGCGGGCGTGCTCGGGGGACCGGGAGAGGGGACGGGGGTGAGGGCCCTACCCCACCGCCCCCTCCAACCACCGCACCTCCCGCTCCCGCCGTCCATACCCGGTCTCGTTCACCAGCTCCCGCGCCCGCGCCACATGCCGCCGCGCTTCGGCGAGATCCCCCTGGTCCCGGCAGAGGCGCGCCCACTCGAGGTGCGCGTCGCACTCGTACAGGCGCATCGGGCCGCGCTCGGCGATTTCCAGGGCTTCGTTGAGGTCAGCGGCGGCGCCGGCAAAGTCAGAGCAAAAGCGCCGGAGGGTGGCGCGAGCCAGGAAGCCGCGGGGCAGATCGTCCTCCTGGCTGGCCCGCCGCAGGCCGTCTACCGCCTGGTCCAGTTGCTCGGCGGCTTGAGCGAGCCCGGCGGCGCGGTCTTCCCCAGTGGCTGCCGGCTGAGGGGCTGTCAGAGCCAAGCCGAGGTGGGCGCGGCCCAGGGTAAGGTCGTCGAGGGCAGTGCTGAGGAGCGAGTACCAGCTTTTTCCATACTTCAGCGTCTGCCTCGCCCGCTCCAGCACCTCCCGGCAGGCCTGTCGGAACCGCTCCACCTCCTCCAAGCGGGAGCCCACCCCGGCGAGCCCATCCAGACCGGCTCCGACCTCCGGCTCCGACCGGCCCAGCAGCAGATCGCAGTACCGAAAACCCCCTTGCGAAGCGAGCGGGGGGTACTCCGGCTGCCGCTCCGCATGCATCGCCTCGGCCTCGCGGAAGGCCGCCGCGCTCTCCTCCCACCGGCCCGCTTGGTTCAGGGCGTCGGCCCAGGTCGTCCGATTGACAATCCGCTGAAAGGCATCGCCGCTACGGTCGGCCAACTCGACGCTCTGCTCGCCGAATGACATGGCGCGCGGCACGTCCCCTAGGGTCAAGGTCAGCTCGCTGAGGTTGCTGCCGATGATCGCGGCGTTCTTCCACTTCTCCTGAGCGATGCGCGCCTCCAGACTCACCTTCATCGGCTCTATCGCCTCCGCCAAGCGGCCCAGGGCGCGGAGGACGATGGCGGCCTCGTTCAGGATGAACGCCTGATCCGCTGCGGTAACGTGGGCGGAGGGCTGGGACCAGGGGCGATCGAAGAAGCCCGCCAGCGCCGTCAGCCCCGAGCCGAAGGCTCCGAGCTTCCTCAAACTGAAGTGCTCGTTCCCCCGCAGGATCCGCCGCCAGTAGACTTCGTCCATTGCCTCCTGCAGCCGCCCCGCCCGACAGCCGTGGATGATAGCGGCGTAGAGGGGTTGCATCGCTTCTAGGGTGTCAGGAAGGTCCGGTGCTGCCTGGCGCAGGTGCTCGTAGAGGCGCCGGTTGCCTTCCTGCCAAGCGTCGGAGCGGTGGCTCTCGAGTTCCTCCGCGAAGCAGGCGCGCACCAGGGGATGAGCATCGAGGGTCTCCGGCTCGCGCGCGTCGGCCGCCGCCAGCAGACCGTGATCCCGCAGGGTGGCGATGGCGAGCCGCCAGTCTTCGTCCGAGAGGCCCACCAGGGGCTCCGTAAGCCCTGGGATCGGCGGCACGGCACGCAGGGCCTTCAGGACGTCGGCCTCCGCGGGCCGGTCGAAGAGGCCGAGGAGACGGAGGATCGCGAGCTCTGGACCCTCTCCCAGCCAGTGGGCGTAGGTGGCGATCACATGGAAGGCGCGGCCGCCCTGTTTCTCGTCGGCCCGGTGGAGATCGATCTCCCGCCGCTTGCGGATGTCGCCGCCGTGGGCCCGGCGAAGGAAGTTGCCGAGAAGGGTCAGGGTGAGGGCGTGTCGCTTGAAGTCCTCGGCTGCGGCGCGTAGCTCGCTCTCCCGGCCATTCACGCCGAGTTGGCGAAGAAGATCCACCGCAGCGCCAAGCTCTAGTTCCTCCAGGGGGATCTGCGATGCCGTGCTTGGGGAGCCGGAGAGGTCGGCGATCCGTTCCCGGGTGGTAACCACGCAGAGGCCCGGGTTGCCCGCGGCAAGACTCTTGAGGAGGGCGGAGAGGCCGGGGTCCTTGAGGCGGCCCTCGATCTCCGGCCGGCCCGGCGGGTATTGCAGGGGCTCGACACCGTCGAGGACGAGCAGAGAGCGCTCCTTCCTGATGAGTCCTGCGAGGCGGGCGCCGCGGTCGTGAAGGGAGACGGCCTTGGGGTCGGGATCACCGAAGAAACGGAGGGCGTGGTCGATGAACGCTCGGCGGAGGTGTTCTGGTCTTTGCTCCCCTGGCTGTAGAACGACCAGTCCAGCACCCGCACGGCCCCGCGCCAGCCCTCGGCCGCCATGCGGTCCATCCAGCGGGCGACCAGCGCCGACTTGCCGACGCCCCCGAAGGCCACCAGGGTGAGGACGTGGATGGTTGGGTTCTCCCAGGCTGCATCCAGCCGGGCGATCTCTGCCTCCCGGCCGACGAACTTCGAGCCGGGGATGGGTAGACGGCCGGTGTCGAGGAGGGGACCCGGGTAGGGGGGCGCCGGGCTCGTGGAGGACGCCGTTGGGCCGGGAAAAACGGGTTGCTGCGCCGGCTTGGGTCGGTCGTCAGAGACCGCGGTGAGCACGGCCGCCTTGGCCACGTCGGCAGGCAGCCCCACCAGATCGGCATAGATCAACGGCTTGAGCAGTCCGGTGGGTGAGCACGGCGCAACCCGCAGAGGGATCAATTTGCGGTCCTCGCCACGGGGATCCTGCGCGAAGGCAGCAGCCCATTCCGGCTGGGTGTAGTCGGCCTTGAGGTAGTTGTCGGTCAGGACCACCACCGTCTTGCGTGTCTCGCCGGCCGCCTTCTGCATCTCCAGGACGAAGTTGCCACCAGGCCGGAAGTCCCACGGCTGATAGACCACCTGATAGCCCGCCTCTTCGAGCATCCAGGCGATCCAATCGGCCCACGCCTTGTCGGCACTATTGAAGCTGACGAAGAAGTCTTTCATCGAGTTCCCAGACTCGTTCGACGGCGCCGCGTGCTACGACTGGGAGGTCCAGTCTTCGAGGGCTATTCCAAGGCCCGTGAAGTGCCGGGTGTTGTTCGTCACAAGCGTAGCGTTCCACTTCCGGGCCAGTGCGGCGAGCAGGAGATCGGGATCGGAAATCCCTTGGCCAGACCGGTGCCGCTCCGCCCAAAACCGGGCCGCCTTATCCCAATCCTCGAACGAGGGCTCGCAACGCTGCCACGTGGCCGTCAACTGCTCGTAGAGCCGGAGGAGCCGGTATGCCCCTTTCAAATGGAGGTAGCGGGTCAGCTCGTAGTGCGCAACGGAAGCGAGGAGGAACGACTTCCCCTGCCGCACGGCCTCATCCAACTTCGCAGGCACTGGGGGAACGTTCTTCAGGATGTAGCTGAGCGTATTCGTATCGAGGAGAAGGACGCTCATCAGTCCTCTTCTGTCAGGCTTGCGAAGCGGATCGGATGCTCGTCCCGAAAGGTCTCGAATGCGCCAAGGACCTCTTCCTCCTCAGGCGTGAGCTGCACGGAGCGCAACTCGGCCAGCGCAGCAAGCGTCCGTTGCTGGGCAGAGAGATGAGCTGCTGGGCTCAGTTGTGCGTCACCTGCCGGCCGATGCGTGAGGACAATAACTTCGGCAGGCCCCTCCGGAAAATCGTCCGGGAGCCGAACCTCGACTCGATGGTCTTCTTGGATCGTCACCTTCAGCTTATGAGCATGCACGGCCAAGCCCTCCGTTACAACTACAATTGTAAACGCATCTGCCTTTAGCAGCGGGAGCCTGCTGCCTGAGTCGTAAATGCCGGAGGCACTCGGGTGGCTGCCCGAGGATTCAGGCCCTCACCCCGCGAACCACTTCACCGCCTCCTTAGCAATGTCCGGAGGCACCGTGTGCGGGCCGTCGAACTCCCGGTAGAGGACATCGTAGCCCGCGTTCTTGAGCTGCGGGACCAGCTTGCGGCTGCAGCGGTCGATAGAGAGCACCTGGTCACCCGTGCCGTGGGAAACGTAGATCTTCGGCTTCCCCCGCTGGTCCTTCGGCACCATGAAGCCGGGCGAGAGGGCGATCACGTGGCTGAAGAGGTCGCCGTTGGTGATCCCGATCGAGAGCGCGTAGGAGGCGCCGTCCGAGAAGCCCTCGGCCGCGATGCGCTTCGGGTCCACGGCGCAGCGGGCGAAGGTGTGCTCCAGGGCGCGGTCGAGGAAGGCGATGTCCGGACCGTAGCCCCCTTCGAGGACGTCCCAGGTCTGCCCCCGGGAGTCCGTGGCCAGGAGGATCAGCCCGGCCTCGTCCGCCAGGTTCTGGAAGGGTCCCAGGGCGCGGCGGGCGCTCCCTCCCGCGCCGTGCAGCATCACGGCGAGCGGGGCGGGACGGTCCGCCTTGTAGCCCTTGGGCACGTAGAGGACGCCGTCGCGCCGTCCGCCCAGCCCGAGCTCGTGCAGCCCCGGCTTCGCCTCTTCCATGGGAGCCCCGGGGCGGGCCACGAGCCGCGCTTCGGTGGCTGTCGATGGCAAGGCATCCCCCTTCTTCTTCGCGTTCTGCGCGTTCTGCGCGGACAGCTGGCGCGCCGCCGCAAGGCCCAGGAACGCCATGGAGAGCAGCTCGCGCCGAGTCATTTCCATCCCCTCATGAGATGAGCCAGAAGCCCCCGAGCATGATCGAGGCCGCCGAGGTGCCTCCGAGGAGGGCCTGGTAGCCCCGGCTTCCGAAAGCCGCCAGCCGGACGGCCGCGAGCCCCAGGACCGAGGCGAACGCCACCATGGCCATGATCGCACCGAGACCGAAACCGCCCATGTAGGCCAGCGACGCCGACCGCGAGGGGAGGGCCAGGGCCGGAAAAAGCCCGAGGATGTGCGAGCTGCCGGCCAGGCCGTGGATCCCACCGATCCAGAGCGCCGCCAAGCCGCTCCGCGGGTGCGCGTGGGCTTCCGCCTCCTCGGTCAGCCGCGGTCCGAACGCCTTGCGCAGTCCCCAGAGCCCCACCGCGATCAGCACCGCTCCGACCAGCCGCTCGCTCCACGAGGAGACCCGCTCCAGGGGCAGCACATCCCGCAATCCGAGAGCCAGGAGACCGATCAGCCAGACCCCGCCGCTGTGCCCCAGGCCCCAAAGCAAGCCCGTGCCCCATCCGCTGCGCCGCTCCCCCACCACGAGGGGCGCGACAGCCGAAAGATGGTCCGGCCCCGCGAGGGCGTGAGTGAGCCCGGCGAGCAGTCCGGCGAGGGTGGCGATCCAGACGCCGTGGTCCATGGGGTGGAAAGTCTAGCACCCGGAACCTCACCCCCTGTCCCCCTCTCCCGTCTCCCACCCCTCCCCCGCCGGGAGAGGGGGAACGTATCTGGGGCCGCCGTGACCGAACGCGAGGCACGACAGCCTCAGTCACGTCCCCCCTCTCCCGGGGTCGGGCCGGCGGGAGACGGGAGAGGGGGACAGGGGGTGAGGTCTCCACTCCCCTACCACATCTTGTGGTCATCTTCCAGACTCGCCCACAGCTTGTAGGACGGTCCGGCCGTCTGATATCCTGCCCCGCACGGTCGAAACCGCCAGGGCACATCACACATGCTGAAAGTCAAACGCCTCGAGATTTCCGGATTCAAATCGTTCGTCGATCCTGTGCGCGTCGAGTTCGCGGGCGGGATCACGGCCATCGTCGGTCCCAACGGGTGCGGCAAGAGCAACCTGTCGGAAGCCATGACCTGGGTGCTTGGCGAGCAGAGCGCCAAGTCCCTGCGCGGCGGCACGATGGAGGACGTCATCTTCAACGGCTCCGAGCAAAGGAAGCCCCTCGGCATGGCCGAGTGCACCCTGACGCTGGAGACCGACTCCTCCTTCCAGGGCGCGGACGGCGGCTGGATGACCATCGGCCGCCGGGTCTTCCGGGGCGGCGAAAGCCAGTACCGGCTCAACGGCCGGGTCGTGCGCATGAAGGAGATCAAGGACATCCTGATGGACACCGGCCTGGGCATCCGCGCCTACTCGGTGATCGAGCAGGGCAAGATCGGGATGATCCTCTCCGGCAAGCCGCAGGAGCGGCGCAAGCTGATCGAGGAGGCCGCGGGCATCACGCGCTACAAGGCGCGCAAGACCGTGGCCGAGGTCAAGCTCCAGGAGGCCACGGCCAACCTGCTCCGGCTGGACGACGTGATCTCCGAGGTCGAGCGCGCCCTGCGCTCCCTCAAGCGCCAGGCGAGCGCGGCGCGGCGCTACCAGGAAAAGGAAGTCGAGTACCGCGAGCTGCTGGAGAAGGTCCTCTCCGGCCGCTGGGCCGCCCTCTCCGCCCGTCTGCGCGAGCTGCGCTCGAAGATCGAGGAGGCCACCACCCGGGAAGCCGGGCTCGCCGCCGACCTGCATCGCGACGAGGCCGCTCTTGCCGAGGGGCGGCAGCGGCTCGACGAGCTGGCGCGAGCCATGGCCGAGCGGCACCAGAAGGTGGCCGAGCTCGCGGCCACGATCGAAGGACGCCAGGAGTTCCTCAAGGCCAACCGCCAGACCGTCAAGGAGATCGGCGAGCGGGCCGAGCAGGACCGCGGCATGGCCGAGCGCCGGGAAGCCGAGATCCAGGCCCACGTGGACGCCCTCGAAGCCCTGGAGGAGCGGCGCCTCGAGCTCGCGGCCGAGCGCGACCTGGCCGCCCAGGCCGTCGAGGCCGACGAACGCCAGATCGCCTCGGCCGAGCGCGACCTGCAGCAGGTGGCCGCCCGGGTCGAAGCCGTGCGCGGCCAGCTCGCGGCCGCCGTCAACGAGATCAACGCGTTCCGGCAGCGGGTCCAGCAGTCGCAGATCGAACTGGAGCGCGGCAACTTCCGGCGCCATCACCTGGACCAGGAGCTGACCCAGCACGCGCACGAGCTCAAGCAGGCCGCCGAGGCCCTGGCCCTCGCTCAGGAGAAAGTGAAGGCCTCCGACACCGCCCTGACCGGCAAGAGCGCCGACCAGGAGCGCGTCGCCTCCGCCCTGGAAGTGACCCTGCGCCGCGAGGCCGAAGCCTCCGAGCGCAAGCGGGGCCTGGAGGACCAGCTCTCCGGCTCACGCCAGAGGCAGCGCATCCTGGCCGAGCTATCCCGTGCCCACGCCCAGCGCCGGGCCGCCCTGGAAAAAGCCCTCGCCGCCGCCGGCCTCGCCGAGCCCGCCTGGCTCGCCGGCCAGGCCAAGGCCCTGGAGGGCTGGGAGCGGAGCCTGGACGTCTATCTCGGCAGCCTGGCCGATGCGGTGGTCCTGGCGCCGGGCGCCTCGGCCCGCGACCTGGCCCAGGCCCTGGCCGGACGCTCGGCCGCGGTGCTCGTCGAGCGCCGCCCCCCCTCGGAGGACGAGCACGTCGCGATCGTGGACGATCCAGCCGTGGTCCTCTCCCTGGGAGAGGCCCTGGCCCTCCCCGAAGAGCTGGCCGTGGCCCTGCCGCCCGCTTTCCTGGTGCGCACCGCGGCTGACGCCGAGCGGCTGGCGCGGCTCCATCCGGGCTTCGCCTTCCTGAGCCGCGAGGGTGTCTGGGTGCAGGCCGGCACCTTCCACGTCGAGGGCGAGGTGGCGACGCCGGGCGTGCTGGAGCGCGAGAGCGAGCTGGCCGCGTTGGGCAAGTCGATCCCCGACCTGGAGCGCCAGCTTCGGGAGTCCACCACGGAGCTGGAGCGGCTGGTGGCGGAGCGGGCGAACCTGGCGAGGGAGTCGAACCGGCTGCAAGGAGAAGTCGCGCAGCTCCGGCAGGAGCTGGCCGTCCACCGCGCCCGCCAGGAGGACGCCGCGACCCGCCACCGGCGCCTCACCTCCGAGCAGGAAACTCTCACGGGAGAGCAGCAGGAGATCGCCCGCGAGATCGAGCGCGTGACCCAGCGCCGCCAGCAGCTCCAGGACGAGCTGACCGCCTCCGAGCAGCGCAACGCCTCGCTCCAGGAAGCGTTCGACCGCGCCCAGGCAGAGCTCGACGCGTCCAAGGCATCCCGCGAGGCCCTGCGCACCGCGAGCGCCGGCCGGCGCGGCCGCCTGGAGCTGCTCGACGAGCGCCTGGAGTCGCACGACCGCGAGGAGTCGCGCCTCCGCTCCGAGGTGGATCGCGGCCGGCGGCAGGTCGCCCTCTGGCGCGAGGACGCCAACAAGCTCGCGGCCCGGCGGCAGGACCTGGAGGCAGCCATCGTCAAGGCCGAACAGGACCTGCAAAGTGCCCTGGAGCGGCGGGCCTCCGCGGAAGAGGGAGTCCTGGAACAGCAGCAGCGGCTCGACGAGCGGCGCGAAGAGATCCAGGGACTGGACGAGCGCATCCACGAGACCCGCGACCGGCGCGACGCCGTGCGGACCGAGGTCGAGGAGCACCGCGTCGCCCACGCCGCTCTCCGCCAGGACGCCGAGCACCTGTCCGTGACCTACCACGAGCACTTCGAGAAGCCCCTCCCACCGTCGGAAGAGCTTCCGGAAGAGCCGCCGGCCGACCTCGCCGAGCTGGAGGCGGAGCTGGCGCGCACCAAGGCCGCGCTGGAGCGGCTCGGGCCGGTAAACCTGCTGGCCGTGCAGGAGCACGACGAGCAGGAGGAGCGCTTCCAGTTCCTGACCACCCAGCGCGCCGACGTGGCGAACTCGGTGGACAGCCTGCGCAAGACGATCAAGGAGATCAACGAAGCCTCGGGCGAGCGCTTCCAGACCACCTTCCAGGAGGTCAACAAGCACTTCGGAGAGACCTTCGCGAGACTGTTCCGCGGCGGCGAAGCCGAGATGCGCCTCCTGGACGAGGAGGACATGCTGGAGAGCGGCATCGAGATCCTGGCCCGCCCGCCGGGCAAGCGCCTGCAGAACCTGATGCTGATGTCCGGAGGCGAGAAGGCGCTGACCGCGATCGCCCTGCTCTTCGCCCTGTTCAAGACGAAGCCGTCGCCCTTCTGCATCCTGGACGAGGTGGACGCGCCGCTCGACGACGTGAACACCACCCGTTTCGTGGACGTCCTGCGGGAGATGTCGGGAAGCACCCAGTTCATCGTCATCACCCACAACAAGCTGACCATGGAGGTCGCGGGCACGCTCTACGGCGTGACCATGGAAGAGAAGGGAGTCTCGAAGCTGGTCTCCGTCCAGATGGAGGAAGTCCAGCCCGAGGAGCAGCGGGCGACGGCTTAGTCGTTTTATCCGTTCCTGTGTCTCTCGATTGAGCCCGCCGTCCTGGCGGGCTTTTTGCTTCTCCTTCAAGCATTGTTGTCTGCCGTCCGGATGTCCATCAGAAAGGAGCGCTCCCCCGCATGAACCGCCTGAGCCCGCTGCTGCTCTGCACCTCCCTGCTCGCTCTCGCTACCCCTGCCGACGCCGCCCATCGCTGCTTCCCCCAGACGATCCAGTGCGGGGAGACCCGGCAGACCTCGCTCGACGCGTCCGAGTGCTTCATCGACGAGGAGTCCTGGGCCGACTTCTTCACGTTCGCCGGCCCGGCCGGGCAGTCGGTCACCATCACCATGACCTCGACCGTGTTCACCCCCTCGATCCTCCTCTTCGACCCGCACAACCTGGCGCTGCAGCAGGACGCCAGCGGCTCGACCCTGACGGTCAACCACGCCCTCGACGAGACCGGGCTCTGGCGCATCGCCGCCACCTCGGCCGAGGCCAAGGAGACGGGCAGCTATACCATCACCCTCCAGTGCTCCACCCCGGCGCTGCCGGCCGGCCCTTTCCTGACCACTCCGGAGATCCCCGGCTTCCGCTTCAAGGTCAGGATCGGCGACCGGGCTGGCGCCAAGCAGGACGAGGACGACTGCCTCGACGAGACACTGTGCATCAGCGGCGCGATCCCGACCCGTACCGAGATCCTGATCCGCGTGATCGGTCCGAGGCCCAACGGCTTCCTCTGGCCTACGGTGGTCAAGCTCAACACCACCCAGACCGAGGTCTGGATCCAGCAGATCAGCACGGGAGTAACGAAGTACTACCTGCTCCCGGGCGCCGGCCCGACCAGCAGCGACCTGCCCGGGTTCTTCGACAGGAACGGTTTCCTGCCGTAAGATCCCGTCCATGCGCTGGACCGAACGGACGTTCCGCTTCGACCTGCCGGTCGAGATGCTCCCCGTCGTGATTGAGCGCCTGCGCGGCGCGATCCCCCGCATCGAGGACAAGGTGCGGGGGATCCCTCCCGGGGTCCTCACCCGGAGGGACGGCGACGCCTGGTCGATCCAGGAGCACATCGGCCACCTGCTCGACCTCGACGAGCTGCACCTGGGCCGGCTGGACGACTACCTGGCCGGCGCCGAGGTGCTCCGCCCCGCGGACATGGAGAACCGCAAGACCTGGCAGGCCAACCACAACCTGCGGGCAGCCGAATACCTGGTTCAGCAGTTCCGCCGCGAGCGCGAGAGCTTCGTCGAGCGGCTGGAGACCTGGGACCCCGGGCGCGCCGGCCAGTCCGCCATTCATCCCCGCCTCAAGCAGCCCATGCGGGTCATCGACATGGCCTTCTTCGTGGCCGAGCACGACGACCACCATCTGGCTCTCATGACCGGACTGGCGCGCAGGCTCGCTACTTTTCCTTGATCCCATTCCCCCTCTCCCCAGCCCTCTCCCCCATGCTGGGGGAGAGGGAGATCGCGGAGGAACGGAAGTTGCACCGCCCCGGGCGCGGCCGGCTCAACTCCCGGCCCGGAGGCGGAACATGCGCACAAGAATCCCCATCCTGATCCTCCCCCTGCTGCTCGGAGCCTGCACCTACGAGGATGCTACCGACGAACAGCCGAGCGAGACCCCGGCCGCCCAGCAGCAGTCCCAGGCCCCCCGGTACTCCGTGCCGATCGGCGCTGCCGAGTACGACCCGGCCGCGCTGGAGCAGGGGCGCCGCGACCCAGCCTGGAGGCAGTACGCCGAGCGCGACCGCGCGGAGAGGCTCGGGACGGCTCCGGCTCCCCAGGGCACGGCCCAGTCCCCACTGACCCCGGGTATGGAGCCCCCTCCCCCGCCGGGAGCCGAGGGCGGATCGACGGCGGGAGCTTTGCCTCCGGGCCGGCGCTCCGGAGAGACCTTCGAGCAGATCTCGCCGGACGCGCTGAGCGGCAACCCCGCTCTGCCCCTGGGGCAGGACGGCGGCGGCCCCAGCGTGCTCCGCGCCCAGATCCTCCTGGACCGTGCCCGCTTCTCGCCCGGCGTCATCGACGGCAACTGGGGAAAGAACACCGAGAAGGCGGTCTACTGGTTCCAGTTCGCCCAGGGCCTGAACACCACCGGCGAGGTGGACCAGGGCACCTGGGACGCGCTCGTCCGCACCGCAGGACCTGGCGAGCCCCTCGCCCGGGTCCAGGTGACGCAGGAGGACCTGAAAGGTCCCTTCGTCGATCCCCTGCCCGACGATCCCTACGAGCAGGCGAAGCTCGAATGCCTCTGCTACAGCTCCCCCCTGGAGCTCTTTGCCGAGCGCGGCCACGCCACGCCCGAGCTGGTCCAGAAGCTGAATCCACAGGTCGACTTCGCCAGCCTTCAGGCGGGCACCGAGATCGCGCTGCCGAACGTCCCGCAGACCCGGCCGGAGGATGTCCCTTCTCAGAGTGGAGCCAAGGCAACTCCGGCCGCCAACCGGCCCCCCGCTGAAGGAGGACAGGCCGAGGGAGGACAGATAGCCCGGCTCCTGATCTCCAAGAGGGGCTTCTACCTGCAGGCCGTGGACGCCCAGGGGCATATCCTCTACCACTTCCCCACCACGCTCGGGTCAAAGTACGACCCCTCGGCGAGCGGCACGCTCCAGCTCACCGGCATCTACCCCGAGCCCGACTTCCACTACCAGCCGAAGCTCTTCGCCGACGTGTCCGACGACAAGCCGGAGGCTCATCTCCCTCCGGGGCCGAACTCCCCGGTCGGCCTGGTGTGGCTCGACCTCTCCAAGCCCCACCACGGCATCCACGGCACGGCCACCCCGGAGACGATCGGCTACACTTCCAGCCACGGCTGCATCCGGCTGACGAACTGGGACGCGCTGTTCCTGGCGCGCCACGTCAAGCCGGGCACGCAGGTCGTGTTCAGGGAGTGATGGAGGGCTGAGTGGAGCGTGAAGGGGGCTATGGCGAAGGTCGACGGGCGGACCGCACGCCACACGGCTTCCTATGGGGTGGATTCTTAACTGGACAGTATTTGGGTATAGGCTTCCGTATGATCCTCATGGCCACCATCGCCCGCCTCACGCCCGAAGAAGCCCACCTCCTCCAGGGCCGCCTGGAGGCCGAGCAGGTCTCCGTGTCCATTCACGAGGATCACAATGCCGGGCTCCCGGTAGCAGGCGGCTCCACCGCGGGAGTAAGCCTGGAGGTGCCGGACGAGCAAGCCGGGCGTGCCAGGGAGATCCTGAGGCAGATCGCAGAAACCGAGGCGGAAGCCGATACTCCGCAACCCGATCCGGCGCGGCTCGCCTGGCTCCGGTTTGGAGACGGACTCGAGCTTGTCCTCTTCGTCCTGTTCCTCGCCGCGGCCTGTATCGCTTCTTCGCTTCGTAAGTAGCGCGTCACGGCGATCGAGGGCGTGAAGGGGGGCAGATGGCTACCGGTAAGCCCCGGGCTCCATTATTTTGGATCGAAATTGCCTTCGATCGCTTCGGAATGGAATCCAGCGCATAAAAATCTCATCGAACGCGCTCGTCTCCATTACTATGTACCCGATTTCATTTCCGATCCATACGAATGGATCCCATCCCATAAAAACGCCGTCGAAGCCTTAATCTCCATTCCTATGGATCGAAAATGAAATCGGGTCCATCAGATTGGACTCGAACGCATAAAGATCCCGCCGAGCGCGATCTTCTCCATTATTATGGATAAAAAGTCATTCGTATCCATCCGAATGGGTTCTGGCGCGTTCCGCGGGCTGTTTATGCGTCCGAAATGACTCTGACGCGCCTGAAGCGACGCCTGGCTGCCCCTCCGGCCTCCTGCCGCTCCGCGAGATCCCGGTTGCGTCCTGAACCGTTCGGACCGGACCGAATCGATTCGAGCGCGCCCGAATTCATTCCGAGCCGTCCGAAATGCCTTGCGCTCAGAGGCAGGTGCCGGCTTCGCAGCGATAGCGGATGAAGCCCTGCACCTTGTAGCCGAGGTCGAGGTGATCCCAAGTACAGGCGCTGGTGATCACGAGGGATTGAAAGCAGACCTCATACGTGTTGCAGTTCACGTAGGGGAGCGCCTTGTCCTGCAGCTTGGCCTCGGCCTCGGCGCAGGAGTAACCCTTGGCCATGAACGTCGGCGTGCTGTACAGGGTGTTGTCGCAGTAACAGATCGCCTGCGCCTCGCGCGGATTCGCGAGCTCATAGGCCGCGAGCAGGCTCAGGGCGATGGTGGCGAGGGCACCGAGGGAGAGTCGAAAACGATTCATTGAAATCCTCCTCATCAGAAATGGTAGATCCAAGTAGTTTAGCAGGATGTAATTATTCTCCGCTAGTCGCCTGACTAGTCGAGGCTTAAGCGAGCGCGTCCTGTAGGCGTCCTGATTTTCGGGACGCCGGCGGGGAGACCAGGATCTCTGGCGAGCTAAGTAGCTGTGTTTAGGGGAGTTATTGCTTGATGCCGGAGGCGGGACTCGAACCCGCACGCCTTGCGGCGAGAGATTTTAAGTCTCCTGCGTCTGCCATTCCGCCACTCCGGCCGGAGGACATTCTAGCTGGTTCCGCCCGGCTCTTCCCTCCCGGTCGCGGAAAGGTACAATCCCCCGCACGAATCGAAGGCGATCCCATGAAGGAGGTCCCTTGGCCCGCACTCTTCCTGTCCTCGCCACCGTTGCGTTCCTGAGCATCCCCGCCTCGGCCTTCGCGGAGCCGGTGGACCTCGAAATGGTCACCCGCATCCGTGAGGAGGGCTTCCGGCACTCCCAGGTCCTGGAGACCGCCCGCCACCTGACCGACGTCATCGGCTCCCGCCTCACCGGCTCGCCCGGGATGAAGGCGGCCAACGACTGGACCCGGCAGCGGCTTGAGGAGTGGGGCCTGGAGAAGGCTCACCTGGAGGACTACCCCTTCGGCCGGGGTTGGTCGTTCAGCCGGGCGGCCGTCCACATGACCAAGCCTCAGCAGGGACCGCTCCACGCCCTGCCGCGGGCCTACACGCCGGGCACCGCCGGTCCCGTCCGCGGCACGACCCTGATCGCCAAGTTTGAGAAGGAGTCGGACTTCGACGCCTGGCGCGGCAAGCTGGCGGGCAAGGTCGTCCTCTTCGAGGACCCCTTCGACTTCGCCAACCCCGACGAGGTCGATCCCCGCGAGTACACCGCCGAGAAGCTGCTCGAGCTCGGCCGGTTCGAGATCCCCCCGGACCGGGACCGGGCGGAGCTCAAGAAGAGAGGGGTGGAGCGCGCCAAATTCCGGGATGCCCTCAACCGCTTCCTCGCGGAGGAGAAGACCCTGGCCGTAATCAACGTCAGCAACCGGCCCTGGGGCGTGGTGCGGGTCACCCGCGGCGGGAGCTTCGAGCCCGGCCTGAGCGTGGGCGTGCCGACCGTGGTCATGGCCGCTGAGCACTACAACCGCCTGCACCGGCTCATCTCCGCGGGCACCGAGGTCGAGTTGGAAGTCGAGGTCGAGGCGCGCTACCACGACGAGGACGAGATGGCCTACAACACCATCGCCGAGATCCCGGGTACGGACCGCAAGGGGGAGATCGTCATGGTGGGGGCGCACCTCGACTCCTGGCACGGCAGCACCGGCGCTACGGACAACGCCGCCGGCTGCGCCGTGGTCATGGAGGCCGTGCGCATCCTCAAGGCGATCGGGGTCAAGCCGCGGCGCACGATCCGCATCGCCCTGTGGAGCGGCGAGGAGCAGGGGCTCATGGGCTCGGTCGACTACGTGGCCGAGCACTTTGCCGCCTGGAGCGGTCCCGAGGACCCCGAAGAGAAGAAGTGGATCCGCCGCGACAACTGGCGGGGCGAGGGCAAGCTCGCCCTGCGCCCCGGGCACGAGAAGCTCTCGGCCTACTTCAACATGGACAACGGCGCCGGCCGCATCCGCGGCATCTATGCCGAGGGGAACGCGGCGGTCCGGCCGATCTTCGAGTCCTGGCTCGCCCCCTTCCATGACATCGGAGCCGACACCGTGACCCTGCGCGCGACGGGCGGCACGGATCACGAGGCGTTCCTGGACGTCGGCCTGCCCGGGTTCCAGTTCGTGCAGGACAGGCTCGACTACTCGGCGCGCACCCACCACTCGAACCTGGACGCCTTCGACCATCTGGACCGGGACGCCCTGGTGCAGGCGTCGGTCGTGGTGGCCTCGTTCCTCTACAACGCCGCCACGCGGCCGGAGAAGCTCCCCCGGCCTCCCCTTCCGGTGACGATACCGGCACCGAACCCTTCCACGCCCTGACGCGTATAACATCCCAAGCGAAATGGGAGGTCTACGGATGTACACACGAAAACTGCCGCCGGTTCTCACACTGGCCTTGGCCCTGATGACCGGGACTCAGGGGCTCGCCGCGGCGACCCTCAAGGTGACGCCGCCAGAGCTGAAGATCCGGCAGCACCAGCTCGCCAACGGGCTGAAGATCGTCCTCCACGAGGACCGCTCGGTCCCGGTCGCCAACGTCCAGGTCTGGTACCACGTCGGCTCGAAGGACGAGCGCCAGGGGCGGAGCGGCTTCGCGCACCTGTTCGAGCACATCATGTTCAAGGGCTCGGCCAACGTGGAGCCCGAGGAGCACATCAACTTCATCAGCTCCATCGGCGGGCGCTTCAACGCGACCACGGACTTCGACCGCACGCTCTACTTCCAGACCTTCCCCAGCCAGTACCTGGAGCGGATGCTCTGGATGGAGGCCGACCGCATGCGCTCGCTGGACGTGTCGGAGGAGAACTTCCTCTCCGAGCGCGACGTGGTCAAGGAGGAGCGGCGGCTCCGGATCGAGACCCCGCCCTTCGGCCGGCTCTTCGAGGTGGTGCTCGACAAGACCTTCACCGCCCATCCGTACCGCATCCTCCCCATCGGCAGCATGGCCGACCTGGAGGCCGCCACGATCGAGGACGTGCGGGAGTTCCACCGCACCTACTACGTGCCCAACAATGCCACGCTCGTGATCTCCGGCGACTTCCAGTCAGACGAGACGCTGGGCTGGATCGAGAAGCACTTCGGCTCGATCCCCAAGGGGCAGGCGATCCCGCGCAACGTCCCGAAGGAGCCGGCGCAGACGGCCGAGCGCCGGACAGTCGAGTACGACGCGAACACGCCGCTCCCCGCGGTGATCTTCACGTACCACATGCCCGAGGCCGGGCACCCCGACCTCTACGCGCTGCAGGTGGCCGCCAATGTCCTCTCCAACGGCCAGAGCTCGCGGCTCTACCGCAAGATGGTCTACGACCAGCAGATCGCGCTGGAAGCCGGCGGTCAGACGATCATCCTGGAGGACCCCGGGGTCTTCTTCTTCTTCGCGATCCTGCAGGCCGGCAAGACGGTCGAGGAGGCCGAGAAGGCGCTCGCCGAGGAGGCGGAGCGGCTGCGCAACGAGCCGGCGCCCCAGGAGGAGCTGGAGAAGGCCAAGAGCCAGATCGTTGCCGGGCAGGTCTTCGAGCGCCAGACCGTGCAGGACAAGGGCGTGGCCATCGGCTACGCCAGCGTGATCCTGGGCGACGTATCGCGGGTCGACAAGGACCTCGCCGAGTTCCAGAAGGTCACGGCCGCGGACGTGCAGCGGGTGGCCCGGACCTACTTCCGGCCGGAGAACCGCACCGTCGTCCACATGCTGCCCGCGGCCATGAAGCCGGGACAGGGTCAGCCCGAAGGGAAGCCCGAGGGAAAGACGGAGGAGCAGCCATGAAGATCACCCGATTTGTCCTCTCGCGATTTGCCCTCTCGATAACCGCCCTGGCCCTGCTGACGGGCGCGGCCTCCGCGCAGGAGGCCAAACCGAAGCAGACCCCTCCCCCGCCCAAGCCGGCCAAGGAGATCCGCTTCCCTGCCTTTGAAGAGAAGACGCTCGCCAACGGGCTGCGCCTGGTGGTCATCGAGCAGCACGAGACGCCGTCGCTCTCCGCGCAGCTGCTCTTCCCGGGCGGCAAGGTCCACGCTCCCGCCGGCAAGGCGGGTCTGGCCGACGCCACCGCCGCTCTGGTCCGGGAAGGGACCACGGCGCGCTCGGCGCAGCAGATCGCCCAGACCATCGATTCGGTGGGCGGTGTGCTGACCACGGGCGCGAGCCTGGAGTCGGGCTTCGCCGGGGTGCGCGTGACCTCGGACCAGCTCGACCTGGCGCTCGACCTCCTCTCGGACGTGATCCTGCGCCCGAGCTTCCCGGCCGAGGAGCTGGAGCGCTGGCGCAACCAGACGCTGAGCGGCCTCCAGATCCAGCAGACGGACCCCGAGTACATCGCGGACGCGGCCTTCGTGCAGGCCGTCTACGGCGGCCACCCCTACGGGCAGCCGGCCACGGGCACGCCGGAGTCGGTCCAGGGCCTGACGCGGGACGACCTCGCCGCCTTCCACCGCCGGCAGTACGTGCCCAACGAGTCGATCCTGGCGATCGTCGGCGACGTCAAGGCGGCCGACGCATTCGCCAAGGCGGAGCGCTTCTTCGGCGCCTGGAAGCGGGGCGAGGAGTCGCGCATCCCCGCGGTCAAGCCAGCGCAGGCGCAGCGCCGGATCGTCATCATCGACAAGCCCGACGCCGTGCAGACGCAGATCCGCGTCGGCCAGATCGCGATCGGCTACCGCGACCCCGACCACTTCGCCGCGCAGGTCTACGATTCCGTGGTGGGATCGAGCTCCAACTCGCGCCTGTATGAGGAGGTCCGGCGCAAGCGGGGTTTGTCTTACGGGGCCTTTACGGACCTCCGGCTGCCATCCGAGCCGGGCTGGTTCCTGGCGAACACGTTCACGAAGACCGAGTCCACGGCCGAGGCCCTGGGGCTGGTGCTGGAGGTGCTCGAAGGCATGGGCAAGACGCCTGTCCCGGCCGAGGAGCTGGAGACGCGCAAGACCTACCTGACCGGCGCGTTCCCCCTGGAGATCGAGACGCCGGACGGCATCGCAGGCAAGGTGCTGGAGGCCATGAAGTTCGGCTATGGCCGCGAGTACCTGGAGAGCTACCGCGACAAGCTGGGCGCGGTGACTGCCGAGCAGGTGAAGAGCTTCGCCGGGCGCAGGCTCCAGCCGGACCGGATGCTGGTCGTCCTGGTGGGCAACGCCAAGGCCTTCGCCGCGGACGTCGAGAAGCGCTTCGGAAAAGCGGAGACGATCCCCATCGGCGAGGTGGACCTGCTGCAGCCCGGGCTGCGGAAGAGCCCTCACCCCCCGGCCCCCTCTCCCGCCTCCCCATCTCCCTCCCCGGGAGAGGGGGAGACTGAATAGCAGCTTTCTCGCCTCAAGAGAGGGTGCGCGGGGGCGCCCCTCTCCCGGCGAGGGTGGTCGGGGAGGCGGGAGAGGGGACGGGGGTGAGGGCTGCTACCGCGGCGGCCTGTTCCGCCACACCCTCCAGTCGTCGTTGAAGAGGATGCTCAGCACCAGGGCGAAGCCGCAGAAGGCGGCGAGCAGGAAGAGGATCATCGCGAGACCCGGATAGCCGAACAGGGTGAAGGTGGTCCTCACCTGCATCAGCAGCGCGGCGCCCACGATCAGGGCGGCCAGCACCAACCCCGAGGCGATCCGGTTCGCGATCTTCTGCAGGTTGTCCATCAACCGGCTCTCGTCGAAGGCGTTGACCTTGACCTCCAGGCGGTTCCCGGTCAGCGAGTCGAGGAGCGTGTTCAGCCGTCCCGGGAGCTGGTGCACCAGCTCGTACATTTCCAGGGTCGAGGAGAACAGGTTCGACGGCGACAGCCGCTTCATCATGTGCCGCCGCATGATCGAGTCGCTGTGCCGGCGCACGCTCTCCGTCGGGTTGAACCCGGGGTCCAGGCTCCGGGAGACGTCGTCCATGTGGAGCAGGGCCCGGCCGAGAATGGTCAGCTCCGGCGCCGGCCGGATGCCGTTCTCCGCGGCCTTGCGCGACAGCGCCATCACGATCCGGCCGACCTTGATCTGCTCGGCCGAGGCGTCCTGGGCCGCGCCCACCAGGTCGGAGATCTCGCGCTGGAAGCGGGTGTCGTCCGCGCCCTCCATCCGGGTGCCGATCTGCACCACGATCTCCGCGGCCTGATTGCCGCGGCCGTCGGTCACCGCCAGGATCAGCTTGAGCAGCTTCTCCTGCATCTGGGGATCGATCCGCGACACCATCCCGAGGTCCAGGAGCGCCAGCCGGCCGTCGCGGGTGATCAGGAGGTTGCCCGGGTGCGGGTCCGCGTGGAAGAAGCCGTCCACCAGGATCTGATCGAGGTAGGCCCGGCAGAGATCGTCCGCCAGGGCGCGGCCGTCGAAGTCGATGCGGGAGAGCGGCGACATCTCGGTGATCTTGGTGCCCGGGATGTAGTCCATGGTCAGGATGCGGGAAGTCGTGTAATCGTCCACCGGCTGGGGCACGACGATCCGCTCGTAGCGCCGCAGGTTGGAGCCCAGGGTCACCAGGTTCAGCGCCTCGCGGCGGTAGTCGAGCTCGCGCAGCAGGGTCTTGCGGAACTCCTCCAGCATGTCCTGGAAGGCGAAGCGGCGGCCGACCTCGGTGTGCTTGTCGATGAAGCCCGCCATCTCGTGGAAGGCCTCGAGGTCCTCCAGGATGATCTGCTGGATGCCCGGGCGCTGCACCTTGACCACGACCTCGCGCCCCGTGCGCAGCCGCGCCCGGTGGACCTGGCCCAGGGAGGCCGCGGCCAGCGGCACATTGTCGAAGTCCGCGAAGGCCTTCGAGAGCCGCACTCCCAGCTCGGAGGAGACGATCTGCTCGACGTCCGCGAAGGGGAAGGGCTCGATGTTGTCCTGCAACCGGGCGAGGGCGTCCAGGTAGGGCTGCGGCAGGAGGTCGGAGCGGGTCGAGAGGAGCTGCCCGAGCTTGATGAAGGTCGGCCCCAGCTTCTCCAGGTCGCGGGCGAGCTGCTCGGGATCGCCGGAGACCGCTTCCGAGGACGCGCTGTCATCCTGCGGCAGGTTCTCATCCATCTGGATGGCCTGCGCAAGATCGGCCCGCCCGTGCTTGATCAGCAGCGCGGCGATGTCCTTGTACCGTTTCAGATGATAGGTCTTCAGAGCGATCATCGGTTCTCCGGTCTCCGCAAAACTGCGATCTGGGATTTTGCAATGGGTGTGCCACGGCTCTCCGGGTAACATCCGCAGCGCTGTAGCGTTCTGATAAGACATGACTCGCTACGCCAAAATCCTGGTCCTGTTCCTCCTCCTTGCGGCCCCGGCCCTGGCCCGCCGCGAGAAGCTTGCCCTGCGCGCCGACAGCCTGGAGCTGCCCGGCGCCCCCTCGGCCGTGGTGGCCGCGGACGTCAACGGCGACGGCCTGCGCGACCTCACGGTCGTCCTCGCCTTTACCCGCTGGGGGGAGATCGGTATCGAGGAGTCGGTCGAGATGGACGACGTCGAGGGGCTGGTCGAGGTCCTCACGGTCATCCCCTCCCTGGTGGACCGCCGCGAGCTGCGGCTCTTCCTGGGCCGGCCCGGTGGCGGGTTCGACCCCGCGGCCCGGTCGATGGCGATCGGTCCCTCGGTGCTGTCTCTGGAAGAGGGTCCTCCGGGCGCTCCGGTCCTGGCGCTCACGGACGAGGGGCTCTCCGCGCTTCGGCTCCGCGGCTCCGATCTCGTCCTGGAGCCGCTGGTGAGAGAACGTCCGGTGCTCGCCGGCACGGGCACGTTCCTCCCCAACCTCGGGCTGGTGAAGGACCTGGACGGCGACGGCCGGGCCGACGTGCTCCTCCCCACTGCGGAGGGCGCCTCGGTCTACCTGAGCGGGCCGGACGGGCTCCGGCCCGAGCCCGCGTCCCGCCTGCGCTTCCCCCTGGACGACCTCCAGAGCGCCGGGCGCGGCAGCCTCTCCCGATTCCATCCGCTCCCCGAGGTGCGGGACGTGGACGGCAACCGCCTCCCCGACCTTGTGCTGCGGCCCGCGGGTGGCGGATGGACCGGCTTCCGGGTGCTGCGCAACCAGGGCGGCGGGCGCTTCTCCGAAGCTGTATCACCCATGCCAAAGAAGCTCGAAGGCCCCCGGGTGACCTACTTCGGCGACCTGGACGGCGACGGACGGGCCGAGTACGTGACCGAGGAGGAGAAGGGGCCGGGCGACGACGCCTCGATGCGCCAAGAGATGAAGCACGCGAAGCGGCCGAAGTTCCGCTTCCGCCTCCACCGCTCGCGCCCCGACCTGGGCATGGAGCCCAAGCCCTTCCAGGAATTCGAAGCCGAGGGCTACGCCTTCGAAGGCGGCGGGGACGAAGGGGAAGACGGCGTTTTCATCCGGATGCCGGGCAGCGGCATGCAGGACCTGAACGGCGACGGACGGATGGACATGATCGCGCTGACCCTGGACTTCTCCATGCTGCAGGCGGTCAAGGTCCTCACCGTGCAGCGGATCGGCATCGGGCTCGACTTCCACATCCAGTGCCAGGGCGCGGGAGGGAAGTTCGCGCCGGTCCGGGGTCTCGACCTGTCGGGCAAGATCAACCTCAATCTGAACAACCTGAAGCTCGGCCAGACCTCGCAGTTCGCGGGCGACTTCGACGGCGACGGCCGGGCCGACTTCACGCAGATGGGCCGCGGCAAGACGGTGACGATCCATCGCGGCCGGCCGGACTGCTCATACCCCGCGCAGCCGGACCTCGCCGTCGAGCTCCGGGAGGCGCCGCGGGACCTCATGCTCGTCCAGGTGAGGGATCTGGACGGCGACGCGCTCGCCGACCTCCTGGTCATCCAGCCACAGACGGTCAAGGAGGCGAACGTGACTCCGCCCGTGCGGCTCGACCTCTATCTGAGCCGGGGTGCAGGATGAAACGGACGCTGACGAGCCTGGTCCTGCTGCTCCTCCTGGCCGGAGCGAAGAAGGCCGCCGCCCCTCCCCCGCCGGTCGGTGTGACCGTCACGCGGAGCGGCAACGCGGAGGTCGTCCGCGCCGTGCTGCCCGGCTACCTCGAGGAAGTCGAGCTCCCCCGGCAGGCGGATGGGAAGCTGGACGTCGTCCTCCTCCTGAACGAGAAGGAACCGGACCCTGAGGACCTGAGGCGGCGGGAGCGGGACGGCGATCGTTCCGCCGACCCGGAGGACGCCGACAAGGCGCCGCGCTCTCTCCACCGTCTCGACCTCGCGGGCCAGGGCGCTCTCCGGCCGCTGCTCCAGGAAGTCCCACCTGGCACGCTGGGCGCCCTGGATCTGGACGGCGACGGCGCCGAGGAGGTCCTCCTGTCGACGAAGGATGGTCTCCGCTCGCTCGGTCCGGCCCACAAGCCGTCGGCTCCGCGGACGGTGCTGGACCTTTCCGGAGACCTGAGCTTCCCTTCCCGCTGGCGGAACGAGGAGATGCCCGGCGTCCTGGCAGGCGGCTTGGGTAAGGCCCGCGTTTATCTGCCGAACGGCAACGGACTGGCGCCATCCGTCGAGCGCGAGCTGCCGTCCCGGGCCACGCGCGAGCGCTGGGGCATCCGTCTCACGAGCCCCCGGGTGCGGACGGTGCGCGGGGACAGCCAGCTCCTCGCCGCCGGTCCCGAGGCCGAGGGCAAGCAGCGCCTCCGCAGCCTCCTGATCGGCGCGGACTCCACCACGGCAATCTGGTCCATCCTCCCCTCTCCCGAAGAGGTGGACACCGCCTGGTACGTGAAGATCGACGGCATGCCCTCGCTGATCGTCACGAGCACGGCCGCGGACAAGATCGGGATCTTCGACAGCAAGCGGCTGCGGGTCTTCCCCCTGGTGGCCGACCGCGCCAGCGCGGGCCGGCGCCCCGTGCTGGCGACCCAGACCACGAGCCACCGCTGGCTTCCGGTCGATCCCGTGGTCATGGACCTGGACCGCGACGGCAAGGACGATCTCGTGGTGCTCCAGCTCGACGGCATGGGTGGCGGAGAGGTCATCGCCGAGACCTTCTTCGGCCGGGGCGACGGCCGTTTCGAGACCCCCGGCCGCCGTCAGAAGTGGGACCTGGAGACCCGGGACTGGTGCTACGGCAAGGACCTGACCGGCGACGGCATCGCCGATCTAGCCCTGGCCGACCGCTGGAGGCTGCTCGTCTTTCCCGGCACCAAGGACCCCCGGCGCGCGCTCCTGGAGCGGAAGCCGCTGGAGATCCCGCTCAATCTCGGGAAAGGAGAGGACGGCGGCGCGAGGAGCCTACGGATCGCCGACCTCGACGCCGACGGCCGGAACGAGGCCGTGCTCACCGGCTCCGTGGCCACCGGGGGGGCTGTGGTGGTGGTGGTGCGGTTCCGGTGAGGGCTGGGCGGGAGCAGGCGGACGCCGGCCGCATCTTCTGCCAGTAGTGCGGGATGGGCACCGGCCCCAGCTCCATCATCCCGTCCAGGAACGCCTTGAGCTGGAAGGATTCGCCCTTCGTCTTGCGGACCTCGTCGTAGAGCCCCTGCGCCTCGCGGTCGCCCAGGTAGTAGAAGGTGAGCTGTGGCGACGAAGTGATGGCGCGGACCCACATGTTGTTGGCGAACTGATCGTCCTGGAGGGCCTCCTCCCGGACGTAGCGCAGGACCTCGTCGCGGCTCATGTTCCGGGTGTGGACGCGAATGTCCACCACGGTGCGGGCGATGTTCTCGAGCTGCTTCTTGAGGTGAGCCAGGCGGTCCAGCGGGCCGCCCCAGCCGAGGTCGAGGAGCAGCCGCTCCGAGAAGGTCCCCCATCCCTCCACGTAGACGCCGTCCGAGAAGAGCGCCCGCACCTTGCGCGGGTGGCGCGCGGCCCACTTGAGCTGCACGTAGTGGCCCGGAACCATTTCGTGCGGCGTGATCATGCGGTTGAAGTGGCTGTTGAAGTCGCGGAAGAACGCCGCCTTCTGCTCGGGCGTGGCGCTGTCCGGGACCGTGGGCAGGTAGAAGAGGGTGTCCGCATCCGGGGCGAAGGGACCCGCGGGATAGACCCCGCCCACGGCCTGGCCGATGAAGAAGGACGGCGAGCGGTCGATGTGGAGCGTCGTGGGCTCGGGCAGGGTCATGAGGCCCTTGCTGCGCACGAACTCCAGCGCCTCGGGGACCAACTTGCGGTAGTCGGCCACGAACTCGTCCATGTCCTTGGCGTGGTCGGCGGCCACGCGCTCGAACAGGCGGCGGAGCAGCTCGCGGTCGTCCGCGGGAGCTTCTCCGGTCATCAAGTCCTTCCACACGCTCCGTCCATACGCAGCGGCCTCGGTCCTCCGGGCAGCCAGGGCGGCCTCGGCCCCGGCGAGCACGCGCTCCACCGGCTCCTCCACTCCGGTCACCAGCCGGAAGCGAGCAGCGTAGTCCTTTCCCAGGCGGGGAGAGCCGGTGGCCTTCTTCTGCAGACCGTCCAGGAACGTGGCCAGATCATCGAGAGCGGCTGCGGCCTGCCGCCCTGCTGCCTTCGCCTCCGGGGTATCCGCAATCTGCGGGAAACCCTCGCGGTAGAACTTCGCCGAGCCACGCAGGATGTTGGCCGCGATGCCACAGATCTCAGGAGAGATCCGGGACGGATCGGCAAGCGCCTCCCGCGCCTGGGCCGCGAGCCGGGGGAGCTGCGCAGCCCGCGCAGCGGCCCGCGACAGCCGCTCGGCCTTGGGCAGGTCGTCGCGGACCAGGAGGAAGACCGTGGCGTCGCCCACGATGCCGGTCCAGAACAGCGGGTCCGTCTGCGGCCGAGCCTGGGTGCCGTGCTCGAAGACCTCCAGCTCGGCCTGCCGCAGGAGGAGCTCGGCATCGAGACGATCCTCAAAGGAGGTCGAAGGGGCTGTCATGAGCCGGCGGAAGCCGTCCGCGGCCCCGCGGTTGAAGTTGAGCCAGGACCGGCGGCGCGCCTCTGAAAGGTCCTCCAGGCGGCGGTCCAGGTCATGGCGCCCGGCCGCGGTCGCCTTGGTCGGGTACATGTCGAAGTAGCGCTCCAGGTAGGCGTCCTGGAAGGTCGTGGCCTGGGCGGGGGCGGCCAGGGCGGCGAGCAGGAGGAGGACGGTTTTCATGGGCGGGAGGATATCGCGAGGGCGGACCTCACCCCCTGTCCCCCTCTCCCATCTCCCACCCGGCCCCCGCCGGGAGAGGGGGAACGTGGCTGAGGCCATCTTGCCTTCGCTCAGGCACGACTGCCACAGATACGTCCCCCCTCTCCCGGGGAGGGTAGGGCGGGAGATGGGAGAGGGGGACAGGGGGTGAGGTCTCTTAAAACCGCGCCGCCGCCGCCTGCCGCTCGAGCTGCATGACCTTGGCGTCGGGGTCCACCACCACCTGCTCGGGCTCGAACGGGCAGCGGATCTTCGCCACCTTCTCCTCCCCCGCCCCGAGGACCAGCGTGACGCGCGACTCCTTGTAATCGGGAGAGACCCGGCCGTCCTCACCCCAGCGCCAGCCGGCCGCGGCGGCGACCTCGACGGGCATGCGGCCGGTGCCGGCGTTCTTTACCCTCACGGTCACCTCCCACTCCCCTCCCCGCTGCTCCTTCTTCGCGTCCGAGAGCTGGTACTCGGGGATCACGATGCCGAAGAACCACTGCCGGGCGAACTCGTCGTAGGCGGTTTTGTCCGGTGCGTGGCGGCGCATCGCGGCCACGAAGTCGTGGACCACCGGGTGGTCCGGGTTGTTGTGATAGATCCGGAAGTAGTCCCGCGTCCCTTCGAAGAAAGCCTCCCGGCCCATAAGGTGCATCAGCATCCACGTAACCCACATGCCCTTGTCGTAGATGACCGCCGTATCCCCCGGCCGGAAACGGTAGGTCTCGGCGAGCGGCTTCTCGTCGCTCGGCTGGCGGAACTCGGCGTAAAAGGTCTCGGACCGGATGGCGAAGCCGATGCTCGGCTGCAAGCCCCGCAGCTCCTCGGTGAGCAGCCGCGTGGCGAAATGGGCGGTGCCCTCGGACATCACCACGCCCCCCGGACCCTCGCCATCCTGCACGACGTGCCCCCACCAGGAGTGGGCGGCCTCGTGGGCGGCGATCAAGAAGGCCGCGTCGATGTCGGGCATGCGGCGCGTGAGGAAGCCGATCCCCTCGGAAAAGAAGATGTTCGTGGCATTGCCCCGGCCGTACTGCACCAGGTTCGGGAACTCGTTGAGCCGCAGCTCGCGCCACGGGTAGGGATGGAACCACTCCGAGAAGTGCTGCCGGGCGCCGTCCATCGCCTCCAGCATGCTGTCCAGGTTGTACGTGTGCTCGGGGTGATGGTAGATGACCGTGCCGTTCTTCCCGCGCTTCTCGGCCCAGCGGCCGAAGGCGATGTTGAAGACCCGCACCGGGTAATCGGTGATCCAGACCACGGTGCGGCGGCCGTCCCGGACCTCATTGCTCTCCAGGGCTCCGGTGGAGGTCAGCATGTACTCCGCGGGCAGCGTCACCCGCAGGCGGTGGGTGAAGGCCGAGCGGTCGAGCTCCGCCTGGGTGATCCCGCGGTGCCAGCCGGGAGGGAAGGTCCGGGGCTGGTGCCCCCGCTCCTCGTTCTCGTGCTGGACCTGCGGATCCGCGCCGATCTCGGGCTGGTACCCGATTATTGGCACGAAGTCGGGGTTGCGCCCGGTGACGAGACCCCCGGCCGGGGTGATGAACTCGCCCTGAGTCACGGGCCCGCCCTTGAGCGAGATGCCGGGGAGCAGCGCCCCCTCGTAGCGGAAGCCCAGCCGGACCGTGCCACCCGGACGCAGCGACAGCCGGAAGATCTGGAGACCGTGGCTGTCTTCCGGCTTCACCGGCTTGCCGTTCAGAGTCCACGAAAGCCCCTTCCACGCCTTCCCCACCGTGACCGAGAACCAGGGCAGCTCCTGCGGGTGCTCGTTGCGCAGATCGTAGAAGCCGTTCACCTGGAAGCTCCGGGTATCGGGCTCCAGGTCCAGGTCCATCTCCACGTTGGCGATGTACGGCCCCGGCTGGTTCAGCCAGGTCGAGTGGTTGAACCGCCAGTAGTCCTCACGCCACTTGCGGACCGCTCCCCCTTCGTAGCCCCGGTTCACCTGGGACCAGAGGGCGAAGCCGAACGCGAGGGGGACGAGCGCGAGCGCCGCGGCGGTTAGGAGCGTCCTCTTCCGCTGGCCCGGCTGCCGGCCGAAGAGCGGGTGGAGCGGGTCGCGGTCCTGGCGCGCGAAGAGCCGGAAGGCCAGGTAGAGGAACAGGGCCGCGAGACCGAGCACCATCAGCCGGTTGAGGAGCAGGGCCGCCCGGTCCATGGGGAAGGTCCCCATGTCCGTCCAATTGAGGGCTCCGAAGAGCGCCCAGTTCCCCGCCCAAGTCATGTTGTTCTCCACCAGGGCCCAGACGGTCAGGATGAGCGCCATGAAACCGACCCCGTAGGTGCCGAACTGGCTTCGAGTGAGAGCGAACACGGCCAGGAGGAAGGAGACCCAGAGGATCACGGTGGGGATGAGCAGCAGCCCCCAGACCAGGAGGAAGGGTCCAAGGTCCATGTCCACGACGCCGCCCTGGTTGCGCATGACTATCGCCGCCGTGAACAGCGCCGCCAGCAGGACGGCGAGGACGATCGCGCCGTTGGCGAGGGTCTTGCCCAGGAGCAGGGACGCCGTCCGGACCGGGGTAGTGTAGATCACCGCCGCCGCGCCCGTGGCGAGCTCCCGGCGCAGGGATTCCACCGTGTAGAAGAGCAGAAGGAGGAGCAGGCCGGCGGTCAGGATGTTGAACGAGCTCACCGCCGCGGTGCCGGGGGTGAGATAGATGTTCGACTGGAACTCGTTCTCGAACTGGTTTACGAAGAAGAGCGCGACCAGGTTCAGGACGATGAAGACGAGGATGTACAGGGCCGGATGGGAGAACAGCTCCTTGATCTCGAACCGGGCCACCGTGAGAAGGCCGGATAGCGTCCCCCGCGCGCGGGAAGTCATGCCCAGGACGCCGAGAGGCTCCGAAGTCGGCACCGTGACCGCAGCCTCTTCAGCCTTGCGCCGCCAGCGCTCCCAGCGGGGAGCCTTCCGCGCCGTCTTGAGCCGTCCCGCGAAATGCCGCCGGGAAAGGTCCACCAGGAGCAGCCCCACCGCCGCGACCCCGAGGCGGCTCAGCAGGTACGGCGCCGACCAGGCGATCGGCTGCGTGTTGTAGTAAGCGATCCCCCGGTCCACCGTTAGATAGGTCTGCCGCAGCCACTTGAAGCCCGAGGGGTCGAGCATCTGGACCCAGAACCGGGTGGTCTGGCTGATGTCCATCGGGTTCCAGCTCCAGAAGAACCCCCAGAAGAAGAGGAATGCGGCCACCGGCAGGAAGAAGACCAGGACCGGCTTTCCAGTGAAGCGGCCGAGGGCGAAGGCGGCCCCGGCGACGAATAGAGCCGTCGGCACCAGGATCACCAGGATCGGGACCACGTAGATGCGCAGCGCGAACGGTCCGTAGGCCTCGGGCCGCTCCGGGTTCGGCATACCATGGGTGAACACGATGATCATCAGGACGAACAGCGCGAGGACGCCCAGAGTGCTCCCGACCGCGCCCAGGAACTTGCCCCAGACGTACTCGCCGGGAGACAGCGGCGTCGAGTGCAGGATCTCGCCGACTTTGTTCTCGGCGTCGCGGATCAGCGGCGTGCCGGCGGCGATGGCCACGAAGAAGGAGAGGACGAAGAAGCCCATGATCGCCGCCACGTAGGCGATCTGGAACTCGGAGTTCACGTAGGCCAGGTTGCCCCCCATGGACGTGCTGTTCGAGCGCACGAGCCACTCCCCCTGGGACACCATCCGGGCGTTCCAGGCCATGAAGATCACCCAGAACCAGAAGAACGGGCGGCGCAGGGACTCCTGGAGATCGAGCTGCGTGACGAGCCAGAGGCGGCGGATGCTCAAGGGCGGACCTCGCGATGCTGCTTCATGGTGGCTTCCTCCTCCAGCCATTACGGGTGGCGGGCGGTCGGGTTTCAGGTAGGATTGTGCCAACCTCCTGAGGAGAAGGATATGACCCGATTCCGTTGGGTATTGGCCTTCGTGCTGGCCGCCGGTTGCGCGACCGCTCCCCCGCCTCCGAAGCCCGCGGCTCTGCCTGCTCCTGGCACCGAAGACCTCTGGGCAGTCTACGCCGCGGCAGTGCGGACGGCGCAATACCCCGTCCAGGACCACATCTCCCGCGATCTGGTGCCGATCCTCCGCACCAATCCGGAGCTGCGTTGGGACCAGGGGCGTGTCCTGATGGCCACCTGGACGAAGAAGAAGTACTACGAGGGCAAGGTCGGCCAGCCCTACACGCTTCCCAAAGGCGTCACCGTCTGGCTGACCGCCGTGCCCTATCTCCAGGAGGACTGCCGCGGCTGGGGCCTTCCTGCCGAGAAGCTTCCCCTCCGCATTGCCCAGTCGCTGGGCCTGCCGCCGCCGTCCGAGGGAGGCAACGACGCCTTCGTCCAGATGTGGGTCGATCCCCGCACGTTCTTCCGTCCCTGCTCCGATCCCGAGATCACCGACCAGGAGTGCCAGGTTTATCTCGACGGTGGGCCGGCCGACCGGACCGGCGATTGTCCGTGGTCCGCCGATCAAGTCTCCGGCGCCTTCGTCCGCGTCTCGGACAGCCACCTCGACTGGATGTGCGGCAACTGGAAGAGCACCTACACCGGGGACCCGATGACCAGCTATCCGTGGACCGCTCTCGGCTACACCTTCGACTGGGGGGACCTCCTCCACCCCTGGGGCCAGAGCGAGTATGTGGTGCCGCCGGGAACGACGGTGTGGATCGACAAGAAGATCTTCACGGCGGAGGAGTACTGCCGGTAGTGCTTCTAAGATCCGAGGCGATACTTCCAATAGTCTGGATGGCGGCTGTGGTGCTTGACCACTAGGATGCGTATGTCGTCGCCTTCCTGGCGGTAGTAGATGCCATAAGGAAAACGCCGCATCACCAAGCGTCGCACATCATCCTCGACGACCCGCCAGCGATAGGGGGCGGCCAGGATCGCAGCAATGGCAGCGTCGAAATCGCGCAGGAAGCGACTGCCGAGCCCTGGCTCCCGGCCTTCGTAGAACCGGACGGCCTCAACCAACTCTCCCTCAGCGTCCGGATGGTAGGTCAGCTTCATCGGAGAGCTCGGCGCGCAGCCTCCATGACCTGCTCGTGAGACCGGCCCTCGACCGCCCCCGTAGCCAGCTCTCGATCCCGCCTCTTAGCCTGATCGACGGCTTCTCGCTCCTCAGCGCCGCCGCCAACTCCAGGCTCTTCATCGATGCTCTGCCAGAGCGCTTGCGCCAAGTCAATCCGATCTGACAGCGGTAGCGCCAGCACCTTCTGGGTAAGCTCTTCGTTCGACATGGCTTCCAAAGTAAGAGGTCCCTGAGCTTGAGTCAAGCGAGCCTGTCTAGCACCAGACCTGAGCTCTTGGTCGGTCACGGAATCAATGTTCTCCCAAAGCACACCCGCAGTGACATCCTATCACGCGACGTGACCATCTCACCTGGCAGCGCTCGGCTACACCTTTGACTGGGGGATGTCCTCCATCCTAAAGGACAGAGCGAGTACGTGGTGCCGCCGGGAACGACTGTGTGGATCGAGAAGATCTTCACGGCAGAGAGTACTGCGGAGGAGAAACCCAGACACCCTGACTCCGAAGCCGCGCGGGCGGGGGCTTCCTCTCCCGCGAAGCGGGGGAGGATAGAGGAGGGGGTCTTCTACCCGTTCCCCACCCGGTTCCCGCTCCCCGCAATCTGGACGTTCGTGTTGCCGTCCCCGGTGATGTTCGCCGTCTGCTGGATCGAGACCCCCGGCCGGACCTCTTCCACGAGGCGAGCCAACTCGGTGAGAAGGTCGGGATCCGCCGCGAGCCGCTCCTCCAGGAACAGGCGCACGGCCGCCTGGGCATCCGGCTTCTCCGGCGCGGCCTCCAGCTTGGTCAGGGCCTTCTCCTCGGCGGGTCCGGTGAAACGCTGCTTGAGTGTCTGATACAGCTTGCCGGCTCCCCCGACGGTCGCCTCCCCGATCTTCTTCGCACCGGCCTTGGCAGCTTCGACGAGATAGGGGGATAGTAAGGTTACGACGGCTGTTGCGACGGTCGCAGGATCGATCATGAGGGGCTCCCTGGGTCAGGAGAAGGTTCGAAAGGCTACGGCGATTCGGGCGGTTGGATCTTCTGAAAGGTAGAGTCGATTGCCTCGATCAGCTCGGAATCGGGTTGCCGATCGTTCTGCTCCGAGAGTCTTAGATACAAGGAGGTCATCTTCGCCATTCCTTCCTGCAAAGTCGCCGGGCGGGCTAAGAAAAAATGCAGATGCATTCGGACAGCCTCCTCCGAAAACTGCAGCGCCTTACCAAAATCACCGAACTCCTGTAGGCAACAGGCTAAATTGTAAAGAGAGAAGGCAAGACTCAGCCTGAACTCTTCCAGGCCAGTTTGCGAGAGATCACGAAATACATCCACTGCCTCTGCCGCCACCTCTAGTGCCTCTTCGCGACGGCCAAGATCGCTCAGAATGCCTGACAGGATGGTGAGCGACTTTCCAAGGTCCGGACGGAACGCGTCCGGATGAGACTGCGAAAGCTCGCGATATACATCCACCGCCTCCTGCACTGCCTTGAGAGCCTCTTTATGATGGTCAAGAAGGCGCAGCCAGAGAGCCAGATTGCTGAGCGATGCCGCAAGCTGCAAACGAAATACGCCGGGAGAGGACTGCGAAAGCTCACGACATACATCCACCGCCGCCTGCACTGCCTCCAGCGCCTCTTTATAACGCCTAAGATCACCCAGACAGCTAGACAGGTTGATGAGCGACTTCCCAAGATCCGGAAGGAATGCGTCTGGGCGGGACTGTGCAAGCTCGCGCAAGATGGCCACCGACTCCTGAACAGCCTCCAAGGCCTCTTTGTGACGGCCGAAACCGCTCAGACGGTTGGACAGGGTAATTAGCGAAAGCGCCAAGTGCGGACGAGACGTGTCCTGCGGAAGCTCGCGATTTGCATCCACCGCCTCCTGCGCCAAATGCAGAGCCTCTTCGCTACGGCCAAGAGCGTTCAGACGGATGGACAGGTTGTTGATGAACCCGGCCAGCTCTTCCTTGTCACCTTCCACCCGGAGCCTTTCCACCACCGCTGCCGTGAGCCTTGCGGCGACCTCGCGCAAGACCAGTGTCTTCTCCGGGAGCTGATTGACCAGCCTCAACAGAGCTTGCGTGTCTCCGACTCTTTCCGCCAGGCAATCGAGCCATTCCGCGGGCCTCCCATCCACGCCGCCGAAGTCCTGGGCCATCCGGATGACCACTGCGGTGATGCGCTCCGGCGCGATGGCGGCCGCGCGGGCGACCGACTCCCTGGCCTTGCCGGGATCGCCGTCGCCGAGGGCGAGGAGGATTGCGGCCTCCCCTACGATGTCCGGAAGGATTGGTGCGACGTCCGCCCCTGCCCTGGGGAGCACCGCGTGCAGGATCTTGTAGATCTCTGGAGGATCACCGACTCTAACGTAGCGCAACGCTCTCGCCTCGACCTCGATGGCTTCTTCCGCCTGATCGCGCGTGAGCCCCTGGCAGAGGGTCGCATACGCCGCCATGTGGCAGACCAGGGACCGTGAGTGTTGCAGGCGGCTCTCGCCGATCCGCCCGATCCGGTTCAGCTCGTGCCGCCGGGCGACCTCGAAGGCTAGGTCGGACCTATTCAAGGTGAGGACGTGCGCGAAGCCCTCCCTTGCCGCAATCAAGCCGGCCATCAAAAGGAAAAGCGGCTCGCCGCCCCACTCCAGTTTTGCCAGGTCGCGGTCGAACCCACGGCCCTCCTCCGGCAGCCTCAGATCGCTCCCCGCCTTACTGAATACCTCTTCGAGGATGTTGCGCCGGTCCTCGACAGGCGCGAGAGGAGAGAGCACGTAAGGGCCATCGGCAGGATCGAGCTTGCGCTGGACGGCGGTATCGCCCCACCCTCCGCTCTGGAAGGCTTCCGCCCACCAGCCGCCTTTGGGATCGGCGTACCGCTCGAGGAGCAGGATACGGAGCTTGCCGCCAGCCGGCGGTGAGCTGGCGAGGTCGTCCAGCCAATCCCGCAGCCAGGGGAGTCGGGCAGCCGCGTAGTCCACTACGGCGAGGGTGGGGCGCGGCAGGCTGGCCGTGACGGATTCCAGGGACGGGGTGGCCTTCACGAAACCGGCGCTCCATCCCCGTAGGACTGCCTCCTCGCAGAGCTCCAGGGCGAGGCGTGTCTTGCCGCCTCCTCCAGGCGCCGTGACCACGCGGATGGACAGGTCCGGATCACCATCCATCCAGGACCAGAGGTCGGCAAGCTCCCGCTCCCGTCCCACGAGGGGGACCGCCATGGCGTAGGGGCTGAGGATCTCGGCGGCCTCGCCTGCCTCAACGGGGGAAGAGAGGGCTTCCCTCCGGCGGCCCCGGTAGAGCGTGAGGTCGAGACGGGACCTACCGAGGAGGACGACGTTGTTGTCGCCCTGGATCTGCACGTTGACGTTCTGCTCCCCGGAGAGGCTCGCGCTCTGGGAACGGCTCGGCGCGTCGGGGTCGGAGGGCATGGATTCGGCTCGTCGGAGGTTTCTCTCAAGATATCACGCGCAGATGTGCGGACCCCCTCCCCTGCCCTCCCCCGCTGCGCGGGAGAGGGAGCCCGGAGGAGTACTGCCGGTGGCGCGAGAGATTGTGAGCGGCAGGCGCGCGGCGCACGCCCTGAGAGGGCGGCTTCCGCCCTTTAAAGGGCGGTGTCCGCCCTCTGAGGGACGATGCTCGCCCTTTGAGGGACGATGCCCGCCCTCTGAGGGGCAGCCTTCGCCCTTTGAGGGACGATGTCCGCCCTTCGAGGGACGGTCTCCGCCCTTCGAGGGGCGATGCCCGCCCTTTGAGGGATGGCATCCGCCCTTTGAAGGCGACGGCCGCCCCGGAAGGGCGAGCGCCTCCGCATGAGGACATCCGGCGACCGGAGAGGAGTTATTGCCTGTAGAGCCTAGAAGACGCGAGGCTGGAAGCTCTCGGGTACATCGAGCTGGAACTGGTCGTCGTGGATCCGGGCGAAGTAGAAGCCTTCCTGGAGCACCTTCTCCTGCAGCTTGCCAGGCGCGTGCACCGCGGCGATGATTCCGTAGACCTTCTTGTCCTTGTAGATGGGGAAGAAGTCGCGGAACTCCTGGAGAATCCTGTTCATCTGGTCGAGAGCCTCTTCGCGGAGGTGGCTCTTGACCTCGACGACGAACATGTCGTCGCTGAAGTTGGAGAAGGCGAGCACGTCAACCTCCATGGAGTGGCCGTTGCGCTTGACCCGGACGCTGGGAGCGATCACTTCCATGCCGAAGCGCTGGCTCAGGATCTTGGCCATGGATGGGAGAGCCAGGCCTTCCGTGAAGCTGCCGAACTTGTCGCTCAGGCCGCCGATCTGCCGCTTCAGCTCCCGCGTCTCCTCCCGTGCCAGCCGAGCGTACTCCTGCGCGGCCTCACGAAGCACTCGCTCGGTCTCCCGCTGGGACTCAGTCAGCTCGGCATGCTTGACTGCCAGCGAAGCCATCAGGTCTCTGAGCTCTTGGTCGGTCATGGAATCAATGTTCTCCCGAAGCGCGCCCGCCACTCGATGAGAACATCGTAACACGGAACCTACGCCGTCCGGACCCGCACCGCTACGAAGGTGACGTCATCGTTGGGGGGCTTGCCGCCGGTCCAGGAGCGGGCGGATTCGCCGAGGCCGGCGATGACCTCTTCGGGGCTTCGGGCTCCCAGCTCCTGGAAGCGCTGCCTCACCCGGGGATAGCCGAAGGGCTCCCCGCGGTCGTCCTGCAGTTCGGGCAGACCGTCGCTCATCAGGAGCAGCATGTCTCCGGCGGCGATGGCGAAGCTGGCCTCCTGGTAATCAGACGCGAGCCCGCCCAGGGGCATCCCCTCCAGGGCGATCTCCTCCACCTCCCCGGCGGCGGCGCGGAAGAGTAGGGCCGGAGGCATGCCGGCCGCGGCGATGGTAAGGGTCTTCCCGTCCACGCGGACGAGGGTCAGGCCCATGGCCATCCGGCCCAGCTCCATGCGCTTCACGGCGCCTGCGGCTTCGGTCAGGAACTCCCGGGGCGCGGACCTTCCGGAGTCGGCTGAGAACAGGCTCTTCACCACCGTCACCATGGTCCCGGCCCGGGCGCCGTGCCCCGTGGCATCGCCCACGGTTGCGGTCAGGACGCCCTCCTCCGACAGGTGGAAGTCGTAGTAGTCGCCCCCGACCTCGGTCGCGGTCTGCATGGACACGGCGATCTCGAAGCCGGGATGGTCGGGCAGGGTCTTGGGCAGGAGGGAGAGCTGGAAGGCGCGGGCCTCCTCCAGCTCCCGGGTCTTGCGCTCGTACTCGCGGCGCAGGAGCCGCTGCTCGGTCTCCTGCTCCACGAGCCTCTCCTGGTTCTCGCGCAGGTCGCCCGCCATCCGGTTGAACGCCGCGGCCAGGGCGCCGATCTCGTTGCGCGAGCGCACCGAGACCCGGGTGCCCAGGTCCCCCCCGGCGATCTTCTCCGCCCCTTGCTTCAGGACGCTGACGTCGCGGGTCATCCGGTTGGACAGCGGCAGGATGCCCACCAGGGCCAGTCCGATCAGGGCGAGGCCCCAGCCGAAGTTGCGCGCCGCGGTGCGCTTGACCTCTTCCAGGGATTGGCGGATCGGCCGCGCCACGCCCAGGGTCAAACCGCTGTCCGGGTCCTTCGAGGTGACGACCACCCAGCCTTCGAGGATGTGCTGCGAGGAGGAGCTGTCGTTTCCGAGGTCGATCGGCAGCCCCTGCACCTTCTTCAGGTCCTCGTCGCTCGCGGCGTGGAACTTGCCCTCGGCGTCGACTGCGAAGGGGATCTCGCCGCGCTCCCGGCGTGCCCTGCCGAGGACGCGGCTGAGGACCTGGTCGGGACGGACCCGGGCGCGGACCCAGCCGACCACCCGGCCCTGGTCCTTCACCGGCGCCTCGATCTCCTTGCCGAGGAGGAGCCGGGTCTCCTTGCGCCGCTGCTCGAGCCGGGCCTCCACCTCCCGGCGGCGCGCCTCGGCCTCGCGCATCTTGCGCTCCACCTCCTCCAGCTTCTCCGGATCGGGCGCGCCGGGATGGACGATGACGACCTTGCCCTCGTCGCCGGGCACGCCGGTCAGGTTCATGTCCGCGATCTCCTCGGCCGCGATCGCCGTGGCGCTTTCCACGTATTCCGGAATCTCCGCTCCTTGCGCCCTGGCGTGCTGCTGAGCCTTGCGGACCTCTTCCATGATCTCGCGGACGTCGATGACGATCGGAGGCGCGGGCGGCGCCGGGGGAGCGGGGAAGCCTGCGGAGCCTTCAGGAGCCGGCTCGGGGGCGGGGGGAGCTTCCGCGGGAGGGACCGGGAGCTCGCCGGAGACGGGATCTATAGGGGGCGCGGCCGGGGTGAACTCCAGCGAGTCCACGAAGGGCGCGGATTCGCCCATGGCCCGGAGCACTTCGGGCATCTCCGCCTCCAGCTCCTCCTCGACCTGCCGCTCCAGCAGGGTGGAGAGCGGGATCTCGCCCACCCTCTCGAGGCTGCGCCCGAGCTCCGCCCGGATCGTGGACATCCGGCCGTTCATCTCCTGCGTCAGCTCCGCGGCCTCGGCCTCCACCGCCTGGCGCACGGCCCGCTGGGATGACGCATAGGAGTAGAGGACGATTCCGGTCAGCGGCACCACGGAGAGCAGGAGGAAGGCGACGACGAGCTGGGTGCGGATCTTCATCAGGGATAGTTTACGAGGAGATCTCCGGGAAGTTCGGATCCCTCACCCCCTGGCCCCCTCTCCCATCGCACTCCCGCCCTCCCGGGAGAGGGGGAACCTTTCTTATGCCTCCTCTCTTTTCCCCCTCTCCCGGTGGAAGGGAGGGGATGGGAGAGGGGGCCAGGGGGTGAGGGGTCCGTCGGGTAGACTGCCCTGAATGCATCCCACCCTCCGACGGACCGCTGTCCTTCTGGCGTTCCTCGCCGCCTGCCGCGGTGAAACGGAGGCGCCGCCTCCGGCTCCGACTCCCCGGCCCGCGGTCCATCTTCTGGGAGAGGGGATCGACGTGGCGCGGGCCATGGCCCACCTCCGGAAGCTGGCGGAGAGCCCGCGGCCGACCGGCTCGGCCGCGGAGGCCCGCGCCGCGGCGTACCTGGAGAAAGAGCTGGCGTCGTATGGCTACCGGGTCGAGCGCCAGCCCGTCCCCCTGCCCGGCGGCGGGGAGTCGGCCAACGTCATCGCGCTCCCTTCAGACCCGGACTTCGACCCGGCGGAGGACCGCCACCTCCTCACGGGGGCACACTACGACACGGTCGCGGGGAGCCCAGGGGCCAACGACAACGCCTCGGGCGTCGCCGTCCTTCTGGAAGTGGCGCGGGCTCTCGGAACCCGTCCCGCCAAGTTGCCGGTGGTGCTCGTGGCCTTCGGCGCCGAGGAGGGGCGGGCGGGCCCCCACCATCAGTCTCTGGGCGGCTCGCAGCATTACGCCCGCGGGATGTCCCCGGAAGAAGCGCGCCACCTCGCGGCCATGATCAACCTGGACATGGTCGGCCGCGGGGACGCGCTGCTCCCGACCCTGAGGATCAACATGAAGCGCGGGGTCCACCAGCGGATGCTCGGCATCGCCGGCCGGCTGGGGGTGCCGGCGAAGGAGCACCTGACGCCCCAGGTCTCGGACTCCGTGCCCTTCGCGAGCCGGGGGGTGGAGACGGCCTGGCTTTGGACCGGCGTGGAGCCGTCCTATCATTCCCCCTTGGACACTCCGGAGAAGATCACGCCGGAGACGCTGGACTGGGCCGGGCGGCTGACCCTGGCCACCATCCGATCGTTTGACGTAAATGATTGAGGGAGACGCAGATGAACGACGCAACCTACGTAACCGACGCCCATGCCGCCATCGACGCCGCCCGGGAGCAGGCAGCCCGGGAGGGCAAGCGGGTGGCCGTCGTCTTCGGCGCCAACTGGTGCCCGGACTGCTACGCCCTGGAGAAGGCGCTCACCCACCGGCTCGTGGAGCCGATCCTGGAGCCCAGCTACGTGGTCGTGAAGGTCACGGTGGGCAACCGCAACCAGAACCTCGACCTCATGGCCGACTACGGCATGGACGTGGTGAGGGGCATCCCCGCCATCGCCATCCTGGAGCCCGACGGCACCCTGATCAAAGCCCAGACCGACGGCGAGTTCCGCAACGCCAACTCGCTGCTATCCGTGGCCGAGATCGCGACCTTCTTCCACAAATGGGCGCCTAAGTAGGCCCTCACCCCCGTCCCCTCTCCCGGGGCGGGTGTGCTTGGGAGGAGCGGGAGAGGGGGCCGGGGGGTGAGGGTCTGTTCCAAACCGCCCCCCGCCCCTGTCTCATGTCTTTTGACATGAGGCTACCGGTCCGCAAGCTCGTCCTGACCACGCTCTACGCAACCGCGCTGGCGGTCATCGTCCTCTACGCGTGGGAGGGCAGCTCGTATTACTCGACCCCCCTGATCGAGCGCCCGCGGCACGAGGATTACTGGACGCTCAAGCCCGGCGGCTCGCGCGGGCACGCTCTTGGCATCGCGGGCTCTTCGCTGATGGTCGTGATGCTGGTCTACTCGGTGCGCAAGCGGACCAAGGCGTTGCGCGGCGCGGGCAAGCTCCGGGACTGGCTCGACTTCCACATCTTCTGCGGCGTGATCGGGCCGCTGCTGGTGGTGCTCCACAGCTCGTTCAAGGTGCACGGGCTGGTAGCGCTCAGCTTCTGGTCCATGGTGGTGGTGGCGCTCTCCGGGGTATTGGGGCGCTATCTCTATCTCCAGATCCCGCGCACGCGGGCGGGCGACCAGCTCAGCCTCGCGGAGGTCGAGGAGCTGAACGCGGACCTCACCCGGCGGCTGCGCGAGGAGCTCGGCGAAGCGCCCCTCCAGGAGCTGGAGGCCCTCGCGGCCGGCAGCCTGAAGCCCGGGACGCCGCTCCTGCCCCTCCTCCTGCGCATGCCGGTCGAAGGGGTCCGCCTGCGCTGGCGGCTGCGCTCTTTCCGGAGGAGGTATCGGCGGCATGGAGGGTCCACCGAGCTGCTCCGGACGATCCGCCAGAAGGCGCTCCTCCAGCGCCGGCTGCTCCTCTGGAGCCGCCTCCAGGAGCTGTTCCACCACTGGCACGTCCTCCACAAACCCTTCGCGGTCGTGATGTACGTCTTCATGATCGTCCACATCGTGGTCGCGGTCCTGACCGGCTACGCCTGGCAATAGGATGCGAAAGGGGATCGTCCTGGCGCTGCTCCTCGCCTCGGCCCCCCTCGCGGCCCAGCTCTCTCCCGGCAAGCTCAGCCAGCCGCACGCCAAGCTGGAGGGGAGCACCAACTGCCTCAAGTGCCACCAGGCGGCGCAGGGGGTGGCTCCCGCGCGGTGCCTCGACTGCCACACCGCGCTGAAGAGCCGGATCACCGCCGGCCGCGGCCTTCACGCCCGCCCGGGCTACCAGGCCTGCCAGACCTGCCACATCGAGCACCACGGGCGGGAGTTCCAGCTCATCGACTGGGGGAAGAAGGGAAAGGCCGGATTCGACCACCGCCTGACCGGATGGCCCCTGGAAGGAGCCCACGCCAAGCAGGCGTGCGGCTCCTGCCACCGCAACGAGAAGAAGACCTTCCTCGGGCTCGAGCGCACCTGCCGCTCCTGCCACCAGGACGAGCACCGCGGCCAGTTCGCCCAGCAGTCCTGCGTCGCCTGCCACACCCTGACGGCTTGGAAACCGCCCGCGAAGTTCAACCACGCGAAGACCGCCTTCCCGCTCACCGGCCAGCACCAGGCCGTGGCCTGCGCGAGCTGCCATCCGAAGAAGAGCGACGCGAGGGGCGAGTTCCTTGCCTTGAAGGGGGTCGCGCACCAGAGCTGCTCCAACTGCCACAAGGACCCGCACCAGGGACGGTTCGGCGCCACCTGCCAGCAGTGCCACTCCACCGCCGGATGGAAGACGGGCGCCATGGCCAACTTCAATCATGACCGCACCGGCTTCCCGCTCACCGGGCGGCACAAGGCCGTGGCCTGCGCGAGCTGCCACAAGTCCGGAAGCTTCACGAAGCTGGCGCACCAGCGGTGCACCGACTGCCACAAGGATCCGCACCAGGGGCGGCTCGGCACGACCTGCCAGCAGTGCCACTCGACCGCGGGATGGGCCTCGGGGAGCCGCGCGAAGTTCGACCACGACCGGACCCGCTTCCCCCTGCGCGGCCGGCACGAGAAGGTGGACTGCCAGAAGTGCCACACCTCCGGCCGGGGCCTGCGCTTCGCAAAGTTCCAGGCATGCGCGGACTGTCACAAGAACGTCCACGCGGGCCAGATCGCCAGCTCCACGTGCGAGAGCTGCCACACGGTCGGGGGCTTCTCCCCCTCGACCTTCACCCTGGAGCGGCACCAGGAGAAGACCGACTATCCCCTCCAGGGAGCGCACCTCGCCGTGCCCTGCATCGCCTGCCACAAGAAGAATGCGGCCGGGGTGATCCGCTTCCGCTGGGAGTCGACCGAGTGCCAGGCCTGCCATGGCGATCCCCACAAGGGGGAGATGACTCGCGTCCAGGGTCCGCAGGGGTGCCGGACGTGCCACTCGATCAACTCCTGGTCCCACCTGGCAGCCTTTGATCACTCCCGGACCGGATTCCCCCTGGATGGCGGGCACCAGCGGGTGTCCTGCGGCGGATGCCACAAGCCGGGCAAAGACGGTACGGTCAGCTTCAAGGGCACCCCGAAAGCCTGCAACGCCTGCCATGGCGATCCCCATGAAGGGCAACTCGTCCAGGCAGGTTGCCAGTCCTGCCACTCGGTGCAGGCCTGGTCCCGCGTCACGTTCGACCACGATCGGCACTCGCGCTTCAAGCTGGTGGGGGCCCACAGCCGCCTCGCCTGTAGCGCGTGCCACCGTTCAGAGAGCCGGGGCGGAAAGACCGTCGTCCGCTTCAAGCCTCTGCCGGTCACCTGCGAGGGGTGCCACGCGACCCCCACTGCGCGAGGGAGGACCTCATGACGAAGCCGCTTCTCCTCCAACTCCTGCTGGCCGCCGGCTTCCTGATCGCGATCATTGCAGGGACGGCTCAGGGCCAGGAGACTGGAGGCAATCCCCACGGCCCTCTCCGCGTGGGATGCGAGACCTGCCACTCCCCCGAGGGGTGGCGCCCGCTGCGCAAACCCCTGCCCTTCGACCACGGCAAGGAGACCGGGTTCCCCCTGGTCAAGAGCCACCGGGAGGTCGCGTGCCTCGGCTGCCACCAGGACCTCCGGTTCCAGCGCGTGGCCACGGCATGCGTGGACTGCCATCGCGATCCCCACCGGGGAGAGCTGGGGCTCTCCTGCGAGAGCTGCCACTCGCCCCACGGCTGGGACAGCCGGCGCCAGGTCTTCGAGATCCACAACGCGAGCCTGTTCCCGTTGACCGGGGCGCACACGGCCCTGGACTGCGGGTCGTGCCACCGGGGGAGCCCGCCGAACGAGTTCCGCGGCACGCCGAGGGACTGCTTCTCCTGCCACGCCGAAGACTACCGCCGCGCCCAGCCCGACCATGTCCGCTCCGGGTTCCCGACGCAGTGCGAGACCTGCCACACCACCTCGGACTTCTCGGACGCGGACTTCCGGGCGCACGACGCGCGGTTCTTCCCCATCTTCTCGGGTGTGCATCGGGGGGTCTGGGATAGCTGCTCGAGCTGCCACACCTCGGTCAACCAGGGGAACTTCCAGAACTTCACCTGCCTGACCTGCCACGAGCACCGGCGGAGCGAGATGGACGACGAGCACGACGACGTCCGTGCCTACCGCTATGAGAGCAACGCGTGCCTGTCCTGCCATCCGCAGGGGAGGGAGTAGAGATGAACCAGTCCTTCTTCTGTAGGGGCGGGTCTTGTGCCCGCCCGGGTGGGCGGAGATCCCGCTCCACGATCCCGCCGCATCTCGTTCCCGGAAGTTTCCCCCGCCCGGGCGGGCACAAGACCCGCCCCTACATTTACTTACTCTGTCTGCTGATTGCCGGGCCGCTGCTCGCCCAGAACCCCCTGGCGGTGCGCTATCGATCCGCGGACACCATCTATCTCACCGCCGGACGAGCCGCGGGGCTGGAGGTCGGGGACCGCCTGGAGGTCGTGCGAGGGAGTGAAGTCATTGCCGAGATCGAGGTGATCTTCACGGCCGAGCACTCGGCCTCCTGCCGCGTCCTGAGCGAGCGCAAGCCGGTCCAGCCGGCGGACCGGGTGCGGCGGATCGGCGAGACGACACCGGCTCCATCCCCTCAGGAAACTCCCGCACCTGCCCCGGCCCCGCAGCCGGAAGAGCCGCGGCGATCCTTGTTCGGAAACCGGGAGAGCTACCGTCCCTCCCGGACCCGCGTGACCGGCGCGGTCTCCCTCGATACGGAGACCTTCTCCGACGGGACCGAGGACCGCCGCGACTTCAACCGCACCGCGGCCCGGCTCAATCTCCGGGTGCGGGACATCGCCGGCACTCCGCTCCAGGTCCGCCTGCGGATGAGGTCCCTGAACGAGGAGCGCGAGCGGCGGCTGACCGGCGGCATCCCCGAATCCACGAGCCGCGACCGCCTCTATGAGCTGGCCGTGATCTACGAGCCCGACGACGCCCGCTACGGCTTCCGTCTCGGCCGGCTCGGCACCAGCCCGTTCCTGGGGATCGGCTATCTCGACGGCGGCCTCGGCAAGATGCGGGTCGTGGGACCGCTGGAGCTGGGCGGTTTCTACGGCCGGCGGCCGAACGTCGAGGAGCTGGGCTTCGATGGCTCCGGCTCCAAGTACGGCCTCTTCGCCAGGATTGCCCCGGAGTCGAACGCGGTCGAGTTCCTCGTCGCGGGCATCCGCGAGGAGGGCGACACGGACATCAGCCGCGAGTACGTGGCCGTCGAGACCCGGTACGACGCGGGCGAGCGCTGGAGCTTCCACCAGCACGCCGAGCTGGACCTCAACACCGGCTGGCGCGAAGAGGCCGCGGGCAGCACCTCGCAGCTCTCCCAGCTCGCGCTCACCGCCATCGGCCGGGTCTCGGACCGTAGCCGGGTGGTGATCTCCTACGACCGCTACGAGCGCTACTTCACCGAGGAGACCCGCTTCCTCCCCACTGAGCTGTTCGACGACCTGACGCGCCAGGGGCTGAGGGTGAGCTGGCAGGCGGGACCGCCGCGCGGGCTGAATTTCTCGGTGACCGGCGGCGCCCACTTCGCGGATGCCCCCGATGAGGATATCGAAGGACTGGAGTCCGACACGAGCTACTCCCTGGGCCTCGGCGCCTGGCATCCCGAGCTGTCCGGCCTCAAGCTCTTCGTAGGCGCCGACGTGCTGGGCTTCACCAATCCGACCACCGACGGCATCCTCGTCAACGCCCGGTTGGGCCGGCGCTTCAACCCGGGCCACGAGCTGAGCTTCACCCTGGGCGGCACCCTCTCCCGGCAGCCGCTCCTGGTCGACGAGGAGACCACCACGCAATGGGCGAGAGCTTCGCTCTGGCTGGAGCTGCCCCTGGACCTCTTCGGCCAGGCCGAGCTCGAAGTCCTGACCGGCGACGAGATCGAGGGTCAGCGCCTGAGCCTCGGCCTCGGGTACCGCTTCTGATGTCCGAGCCGGTCCTCGTCTGGGGCGCGGCCCTCCTGATCGCGGGCCTGATCGTCCTCCCCTACCTCCTCCGGTTCCGCCGGAGGGTGAAGCTGGACCGGGAGCGCAAGGAGGAGGCCGCGGCCCTGGGCATCGACAAGCCCGCGGCCCAGTTCCCCTACATCGACCCGAGCCGCTGCATCGGCTGCGGCGCCTGCGTGAAGGCCTGCCCCGAAGGGGACGTGCTCGGTGTCGTGGGCGGCACGGCCGTGGTGGTCAACGGCCTGAAGTGTGTGGGGCACGGCCGCTGCGAGGAGGCCTGCCCGGTCGGCGCGATCCAGGTCGGCCTCGGCGATCTCAAGTCGCGGGAGGACGTCCCTCTCCTCGACGATCATTATCAGACCACCGTCCCCGGCATCTACATCGTGGGCGAGCTCGGCGGGCTCTCCCTGGTCCGCAACGCCGCGTTCCAGGGACGCCGGGTCATCGAGCACCTGCCCCGGATGGAGAGCACGCCGGGAGTCCTGGATGTGGCCATCGTCGGAGCAGGACCGGCGGGCTTGAGCGCGGGCCTCACCGCCGCCACCTCCGGCCTCTCCTACGCGGTCTTCGAGCGGGAGGAGACCCTGGGCGGCAGCCTCCTCCACTACCCGCGGCGCAAGATGGTCCTCACGCAACGCGTCGAGCTGCCCCCCTGGGGATCGCTGGACCGCGAGGAGTACTCCAAGGAGGTCCTCCTCGATCTCTTCGAAGGGCTGGTCCGGGATCACACTCTCGACGTGCGCTTCGGCGAGGCGGTTATTGAGGTTCGGAGGGAGGAGGACTGCACCTTCACCCTGCGCACGGCGAAGGGGGAGGAGATCAGGACGCGGGCGGTCGTGCTCGCCCTGGGCCGCCGCGGCACGCCGCGCAAGCTCGGGGTAACGGGCGAGGAGCTGTCCAAGGTGATGTATCGTCTGATGGATGCCGAAGGCTACCGGGACCAGAAGATCCTGGTGGTCGGAGGCGGGGACAGCGCCGCGGAAGCGGCCATCGGCCTGAGCTGCCAGTCCGGCAACGTGGTGACCCTCTCCTACCGGAGGGACAAGCTCGTGCGGCTCAAGAAGAAGAACCAGGACGCGCTCGACGCGCTTCTCGCCAGCGGCAAGGTCAAGCCGCTCTTCGCCTCCCAACCGGTCGAGATCGGCCCCGACCGCGTCCGCCTCAAGGTCAAGGACGAGGAGGTCGAGGTCCCCAACGACTGGGTGTTCGTCTTCGCCGGCGGCGTCCCCCCGTTCGACTTCCTCAAGAAGCTCGGGGTGCGCTTCGGCGGCGGCTCATGAGGAAGGGTCCCTACCTCGGAATTACGGGCTTCACCACCGCGGCCGAGGCGCGCCACGCCCTGGGCCTCCTTCCTCCCTCCCCGAACCGTCTCCTCATGATCGGCATCCTCGCGTGCAATTCGACCTGCCGGCCGGAGAACCCGGCTCGGGTCCCTCCGGTGGAAACGATCGCCGGGATCTTCCCCGATCATCCCCGGGCCTTGAACCTCGTCCACTACTTCACCGACGAGCCCGCCACGCTCGGCCGCCAGCTCGCCGAGCTGGCCGGGCGGTGCGGACCGAACCTCCACGGTTTCCAGATCAACGGAGTCCGGCCCACCCGCGCAGACCTGGGCGAGGTCCGGTCGGCCTGGCCCGGGTTGCGGATCGTCCTCCAGATCGGCTCTCCGGAAGAGGCAGCGCGGGAGGTGGACGACCTCCTCCTGGATAAAAGCGCGGGACAGGGCCGCCCTCTCGATCCCGACACCGTCCTCCCCTTCCTGCGTGAGCTGAAGGACACGGGCCTCGGGCTCGGCGTAGCCGGCGGCCTGTGCGCCTCGAGCCTCCATCTCCTGGAGCCGCTTCTTGCTGAGTTTCCCGACCTGAGCTTCGACGCGGAGAGCCGGTTGCGGGATGAGGAGGACCGGCTGGATTTGGAGCGGGTGCGGGGGTACGTGCAGGCGGGGCTGCGGGTGGCTTGAAGCCCTCACCCCCCTAACCCCCCTCTCCCACCTCCCCGCCCCCCTCCCTGGGAGAGGGGGGAACCGGAATTCGGGTGTGAGGGGGCGCCCCTCTCCCGGCGAGGGGGGCGGGGAGGCGGGAGAGGGGTCGGGGGTGAGGGCTACTCCGCCATCTCGTCCAGGAACCGCCCCATCTCCTTCCACACCTCGTCCTGGGCCAGCAGATCGTTGTGGCCCGCGGAGGAGATCGGGAGCCAGCGCGCCTGCCCGGCCAGGGCGGCAGCGACCTCCTTGCCCTGCCCCGCCGGGATGAGGTTGTCCTGCTCGCCATGGATCACCAGCGCGGGCACCCGGACCTTTTTCGCCGCGGCCAGGGAGTCGTACTTCTCCTTCAGCATCGACTTGACCATGAATCCGGGGAAGTGGATGCGGGCCACGTCCGGCAGCGAGGTCCACGGGCTGAGCGCGATCAGGCCGCGGACCTTCTCCGGATACCGGGCCGCCGTGCCGATGGCCGTGGCCGCGCCAAGCGACCAGCCGCAGAGGACCAGGGGCCGGTCCGGATGGCGCTCCCGCAGCCAGACAACGGCCGCGTCGGCCGTGGCCATCAATCCCTCCTCCGAAGGCTGGCCCGAGCTGCGGCCGTAGCCCGGATAGTCCACGGCGATCCAGGCGATCCCGAGCCGGCGGAGGTCGTCGAAGAGCCCGGCCATCTGCATGGTCGCCAGGTTCTCCCCGTTGCCATGGAAGAAGGCCACGGCCGGCCTCCCGGGCGGCAGCGCCGGGTCGGAGTGAGCCCAGGCCACGATCCGCTCGCCCGTGGGGATCTCGAGACCCACCTCCTCCAGCGGCTTGGGGGCCGGGGGCACCCTGAACGGAGGGGCGGGATAGACGGATTGACGAACGAACGCGTCGAGCATACGTATCAGGAGGAAGGCGACCAAGATTCCGAGAACGATCAGGACGATCTTTCTCATCGACGGGGGACTCTAGCAGATGAACTTGAAAGCCTTGGCCCTGATGATCTTTGCTCGCCGTCCCCGGAACGGCTGAGACCCCCTGGGATGTATCCCAGCCCCGCGGCAAGGTCCGGGAGATCGACTTCACCACCCGCGAAGGGACCTGGATGTCCCTCGACCTCTCCCCCGACGGGAAGTGGATCGTCTTCGACCTCCTGGGCCACGTCTACAGGCTGCCCGCCGAAGGGGGCGAGGCCGAGTGCCTGACCCAGTCGAGCGGTGTGGCGCTGAACATCCACCCCCGCTTCTCCCCGGACGGCAAGCGCATCGCCTTCGTCTCCGACCGCGGCGGCCATCCCCACCTCTGGATCATGAACGCGGACGGCTCGGACCCCCGGCCGGTCCCCACCGATCCCAGGTTCCGGCTCCTGCAGCCCGCCTGGAGCGCCGACGGCAAGCACCTGTTCGCGCTGCGCTGGGACGGCCTTTACCGGATCTCCCTGGAGGGCAAAGAGGAGATGCTGGTGGAAGCCCCGGCAGAGTGGCCCTCCCCTTCCCGCGACGGCCGCTATCTGTACTACCAGGCACTGACTCCGCTCGAGGACGCCAACGAGATCCGCGGCGGCCTGCTGGACGGCCGGAGGCTCCGCCGCCTGGAGCTCGCCACCGGCAAGGCCGAGGACGTTGCGGTGGCGGCGCTCCCCGGCGGTGCCATCGCTCCCGAGATCTCCCCCGACGGCCGCCGGCTCGCCTTCGTGCGCCGGGTGCCGGGCGGCACCACCAACTGGCGCGGCCACACCTACGCCGCCCGCACCGCCCTCCGGGTGCGCGAACTGGAGACGGGAGACGAGCGGGTGGTCCTCGAACCCGCCGAGACCGACCTCTCCACGATCTTCGACAACCGGCGGATGCGCGAGATGCCGGGCTACGCATGGAGCGCGGACGGCTCGTCGATCCTCCTCACCCAGGGAGGTCAGATCCGCCGGCTGCGCGTGAGCGACGGCCACGTCGAGACCGTGCCCTTCACCGCCCGCGTCCGGCGCACGATCTCGCAGCAGGCGGAAGCCTCCCACAGGCTCGACGACGGCCCGCTCCGGGTGCGCATGCTGCGCTGGCACTCCGCCTCACCGGACGGGCGCCGGCTGGCCTTCCAGGCCCTGAACAAGATCTGGGTCACGGGGGCGGACGGTGGACCACGCCGCCTCACCCCGGAGGGCTTCACGGCTCCGGAATGGACCCCATCCTGGTCGCCCGACGGCCGCTGGATCGCCTTCACGACCTGGGACCAGCGGGATCGCGGGCACGTCTGGAAGGTCCCGGCGGAGGGCGGCGAGCCGGTACGCCTCACCGGGACGGCCGGCGAGTACCTGCACCCGGTCTGGACCCCCGACGGCCTCGAGCTGTTGATCGTGCGTGGTATTCGGGAAGCGCGGGAAGCCTCCGCCTTCACGTGGGCGGACAACACCGGCTATGAGATCGCCCTGCTCCCTGTCGGAGGAGGTGAGCTGAGGACGGTGACCCGGGTCACCCGGCCGCGGTTCGTTTACGAGCCCTACAGCCACCGGCGCGAGATCGTCCACCCCTCGTTCGGTCCCGAAGGAAGGATCTACTTCCCCGAGCCCCGCGAAGAGGAGGGCTGGTTCGTCACCGACCTGGTATCGGTCGACCGCAATGGCGTCGACCGGCGGGTCCATGCGACCTTCCGCAACGCCGACGAGGTCACCCCTTCGCCCGACGGCCGCTGGCTCGCCTGGGAAGAGGGGGACGAGGTGTTCGTGCACCCCTTCCCGCAGCCCCCGGGACCGGACGGCAAGCCGCCGTTCCTCGACTACGAGGCCGAGGGCTTCGCCGGCCGGCGGCTCACCGCCGACGGCGGCCTCGCCCCGCGCTGGCTCGACGCCGCCACCCTCGGGATCGGCGACGGCGACCGGTTCTACCTCTGCAGGAACCCTCCGGACTGCAAGCTGGAGGCGCGGGAGGTGAGGCTGGAGCGCCCGCGCGCCCGCGCCGGGGGAAGCATCGCCCTCACCGGCGCGCGGCTCGTCACCCTGGAGGGCCGCAAGATCATCGAGAAAGGGACCGTGGTGGTGCGCGGCGGGCGCATCGCCTGCCTCGGAGACTGCGACGTCCGAGGGGTGGACCGCGTTCTCGACGCCGCCGGAACGACCGTGATCCCGGGCTTCGTCGACGTGCACGCCCATCACAACGAAGGACAGGCCGAGATCATCCCCTGGCACAACTACGAGGCGGCAACGTACCTCGCCTACGGAGTGACGACCACCTTCGATCCGGACTCCGGCTCGCAGAACACGTTCTCCTCCTCCGAGACGATCGAGTCCGGAGGGATGATCGGGCCGCGAATCTTCACCAGCGGCGACCCGGTCTTCTACGACGACGGTCCCAACTGGCTGGAGGTCAAAAACCGTGCCGACGCGCGGAGCCGCGTGCAGAGGCTCGCCGGGTGGGGCGCGCCGACGATCAAGGAGTACATGCTGCGCTGGCGCGAGCAGAGGCAGTGGCTGATGGAGGCGGCCCGCGAGGCCGGCGTGCGGGTCACCAGCGAAGGCACGAGCTACGAGGACGTCCTCACCCGCGTGATGGACGGCGGCACCGGCGTCGAGCACGGGTTCGGGTTCGCGCCGCAGTACGGAGACGTGGGCCGCTTCCTCGGCCAGGCCGCCTACTTCTACTCGCCGACCCTCGGCGTCAGCGGCCCGGGGACGGCCAACAAGGAGCTCTTCCTCTCGCGCCTCGGGCCGGAGGACGAGCGCAAGCTCCACCGCTGGCTGCCGCCGTCCTACCTCTTGGCGCAGCTCAAAAAGCCGGAGGTCCGGCCGGAAGCGGCCTACGGCTTCCCCATGATGGCCGAAGGGATGGCCGACGTGATCGCGGCGGGAGGAGGCGGCGCCATCGGCTCCCACGGCGAGCTGCACGGCCTCGCCTCCCACTGGGAGATCTGGATGGCCGCCTCCGCTCTCGGCCCGCACGGAGCCCTGGAGCTCGCCAGCCTCCAGGGCGCGCGCTTCCTCGGCATGGAACGCGACCTCGGCACCCTCGCCGTGGGCAAGCTCGCCGACCTGCTCGTCCTGGAGAAGAACCCCCTGGAGGACATCCGCAACACCACGAGCCTGCGCTGGGTCATGAAGGGAGGCCGGCTCTACGACGCGGACACCCTCGACGAGCTGTGGCCCGAGGCCAAGGCGTTCGGACGGTTCCCCTGGAGCGCGGAGAAGGATTAGGCAGACCACCGCCGCCGCCGCGTCCGTTGGGTAGGGTTGGGTAGAGACGCCCCAGTCCGCGGGCACGACCCTGCCGGGTGTACAGGGTCGGGGCGTCTCATGGCCCCAGTCACCACCAACGCCGGCAGCACGTCGTAAAACCCCGGTCCGGGTTTTCACACCTGTGGCACCAGCGCGGGCTGGGGGGATCAACCTGCCGTGGGGAGACGCCCCGACCACCTGGCAGGATCGTGGTATAGGGGAGACGCCCCGACCCTGTACACCCGGCAGGTTCGTGCCAGAGGACTGGGGCGTCTCTACCGACCGGACGTGGGACGGCCAGGCGGCGGGCAGAACCGGTCGCGCAGCTTCCATACGGCCTGCATGTCCAGCCGCTCGCCCTCGAAGACGATCTGGCGTCTTTCCTTATCCTTCCGGTCCTTGAGATAGCGCGTCACGTTCATCCAGCGGATCGTTTCGCCGCTCCGCTCGTCCGCCTGGCGGATAACGAGGTACACGTCCACGGGCTGGCTGACCCAGTAGTCCAGATGCCGCGGGTCCTTCAGGTCGAAGACTTCGCTGCCATCGCGACGGCGTGTCCGTAGATAGGAATTGCCGCTCTTGAGCTGCACGTAGATCTTCTTGCCGCTGGCCCTGCCGTTGTTGTCCTTGAACTCCACCTCCCCATCGATGCCTTGGTCGAACATCGTCACCGGGCGGAAGATCTGGTTGGCCTCGCCGCAGACGGCCATCATGTGACCGATCAGGATCTGCTCCAGGGCCTGCGTGTCCAGCTCCCGCGTCGTCGTCTCTTCCATCGCCAGGATCTTGCGCGCCACCGGATCGCTCTTGAGCCGCTGCTCGATGAAATCGATCAAGGGCACCCGTTCGTCGCATTCCTGGCAGGTGATGAAATCCTTCCCAGCCTCCAGACGCCTGCGCACCGCTTCGAGATTAATCACCGGCTGTCCGCACTCCGCGCACACGTACCGCCGGTCTCGCGTCACGCCGCTGGCATACCTGGCCAGGTGCCGGTGAACGTACTCGATGAAAATCACCTTGAGCTCGTCCGGCGTCTTCACGTCGAAGAAGAGACTGATCGTCGCCTGGCCTTCGCCCTGCCGGTTGTCGATCTTCAGACCCAGCAGATGTTTCTTGCTGGACTCGAATTCCGCCGCGTTGCGCCACAGCTCCTTGTGCTCGAACTCCTGGCTGTACCACAGGCGCACCACCAGCGTGGTCCAGACCGTTTGCCACTCGCCGCTGAAGGTGTAGGAGACGAAGACATCGGGCTCCCAGGGGATGTCCTTCTCCCTCCGGTACTGGGATGGAAACACCAGATGCCGCCCCCAGGGTGTGTCTTCGGCGATGCACAGCGAATGATCGAGGAAGGTCTGAACCATGGCCCGCAGCAGCAGCTCCTCGTCCGGAGGGTGCTTCAGCCGGTCGACGCCGGTGAAGTCGAAGTCCGGACCGTAGATGTCCGCCTCGCTCACGCTGCCGATCTCGTCCTTGTGAGCGCGGGCCGCGCGGATGATCGCCCCGGCGTAGCCGTTCAGCAGGTCGGGCCGCAGCAGCACCAGGTCGCCGAACTTCAAGGGACGGACCAAGCCGTGATTGGCCAGCAAGGTGACCGCCGTGCGCACGTCGGACTCGCCGAATCGCTCACCCGGCAGGGCCTGCTCCAGCCGCTGCGCCAGTTCGGCGAAGCGCAGCAGGCGGATGTCCGTATTGTCGCGCATCGTCATCACCGCGGTCTTCAACTCAGCGAGCAGGCGCGGCGTGGCGGTCCACGGCAGCAACGCCCACGGGATGTGCTCGGCGATCATCTGCTTCAGCTTCGAGGGCTCGCCGCGGTTCTCCGCGTCCGAGCAATGCTCGCCCGTTTTGGCGCTGGTGGCCAGCCAGCCGGCAAAGCCATGTTGCTCACGAAACCGCTCGATCTTGGCGTTGCCGATCTTTATCCCGCCCACGTCGATCTGGGAGAAGATCAGCAGCCTGGGCACGCGCGGTTTCGCCTCGTCTCTACTCGCGGTGGTATCTAAGGCTTTGAGCCAGTCGCCCGCCTCAGCAAAGGGATCGTCCTTCTGCGGATTGATCAACAGCAGAGCCAATGCGGTTTCTTCGAGAAAGAGCCGGTGGATCAGCCGGTAATCCTCCTGTCCGGCCAAATCCCAGAGCAGGGCCTCACGCTCCAGCGTGGCGTCGGGCGGGAGCGGTAGATCCAGCGGCCACACGTTCATCCCGTGCGTGCGGTCGTGGACGACATAGCAGTCTTCGATCAAGCGATGCGCCAGCGATGTCTTGCCCACCGTCCCTTCACCGATCAACACGACCTTGGCGTTTACGTAGCGGCGCGTCCTTTCAGGGGCCCACTTGGTGGTAACTCGCTCTAACTTGAATATGTAGAGGCCCTTGTCAGCGCCTACAAGCAAGCGGTTTTTTGTTTCGGCAAAAGCAACGGAAAAGGACGCGTCCCACCCGTTGGCCTCTAACCGGATTGTTTCCAGTCGGCTCCCTGATTTCACGTCCCAAAGAATCACTTGGTTTCGGTGGTCGGCAGTCGCTAGCAACGAGGCGTCGAACGCCACGGCAACGGACATTACGTAAAACTCGAAACCCTCTAAGGTGCCAATGCAGCTTCCTGCTTCCAGATCCCAAATTTTGACAGTCCGGTCATCCGAGCCGGAAACGGCAAGCCGCCCGTCAGGCGTGATCTGAACCGATCTCACGACATCCGAATGGCCCTTCAGCATTGCCAAACGCTGATCCGTTTCGAGATCCCACAGATGGGCTCGCCCATCACGATGGCCCGAGAGCGCCCGAGTCCCCGCCGGATTGACGGCGATGCTGAACACGTCATCAGGTGAATCTAACGTCGATTCCTCACCAACTCGGATCGTCTTCAGGCACTTGTCAGGTGCAAGCTCCCAGAGCCTGAGCGTGTTGTCCCAACCCCCGGAAAGCGCGCGAGCGTTGTCTGGCAACGCGACCACCGACCAAACTTCGTTCGTGTGGCCGTCCAGCTTCGCCAATTGCAGGCCCGAGCTTGCGTCCCAAACGCGAACGGATGTATCGGCCGACGCGGACAGAACCCGCTTCCCATCCGGTGTGATCGCGACGGAATATACATTGCCCGTATGCCCTTCCAGCGTCGTCACGCATGCACCGCTCTCCAGATCCCAAATCCTGACCGTCTCGTCCCACGAGGCGGACGCCGCCCATGTCCCATCAGGGCTGACGGCCACGCTACAGACCCTGTTCTTGTGCCCGGTGAGCTTGCGTTCGAGCACAGTCAGCCGCTGGGCCTGCTCCGGCGGCTGCGCGGGCTTCTTGGCGGGTTTAACCTTTTGCGCGGGCGGCGCCGATTCGGTCTCGGCCCTGCAGGCGGCCAGCAACTCTTCGAAAGCCGCCTTGGTTTTCCGACGGTAGTCCACGTACTTGTAGCGCCGCAATGCGTCCGGGAGCTCGCAATCGGCCAGCAACAACGGGATGAAGCGCCGACCGGCATTGGACGGATCGCGGAAGAGCACGGTGCTGCGTTCGAGCGTTACCCAGTCCGACCCCAGCGCCGCCGGCGACAAGCACAAAACCTGGGCTCGCGCCGCCTCGAGCCCGCGCTCGATGGCCACCCGCAACCCCTCGCCGCGCAGCTTCTCTGCCAGCGCACGTACCCGAGGCTTGTCCTTGGAGTTGTGGCTCAGGAAGACGTCATAGGCGAAGCGATCTGGCATGTTCCAAACCTCAGTGCATGAGCTCTTTGTGTCTAGAGATACCACACCTTGAAGAACGGCGTAGGCGCTCACCTTGAGTAGTCGCACTTCTTACTTATAAGATCGCACCAGGATGGTGCTGCGAACATCGGGGCTTCTCTTCCTCCTGTCTCTTACGGCTTCGGCCGGGGTCTTCCAGCCCGCGGCCCCGCCGCGCCCGGTCGAGCTGCGGGACCTGGGCGTGGACCTCTTCCGCCTCACCTCGGTCACAAGTGCGGGAGACGACCGCCTCTTCCTCACGCAGCAGGGCGGCCTGGTCCACGTCTTCGCCGGGGGATCGGTCCGTCCCGAGCCGTTCCTGGACCTCCAGAACGTGGTCAGCACCGGGGGCGAGCGCGGGCTCCTGAGCCTCGCCTTCCATCCCGATTACGTCCACAACGGCCTCCTCTTTGTCGCCTACACGGACCTCGAAAACGCGCTGGCCGTCGCGCGCTACCGGGTGTCCGCCGATCCGGACCGGGCCGATCCCGCGAGCGGCGAGGTCGTGCTCCGGATCCCCAAGAAGTTCGAGGAGCACAACGGCGGCCAGATCCAGTTCGGGCCGGATGGCTATCTCTACGTCAGTGTCGGGGACGGCGGCAGCCCGGGGCACGTGGGCGGCGACCCGGAGTGCGTGACGCAACAGGGGACGACGCTCTTCGGCAAGATCCTCCGCCTCGACGTGGACCGCCAGGACGGCGGGAAGCTCTACGCCATCCCGGCCGACAACCCCTTCCGCGGCAGCTCCCGGATGCCGGAAGAGGTCTGGGCGCTCGGGCTGCGCAACCCCTGGCGCTTCTCCTTCGACCGCCGGACCGGCGACCTCTACATCGGCGACGTGGGTGAGGCCCTGCGCGAGGAGATCGACTTTGAGCCCGCGGGCAGCCCCGGGGGGCGCAACTACGGCTGGAAGGTCATGGAGGGCACCGCCTGCTTCTCCACCGCGGCCTGCCCCGCGGACACCCCGCCCTGCGGCTCCCCGGCCTACACCCCGCCGATCCTCGAATACGGCCACGAGGACGACCGCTGCTCCGTGACCGGCGGCGTGGTCTACCGCGGCACCGCCCTCCCCCACCTCCACGGCGCCTACCTCTTCGGGGACACGTGCAACGGCCAGCTCTGGGCCGCCGAGCGCAAGGGGAACGCGTGGAAGGTGCACGAGCTGCCGTCCCGGGCGCTCTACGTGACCTCCTTCGGCGAGGACCGCCACGGCGAGGTCCTCCTCACCACCCTGGCCGGCCGCCTCCTCCGTCTCGCCGCGCCCAATCCGGTGGACACGGTGGCGCTCTACGAGCCCGCCTCCGCGCGCCTCCTCCTCAAGGACCTCCACCTCTCCGGCCCCGAGGACCGCACCGTCCGCCTGGGGAACAAGGGTCACGGCCTGATCCCGCTGGCCGGCGACTGGGACGGCGACGGACGCACCACGGTCAACCTTTTCGATCCCAAGAAGCTCAAGGGTGCCGTGCCCCTGGCGGGAGACTGGGACGGCGACGGCCTCGACACCCTGGGCTTCTACGACCGCAGCACCTCCACCTTCAAGCTGAAGAAGCACTCCCTCCGCTTCGGCCCGCCGCGCAACCGCTGGGTCCCCATCGCCGGAGACTGGGACGGCGACGGCAAGGACGGCGTCGGCTTCTACGACCCGGACCGGGGCGTCTTCCGCCTGAAGAACGGTCTCGAGGGAGGAGAAGCGGACATCTTCCTCCGCTTCGGAGTCCCCAACGCCGGATGGGTCCCCCTGGCCGGAGACTGGGACGGCGACGGCAAGGACGGCGTCGGCCTCTACATCCCCGCCACCTCCGTCTTCCTCCTCAAGAGCGCCTTTGACCAGGGTCCCGCCGATTGGGAGGTCCAGTTCGGATCGCCCGCGGCGGGGCGGATTACCTTCGCCGGGGAGTGGTAGGACCTCACCCCCTGTCCCCCTCTCCCGGGGAAGGGTGGTTGGGAGATGGAAGGGGGACAGGAGGCCCCGGGCACGCCGCTCGTGCCCTGTGGCACGGCGCCCATGCCAGGGTGCACGGCGGCTGCGCCTTGGGGCACGGCGCCTGTGCCCTGGGGCGGGGCGCCTGTGCCGGGGTGCAAGCCGGCAGTGCCCGGGTGCAGAGCGGCCGTGCCATGGGGCACGAGGGCCGTGCCACCGGGGACGAGCGGCGTGCCCGGGTGCACGGGGTGGGTGGAGGGGACCCCCTGGGACAGGGGGTGAGGTCTCGGTTAGAATCCCCCGACCACAAGGAGCCTTTCATGACCCTTCGCCTTTCGCTGTTCCTGCCCCTGGTCCTGCTCGCCCTTCCCCTCTCCGCCCAGGAGTACGACGTGATCCTCCGCGGCGGCACGATCTACGACGGCAGCGGCGGCAAGCCCTACGCGGGCGACATCGCTATCCGGGGGGACCGCATCGTCAAGGTCGGCAAGCTCGGCGATAGTCGTGGCAAGACCGAGGTGGACGCCAAGGGCATGGCCGTGGCGCCCGGCTTCATCAACATGCTGAGCTGGGCCACCGACTCCCTGATCCATGACGGCCGCGGCCAGAGCGACATCCGCCAGGGCGTGACCCTGGAGGTCATGGGCGAAGGCTGGTCCATGGGACCGCTCAACGACGCCATGAAGAAAGAGGCGGTTGAGCAGCAGGGCGACATCAAGTACGACATCACCTGGACCACCCTGGGCGAGTACCTGGAGCACCTGGAGAAGCGCGGCATCGCGCCGAACGTGGCCTCCTTCGTGGGAGCCACGACCGTGCGCGTCCACGAGCTCGGCTACGAGAACCGGCCCCCGAAGCCCGAGGAGCTGCAGCGCATGCGCGCCCTGGTGCGGCGGGCCATGGAAGAGGGGGCGCTCGGCGTGGGCTCCTCCCTCATCTACGCGCCCGCCTTCTACGCCGGCACCGACGAGCTCGTGGCCCTCTGTGAGGAGGCCGCCCCGTTCGGCGGCATGTACATCTCCCACCTGCGCAGCGAGGGCAACCGGTTCCTCGAAGCGGTCGACGAGCTCCTCGCCATCTCCCGCCGCGCGAAGATCCCGGCCGAGATCTACCACCTCAAGGCCGCGGGCCGGACCAACTGGGGCAAGCTCGACCAGGTCCTCCAGAAGATCGACAAGGCCCGGGCCGAAGGGCTCCGCATCACCACGGACATGTACACCTACACGGCCGGGGCCACGGGCCTCGACGCTGCCATGCCGCCCTGGGTCCAGGAGGGGGGCCTCAAGGCCTGGAAGGAGCGCATGAAGGACCCGGCCGTCCGCGAGCGCCTGAAGAAGGAGATGTCCACCCCGACCAACGAGTGGGAGAATCTCTATCTCGCCGCGGGTCCGGACAACACCCTCCTGGTGGCCTTCAAGAACGACAAGCTCAAGCCCCTCACCGGCAAGTCGTTAGCGGAAGTGGCGAAGATGCGCGGCAAGTCGCCCGAGGAGACCGCGATGGACCTCGTCATCGAGGACGACAGCCGGGTCGGCACCATCTACTTCCTCATGTCGGAGGAGAACGTCAAGCGCCAGATCAAGCTCCCCTACATGAGCTTCGGATCGGACGCCGAGGCGCTGGCGCCCGAGGGGCCGTTCCTCAAGTCGAACCCGCACCCGCGCGCCTACGGCAACTTCGCGCGCGTCCTGGGCAAGTACGTCCGCGACGAGAAGGTCATCCCGCTCGAAGAGGCGGTGCGCAAGCTAACCTCCCTGCCTGCCGAAAACCTCAAGATCCGCGAGCGCGGCGCGCTCAAGGAGGGCTTCTTCGCGGACGTGGTGGTCTTCGATCCCGCCAAGGTGGCGGATCACGCCACCTTCGAAAAGCCGCACCAGTACTCGACGGGTGTCCGCCACGTCTGGGTGAACGGCGTTCAGGTCCTCAAGGAAGGGGAGCACACGGGCGCGACTCCGGGCCGGGTCGTGCGCGGACCGGGGTGGAAGGGCTGGAAAGGGAACTGACCGCGTCGCTCAGCAGGCGGGGCAGGGGCGCGAGCTCTTCGCGCGCGTGCTCGCCCATCAGGCAGACCTGGATCCAGTTTCGGTCGCGGAGGTAGGAGCTGAGGTAGCTCAGCTCGTAGCCCCTCTCCTCCATCTCCCGTCCGACCTCGTGGGACGGTGCCTCCGGCGGAAGCGCGATCGTGGTCACGGCCGGGGAGGCGTGGGCGTCCGGAGCCAGGATGGTCAACCCGCGGCCCCGAAGGCGGGCCCGGAGCCAGGACGCGAGGCTCGCGATGTGGGAGAACCGCTCCTCGAAGCGCTGGCGCTCGAGCGCCGCCCGCAGCGCGATCACAAGGTTCGAGCAGAACGTGTATGGGACCGCGTCCTCCCGGGCGTAGCAGCCGAGGTCCAGATACCGGGGCAGACGGGACGAGGGCTCGATCGCGTGGTCGTGGAACACCATGGATACCCCGGCGAAGGAACCGAGGCCCTTGCCGCTCACGCCCGAGGCGAGACGGACTCCGGCAAGGTCCACGGGCACCGTGCCGATCGAGCTGATGCAGTCCAGGTACAGCCTCTTGCCGCGGGACAGGCAGATACCTTTCAGCGCGTCGAGGTCGTTGAGGACTCCCGTCGACGTCTCGCAGTGGACGGCCCAGACCCAATCACACTCCGCCGCGAGGTCCTGCACGAGGTCATAGTCGAGCACGCCGCCCCATTCCGTCCGGAGGGCCGTGTACGCGAGCCCGAAGCGGCTGGCATGGTCGCACAGCCGCTCGCCGAACTCGCCGTTGCTCAGGATGAGGCCGGTGCCGCCCTCCATGGAGATCTGGGCGGCGACGGCGTCGTTCGCGAGCGTGCCGCTGCCGAAGAGCAGGCTCACCCGCTCCGCCCCGGCCAGCTCGCACAGGCGCGCTCGCGCATCCCGCAGGGTCTCGGCAAAGTCGCCGCCCCGGTGCGAGACGGGAGGCGCCGCGAGAGCCCGCCGGACGTCGGGATGGAGGCTCACCGGACCGGGCAGGAGCCGCGCCTTTCCGGGCGCGAAGGCCCGCCAGCGCTCCCGCGCGTCCTCGAGCGTCAGATACATCGGCTGGTACTGCGCCTCTGGCGTGCCCACCAGAGGACCGAACGGCTTGAAGCCCATGTGGTCATACAGCTTGAGCTGGCGCACCGTGCCGGAGATCAGGGCCGTGTCGAAGCCCAGGCTCAGGCAGTGCTGCGTCACGAGGCGCAGCAGCCCGCGGAGTACGATCCCCCTCCGGCGCTCACTCCTGACGGCGAGGAGCCGGATCTCGCACATGGACCGGCCCGTGGGCAGGTAGCTGTCGAGGTTCTCAAGCTTCGAGTCGAGCGAGAACGGGCGGTCCGTACGCACCGCGAGCTGGCCGACCACCCGATCGCCGTCGAGGGCGATCACGTAGGTGTTCTGGTCGTGGAACCTGTCGACGAGGATGCCCTCCTCGCTGCGGGGGTGCTGCGGGATCTCTTCGGCGAAAGTTGCGTGGTTGAGCCGGTGGATCTGTTCGAGCTCGGACGTCTCGCACGCGATCTTGTAGCGGATGGTCGCCATGGCAGAGCCGGTCTCCGGATTTCTTGCCCTAACATAACACTGAAGGGCTGGAGGCTGCTTCAGCCGATCCGCCAGAGCCCCATCACGAAGAACGGCGAGTGTTCGCTCGCCCTTTCGTCCGCCATGGCCTGAAAGCCGCGGGCGTCGCGAGGATCGTCGAAGAGGTGGTGGCAGTTGAGGCGGGGTCCCCACTCCGGGCGCAGGGTCCCTATGTCCGGGAACCCGGTGTTGCTCAGGCCGCTCGTGCCGAAGAAATCCGAGACGTCGCACCCCAGCCACTCCCAGCCGCTGTCGAGAGCATGAGGCGAAGCAATCTCTTGCGGGCCGGGGCGCGGACCGGGCTGCCCGCCGGGCGTGAAGCCGCTCAGGTACTCCTCCAGCTCCCGTTCCGCCCGCTCCGAGCAGCTCGCGAGGTCCACCGCGAAGGCCACGAGCCAGCAGTCGTCCACTCCGCTCGCAGCCTGCCGGAGCTGCGACAGATCCTCCCAAAGGCCCTGGACCCGGCCGGTCCAGGCAGGCAGCCGGTCCGGCATCCGCTCGAACACGGAAGGCCAGACCGTCCGGTCCGCGGAGAGAGGGCTCTCCACATCGGGCCTGTAGAGATATCCCTCCCTCCGCTCCGGGGGCCAGGAGCCCGCGAGCCGCCGTGGCGACTCGCGGGCGTCGAAGCCCAGGACCAGCCAGCGCGGCTCGGATCCGGTCATGGCCAACATGATCCCCGCCGGACCAGCGCCGCACAAGCCCTCTTCACAACAAGGCACCCGTGTGACCGTCCTGCCCAAAGCATTTCAGGGGCTGTGCAGATCTTTTCGGCGCGTGCCGCCGTTTTTTCGGGAGCGCTCGCCGAAATTTCGGGAGACCGCGCCGTTTCTGGGGCGAGACGCGCCGCAACTTGGGGAACGCGCCGCTTTTCCGGCGCGGCCGGCCCTCGCAGGCTGAAACACTTCTCCTCCGTCCGACACATCCGCTGGCGGGTGTTTACATGCCGGAACATTTGCGATGTACTTGAAACGCTTCACGGAGGGGTGAGGGAATGCTGCATCCTGGATTGACCACTGTCTCGCTCACCGTTCTCCTGTCCGCCGCGGCCTTGGCGGCCCAGCCCCGGGTGGAGCTCGTCTCGCCCACCGGCCCAGGCCGCATCCCCGACTCCGGCAGCGGGGAGAGCATCGTCGAATCCTCCGGTCGAATTGTGAGCGCGGACGGACGGTGGGTGGCCTTCAGCAGTGGAGCCCCCAATCTGATCTCCGGTCAGGTGGACCCCCTCGTCACGACCGACGTCTTCCTGTACGACCGCGACAGCGGCGAAACCCTCCTGGTGAGCCGGGCCGCCGGCACCGAGACGACCGCGGCCAACGGCAGCTCGTCCAATCCGGCGATCAGCGCCGATGGTCGGTGGGTCGCCTTCCGAAGCTCCGCTCAGGATCTGGTCCCCGGAATGGTGAGAGGCTCTGGCATCGATATCTTTCTCTTCGACCGCGACACCGGCCTCACCCGACTGGTGAGCCGCACCCCAGCCTCCGCCACCCAGGGCTCCAATGGCCCTTCGGCCCTCCCCCAGATCAGCGCCGACGGCCGCTGGGTTGCCTACCTCAGCGACGCCCGGAACCTCGTGATGGGACAGAGGAACTTCAACAGCGGCTGGGACGTCTTCCTCTATGACCGGGACACCGCCACGACCACCCTGGTCAGCCACGCCTCGAACCTGGCCATGGATACGGCCAACGGGGTCTCCTTTTCATTCCGTTTGAGCTCCGAAGGACGTTATATCGCGTTCGGTTGTCAGGGGACCAACGTCGTCGCGGGACAGACTGAAGGCAACAACAGCGACGACGTCTTCCTCCACGACCGCACCACCGGCGCCAACGTCCTCGTCAGCCGCAGCTCCTCCTCGGCCAACACCACGGCCAACAGCTCCTCCTCCCCCGGAGGGATCAGTGCCGATGGACGGTACGTCGCGTTTTCCAGCGAGGCTACCAACCTGGTGACCGGCCAGACCGACACCAACTTCGACCGCGACGTCTTCCTCTGGGACCGGACGAACGGGAGCATCAAGCTGGCGAGCCACATTCCGGCCTCGGCCACCACAACCGCCAACGACGACTCTCTGGACGTCCGGCTGAGCTCCGACGGCCGTTTCGTCCTCTTCACGAGCCTAGCCACGAACCTGGTCGGCGGCCAAAGCGATGGCAACTCCGGCTCCGACGTATTCCTCTATGAACGCACGACGGGGACGGTCACCCTGCTGAGCCGCAACACTGTGTCCTCCAATACCACGGGCAACGGCAGGTCGAGATTCCCTGAGATGAGCGCCGACGGTGCCTTCATCGTCTACTTGAGCGAGGCTACCGACCTGGTGCCCAGCCAGACCGATATGAACGGGGAAGAAGATCTCTTCCTGCACAACCGGATCCTGGGCACCAACACTCTGATGAGCGCCCGGGCCGGCACCCTGGAGACCGCCGACGACGAGAGCTTCAGCCCGTTCCTGAGCGACGACGGCGCCTGGATCGCGTTCGCCAGCCCGGCCTCCGACCTGGTGGACGGCGTCGTCGACACGAACGCCTCCGCGGACGTATTCCTCTACGAACGCTCCGCCGAGACCAGCACCCTGGTGTCGCGCCGGGCAGCCGACCTGCCCTCCTCCACGCCTGAGGGCGACAGCCATGCCGTGCCGCGGCCGTTGCCTCTGAGCGCCGACGGCCGCTGGGTGGTGCTCCTCAGCTCATCCCGAAACCTGGTGGTGGGCCAGGATGATGCCAACGGGACGGGCAAGGACGTCTTCCTCCGGGACCGGCTCCTGGGGACGACGACGCTCGTGAGCCGATCCAACGGCTCGGCCACGCGCACCGCGGACTCGGAGTCCACGGCCGCCACCCTGAGCGCCGACGGCCGCTGGGTTGCGTTCGCCAGTACCGCCCTGGACGTGGTTTCGGGAGTCGCAGACGTCAACGGCCACGCCTCCGACATCTTTCTCTTCGACCGGGACATGGGCTCCACGACTCTCGTGAGCCACAGCGTCAGCTCGCCCCTGGTGACCGCCAGCGCCGGCTCCGACAGCCCCGTCCTCAGCGCCGACGGCCGCTATCTCGCATACCGCAGCCTCGCCAACGACCTGGTACCGGGACAGGTGGACCCTGCGATCCGTTTCGACGTCTTCCTGTACGACCACGTCAGCGGCACCACCACTCTCCTCTCCCACGTCGCGGGGAGCCCCCTCACGGCAGCCGATGGCATCTCGAACGCTCCGTTCCTGGCAGCCGATGGCAGCTCCGTGGCCTTCACCAGCACCGCCGGCAACCTGGTGGCCGGGCAGTCCGACATCCCAGAGTCGATGGACGTCTTCGCCTGGGACCGGGCCACTGCGTTCGTCTCCCTGGTAAGCCATCGAAGCGGCTCGGCTGTTGCCGCCGCCAATGGTCCCTCAGGCTCCCCCTCCCTCAGCGCCGACGGGCGGCAGGTGGCGTTCTCGAGCGCAGCCACGGACCTCGTGACGGGGCAGGCTGATTCAAACGGGGTGGACGATGTCTTCCTCCACGACCGGAACACCGGGGAGACCGCGCTGGCAAGCCACGCGCCTGGCTCCCCCGCGGCCACTGGCAATGGCGCGTCGTCGTCCCCCTACGTGAGCGGAGACGGCGCCACCGTGGTCTTCCTGAGCGCCGCCATCGATCTCGTTGCCGGTGTCGCCGATTCCAACGGCAGCCTGGATGCCTTCGCATACGGCACGGCCACCGGCGCCGTCTCCCTGGTGAGCCACGTCGCCGCCTCGCCCACCACCGCAGGTAACGCTGTCACCGATCAGGTGGTCGTCGGACAACAAGGGCTGCGGGTGGCGTTCCGGAGCGAGTCCACGAACCTGGTGGAGGGACAGGTGGAGGCCGGCAGCACGCCGGACCTCTTCCTCCACGACCTCGCCACGGGCGTCACCGAGCTGGTGAGCCGGAGCCTTGGCGATCCGTCCACCGCCGCCAATGGCATTTCGGAAGGACCGGCCGTGAGCGGTGACGGGCTCACCGTCGCTTTCTCCAGCCGGGCCACGGACCTGGTGGAGAGGGACTTCAACGGCAAGATGGACGCCTTCGTCTACACCACGGCGAGTCCGCAAATGGGGGCCGACCTCGGGGTCGCCGTGGTGGATTCACCCGACCCGGTTGAGGCGGGGGACGTCCTGACCTACATGGTCACGGTGACGAACGGCGGTCCCGGCGAGGCTTCCGATATCGTGGTGGAGGTGTCCTTGCCGGCGGGAGCAACGCTCCGCAGCGCCGACGGTATGGGCTGGGCATGCGCAAGCTCGGGCGGTACGGTCTCCTGCTCGCGTCCGAGTCTTGATCCTGGAACCGCCCCAGTCTTGACGATCGAGGTGGAAGCCCCCGTTGCCGAGGGCACGGCGGAGCTCGCCGTCGAGGTCACCTCCACGACCTCCGATCCCTCCCCCGGCAACGACACGGCTCTGGAAGAGACCGAGGTCAGGGACACGAGAACCGGCGGCTTCTTCACCCTCGCTCCCTGCCGCATCCTGGACACCCGGACGGCTCCGGAGGGACCGCTGACCTCGGGCGTGGTCCGGTCCGTGCTCCTTCACGGGGGCTGTGGAGTCCCGGACACGGCCGTCGCCGTGACAGTCAACGTCACGGCGATATTCCCGTCCGGGACCGGCCATCTGCGCCTCTACCCGGGGGACCTGCCGACGCCGCTGGTGAACACGTTGAGCTTCTCGGCGGGCAAAGTGAGGGCCAACAACGCCATCGCCGTCCTGGCGACTGATGGCGCTGGCACCCTGAACATCTATCCCGAAGTCGCAGCCGGCGGTACGGTCGACGTGGCCATCGACGTCTCAGGCTACTTCGAGTAGGTCTCGTGCCTCCGCGGGAGCCCTGTACCCGGCGGGGACGGCTCACCAACCTGTGGGGATGTGAGTAATAGTGCCGGATCGTCTCTTCGCGCCGCGAACAGTCGATCTGTGGCAGATTCAGTCTCTCCGCCAGATTTCGAGACTATCTGTGGGAAATTCAGCCTCTACGGCCGACTGACAGACTCTCCACGGGAATTCAAGACTATCCGTGAGATTTTCAGTCTATCCGTGAGATTTAGAGACTATCCACGGCGTTGAAAGCCTGTCCGTGAGATTTTCAGCCTGTTCGTGGCGAATCGAGGCTCCTCCGCTCGCGGATCGTCATTCCGGAAGCTAGGCCTCGCCCGTGCTGCGGCGGGCCTCCTCATAGGGGCGCGAAGAGGTCGAGGTGATCGATCCGCGCCAGAGAGATCAAGGGACCGGAGTTGACGACGATCCGCACGTCATCCTTGGCGCGGCTTGACGGCAGCCTCGGCGGCTGCGAGATCGCTGGCCAATTCCCCGGGGCTGGCGTCGAGGTAGGGCAGCTTCCTCAAGTCCAGGAGATCGAGGAAGCGAGCTTTCGACATTCCGAGTATCTCTCAAGGCTGCCACCAAGTCGCAGGGCAGCTCGATCTGGATCTTGAGGGCGTTCATCTCAGCTCCTTCCCGCCTTCCATTCTAACCGGGCTTTCGCAGACTCACCATCCATACACCGACCAGGATCGCCACGCCGCCGGCCAGGGTGGGGATGGTCAGCCTCTCCCCCAGCATCATCGCGGCGATCACCACCGTGACTAGCGGCTCGATGTAGAGGAAGGTCCCGACCTGGGAGGATGGCAGCCGGCGGAGCGCGTCGTACCAGAAGACATAGGCTAGACCCGAGCAGAAGACTCCGAGGAAGACCACGGCCATCCAGCCGCGGGCGGACAGGCGCGAGACGTCCGAGATCCCCGGACCGGCGAGGAAGAGGACTCCGCTCAGGAGCCATCCGAACGTCATGACCCAGAACATCATGGCCGCCGAGGGGTAGCGCCTGAGCCCGCGGCGTGACAGCACTGAGAAGATCGCCCAGTTGGGAGCGCTCGCGAGGATCAGCCAGTCGCCCGGAGCGCCGAGACGGCCCGCCGCCAGGGAGGAGAGATCACCCCGGGTCGCCACCACCAGCACGCCGGCCGCCGCCACCGCGATCCCCAGGGCGGCCAGGGGACGCACCCGCTCCCCCAGGATCATCCAGCCGAGCAGGGCCATGAAGATGGGAGTCGAAGCCACGATCCAGGACGTGGTGGTCGCCTGGGACGTCACCAGCCCGTTGGACTGCAGCCATTGATGGAAAGCGATCCCCAGGAAACCGAGCAGGGCGAAGTAGGCGAGATCCCCCTTCGCGGGGAGTGAGAGCTGCCGCCGGGCGAGCACCACCGCCCCCATCACGGCCACGCCCATGCCGAAGCGCAGCCAGACGACTGTGATCGGCGCGGCCTCCCCCACCGAGATCTTGGTCGCAATGAACGAGCCGCCCCAGACCACGACCGCGAACAGTGCCGCCAGGATCGCCCCGGTGCGCGGCGCCTCCGGCTCGGGAGTGGGCATGGGCAGCCATACTATGCCATCCGTCTACCCGCCCCCCCTGCACTCATCCAACAAATCCAATAAGATACCCGGGACGGTCCGGTGTCGGGGCCGGGCATGAAAGGAGAACGGGGCATGGGTGCAGAAGCGGCGGTGGCGGCGGCGTATGCGACCGCACAGGCGATCAAGGCGTCGGGAGCGATCGTGCGGGTCGAGCCGGAGGATTTCCTCAAGATTCTCGCGCGGAGCGCGGAGCCCCTGGTCGTGTCGGCTCCCGGCGGGTTCCTCTCCGGCGGGCATGAGTATCTGACCAGCTACAAGGGGCTCGCCTTCTTCACCAACTCCCCGAAGCCCCTGGACCTCCCGGAAGGCGCCGAAGTCGTGGCGGCGCAGAAGATCTGGATCCCGTCCCGCTGAGGCGATTGCCGATACCGATGCAGCAGCCGCCCAAGCCTCCGCCCCAGCGACGCCCCCTCGCCTACCCTCAGCCGGCCGCCCCCCAGGGCGAGACCCAGGCTCAGAGGTGGAGCCGCAAGCGCCGGACCTATGTGCTGCGCTGGTTCGACCGGGCCATCCTCGCGGGCTACCGGATCATCAACTGGCTGGACCGCAAGGCTCCCATGGAGCGCCGCTACTTCCGCGTCGCCATCTTCGGGTCGAGCCGCATCCAGGAGAGCGACGCCAGCTACGCCGAGGTCAAGGAGCTCGCCCGGCGCCTCTCCTACATGGGGTGCGACATCGTCACCGGCGGCGGACCCGGGCTCATGCGCGCCGCCAACGAGGGAGCGCGCGCCGGCGCCTACCGCTACAAGACCCGGTCGTTCGGCCTCACCATCCTCCTCCCCATGGAGGAGCAGCCCAACCCGTTCCTCGACGAGGTCGCCCACCACAACACGTTCTTCTCCCGCCTCCACCAGTTCATCCGCCTGTCCCACGCCTACATCGTCGTGGACGGCGGCATCGGCACCACCCTGGAGTCCCTGATGGTGTTCCAGCTCCTCCAGGTGAAGATGCTCAAGGACCGGCCCCTCATCTTCGTCGGGCCCATGTGGCGCGGGCTGCGCAGCTTCATCGAGCAGGAGATCGTCGCCCGCGGCTATGCCTCGGCCCCGGAGCTCGACGTGGCAGTCTGGGTGGATACGCTCGAAGAGGCCCTCGCCGCGGTCGAGGCCGCCCGGGACGACTTCCTCCGCCGCCACAAGGTCATCCTCCCCCCGGTCGACGAGCCGGCGGACGGAGAGCCGCTCCAGACGTGAGGCACGGTTGCGAAGAAGAACTAGATACGGAGAGGTCCGGCTCCGTATACCGAAGGGAGTGTGAATGGGTCTGATCGGATTCCTGATGTTTCAGCTCGGCCCCGAGCAGGGTCCGAGCCTGCTCGGCCGCTTCTGGGAAGCGGGACCGATGGCGAAGTTCGTCCTCGCCGTCCTGCTCCTCTTTTCCATCGGCTCGTGGGCGGTCATGATCGGCAAGCTGATCCAGCTCCGCCGCGCCGACCAGCAGAGCGAGAAGTTCCTGGAGGCCTTCCACCGCAGCCAGCGTTTCAGCGAGGTCAACGCCCAGGCGGGCAAGCTCCGCGCCTCGCCGCTGGTCGGCATCTTCCAGGCCGGTTACGCCGAGATCGACAGCCAGATCAAGGCCCAGGCCCCCGAGGGCGAGCGCAAGGTGTACCGCATCACGTCGATCCCCGCCCTGCAGCGCACCCTCGGCCGGTCGGCCCACGTGGAGCTGCAGAACATCTCCCGCTGGATCACGTTCCTCGCCACGACCGCCGCCGCCACACCGTTCATCGGCCTGTTCGGCACGGTCTGGGGCATCATGACCGCCTTCAACAGCATCGGCCTGACCGGCTCGACGTCCATCGTGGCCGTGGCTCCAGGCATCGCCGAGGCGCTCATCAACACCGCCGCGGGGCTGGCCGCCGCCATCCCCGCCCTGATCGGCTACAACTACTTCTCCCACCAGATCCGCGTGCTGCGGGGACGCCTCGAGGACTTCGTCCTGGAGTTCCTCAACCTGGCCGAGCGGAACTTCACCTAGGAGGAGACGGGCATGGCCTTCAATACCGGCGATATGGGCGGAGATGACGACGATCCGGTCCTGGCGGACATCAACGTCACCCCTCTCGTGGACGTGATGCTGGTGCTCCTCATCATCTTCATGATCGCGGCCCCCATGCTCCACCAGGGGGTCGAGGTGGCCCTCCCCCGCGCCGACGCCGCCAACCTGCCGATGCGGGTCGAGGACCCGCTCGTGGTTTCCGTGGACCGGGACGGCAACGTCTATCTCCAGGAGGCGCAGGTCGCGCCCGAGGACCTGGTGGACCGCGTCGCGGATCAGATCAAGGCCCGCGGGGAGGACAGCGTGTTCCTGAAGGGGGACCGGGAGGTGCCGTACGGCCGCGTCATCGAGGTGCTCGACATCCTGCACCGCGGAGGGATCGTCCATGTGGGGATGATCACGGAGCGTCCGCCGCGGGAGGGACGGAGCTGACGTGAGCCGCGAGGTCGACAGGGTCCTGGCCGAGCGCTCCCGGAGGGGCGGGCGCAACGCCGAGGCGAAGAGCTTCCTCGGCGCCATGGCGTTGCACGGGCTGCTGCTCGCCCTGGTCCTGCTCCTGCCCCGCATGCAGTCTCCCCCGCCTCCGCTGGAGTTCGTGCCGGTGCAGATCATCCCGGCCCAGGCGCTCGGCGTCCGCCGCCCGGCTCCCCCCCGGCAGCGGACGCCGCCGGCCCCCGCGCCCGAGACGCCCGCGCCCGAGGAACCAGCTCCGGCAGCCGCTCCCCCGGAGCCTGAACCGGAGCCGGAGCCCGAAGTACCCTCTCTCCCGGACCCGGAGAGCACCCGGAAGAAGCCGGAGGAGCCGAAGCCCAGGCCTCCCCAGCCCACGGAGCGCAATTCCGCAAAATCGGCGAAACCGGAGGAGACCTCCCGCACCACCACCCCGGGCAGCTCCCAGGAGGGGCCGTCCGGCACCGCTCCGGGAGAGACCGGGGACCAGCTCGGCCGCCGGGGCGGACCGCGGGGCAACCCGCTGGGCACCACGGCCTTCGGCTCCGAGGTCGGCGGCCTGGACAACCCGGACTTCACCTACGGCTACTACCTGGACCGGATGCTGTCGCTCATCGACGCCCAGTGGGCGCGTCCGGCCATGGGGAGCGGGGTCAAGGCGGTCATCTTCTTCCGCATCCACCGCGACGGCAGCATGACCGACCTGCGGGTCGAGCAGTCTTCCGGGTACAATTCCTTCGACCTGGCGGCCCTCCGCGCTGTGCAGAACGCCGCCCCGTTTCCCCCCCTGCCGCGGGCCTACAGGCACGAGGACCTCGGCGTCAACCTGATCGTGCGCTGACAGTCAAGGGAATGATGAGATCCAAAGCCCTAGCTCTGACCACTTCCGCCGTCCTGTTCGCGGCAGGCCTCTCCCTGCCCATGATCTTCGCCCAGGAGCCCCCTCCTCCCGTGCCGCCGGAGCAGGACTCCGAGGTCACCGTGGAGCTGAGCCGCGGCCAGCGCCCGCCCATGAAGCTGGCCATCCCGCCGTTCCGCGGCACCCAGACCCTCTCCGGAGCGGCGGCCGGCGCGGCGCGCGAGATGGAGGAGACCGTGCGCCGGGACCTGGAGAGCTCGGGCTATTTCGAGATCCTCGGCCCGGACCGGATCGGCCGGGTGACCTGGACCAACGACATCCAGCGCGACGTGGAGCAGTTCCGCGCCCTGGGCGCCGAGACCCTGCTCGTCGGCGACGTCCGCGCCGAGGCCGACCGCATCGTGTTCGAGGGCCGGCTGTTCGACATCTCCAGTGCCCAGCCCATCCTGGCCAAGCGCTACCGCGGCACCTTCACCACCTCCCGGCGCATCGGCCACACGTTCGCCGACGAGGTCATCCGCTACCTGATCGGCAAGCCCGGGATCTCCCAGTCGAGCCTCGCCTTCACCAGCGACCGCAGCGGCCACAAGGAGATCTGGGTCATGGATTACGACGGGCAGAACCAGCGCCGGATCACCGGCCACCGGTCGACCTCGATGTCGCCGGCCTGGAGCCCGAACGGCGACGTCCTGGCTTATACTTCCTTCTTCGACGGTCCGCCGTCGATCTACCTGGCCGACATGGCGACCAACCGCAAGCAGCCGGTGGTGACCTCCGGCTCGATGAACACGACCCCCACCTTCTCGCCGGACGGCAACCGCGTGGCCTTCGCCCGCTCGGTGGAGGGGAACGTGGAGATCTTCTCCACCGACCGGCGCGGCAGCAGCCTGCGGCGGCTGACCCACTCGAACGCCATCGACACGAACCCGTCCTGGAGCCCGCGCGGGGGCGAGATCGCCTTCACCTCCGGACGGGGGGGCAACCCCCATCTCTACCTGATGGATTCCGAGGGGGCGAACCAGCGGCGCCTGACTTTCGACGGCGATTACAACGACGGCGCCTCCTGGAGCCCCGAGGGGGACCTGATCGCCTACACCAGCCGGCGAGGCGGCCGCTTCCAGGTCGCCGTGACCAACGTCGTCACCCTGGCCACCCGCGTCCTGACCTCCGGAGGGGGCGAGAACGAGTCGCCGACCTTCTCGCCGGACGGGCGCAAGATCGCCTACGTCTCGAAGCGCAGCGGGCGCAAGCAGATCTACGTCATGGACGTGGACGGCAGAAACGTGCGCCAGCTCACCCAGGAAGGCAACAACGACATGCCCGACTGGTCGAGAATCCCGGCGGAGCCGTGATACAGTGGAAAGCTCTAAAGCCGTCCGGACCGAGCTTTTTGATATGGAGAGGAAAAAGAGCATGAACCGCAAGTGGATGATATGGATGGTGGTCCCCGTTCTGTTGACGTTCCTGTACGGCTGCCCGAAGAAGAAGCCGGCCACGCCGCCGACTGACCTCGACGTGGAGACCCAGCCGGTGGACACCCCGCCCCCGGCTCCGACCCAGGACGTGGTGGACACGCCCCCGCCGCCGGCCGAGGACGAGACCGAGGACCCGCTCCTCTCGGCCGACCTGCAGATCGTCAACGACGAGCTGCGGCGCCGCGGCTTCAGCCCCGACGTCTACTTCGAGTACGACGAGATCTCGCTCTCCGACGAGACCCGCGAGCGGCTGGCGCGCAACGCCGAGCTGCTCAAGGCCCAGCCCTCGTTCCAGGTGACGATCGAGGGCCACGCCGACGAGCGCGGCACCAACGAGTACAACCTGGCCCTCGGCGAGCGGCGCGCCAACTCGGTCCGCGACTACCTGGGCTCGCTCGGGGTGGACGGCGGCCGGCTGCGCATCATCACCTACGGCGAGGAGCGCCCGGTCTGCACCGAGTCCGCGGAGAGCTGCTGGTCCCAGAACCGCCGCGCCCACATGATCATCACCGGGCGGGCCAACGTCGGTTGAGCCGGAACATGCTGCGCCGCACCCTGCTACCAGCCGTTTGCCTCTTGGCGGTCCTCTCCGCCACGGGGTGCGTCACGCCGCAGGACATCGAGGGCCTGCAGTCGCAGCTCGCCGACATTCAGCGCCAGGTCCTGCAGATCCAGAAGCAGGCCCCCAGTAAAGAGGAGGTCTCCAGCCAGATGTCGACCCTGGGGACCAACATGGGCCGGCAGATGGAGTCCCTCCTCAAGACCGAGGCCGACATGCAGGTGAAGCTGCAGGACCTGTCGAGCCAGATCGACGAGCTCCAGGCCAAGCTCGAGGACACGAACTACCGCCTGGCGCAGCTCTCTCAGCAGATCGCGGCCACGAACCAGGAGCTGAAGACCTTCCGCCCCCTGCCTCCGGCCAGTGTCCCCGGGGGGCCGGAGGGAGGGGACCCGCAGCAGCCGCCCCAAGGAGGAGGATCGCCGCCGCAGCAGAACCCCGGAGGCGGCGGCTCGGGGGCCGATCCCACGGCGCTCTACAATGCGGCCTACAACGACTACCTGAAGGGCAACTACGACCTCGCCCTGCGGGAGTTCCAGGAGTACCTGAATAACTTTGCGGGGACCGACCTGGCGGACAACGCGACCTACTGGATCGGCGAGTGCTACTACCGCCAGCGCCGTTTCCGGCAGGCGGTCGATCAGTTCGACGCCGTGCTGGAGCGCTTTCCGCGCAGCGACAAGGTGGCGGCGGCCACGCTCAAGAAGGGCTACGCCCACCTCGAGCTGGGCGAGCGCTCCCAGGGTGTGGTCCAGCTCCGGCACGTGATCCGGCAGTACCCGACCAGCGACGAGGCGAACCTGGCCCGCCAGCGCCTGCGCGAAATCGGGGTTGACGCTACCTAGTCTCCGGTGGTATAAACGCCCGTCGCACCTTTGCGAGGTGCGACTTCGCTTTTTCAACCGAACAGCATCGAGGAACTATGGCGAACACGAAGTCTGCCGAGAAGCGGCACCGTCAGAACCTGCAGCAGCGGTCGCGCAACCGGGCCTATCGCTCGCGCCTGCGCACCGCGATCAAGAACCTCCGCGCCGCCATGACGAGCGGTGACGCCGCGGCAGCCGAGGCCCTGCTGCCCCCGACCTTCAGCGTGATCGACAAGATCGCCCAGAAGAAGGTCATCCACGCGAACGCCGCCTCGCGCTACAAGTCCCGCCTCGCCAAGCGCGTCGCCGAGCTGAAGCAGGCCTAGGAAGAACACGGACCAACACAGACGAACACGGACTCTCACGGACAGGCGCGTGGCGCTTGTAGTGTCCGTGTGCGTCCGTGCCTGTCCGTGATCGTCCGTGTGTCCGTGCTCCCCTCCCCTAGAACCCCTCCAGCAGATCGCTCACCATCGTCTCCGCGAACCTCTCCGCGGCCTCTTCGATGGCTTCGTCCTCGCGGTCGAAGTAGGCGGTCTCCGTGGCCTCGATCTCGTAGCTTTCGCGGAAGATGTAGCGGTCGTTGCTCCAGATCACCTCGTCCGTCCCCAGGCGCTTGAAGGCGATCTCGGCAATGACCACGATCTCGTACTGCGTGGCGCGGCCCGCGGGGTCGAAGGTCACCGGACGGACGTCGAAGCCGACCACCGCTCCCGAGAGCTCGGCGTCAGCGCCCTCGGTTCCCCCGACCACGGCGAAGCGGTTGCGCGTCACCATCTCGTCGGCGATGGCGCGGGTCAGGGCCTGCTCCACCTGCGTGCGCTGGGTGCGGTTCTCCAGCGGACGGACGTAGACCTCCCTCACGTCGGCCGGGATGTTGCTGGTTCCCCGGCCCACGAGGGCATAGCCGCAGCCGGTGAGGCTCAGAAGGGAGAGACTAAGGAGAAGGCCGAGAACGGCCGGACGCTTAAAAATCATGCGGACCTCCGGGTCACCAGGTTGATCAGCCGGCCGGGGACGACCACGGCCTTGGCCAGCTCGCGGCCGGCCAGATGCTCCCGCACCTTGGCGCTCGCCAGGGCGGCCTCCTTCACCTCCCGGTCCCCCGCGGCGGCGTCCACCTCGACACGGTCGCGGAGCTTGCCGTCCACCTGCACGACGAGCTCGATGCGGGCGCGCCGGAGCTTCTCCTCATCGTACTCCGGCCAGGACGTGTCGAGGAGCCCCTCGACATGGTCCAGGCGCTCCCAGATCTCCTCGGTGATGTGCGGGGCCATGGGATGCAGGAGCTGGAGCAGCGTGTCAAAGGTCGCGTCGCACTGGAGGCGCGAGGCGGTCCGCTCTTCGAGAGCCCGGTTCAGGGAGTTGGACAGCTCCATCAGCGCGGCGACCGCCGTATTGAAAGAGAACCGCTCGAAGCTGTGCGACACCCTCTGGATCGTGGCGTGGCGCTCGCGCTCGAGCGCGGCATCGGACGCTCCGAAAGGCGGCGCGCCGCCGATCTTCTCCGCGATCCTCCAGACCCGCTGGAGGAAGCGCCAGGCGCCGGCGACCGCCTCGTCGCTCCACTCGGCCTCCTTCTCCGGCGGGCCGAGGAAGAGGGTATAGACGCGCTCCGTGTCCGCGCCCATCTCCTCGATCAGCTCGTCCGGCGAGACTGTGTTTCCCCGCGATTTGGACATCTTCTCGATGCGCCCGGACTTCTCCGACAGGTGGGTGATCATTCCCTGGTTGAACAGGTCCCTGAACGGCTCCTCGAAGCCGACCAAGCCCATGTCGTGGAGCACCCGGCAGATGAAGCGGGCGTAGAGCAGGTGGAGGATGGCGTGCTCGATGCCGCCGATGTACTGGTCGACCGGCGCCCACTTTTCGGCCAGCTCGGGATCGAAGATGCGGTTGGGGTCCCGCGCCGAGAGGAAGCGCAGGTAGTACCAGGAGCTGTCCACGAAGGTGTCCATCGTGTCCGTCTCCCGGCGCGCCGGCTTCCTGCACTTGGGGCAGGCGGTCTCGACGAAACCCTTGTGGCGGGCGAGCGGGTTGCCCTCGCGGCCGGTCAGCTCCACGTCGTAGGGCAGCTCCACGGGGAGCTGGTCGTCGGGGACCGGCACGACACCGCACTTCTCGCAGTAGACAACCGGGATCGGCGTCCCCCAGTAGCGCTGGCGGGAGATCAGCCAGTCGCGCAGCCGGTAGGTCACCTTGGAGCGCCCGAAGCCCTTCTCCCTGATCCATTCGACGAACTTCCGCACCGTCTCGGGCGAGGACTCCAGCCCGTCGAACGGGGCCGCGTTGCGGATCACCCCCCGGTGAGGATTGGCCTCGGAAAGCTCGGCGTCGTTCTCGACATAGACCGGCCGGATGGCGAGCCCCTCCTGGCGGGCGAAGGCGAAGTCCCGAACGTCATGGGCGGGCACGCCCATGACCGCGCCGGTGCCGTAATCGGGCAGGACGTAGTTGGCTATCCAGATCGGGACCGGCTCGCCGGTGGCGGGGTTGACCGCCTTGCGGCCTGTATCCCTCCCTTCCTTCGGAGTCCCCTCCCCTTCCCTCTGGATGCGGGGGGTGTTGCGGATGCTCTCGATCCACTCCTCCAGCTCCGGTCGGTCGGGGTGCTTCTCGATCAGCTTCGGGACCAGAGGGTGCTCGGGCGCGAGGACCAGGAAGGTGGCGCCGTGGATCGTGTCCGGCCGGGTGGTGAAGACGGTAATCTTCTTCTTGAGCCCCTGGACGGGGAAGTCGATCTCGGCGCCCTCGGAGCGGCCGATCCAGTTGCGCTGCATCACTTTGACCTTCTCGGGCCAGCCTTCGAGGCCGTCGAGCCCGGCGAGCAGGCGCTCGGCAAAGTCCGTGATGCGGAAGAACCACTGCTCCAGGTCGCGCTGGACGACCGGGGTGCCGCAGCGCTCGCAGGCGCCCTCGGCCACCTGCTCGTTGGCGAGCACGGTCTGGCAGCCCGGGCACCAGTTGACCGGGGCCTTCTTCTTGTA
>DATMER010000075.1:0-46546 GCA_035556715.1 Thermoanaerobaculia bacterium
GCTGACCGCCGACGACGACAACGGCAACCTGAACGACGGCACGCCGCACATGACGGCCATCTTCAACGCCTTCAACCGCCACGGCATCGCCTGCGCGGCTCCGGCCGCGGTCAACAGCGGCTGCTCCGGCGGACCGACGGCGGCGTCCACCCTCACCGGCACCGCCGGCACCTTCCAGTCCTCGCTGTCGTGGACCTCGGTCGCGGGCGCGACCCGCTACTGGGTGTTCCGCACCGAAGGTCACGCCGGCTGCAACTTCGGCAAGACCAAGATCGGCGAGACGACCGGCCTCAGCTTCACCGACACCCAGGTGGCCGCCGGCCGCAACTACTTCTACAACGTGGTCCCGGCGGGAGCCTCGAACGGCTGCTTCGGCCGCGCCAGCAACTGCGCGACCGTGACCCCGACCGTGGGCGCGCCGACGCCGGACTTCTCGGTCTCGTGCAGCCCGTCGAGCCTGTCCGTAGCCCAGGGCGGCAACGGCGCCAGCACCTGCACCGTGTCGTCCACCAACGGCTTCAACAGCGCCGTCGCCCTCTCGTGCTCGGGCCAGCCGGCCGGAGTGACCTGCGGCTTCGCGCCGAGCTCGGTGACGCCGCCGGCCAACGGCAGCGCCAACAGCGCGCTGACGGTCTCGGTCGCCGGCACGGTGACGCCCGGCACCTACAACTTCAACGCCCAGGGCGTGAGCGGCGCGACCACCCGCACCTCGCCGATCTCGCTCACCGTGACCGGCCCCGGGCCGGTGACCGTGTTCTTCGACAACTTCGAGACCAACCTCGGCTGGACGCGCAACGCCGGCGCCACCGACACGGCCACCACCGGCCTGTGGGAGCGCGGCGATCCGGAGCAGACCACCGACGGCGGCGGCGCCAGGCAGCTCGGCACCACGGTCAGCGGCATCAACGACCTGGTCACGGGCCGGCTGGCCGGCGCCTCGGCCGGCGTCCACGACATCGACGGCGGCACGACCAGCATCCGCTCGCCCGCCATCACGCTGCCGGCCACCGGCACGCTGACCCTCTCCTTCTCCTACTACCTGGCGCACGGCACCAACTCGTCCAGCGCAGACTTCCTGCGCGTACAGGTGGTCGGCGCCACGACCACGCAGGTGTTCCAGGAACTGGGCGCGGCCAATGACGACGACGCGGTGTGGGCCACGTTCTCTGCGAACATCAGCGCGTTCGCCGGGCAGACGGTCCGTATCCTGATCTCGGCGGCGGATGCGTCCACGGCCAGCCTGGTCGAGGCCGCGGTCGACGACGTCCGCATCACTCAGCAGTAACCCGTCCCCAGCGCGCGGAGGCTCCAGCCTCCGCGCGCGCCTTCCATCCATATACCCGGAGCGCGTATTTATATGGCGAGCGCTCCATCCATATACCCCGAGCGAGAAATTATATGGGGGAGCCTCTCCCCGGCCGCCTGGAAGCCGGATCTATATAGACAGAGAGTCTCTCCATATGGATTCCCGTCCGCTTATATGCCCGGACAGTCCAACCATATGATTTTTCTCTCGCCTATATAGATAGAACGGAAGTCTATATGGGTAGACCGCTCTCCCATATAGCTGGAGGACATGTCTATATAGGGGAGCTGCCCCCCAACGGATTTGGGCTAGAACCTGTCCTCGTAGCTGGGCCAGTTCGGATCGATCTGGTCGAGCAGGCTCTTGGAGACCTGGCCGGGGACGCCCAACCGGGTCAGGCGGCGGAGGCCCAGCCAGCCGGCCTCGTGGACCAGGACCTTCCAGGAGCCGTCCTCCCAGCGCAGGAGGGCCTGACCGCCTTGTTCGCCCCGCGTCCAGGTGGCCAGCGCGTACTCAGAGTCCAGGGCGATCTGCTCCAGGCTCACGGGCGTGGGGTCCGTGCTGCCCTCGGCGGTGGCCTGCAGCAAGGCCTGCTGGATGGCTGCCCTCTGCAGGGGGTTCGGCGGCTCCGGCGGCAGCGTGTCAGCCGTGTGCGGGCTCTGAGTGCAGCCGGCCACGGAGATCAGGGCGATAAAGAGAGAAAGGATGGACCGAGTCCTTCTCATGCGGCACCTCCAGTCCACTCCTCATGATACTGAAAGTGCGCAGCGCCGCAACTGGTCAGCCGTTCGCCTTCAGCTCCGCGACGACCATCCGGATCTGCTGGTCGGGCTCGTCCATGAGCGGGATGCTTCCCGCGCCCTTGTGGCCGCCCCCTCCGTAGCGGGCGGCGAGCTCGCCGACGTTGGTCCGGCAGGTCCGGTTGAAGATGCTGTGCCCGAGGAGCAGCATGGGGAAGGCGCGGTTCGGCCCCCAATGGACGCGCACCGAGACGTTGACCTCGGGGAAGATGGCGTAGACCAGGAAGCGGTTGCCGATGGGCACGTGGTCGAGCGCCCGGAAGTCGGTGATGACCACGTTGCCTTCGACCCGGCTGCAGGCCTTGAGGTCCTCGACGAAGCGGTCGTTCTCGCTGTCCAGGATGTCGCAGCGCCGCTTGACGCCGGGGTCGTCCAGCACGTGCGCGATGGGCGTGCCGATCTTGAGCAGGTCCACCAGGTGGAGGAAGTAGCTCTCGAAGGTTCCCATGCCGGTGCGGCCGTCGATGGTGAACCCGAGCTTGATGTAGCCCTCGGGAGCGAGCACGTCGGAGGGCGTGAGGTTGGCCGAGTCCAGGCGGTCGGTCTCGTGGACCAGCTCCTTGAACTGGGGCATGGCCCCCTCGCCGCCGTAGTACTCGTAGACCAGCCGGGCCGCGGACGGCGCCTCCGCGAAGGCCCCCCGGACCTCCCCCAACGGGATGTTCGCCGTGGCCGTGTGCAGGTGGTGGTCGAACCACATGGCGCAGCTCGGGTGGTACGGCAGGTTGGCCACGATGTCGTCCGGCCGGATGTCCGCCCGGCCGTCCGTGATGTCCTGGGGGTGGATGAGGGCGATGCCGTCGATCTCCTCGTTGAGGGACAGCAGCACCGCGCAGGTCAGACCGTCGAGGTCGCCACGAGTTACCAGTCGCATAGTTGGGAGGATTATACTCTGCGGCTCATGGACGGCACCGGCTGGACCCCGACCTCCTGGCAAGGCAAGCCCGCGGCGCAGCAGCCGGTCTATCCGGACTCCGCCCGTCTGGAGCAGGTGCTCAGCGAGCTGGCCTGCCTGCCGCCGCTGGTCACCTCCTGGGAGATCGAGCGGCTCAAGTCACAGCTCGCCGAGGCTGCCCGCGGCGAGCGTTTCCTCCTCCAGGGGGGCGACTGCGCCGAGACCTTCGCGGACTGCACCTCCCCGGCCATCACGAACAAGCTCAAGATCCTGCTCCAGATGAGCCTAGTGCTGATCCACGGCCTGCGCAAGCGGGTGATCCGGGTCGGGCGCTTCGCCGGGCAGTACGCCAAGCCGCGCAGCGACGACCAGGAGCGGCGAGGGGACGTCTCGCTCCCCTCCTACCGCGGCGAGCTGATCAACCTCTCCCCCTACACGCTGGCCGACCGCACGCCGAACCCCGAGCTGATGCTGCGGGGCTACGAGCGGTCCGCCCTGACGCTGAACTTCATCCGCTCCCTCATGGAGGGCGGCTTCGCCGACCTGCACCACCCCGAGTACTGGGACCTCGCCTGGGTCGAGCACACGCCGTACGCGGCCGAGTACCACCAGCGGGTCAAGGCGATCCGCGACTCGGTCTGGTTCCTGGAGACGGTCATGGGCCAGGGCGGCGGGGAGATCAACCGGGTGGACTACTTCACCAGCCACGAGGGACTGCACCTCCTCTACGAGCAGGCGCAGACCCGGCAGGTGCCCCGGCGCTCGGAGTGGTACAACCTCTCCACCCACTTCCCCTGGCTCGGCATGCGCACCGCGGTGCTCGGCGGCGCGCACGTCGAGTACTTCCGGGGGATCGCCAACCCGATCGGGGTCAAGGTCGGGCCGGCCATGACGCCCGAGACCGTCCTGGCCCTGGCGGAGGTGCTCGACCCGCACCGCGAGCCCGGCCGCCTGACCCTGATCCACCGTTTCGGCCAGCGGAAGATCGCGGACGGCCTGCCGCCGCTGATCGAGGCCCTGCGCCAGGCGGGCCGCACCGTGCTCTGGATCTGCGACCCCATGCACGGCAACACCGAGGTCACCCCGAACGGGACGAAGACCCGGCCGTTCGACCACATCCTGTCGGAGCTGGAACAGGCCTTCGACATCCACGAGGCCTGCGGCTCATACCTCGGTGGGGTCCACTTCGAGCTGACGGGCGAGAACGTGACCGAGTGCCTGGGCGGCGCCCGGGGGCTTTCCGAGATCGACCTGCAGCGCGCCTACCACTCGACCGTGGACCCGCGGCTGAACTACGAGCAGGCGCTGGAGATGGCGCTGCTGATCGCGCGGCGGGGGGAGACCTCACCCCCTGTCCCCTTCTCCCATCTCCCACCCAAACCCCCGCCGGGAGAGGGGGAACGTTCCTGAGGCCGACGTGCCTGAACGCAAGGCAAAGTGATTTCAGCTACGTTCCCCCTCTCCCGGGGCGGGCCGGGCGGGAGATGGGAGAGGGGGACAGGGGGTGAGGTCCTACGCCATGATGGATAGCATCCCGAACACCGGCTCCCCCAGGCTCCGGGCTCCGGTGACCTCGGACCGCTCCGCCGCCTGCTCCTTCGTGATCCCCTTGGTCATCCGGCGCCAGGCGGTGTCTTGGTCCATGCGGACGCGGGTCCGGGGATCATCCGGCGCGCCCTCGTAGAGCTGCCAGCGGCCCCCTTCTCGGACCAGCGCCCACTCCCCTCCCGCCTCGCCCGTGATCTCGACGGCGATTGCGGTCCCGTCCCCGGCCTCGACCGCGCGGTAGGTGTGGGGCAGGGCGCGGAGGAAGGCGTCCAGCACCGGGTACATCAGCCTCCGGCCGGTGATCCCGGGCGCGCCCACGGCATCGCGGATCTGCTGCTGGTGGTGCCAGCGCTCGGTGTACTCCCGGGCCACGTCGAACCAGCTCTCGGAGGCCTCCTCCCCGGCCCAGGCCACGGAGAACAGCGCCGGTCCGGACGGGTCGAGGCCCGCGAGGTGCTCGGAGAGCTCCGCGCCCGTCTTCTCCAGGAGGTTGGTCAGGATGCGCGGGCTGACCCGCTTCATGGCCCGCACCCAGACGGCGTTGAGGTCGTTGAGGAAGGCAACGAAGTCCTCGTACCCCTGGATGGGCCGGTCCGGCGGAACCAGAGGGAGACGGTCGCGGCCGAAGGAGAGCCGCCGGATCGCCGTGTCGAGCAGGTGCGCCGCGACATCCTTGACAGTCCAGGAGCCCACGGCAGGGCGGCTCCAGTCCTCCTCGCTCAATCCGCGGAGCAGGGGGATCAGCTCCGCGTCCAGCTCCGGGAACAGTTCGGCCACGTCGATCCGTCCAACCTCTCTCATTTGTCCTCCACCGCCCACAGCTCCATGCCGATGGCAATGTCGGAAGCCGGGGGCATCCGCTGTCTACTTACATCATATTCGTCCCGGGTTGAGACGCTGCACCGGCGGCTGGAGTCTCCCCATCTCCGGGTTTAGCGTCGCCGGTCCGTTCCGCCGCGCCACAACCCGCGGGTGGAACGGTCCGCACTGCTTCAGCTCCCGGCCTGACCGCCCGGCGACCGGGCACGGGGATTCTTCAAGGGCCTCCTGAAATGACATTCCCGGCCCATTTTCCGTCTTCTACAAGGGTGTTTACAGAAAGGCACCCTCATGCGACCACACGATCAGAGTTACCGTCTTCTCTTCTCCCAGCCCCGGATGGTCGAGGACCTCGTCCGCAGCTTCACCGGCGAGAGCTGGGTCGAGCAGCTCGACTTCTCCACCCTGGAGAGGGTCAACGCCTCCTATGTCTCGGACCGGCTGAAGGAGCGGGAGGGAGACGTCGTCTGGAAGCTTCGGCATCGGGAAGGGAGCGCGCTCTACGTCTACCTCCTGATCGAATTCCAGTCCGAGGTCCAGCGGTTTATGGCAGTCCGCCTCCTGGCGTACGTGGCGCTCCTCTACCAGGACCTCCTTGCCCGAAAAGAGCTCACCCCTTCGGGGAAGCTCCCCCTGGTCCTGCCGATCGTCCTCTACAATGGGGAGGATCGGTGGTGGGCGCCGCTGGAGCTCTCCGAGCTGATCCAGGGAGTCCCCGAGGAGGCGCAGCCCTACGTGCCCAGGCTGCGCTACCGGCTGATCGACGAGGGGAGCTACTCTCCGGAGGAGCTGGAAGGCCACCAGAACCTGGCTGGCGCCCTGTTCGGGTTGGAGAAGAGCCTCCGGAGGGACGACCTCCAGCGATGGCTCGACCGCCTGACCGGCTGGTTGCGAGCGCCTGAGGATGCCGAGCTTCGCCAAGCATTCGCCGCCTGGTTCCAAGGTGTTTTTCTGGACGGCCGGAATCCGGAGGAGATCCCCCGAGTCTCTGGTCTGGAGGAGTTCGAAACCATGCTGGCAAAGCGAGTGATCGAGTGGAGCCATGAGCTGCGGGAAGAAGGGCGGGAGCAAGGACGCCAGGAAGGGTGGCAAGAGGGGGAAGCCCACCTGCTGCTGCGACAGCTCGAGAAGAAGTTCGGTCCCCTGGACGAGATGACGCGCACCCGCGTCCTTTCCGCAAAGGCCGGCCGCCTGCTGGAGTGGGGAGAGCGCTTCGTTTCGGCCGAACGGCTGGCCGACGTGTTCGGGGACTGATCCCGATCGGTTCTTCTGGAACTGGAATCTCCTGCCGGCCCTCTAAAAGGACAGAGGCGCCTCTCCACAATCAAACAGGAGGTGGAGAGATGAACGTGTCCGAGAAGACCGCTGTCCGCAGCGAGATCAACGTCACCCCGCTGGTCGATGTCTGCCTGGTGCTCCTGATCATCTTCATGGTGGTGACGCCGCTGCTGTACAAGCAGGTGGACGTCCAACTCCCGAGGACGCCGGGACCGGGGCCGCTCCCGCCGGCCGAGGGGATGGTCAAGGTGGCTATCCAGGAGAACGGCACCATCCGGGTGAACGGGATCTTCGTGTCCCGGGAGCACCTCGCGAGCACCCTGACTGACATGCACTCGCCGGACCGGCCGGTTGTGGTGGAAGGGGACCGGCGGCTCCCGTACGGCGAGGTCCGCGGGATCCTGGAGCTGATTCAGAAGGCCGGCTTCCGCCAGGTGGGGCTGGTGGCGGAGCGGGAGGGATAGGTCGCGCACCCGCGGGCGGGAGACATCCGCCCGCGGGTGGACATCACCCTAGATCTTGCCCTGCTCGATCTGCTGGATCAGGGTCTCGAGGTTCTTGCGGCTGGCCTCGTCCGGGGCCTGCGCCAAGGCGGCGCGGGCGTGCTTCAGGGCCTCTTCCTTATGGCCGAGGCTGGCGTGGCCGCGGGCCAGGCCGACGTTGACCGGCCACTGGTTCGGGAAGCGCTTCGCGTTCAGCTCGAAGACCTTCAGGGCCTCTTCGAGCTTCTTCTCCGCCTGGAGCTGGCGGCCGTAGGCGTGTATGTCGAAGGGCGCTGCCGTGGGATGGTTCAGGGCCGCGTCCAGGGTCTTGTTCGCGTCCGCCATCTTGCCGTTGGCCTGCTGGAGCTGCGCCAGGGTGGTCAGGGTCACGAAGTTGGCCTGACCGAGCGGCGGGTTGGCGGCCTTCTCGGCCCAGGTCAGCGCCTCTTCCAGGTTGGCCTTGTGCTGGATGGCATACTGGGCCGCGGCGTTCCAGCCCTGCCAGTTGAAGCCGGGGCTCGACCGCAGCTCGTTCCGCATGTTCGCCAGCCAGAGGTCGGTCGCGTTGGGGACGGTGACGTCGAACGGCACCTGGAGGCTCTCCCACTTGAGCGCCACCGTGGCCTTGTCCGGCTTGCGGTCGGTGAACTCGTAGGTCAGCCACTCGTGATAGTCGCTCTTCTGCGGCTTGGCCTTGATGCGGAGGGCGTCCTCCTTGGCATCGTAGAAGTAGCTCCCCCAGGAGGTGTGGTTCTTCGAGAAGACGACCGTCCATTCGTCCTGCCCGGGGAGGAAGTGCAGGCCGTAGGAACCGGCCGGCAGCGACTGCCCCTGGACCTGGACGTCGTGGCTGACGGTGAAGACGGTGTTCTCGTTGGCCCCGCCGCGCCAGGGGCACTGGTCGCCGCAGGTGCCGAAGCCGAGGTTTGCCATGCCCCAGGGCACGAGCTCACCCCAGATCTTGCCCGAGCGGTCGGCGCCGTCCGGGCCGTGGACGTCCGGGCTGCTGTAGTCGAGGGTCACCTTGACGAGGCCGATGTGCTGGGTGACGGAGGACTTCTGGTTGTCACCGCTCGGCGGCAGGGTGACGCCGTTGAACTGGGCCGCGGCAGGGAGAGAGAGGGCCGCGGCCGCAAGAAAGGCCAGGGTACGGGTCGAGTTTCGGTTCATAACGCTCCTCCAAGACAAAGATATCCTTGGAGCCTGGGTACGCAAAACCGGCGGAAAGGTTATTCCTCCTTCTTCCCCCAGAGCTGCTCCAGGCGGGCATCCCGGCCGCAGCTCGTCCGGTAGTACTTGTAGCGGAGCGGGTTCTTCTCGTAGTAGTCCTGGTGGTACTCCTCCGCCGGGTAGAAGACTCCGGCCGGCACGATCTCGGTGACCACCTTCTTCTCCAGGAACTTCTTCTGCACCCGGGCCTTGCTCTCCTCGGCGAGCCGCTTCTGCTCGGCGTCGTGGGTGAAGATCGCGGTACGGTACTGGTCGCCATGGTCGCAGAACTGGGCGTTCGCGGTGAGGGGATCGACGTTCTTCCAGTAGACGTCCAGGAGCTTCGCATAGTTGACCTTGGACCGGTCGTAGACCACCTGGACCGCCTCGGCGTGGCCGGTGCCGCCCGCGGAGACCTGCTCATAGGTGGGGTTCTTCCTGGTGCCGCCGATGTAGCCCGAGGTCGTCGAGACGACGCCGTCGAGCTTGTCGTAGGGCGGCTCCATGCACCAGAAGCAGCCGCCCGCGAAGGTGGCCTTGGCGAGATTGCCCGGAGCAGCCTGAGCCGCCGAGGCGGGCTTTTCCATGAGGAATGAGCCGGCCAGGAGCCCGAAGACGAGCAGGACGGCGAGGATGGCGAGAGTTTTTTTCATTTCGGGCTTCATGTCGGGATTCTCCTTGCGTTCACCATCAGTACGAAACCGGCCGACCCGGAAGATTCATCCCGCGTCATCGTCAGAGGTTACAATGTCGGCGCCGTAGCGATTCCGAAAGAGGAGGCATGCATGAGGCTGGCCCTGGTGAACCTCAAAGGAGGCGTCGGCAAGACCACGACGGCTGTCAACTTGGCCGCGGCGTTCGCGCGCAGCGGCCTGCGCGTCCTGGTGGTGGACCTCGATCCGCAGGGCTCGGCGAGCCTGTCGCTCGGGGTCACCCGCGAGGAGGCCAATCCCTCCTCGGCGGAGCTCCTCACAGGAAAAACCGAGGCCGCCGAGGCGATCCGCCCCACGGGCGTCGAGGGGATCGACCTGATCCCGGCCTCGCTGCGCCTCGCCGGGATCGATCTCGCCCTGGCCCGCAAGCAGGAGCCGGAGAAGCTGCTCAAGAAGAGGCTCTCCCCGGTCCGCCGGCGCTACGACGTGATCCTCTTCGACTGTCCTCCCGGGCTGTCCATCCTCAGCCTCAACGGCCTCGCCGCGGCCAATGCCTTCCTCGTGCCGGTAAGGCCCCACCACCTGGACGTCGAGTCCCTAGGCAGCTTCCTGGAGCTGCTGGAGTCGTCCCGCGACAGGGTCGGCAAGATGCCCGAGAACCTGGGCCTCCTCCTCACCATGGTGGACCATCGGACGCTGGTGACCGACGAGGTGGTGCAGACGGTCCGGAAGCGCTACGGCCAGCAGGTGCTGCGCACCGAGATCCCGGTCAACGTCCGCCTCGCCCAGGCGCCGGAGCACGGCCTCACCATCTTCGGCTTCGAGAGCTGGTCGAGCGGCGCCTCCGCCTACGGCAAGCTCGGCGGCGAGGTCCTGCGCCGCGCCAGGAAGGCCGGGCTGCTCTAGGTCATGGGCACCCGGTCGTCCCGGAGTGGGTGAAGACTAGCAGGCCCTGGTACAGGGCGCCCGCGTAGACCCTGCACGGGTCGTGCGGGTCGAAGGCGAGCTCCGTGAACGACCAGCGGCCGGCGTCTCCCAGCGCGTCCCAGACAGCGCCGCCTTCCCCGATCGAGTGGACGTTCCGGTACCAGACCGCCGCGTGGAGAAGGCCGGAAGGCGCCACTTCCATCGGGTTGACCTGCTGGTTCTTGAACGCGTTGCTGAACCTCTTCCACGTCTTCCCGCCGTTGGTGGACTTGTAGAAGAACCCTCCGGAGGCCGCGTAGACGGTCGTGGACACCCGGGGATCGACGGCCACGACGTTCGGGCCGACTTTGGAGCGGGGGCCCACCCCTGGCTGGTGAGGCTCCACGAAGTCCCGAAGTCCGAGCTCCGGAACACGCCGCCCCGCCGGGCCCAGGCATAGGCCCCGACCAGGAGGTTGTCCGGGGCCAGGGGGAGGATCGCGGTGACGAGGCTGAATTCCGGCAGGCCAAAAAGCCGGGTCCAGGCGTCCTCGGCTTCGTGGTAGCGGAACAGTCCTCTGTAGGTTCCGGCATAGAGATAGCCGCGCGCGGCGTCGACCATGAGGTACACGGTTTCACTGCTGCCCTGGGGTCCGGTACCGGGGGGACCGATCTTTTCCCAGCTTTCGCCGCCTTCCCGGCTCCTGTAGAAGCCTTCGAACGTGCCGGCGTACAGCAGCCGGCTGGACCGCGGATCCGTCGCGACGGCCAGAACGCGCTGGCCTTGCAGCGGGCCGGCGTCGGCCGGCCTCCAGGAGGCCCCGCCGTCGAGGCTCCGGAAGAGGCGGTACGCGCCCGTGGCGTAGTCCTCGAAGGCGACGTAGAGCTCGCTGGGGACGGTCGGATTGACGGCGACCAGGATCGCGCGGTAGGTCTCCGGCAGACCGTTCCGTCGGATGGGCTTCCAGGATGCCCCGCCGTCGGAGGACTGGTAGAGCCCCCCGGTGGTGGCGGCGAAGAGCGTGCCCGCGATCCGGGGATGGGCCTCGACGTCGTAGACGCCAAAGAACGGACCGACACGGACCCAGGTCCGGCCCCCGTCCAAGCTCCTGACGACTTCCCCCTGGGCGGCGTAGAGGGTGGACGGGTTGACCGCGTCGACCGCCAGGCTGTACACCGGCGAGAGGGTGTCGCCCAGGGGCGCGGAGGTCCAAGAGGCCCCTCCGTCCTCGCTCCTGTAGACCGTGCCGTCCACGCTGGCGTACAACGTCTGGGGGCTGCTGGGAGCGGAGACCAGGGAGACGATCGACCCGCCGTCCGGGCCGAGATGGCGCCACTCCCCGGGGACCCGCTGGGCGGCGAGGGGAAGGCTCAGGCCGAGGAGAGCTAGGCTGATTAGGAAGGGGTGGCGGCGCGCGGAGGTGTTCAGCATCGGAGATCCCCCTTGGATGGCATTATCGCATGGCCTGGATCTCCACTCTCTCCCTGGGTCGCACGAGCTGGCCGCAGGCGCCCTGGACGTCGCGGCCCCGGCTGCGGCGCACGGTGACGAAGCAGCCGTGCTCGTGGAGGCGCCGGGCAAAGGCCTGGACCCGGTCCTCCTCCGGCTCGCGGAAGACGGCGTGCGGGTGCTCGTTCATCGGGATCAGGTTGACGTTGTGGCGGTGACGCAGGTCGCCGAGCCAGGCGGCCAGGCGGTCCGCGTCCTCCAAGGTGTCGTTGACTCCCCCGAGGAGCACGTACTCGAAGATGAAGCGCTCGTGGCGCTTGAGCTGCCAGGCGTCGAGCGCCTGCCGCAGCCGGGTCAGGTTCCACGCGCGGTTGACCGGCATGGTGGCGGAGCGGGCCTCGTCCGTCGTGGCGTTCAGGGAGACCGCGAGCTGCGGCCGGGGGTCCATCCGCGCCAGCTTCGCGATGCCCGAGACCAGCCCCGCGGTGCTCACCGTGATCCTCCAGGGCGAGAGGAGCATCCCCTGCGGGTGGCAGAGGACGGTGATGGCCCGGTGGACGTGGTCGAGGTTGTGGAGCGGCTCCCCCATTCCCATGAACACCAGGTAGAGGTACTCGCCCTGCTGTGGCCCCATCTCGCGCATCAGGGCGAGCACCTGCCCCACGATCTCGCCCGCCGTCAGGTTGCGGATGATGCCCATGGCCCCGGTCGCGCAGAAGGTGCAGCCCAGGGCGCACCCCACCTGGCTCGACACGCAGCAGGTGACCCGCGGGTCTCCGCAACCGGGATACCCCCGCGGCATGTGGACCGCCTCGACCCGGTGGCCGTCCGAGAGCCCGAGCACCAGCTTCGTGGCTCCGTCCGTGGACGGATGGCGCTCCAGGATCGTTGGCAGGGAGAGGTCAGCGTTCTCCTCCAACCAGGCGCGGATCTCGCGGGAGAGGAAAAGGCTGTCCGGCCGCCAGGTGCGGACCCGCTGGAGCCGGGCGAAGACGTGCCCGGGCCGGCCCGGGCAGCCCCGGGCGGCCAGATCCTCGGGCAGCATCGCCCAGGCCGAGGGCGGACCCTCCCGCTCGGGAGCCCGGCGCTCCCAGGGGAGGGTCGATGGAGAGACGGTCTGAAGCATCCGGGGGAGTTTAGCCTACTGCGGCGCCGGCATCCGGGAAGCCTACTTCTCGCCTTCATCCCGGGCGAAGAGCTCCAGCCCACAGCCCGGACAGGTCCAGACGAAGGAATCAAATTCCCGCTTGCAGTTGGGACAGCAATCGGTCTGGCCCAGAGCCAGCCCGCACTCCGGACACTCGATGGCACCTTCCTGCTGACGCTCTCCGCAGGCCGGGCAGGTCCGATGCGGATCTTCAGGATCTTCGAAGACCGCTTCGGTCAGCATGTCCGCGTCGGGCACCTCGAGCTCATACCGGGAGTCGTCGATCGGGCAGGCTGCCTCCCAGTCTTCCAGCGCGACGTACAGAGACCGGTCACCCCTATTCTTGTCCTTCTTGTCCGATTCCTGGATCCAGTGTTCGATGCCGGCACGGTCGAGATCCTCGGAGAGAGCCTGGATCCAGGAGGGCGGGGCGGTGCGCAGGTGAACGCGGTCGGCGGGAATGAGTGAAGGCTCCCTCTTCCGCGGCTCGATCTGCGCGGGATGCACCAGCGGCTTCCCGCAGTCCACGCACATCTCGACCCACTGCTGGAACTCGCTCCCACAGTCCGGGCAAACCTTGATCGAGGGTTCAAACATGGTTCATCCCCCGGGCCGGCAGGGCGCGCCGGTCTCGTAGCGGGTCAGTTCCTTTTCCATCGCGGGCACACGGTCGGGCGGGCCCTCCCTGTGCGCGGCTTCGACGGCGTTCCGCTGCCACTCGGCGGCTTCGTCGCAGCGGCCGGACTCGGCCAGGGCGAGGGCCACGGTCTCCGCGTCCGCCGCGGTGCCGCGAGCGGAGTGGACCTTGAGGGCCAAGTCGAGCGCCCGCTTGCCGTTGCGGAGGGCTGGGTCGGGAGCGGCGGCCAGGAGCCGGGCGAGACCGTAGGTGACCCGGCCACTCGCGGGGAGGTTCCCGTGCGCCGCCTCCAGCACCTCCAGCGCTTCGCGGTAGCGCTCCATGCGGACGAGCAGGTTCGCCGGACCCATCCACGCCCGCTCGTCCTGGGGAAGGAGCCCGGCGGCCTTCTCGTAGTGGATCAGCGCCGCGGCGGGGCGGCCCGTCCGCTCCAGGAGCTGCGCCAGCTCCAAGTGGGCGGCGCCGTCCCGTGGCTCGATCCGGATTGCCTCCTCCAGGTGCTTCACGGCCTCGGTGTCGTAGCCGTCCTGGACCAGGAGGAGGGCCAGGTTGAAGTGGGCCGTGCCGTTATCCGGTGCGATCTTCAGGGCCTCCTGGAACTGGCTCACCGCGCCCTTGCGGTCCCCGGTCTGGGTCAGGGCCGCGCCGAGATTGATGCGGGCGGGGACGCTGTCCGGCCGCGCCTCGACCGCCTTGCGGAACTCGGCCGCGGCATCGGCGAAGCGGCCGAAGCGAAAGGCCACCCGGCCGCGCAGGAGGTGGGCCATCTCTCCCTGGCGAAGCTGCGCCAGCTCGTCCATCAGGGGATCGGCGGGCCGGACCCCGACGCGGCCGGCCTTGGACAGGTGCTCGCGCGCCTTGTCGACGTCTCCGAGGCCGCGGTACGCCATGGCAAGCGGATGATGGAGACGGTCGGCGTCGGGCGCCGCGGCCAGCGCAGTCTCCAGGTGCTCGACGGCCTCGCGGTACTGCCGGCGGGAGAGGGCCACCTCGCCCAGCACCGCCCGCGCCGCCGCGTCCTTGGGGGAGGAGGCGAGGACCTCCTTCAGGATCCTCTCCGCCTCGTCGGGACGGTTCCCGGCCAGGAGCACCTCGCCCAGGTGGACCCAGGCAGGTAGGAAGCCGGGCTGCAGCTCCAGCGCCTTCCGGTAGGAGGTCTCGGCCTCGGCGAGCCGGCCAGCGGCCTGCTCCAGGTGACCCAGGTAGTACGGCCAGCGGAAGTCCTTGGGCGCCTGGGCAGCCGCGTTGGCGTAGGCCGGGGCCGCGGCTTCGGCGAGCCCGTAGGCATGGTAGAGCCGGCCCAGCTCGCCGTAGGCGTCGGCCAGCTCCTCCGGAGGGGCTGCCTCGGTCTGAAGGGCGTCGAGCAGGGCGCGGGCGTCCCGGAGCTGCGCGGCGACCTCGGGCTCCAGGCCCTCCAGGGAGGGGGGTTGGAGGGCCGGGGGCAGGGACTGAAAGGACAGGAAGGACACCAGGGACAGCAAGGACAGCGTCTTCATTGCTGATTTCCTCGGAGAATGTAGCGTCCGGTCGGCAGCCCCCGCCACTCCTCCACCTTTCCGCCCGGCCAGTGGATCCTCACGGTCGTCATCTCCTTGCCTCCCAGCCCCGCCAGCACCCTCGGGTCGCTCGCGGAGGCGTAGCTGCCATCGGTGTGGACCCGCCGCCAGAGAGCGGGGGCTCCGGAGCGGCGCACCTCCACGCGCGCTCCCAGGGCGCCGCCCAGGTCAACCCCGGTCCAGGGCCGGCGGTTCCCCGCCTGGTTCATCAGCAGGCGGGCGGGACCGTTGTTGTAGAAGACCAGCACGTCGGTATCGCCGTCGTTGTCCACGTCCCCGAAGGCGGCTCCCCGGCCGACCGCCGGGGCCCCGGACACGGCACCGGCCACCTCCTCCAGTCGGCCTCCGACGTTCCGGTAGAGCTGGTCCGTCTGGGGAAGGGGGAGGCGCACGGCGCCGCTGGTGATGAAGAGGTCGAGCCAGCCGTCGTTGTCGTAGTCGAACCACCGGGTCCCAAACGAGGTGAAGGGGAGCGACCCCTGGGCCGCGCCGGTCTCGGTGGAGCGGTCCTCGAACAGGCCGGTGCCGTCGTTGACGTAGAGCGTGTTCGTCTCCCCGGTCAGGTGGGTCCGGAAGATGTCCTCGTCGCCGTCGGCGTCGAAGTCTCCGGCGGTGACCCCCATGCCCGCCTCCGGCTGCCCCCGGCGGTTGACCGCGGCCCCGGCGAGGAGCGCGTCGTCGCGGAAGGTGCCGTCCTTCTGGTTCATCCAGAGGAAGGCGGGCGCGCCGTCGTTGGCCACGTAGACGTCGGTCCAGCCGTCGCGGTCCGCGTCGAAGGCGATCACTCCCAGGCCGGGACCGGGCTGGCGGATGCCGGCGCGGGCCGTGACGTCCTCGAAGGTGCCGTCCCCCCGGTTGCGGTAGAGGGTGTGCGGCTGGGGCGGAAAGTCGGCGGGGCCGCAGTAGTCCCGGCGGCTGCTCGCGGCGTAGCACTTGGGGTTCTTCTCCACGGAGAAGTCCACGTAATTCGCTACATAGAGGTCGAGCCAGCCGTCGCGGTCCATGTCGAAGAACGCGGCGCCGACGCTCCAGCGGGGATAGCCCGTGCCGGTGCGCTGCGTGACGTCCGTGAAGGTGCCGTCCCCGTTGTTGCGGTACATCCGGTTGGAGCCGTAGTTGGTCAGGTAGAGGTCGACCCAGCCGTCGTTGTCGATATCGCCCGTGGCCGCGCCCATGCCATAGCCGCCTCGGGCATCGAGGCCGCTCTTCTCCGTGACATCCACAAAATGTAGAGAGACGTCGTTGCGGTAGAGGCGGCCACGGGGAACGGGGACCGGGGACTTGCCGGGGCCGAGCATCGCCCCCTGGACGAAGTACGCGTCGAGGTCGCCGTCGTTGTCATAGTCGAGGAGCGCCCCGCCCTGCCCCATCATCTCGGGGAAGTACAGCTCGCCCGTCGCGCCGTTGAAGTGGACGAAGTCGAGCCCGGATTGGGCGGCCACATCCACGAAGAGGTCCGCGGCTGCCACTGGCAACGCAGCCGCGAGAAGGGCGCAGACGAGCTTGCTGGGATCCACCCGCCTAGTCTAGCTCGGTGAGGGTCTCCTGGAACCGCACCCCCCGCTCCGCCAGCTCGCGAAGGACGAACGCGCAGCAGTCGGCGTCCCGGCCCACGTGCTCCGGGGGCGAGATGCCCTTCCGGGTGTAGAGGCCGGCGGCGAGCAGGCGGACCATGGCCGTGCAGGTGTAGCCCGTGGTGCGGGCCATGGAGGTGGTGCGCGTCTCCCGGTCGTAGCGGTCGAGGAGATCCCAGGTCTGCTTCACACGGCGGCCCCCCTTCTCCCCTTCGACCGACACGCGCAGGACCGTGAAGTCCTCCTCCTCCGGCCCGAGCTGCCAGGCCGAGAACAGCAGGCGGGCGGTGAGGTCCAGGGGCCGCACCTGGACGCCTCCAGCGTCCATCGGTTCCTGACTGAAGAAGCCGGTCTCGCGGAGCATCCGCATCTTCTCCACGTGGCCCGGATAGCGCAGGGTCTTCTCCACCATCGTGGGGACGTCCATGGCGAGCAGGGTGCGCAGGCCATCGGTGTTGAACGCCTCCAGCGTGCCCACGCCGGGGAAGTCGACCGGCTCGGTCTCGGACAGGGCGGGCATCGTGACCCCCTGGCCGTGGCGCCGGAAGCGGGCCGGGCGGATGTACTCCTCGATGACGTCGATCGGGGAGAACACGGACTTGTATTCGAACGGCCAGGTGCGGACCGCGGGCAGGCCGCCGACATAGCAGACGAAGCTGTCGAGGCGGTCGAAGGTGGCGGCGGCATGGCCAAGGAGGAGGTTGCTGCTGCCGGGAGCGACGCCGCAGTCCACCAGGGCGATCCGGCCGCGCTCCCGGGCGAGCGCGTCGAGCTTGAAAGGATCGTCGTCGAAGAAGGAGATGTCCACGACGTCCTTGCCGTTCTCCAGCGCGGTCTTGAGGGTGGCGAAGCCCATGAAGCCGGGGACCGCGCCCACGACAAGGTCTTGGTCCCGCACGCAACGCCCCACCTCGGCCGGATCGGAGAGGTCGGCGCGCAGGGTGTGCAGGCGCGGCTCGTCCCCGAAGCGACCCAGGGCCGCCTCGGAGGCATCGGCGACGGTGATCTCGAACCCCGGCTCCCTGGCCAGGTCCCTGGCAATGGCGCTCCCCACCCGGCCGCCGCCCAGCACGACGATCTTCATCAGGATCTCTCCTCCTTGAGCCGGCAGAGTGTATCTACGATTCGGGTCTCAGGGTAGACGCAGGACGAGGATGGTCTGGTCGTCCTCGCGCAGACCGTGGCCGGCGTAGCGCTCCAGGTCTTCGAGGACGCCGTCCCGGAGCCTTTCGACTCCGTTGTGGGCGTGGCGGGCCAGGCTCTGCTCCAGGCGGTCGAAGCCGTAGACCTGGTCCGAGCCCTCGGGCCGCGCCTCGACCAGGCCGTCGCTGAACAGGAAGAGGGTGTCTCCCGGCGCGAGACGGGCGGTGCGCGGCTCCACCTGGAGCTGGCCGCGGACACCCAGCGGGTAGGCGATCGACTCCAGCGCCTCGACCGTGCCGGCGGTGGTGATCCGGTAGGGGAACAGGTGCCCCGCGCTGGCGAAGACCAGCTCCCGCCGCTGCGGGTCGAGCAGCGCGTAGCAGAGCGTGGCGAGCAGCCGCTTGCGGGCGGTCTGGAAGACCGTGCGGTTCAGGGTGTTGAAGACCGCCGAGACCTCGGGATCGAACGTCACCTGCACGGCGAGCGCCGACTTGGCCATGGACATCACGAGGCCGCTGGAGACGCCGTGCCCGGCCACGTCCCCCACGGCAATGGCGAGACGGCCGTCCTCCAGCGCCAGCACGTCGTAAAAGTCGCCGCCGACCTCGGAGGCCGGCAGGTAGGCGTGGGAGATCTCCACCCCGTAGAGGCTCGGGGGCAGCTCGGGCAGGATCGCGCTCTGGATGCGCCGCGCCGTCTCCAGCTCGACCCGCTGGCGCTCGCGCTCGGCGATGCGGCGGACGTGCGGCGGCACGTCTTCATAGTGGTAGTGGAGCTCCCGGCCGCTCCCGAGGGAACGGATGCTGAGGATCAGAGGCGCCATCGAGAACGCCACCGCCACCCAGCCATGGGCTTGCAGGGAGGCGTCGTCCGAAAGCAGCAGGGGGTAGCCGAGGAGCAGGACCTGCGACACCATCCCGGTGACCAGCGCGGCCAGGAGGTCCGACAGGAGGAACACCAGCACCGGGCCGAGCGCGGCCAGCAGGCCGACCAGGAACCCCCAGCGGACCGGCACGACCGAGGCCGCCGGGAAGATGACCAGGGCGCCCGCCGCCAGCGCAACCAGGATCCCCGCGGGGATGCTGATCCGCTTGGCAACCATCTTCCCGATCATCGGCAACAGGCAGAGAGTCACGGCAAGAATCGGCGGCAGGCCGTAGGTGAGGAACACCGCCAGCAGCTCCAGGGCCGGCCAGCGGCTGTCACCGGACTGGAAGAGCGAAACCAGCGGCGAGACGCTGCCGAGCCGGAGCGCCAGCAGCAGCACCGCGGTCAGTCCGGCGAGGGCCAGGCCGCCGGCCACGCCGCGCAACGCCGAGCGGGCCACGGTCGCGGTCCCCCACTGGCGCTGGAACAGAGCGTCGAAGGCCGCCAGCTTGTGCCCCCAGCGCTCGCGGCAGACCGACTCCCCCACCGACCAGCCGACGAAGGCGAGCACCGCGAACGGCAGTACCCAGAAGACCATGGTGATCATGGCCACGAGCCAGGTCGTCTGCTGCCGGGTGGCCACGCCGAAGCCGACGTTCTGGGCCGTGGTGCGGGCTACGAGCAGCGTCAGGATCAGGCCGGCCAGGGCCACGATCGCGAAGATCTGGACGCCGCGCTTCACGCCGATCTCCCCCTCGTGGTAGCGCTTCAGGAAGGGCGCTCCGAGCACGGCCGCCAGGAAGTAGGCGCCCAGCAGCCGTCCGAGCTCCGCGAACTGCGCCGGCTGCAGGCTCCGCTGCAGCTCCCGCTCCTGGGGATCCTCGTACCACGGGAAGAACCCGGCCAGGCGGTCGCCGGAAAACTGCACGGCGATCCCGTGGGAGCCCCCTCCGGGCGGCCCTGCCTTGTGCGGGTAGCGCACCGCCGTGTCGGTGCGGGCCTGGAACTGGCGGGTGCGCAGCCTCGGCTCCCCGTACAGGGACAGGTCGAAGCCCTGCTGCGCGAGGAACGCATCGGCGCGGCTGCGCGCCTCCTGCGGCGCGATGGTCTTCCCGGGCGCCTGGGGATCCAGTCGGAGCTGGAGGGACAGCACCTCCCCCGATGGCGAAACCGACGCCTCGTACACCCACTCGTCGCGCAGCCCCGTCTTCGAGTAGACGAGCACGTTCCAGTTGACGATCCGCTTCGGCAGGCCCGTGGCCTGGAGCCGCTCCAGGCTGTCCCCGGCATCCAGGGCGAGATGGAGCCGGCGCTCCAGGAAGAAGTCGCGGTTGACGGCCGTGACCACGTAGGGGTCGGGCACCGGATCGCCGAGGTCGGTCAGCCGCTCCAGGGCGATGGCCGCCGCCTCTTCGCGGTTGACGGACCAGGTTTCGGGCAGGAAGGGAAAAGACCGCGGGTATGCCCAGACCAGGAGCAACACCCCGGCCAGGCCGGCCAGGGTCCAGACGAGAAGATGACGCGACGTTCGCATGCAGTCGGGAGCCGCGGGACGGCTCCCCCTTCTACGGAAAGAAGGGGGCGAGGTTTCCTACTTGGGCAGCGCTTCGACCAGCTCGCGCACGGCCTCGGCGGACTTGTGCAGCTCTGCCTGCTCCTCCGCGGTCAGCTCCAGCTCGATCACCTGCTCCATGCCGCCCGCGCCGAGGCGGGCCGGCACGCCCACGAACAGGTCGTTGAGGCCGTACTCGCCCTGGAGCAGCACGGCGCAGGGAAGGATCTTCTTCTTGTCGTGGAGGATGGCCGCGACCATGTCGTACACCGCCGCGGACGGCGCGTAGTAGGCCGAGCCCTGCTTGTAGTAGTTGACGATCTCGGCGCCGCCCTTGCGGGTGCGTTCGTTGATCGCCTCGATCCGATCCGCGGACAGGAGCTGCGGCAGCGGGATGCCGTTGACCGTGGCGTAGCGCGGCAGCGGCACCATGGTGTCGCCGTGGCCGCCGAGGACGAAGGCGTCGACGTCCTCCACCGAGACGTTCAGCTCCGAGGCGATGAAGTAGCGCATGCGCGCCGCGTCGAGCACGCCGGCCATGCCGAACACCCGCTCGCGGGGGAAGCCGGAGACCCGGCGCGCCACCTCGCACATGGCGTCGAGCGGGTTCGTCACCAGGATCAGGATCGTGCCGGGCGAGCGCTGCACCACCTGGCGCACCACCTCGCCGACGATCTCCTGGTTTATGGCGAGCAGGTCGTCGCGGCTCATGTCTTTCTTGCGCGGCAGGCCGGCAGTTACGACGGTGATGTCCGAGCCTTCGGTCGCGCCATAGTCGCCGCCGCCGGAGATCTTGGCGTTGAAGCCGAGGATCGGCGCGGCCTCCATCATGTCCAGGGCCTTGCCGGTCGCGAGGTCGGCGGCCACGTCCACCATGACCACGTCGGCCAGCTCGGCCTCGGCGATCCTCTGAGCAGTGGTGGCGCCCACGTTGCCGGCGCCCACCACGGTGACTTTGTATCTCATGGAAATCTCCGTGTTTTACAGGTTCTCGACGATCGCTTCCGCGAGCTCGGAGGTCTTGAGCAGGGTGGCCCCTTCCATCTGGCGCTCCAGGTCGTAGGTCACCCGCTTCTGCTCGATGGTGCGGCCGAGGGCCGACTCGATGCCGTCCGCGGCCTCGTGCCAGCCGAGCCAGCGCAGCATCATGCAGCCGGAGAGGATCAGCGACCCGGGGTTGACCTTGTCCTGGTCGGCGTACTTGGGAGCGGTGCCGTGGGTGGCCTCGAACACGGCGATGCCGTCACCCTCGTTGCTGCCGGGGGCCATGCCGAGCCCGCCCACCTGCGCGGCCAGGGCATCGGAGAGGTAGTCGCCGTTGAGGTTCGTGGTGGCCAGGACGTCGTACTCGTCCGGCCGCAGCAGGGCCTGCTGGAACATGGAGTCGGCGATGCGGTCCTTGACCACGATGCGCCCGTCCGGGGATTTGCCGCCGTGCTTCTCGTACACGTCGTTTTCGGTCACGGTACGCTCGCCGAACTCGTCGCACGCCACCTCGTAGCCCCAGTCGCGGAAGGCCCCCTCGGTGAACTTCATGATGTTGCCCTTGTGCACCAGGGTGACGCTCTTGCGCCCGCACTCCATGGAGTAGCGCAGGGCCTTGCGCACCAGCCGCTTGCTGCCGGTGATCGAGATCGGCTTGATGCCGATGCCGCTGTCCGGCCGGACCTCCTTGCCGAGCTGGCCGAGGAAGTCGATCAGCTTCTTCGCGTTCTCCGAGCCCGCGGGCCACTCGATGCCGGCGTAGACGTCCTCGGTGTTCTCGCGGAAGATCACCATGTTGACCTTCTCGGGCTCCTTGACCGGCGAGGGCACGCCGTTGAACCAGCGCACGGGCCGGACGCAGGCGTAGAGGTCGAGCACCTGGCGCAGGGTGACATTGAGGCTGCGGATGCCGCCGCCCACCGGCGTGGTCAGGGGTCCCTTGATGGCCACGCGGTACTGCGTGATGGCGTCGAGCGTGTCCTTGGGGAGCCATTCGCCGGTGCGGGTCTGGGCCTTCTCGCCGGCGAGGACCTCGAACCAGGCGATGGAGCGCCGGCCGCCGTAGAGCTTCTCCACCGCGCCGTCGATCACCCGGCGGGTGGCGCGCCAGATGTCGGGACCGGTGCCGTCCCCCTCGATGAACGGGATGATCGGCCGGTCCGGCACTTCCAACCGGTCCTCTCCCGCGATCCAGCGGATCTCCTGGCCGTCCGCGGGCGGCGTCATGTCGTTGTAGGTCCTGGCCACGCCCGTGCTCCTCCTGGGATGATTGTAGGAAAGGGTGCGCCGGACGGGACCGTCCGGAGCGGACGTACGGTATCACAAGCGTGTTAGATTGGCCGCATGGACTGGGACCGCCTGATTGCCGCCGCTGCCGCCGCCCGCGCCAACGCCTACGCGCCCTACAGCGGGTTCCCCGTGGGAGCCGCCCTGCTCATGGAGGACGGCTCGATCTGGGCGGGGGCGAACGTGGAGAACTGCATCCCGGCCCTGGCCGTCTGCGCCGAGCGCAACGCCATGTCCGCGGCGGCCTCGGCCGGCCTGCGCAGGCCGCAGGCGGTCGCGGTGATCACGGAAACCAGCCCGCCCGCCCGGCCCTGCGGTCTCTGCCGCCAGACTCTCTCGGAGTTCGCGGACGACCTGCCCATCCTGATGACGAATCCCCAGGGAGAGCGGGAGGAGACCACGCTGTCCCGGCTGCTGCCGGACCGCTTCTCCCTGCCTCCCCGGTAGCCGTCTACTCCTCCGGACGCACTTCCCGCGTCAGCCACTCCTCCACGTACCTCTTCATCTCCGGGGTGTCCGGGAACGGGTCGCCGTACTGCTTCATGGAGCGGAAGGGGAGCGGCTCCATGCGCTGCGGCTCGTAGGTGTTGCGGTCCGCGTCCTTGTCCCAGCCGTGGCTCTCCAGGAAGAGGGTTCTCGTCCATCCCTCTCTCAAAGGCGGCAGGCCCGCGGCATCGAAGACGGCGGCGATTTCGTCGCCCGGAGCCAGGATGACGGAGCGGTCGTCCGGGTCAAGGAGCAGCTCCTTCACGTCGCCGAAGCGGGTGTAGCGGCCGGGGAACGGGAGCCAGGGGGATGCCGCCGTGGAGCGCTGGTACTCGTAGGCGTGCGGGGCGTTCGGAGCGCGGCGGACCAGCTCCGAGAAGCCGCGGAAGCGCAGCTCGGCCGTCTCCGGAGCGAGCCGGGAGACCACCACGGCCTCCTCGTCGGCCGGCGCGGTGGTCCAGGCGATCCGGTCCCAGGCGAGCCACTGGTTGGACACGATGCGCAGGCGGCGCGCACCGGCCGGGAGCGGCGGCGTGTCCACGACCATGGTCTTGGTCTTGCCCGCGGGGAAGCCCATCTCCGCGATCAGGACCTTCCAGCCGGAGGCAGTTTCGACCTCGACCCGCGGGAAGACCGGAGGGAGGTCCCGGCGCTGAGCCACAGCCAGGTTGAGGCTCGCGTCGGCCGGGAAGATCCAGCCGTCCAGGTGCAGGCGGACCGGAGCCGCCGGGGCATCGCCGAGATCGAAGGTGAAGGTCCACGGCCGGGCCGCGACTCCCTGGTAGGTCCCAACCGGGTAGCCGGAGGCGTAGACCTCGTCGCGCTTCCGGACACGGGCGGTGGCGTCCTCCCCTGCTCCGTCCCAGGCCGCGGTCACGGGCCGCAGGTCCCGGCTGGCGCGCACCTCCTCGGGCAGCGACTTCCCGGGGATCACCCGCAGGTTGCTCGCCACCTCCACGTCCCTGGGATGGTCCACGACCCAGAGCCGGACGGCGTCGAAGAAGGCGGCCTCCCACAGCTCCTCGGTGATCCGCAGCTCGTAGCGGTCCTCCCGCGGACGGAGCCCGTCGATCCTCACCAGCTCGCTCGGGTCCGCGCCGGCCCAGACGCCGGGCGCCACGGGCAGGCCGATCGGCGCGTTCCAGAGCAGGTCGGTCACGAACGCGAAGCGCTCGCCGTCCCAGGCATAGAGGAAGGGGCAGCTCCCCTTGAGGACCTGCTCCTCCACGATGCGCTGGTCCCCCTTGGGCTGGATGCGGTTCTGCGGCACGCCGTTCGTCCAGGTCACCCGCAGCAGGTCGGGCTGCGCGTGGCGGCCCAGGCCGAGGTGGGTCACCTGGCCGGTCGCCTCGCGGAACTGGTAGGCGGCACCGGCCCGCACTTCCAGCACCGAGCCGAGCCCCTCGACGTTGTTCTTGCCGTTTCCCTGGGTCAGCGCCTTCAGGCGGACGGTCAGCCAGTGATTGCGGTTGCCGCCGTCATTCTCCAGCCGGTGGAGACCGTTCGGTCCCGCGGCGAGGAGGTCGAGGTCGCCGTCGGCGTCGAGGTCGGCCGCGGCGAGGGCAGTCCCGGACGGGGGCGTCCCCTCGACCGCGAGCAGCTCGAAGCTCGGGCTTGCGGGGGTCCCCCGCTGGGCCAGGACGAACAGGCTGGAAGGGCCGATGGCAGCCAGGTCGAGCCGTCCGTCGTTGTCCGCGTCGAAGGCGAGGACATCCGCGAGCGCGGGTTTGGCGGGCAGCCCGGTCAGGGGCCAGGGCTCGAAGGCGCCGCCGCGGTTGTGCCAGGCGGCGAGGCCCCCGCTGCCGGCGGAGATCAGGTCGGGACGGCCGTCGTTGTCCAGGTCCGCGCTCGCGACCGCCAGGGCCGGACCGCTCTTCGCCAGGCCCGCGGCGGCGGTGCGGTCCGCGAACTTCCCCTGGCGCAGGTTGTCGAGCCAGGCGATCCCCTGGTCGTGAGCCATGGCAAGATCTAGGTCGCCGTCGCGGTCGAGATCGGTCGCGGCGAGCGCTCGCGGCTGTGGGAGCGGCTTCGGCAGGGCCTGTTCCCCCACGTCTTCGAGCGGTCCCGAGAGGGCGTTGCGGAACAGGCCGCTGCCCACGACGAGGTCCAGATCCCCCTCGATGTCGTAGTCGAGCACCGCGGCGGCCTCGCCCCGGGCCGCGGCCAGTCCGGCGGCGGTGGTGGCATCCTCGAAAGTGCCGTCCCCCTTGCCGCGCCACCAGATGACGCGCTGGGGGCCGTAACCGATCAGGTCGGGCTTGCCGTCGTTGTCGAGGTCCGCGGCGAGCAGGCCGGTGATCCCCGGGGCCGGGAGAGCCGCGGCGCCGACCTCCAGCTTCGGCTCCTCCCCTCCCTTCACCCGGGCCACGTCCATCTTGCCGTCGCCATTGAAGTCGCCCACGGCCAGGGCCCGGCCCGCGGTCGCGCCCTCGGCGAGACGGGTGGCGCGGAGCTTCACCGGCACCGGGTCGCCGAAGCTGGAGGGTGGGGGCTCGCCCGCGAAGCGCTCGACCGGCAGGCCCTGGATGCCCGGCGAGAGCTCGCTCAGGCTCTGCTGATAGAGCTGGGTCACCTTGAGGACGTTCTCCAGCCGCACGGCCGGGATGCGGGCCGCCGCCAGGTCGTTGGCCTCCAGAGCCTTGACGAGTTGGTCGAGGCTGGCCGCGGCAGGCGGCGGCGCCTGCCCCAGGATCTCCCGGACGCGCAGAACGGCCCGGGTCGCCGCGGTCCGGTCGCCCGCTCGGACGGCGCGCTGTCCCTCCTTGAGGAGGACGACCAGGTTCTCCGGCCGCAGGCGGGTGAGCGCGGCGAGGGCCTCCGCCGTGGCCGCTTGGGCGGCCTCGGTGTCTCCGAGCGAGGACGCCTGCTGGTAGAGGGAGAACTGGACGTAGACGCGGCCGGGGTCCGCGGACGCGGCCTGGCGGTAGGCGGCGAGCGCCTCCTCCACCTTGCCGCTCCACTGCAGGACGTCGCCCCGTAAGGCCAGCAGATCGGCGCGGCCCGGCGCCTTGGCCAGCGCCTGGTCGATCCACGACAGGGCCTCGTCGTTCTTCTGCTGGCGCAGGAGGGAAACCGCGAGGTTCGCGTAGGGAAGAGAGTCTCCGGGGGCGGCTTTCACCAGCTCGCGGAAGGTCGCCTCGGACTGCGCGGGCAGCTCGTTCTCGAGCTGGGCGAGGCCGAGGTTGCGCAGCTCGACAGCCTTCTCCGAGAGAGAGGCGCTCGGAGAAGCGAGGGCGAGGGCGAGGAGGGCGGCCCGGAGGCTCATGGCTTCTTCTGCGCCGCGGACAGCTCCTGGAACTTCGCCAGGGCGTTGCGCGCCTCTTCGCGCCGTCCGGCGCCGGCGAGGGCCTGGCCGTAGAGCTGCCACGCGGTGGCGTTCGAGCCGTCGAGGACCGTGGACCTCTCCAGCACGGGCACGGCCTCGGCCCAGCGCGCTCCGGTGACCAGGGCCCGGCCGTACTCCAGGGCGATGGCGCCGTGGAGCGAGCGCTCCGAAGCCTGCGCCTGGGCGGGATCGGGCATCCGGTCCACGAACGGTTTCAGAGTCGCCAGAACCTTCTCGGGATTGCCGGTCTGCTGGTGAGCCTGGGCCAGGAGCAGGGCCAGCGCCGCGTCGTCTCCGGTGTGCCCTTCGAGCAGGGCGACGGCCCCCGCGGCCTCTCCGATCTGCAGCCGCGCCTCGCTCAGGACCCAGCGCAGGTCCCGGTCGATCTCCTTGGGCGGCGCGGCCGCCAGCGGCGCGAGGGTGGCGATCGTCCCCCGGGGATCGCCGCGCTTGAGGAGGAGCCGCGCCCGGAGGAGGCGGACCTGCGGGACGTCCTCCGGCATACCGGTGAGGAGCGGCTCGGCCTCGTCGAGGCGGCCGAGCTCCACGGCGCAGAACGCGGCGGCCAGGCGGGCATCCCCGTCATCCGGGTGCGCCTGGACCCAGGGGCGAAGCAGCTCGTACGACTCCGCCACCTTCCCCTGGCGGCCGTAGCGGATCCCCAGGGTCCGGGCCGCCATCGACTGCGGCGCTACCTGGATCGCCCGCTTCAGGTACCCCTCGGCCTTCTGATCCTGGTCGAGGGCGAGCGCCGCGCGGGCGGCGTTGTAGAGAATGGCCGGACCGGCTTGCGCGCCCGAAGCCACCGGGTCGAGGAGAGTTTGGGCATCCTTGAACCGGCCCAGCTCGACGTAGGTCCCGCCGAGCAGGGCCAGGATCGCAGGCGGCAGCGAAGGGTGGCTCTTGCGGAGCGGCTCCAGGAGCGTGAGGACTCCCTGGTAGTCGCCCGCCTCGAACTTCTGGTATGCCTGGCTGAAGCGCTGCCGCAGGTCGTCCGGCGCCTGCGCCCCGAGGGGGAGGACAACGAAGAGAAGGCAGAGGAGAATGAGAAGGCTACGTCTGTTTTTCATGGCTCGTGAGCTAGGGAATATACAGCACCCGGGAGAGAGAACCCGGGCCGGTGCAGTATCCTTCCTCCCATGCGCAGGACGTCCGCCCTCCTCATCCTGATCCTCCTGCTCCTGGCCACCGTCACGGTCCGAGCCCAGGATTCAAAGCCCCCAGCCCCCGCTCTCACCCTGGAGGCCGTGAAGGTCGACCCCGCCACGCCCGGGCCGGACACGCTGTGCCGTCTGAGCGTCACGGTCCGGAACGCCGGAGCGAAGACCGCGTCGGCCCTCGCCTTCCGCGTCAAGGTCGACGGCAAGGAGCTGCCGGTCTATCGCAACGAGCTGTTCTTCCGTCCCGTGGCACCGGGCGCGGCGACCGAGATCCGTCTCCACAACTTCTGGAGCAACGAGACCGGCCGGCCGTTCCCCGCGAGCGGGAAGATGACCGTCGAAGTGACCCTCGTCGAGGCCCGGTGGATGGACGTGAAGACCGAGAACGGCGCCGAGGTCTGGACACCAACCGGGTCCGTCGAGGGGCTGCCGGTCTCGAAGAGCGTCACGCTCACCCTGAAGAAGACGCGCTCATAGCTCCAGCTCATCCCCTTCGTCCAACACCCGGAACCCCTTGGCCTCGATGTTCTTGCGGGCTTCGCCGTTCGGGTCGAGCGCGGGATTCGAGTGGTTCAGGTGGGTGAACCAGACCTTCACCTTGCCCGCCTTGACCAGCGGCCCGAGCAGCTCCATGGAGTCGGTGACCAGCGGGTGCTTGATCTTGGTCACGTCCCGGTCCGGCAGCTCGTCCGGGGAGTAGAACGTGGCGTCGAGGAGGGCGTAATCGACCTTCTCCTCTTCGATTACCTGGGGCAGGGGGCGCGTCCAGGTTTTCCAGGTGTCCGTGTCAGGTACGTAGAGAAGCGTCCGCCTCGGGCCGCGGATCAGGAACGCCATGGTGTCGCTGTACTCGTCCCGGTGCGGCACCGGGAAGGCCTTGACGGACACCCCCTCTCCGATCGGGAACCACTCGCCGAGCCGGAGCTCCACGAGCTTGATGTTCCCGAGCCGGACGAGTTGGCTCCACGGGCCGTTCGTGCGCAGGTACTCGGCCATGCGAGGCGAGACGTGGACGGGTAGGTCCTTGGTGTTCAGGCTCTCGAAGCCGAAGTGGGCAAGCCCCAGGTAGTGGCCGATGTGAGCATGGGTGAGGAGGACCCCATCGAACGGCGCCCGGTCCACCCGCCCCTCGGGGAAAGGACGGAAGGTGTGGACTTCCTGGATCTGCGCCGGAAGGTCAGGCGAGGCGTCCACCAGGAAGGTGCGCCCGCCAGCCACGATGGCCAGGCTCGCCACCCGCCGCGCGAGCGTCGGGTCCTTCCGGGCCGCGGCGCAGGCGGCGTGCTCGCAGCCGGTCTGGGGCATCCCGCCATCCTGGGCGGTGCCGAGAACGACCACTCGGGGGCCAGGTTGTGCGGAGGATTCTGCCACCGCGGGCGGGAGCACGAGGAGAACGATAAGAGCCAGAGGCTTCATGCGGGAGATCTTATCGGCTCAGCGGTGTTTGGGAACGAGGTTCGCCTCGATACCCTTTCCTGGCTCGGCCCGGAAGCGGCGGGCCCAGGGCTCGTAGCCCGGCAGGACGACCTGGATCTCGTGGATTTCGAGAGCGAGCTGGAGGGTGATGGGCGTCTTCCCCATGTAAGTTCCACCCATGATGACGTCGGCCCCGGCAGGCGTCGAGCTGACGGGCACGTTGATGAATTGTCCGGCCACGCCGAGCCCCCCGACGACCTGGGAGAGGGCGCTCCGGAGGTCGGGCTGAGCCTGGTCGAGGAGGGCCGTCAGCAGCTCGCTGGTGAGGTCGATCGGCTGGCGGGGGGCCGAGTCTGCCTTGGGATATTGCTTGACGCGCTCCACGTCGAAGCTCTTGGAAAACTGCACGCGCGCCGTGTTGACGTCGAGGATCTGGAGACTGATCGTCATGCGGAAGACGTCCTGGAGAGCGCTGGTGCCGTACCCTTCGAAGGTCCGGCGCTCGACGTCGTAGCGCACGATGGAGCCGGTGACCAGGGCGTCCGCCTGGAGCAGATGACCGACGCGGCTGATCCCCTCTCCCGTGTTGACGGTGTCCGGCAGCTTGATCTCTTTGCGGATGGAGGCCAGCCGGTCGCGGCTCACCAGGACGACCCCGGGAAGGGTGTGCAGGTAGGAGGTGGTGATGTCCTGCGCGACGAATCCGAGGTTCGGAAGATCTTTGGCGCTCCGGTTGTCGAAGTCCACCACGGCCACGGTGATCTGGCGGGACGACGCCTTTTCGCCCTCCCGCGGCGGCGGCGGGCGCAAGCTGATGTCCAGCTTCCAACCCTGGACGATCTTCAGAACCGGATCGATGCGCAGGGCGCGGCAGTAGGGGCGCTCCTCTTCGATCATCATCCCGACGAGCCGCCACTGCTCGTCGAACACGGCGCCGCCCGAGTGCCCCTGCGGACAGGCTGATTCGAACAGGAAGGCGTTGGCTCCGTCACCCTTGCCGAACCGGACCGGCTCTTTCGGGGAGATCCAGGCGCTGGCCGTGGAGTGTCCCAGGCTATACAGCGCATTCCCGGGGTCGAGCTCGCCGGAGGCTCCAAGCTGGTCCAGGGGGACGCCCTGGAGCACCTCCGCGCGCGTGAGGCGGAGAGGTGCGAGCTCGGCCCGGAACACCGCGAGGTCTTCCTCGTAATGGAGCTTGAACGCCTCGACCGGAAGCTGCCGGCCCTGCCAGTTTCGGAGCTCCGCCTGCAGGCCATCGATCTTCTTCCCCCTCTGGAACACCACATGCTTGGCCGTGATGCCGTAGACGTAACGGTCATCGACGTGGAAGAGAATTCCGGCGCCCTCGGTGTTCGGCGCCGTGATGCGGACCACCAGCAGCTCGGCACGTTCCGCGTCCTGGTAGAGGTTGGCACGCTCCGCGCCCAGCGCGGGGACTGCGCAGGCCAGCAGCCAACCGACTGTCAAAGCCCGAATTTTTTGTTGAATCTTCACATTCGCCTCCTTCAGTCGCCCGGGTGATAGAGCTCAAGGTCCTGCTCGACGGAAAGGCCGGATTTTGGAAGAGCCGTGATGACGAGCCGGTAGAAGCCTGCCGGTCCGAGCTTGCCTGTCGAGAAGACGGTTGGTGCGGCGGTGGGATAGTAGTCGTAACCCAACTCCTCGTTCCGGCGCAGCGTGGCCGCCGCGTTGCCCTGCGCATCGAGCCGGCTCACCGTCACGCGGACCTCGGAGAGCCGTACGGAGGGGATGAGGGTGACCTCATAGCCGTCCTCCGCCTTCGCCGCGACCGGGCCGGCGCGAAGCGGGAGATGGACCGGCCGGGAAGCGCCTCCCGGGCCGGGCAGGTCGATCCAGGCGACGAGGCCGAGATCTTCCCGGCCGAGCTTCACCGAGGCCAGGATGTCGGCGGGCCAGCGATAGGCGTTCCGGGCAGCCGGCACGGCCGTGTCCATGCGGTAATAGGTGCGCGGCTTGAAGCTGAACGCCCGCAGCCGCACGTCGCGCGTGCTGCCGGGTGGCGCCGTCCAGGCCAGCACCAGATCCGGGTCCTTGGCTGGATCGAAAGGCCCGAAGCCCGCGACGAGCGAGCGGACTTCAACGGAAATCGCGCTCACCTGCTGGGCGTAGATGCCCTCGCAACGGTCGTCGCGCATGTGGTAGGCCAACGGGCTGTCCGTGTCTTGCGCCAGGCCCGGGTCGCAGAGGGATTCCGCCCCAGCCGGTCCCGCCATGAAAAGGATCGCGCCAAGGAGATGAATCACGCGCAGGGCCGTCATTACTCAACCTCCTCGCGCTTGTCATCCAGCGACTTCTTGAGGCCCGGGAGTCTCGTCGCCCACTCCAGGATGCGTGAAGTGCTCCCTTTGAGGCGGACCAGGCTGGCAAGGGGAGGCTCCTCTTTCGACTTGAGCTTGCAGGTGGAGATCTGGGCGGAGGCGGTCACCACCTTCAGCTCACCGATCACTTTCATGGGAGCCGACAGCACCTGACCGGTGACGGGATGGATGATCTGCTCCCCCTCCTGCACGATCTCGAGAGTGTCGCCATCCTTCAAGCCCACCTCGGTCCCGAGGTCGACGATCACCTCCTTGCCCTTGATGCTGACGACATAGCCCAGAGGGGGAAACGCGTCGCGAATGCTCTTGTAAAGGAGCTTTCCAGCCTCTCTAGGCGTCGAGGACGGCAAGATCAGGCTGGCGCGATCGCTGGTTATGGTCGCCAGGATCGATGCGCTTTTCACGTCCACCAGGCGGACGTCGATGATGCATTTCGTCACCGGCTCCCCCTGGGGAGACTTGGAGGTGCTCACGGTGTAACCGATGATGCCCACGAGGTCGAGCCCGAGGACGTCGGTCAGCTTGTTGTTGACCTGGCCGCCGATGAACTCCTGCAGGCTCTTCTCGGTGAAAATGGCGTCGAGCTGTTTGCGCTCGACCATGGTGAAGCGGCGCGCCGCGACGAAGGCGTCGGTGGCCGCATTGAGGACGTCTTCGCGAAAGCGCCTTTCTTTTTCGCTTTCACGGCGATTGTCCTTCTCTCCCGAGATGAGGCCAAGCTTGTAGACGCTCTTCTCCACTTGGGCAGCAGCGGGAAGGGCGATGGCCAGCAGGAGCCAGATCGCAAGCTGCGGGAAGGGTTTCAAGGGCATTTCGATTTCCTTTCTCTGAGCAGGGGAATATCCAGAGCGGCGAACAGCAGGACCGTCAAGGCCAGGAGCCCGCAGGCTGCTTGCATCGCGACTTGGACCGGCCCGGCGATCCACAGGTCGAGGACGGAAGGCATCAGGCTCTCGGGGCGGAGCCCTTGCGAAACGCGCGCGAGCCCCGAGGCCCGCCCCTGGAAGCCGAGTCGGATGCCGTCTGCACCGGGCTGCAGAGCGGTGAGCGAACCCGCGAGGTCGGCGAAGCGCAACGCCTCGCCCTTCGCCAGCCGGGCTCGCCGGCCGGTTGCCTGCACGTACACCTCTCCGGCGAGCACGGTGGATTCCTTTCGCAGCAAGGTGGCCGCGGTCGTCTGTTGGTCGATCACCCGGAACAGGTCGAGAGCGTCGACGGCGACGTCGCTCGCGAAGCTGTCCGGCGCGAAGCGCGCAAAGGTGACGTCCACCTCCACGGCGCCGCTCTGGGGATGGAGGACGAGCGCGTCAGCGCGGTCGAGCCGGACCTGGACAGCCGGCGCGGTGAGCGGCTTCAGCATCACGTCGCCCAGGAAGGTCACGCGGAGCGGCTGGTCCGAATCGGTCACCGCGATGCGGTAGGAGCTCTCGCCCTGGTGCTCGATGGCAAATCCGGCCCCGGGCGGCAGGGGGGGTGTACGGAGCGTCACATGCGAGCCGTCGCCGCGCACCTTGAGAAAGAAACCCTTCACCCTGCCGTCGCCAGCCCGGACTGGAAAGGACGACGGAAGGCGCAAGGCGGCGAGCCGGGTCGCGGCGAGCTCTTCGAGCTCGAGGCGCTCGACGACCGTCGCGCTCTTCGCCAGCCGGAAGAAGAGCTGAGAGACCTGGAGATCGAGGCGCACCTCGGCCTCTCCGGCAGGCCAGAAGCCGAGGACCAGGAGCGCGATGGCCAGGACTGCCGGAATCCAGGGAAGGGGCCGGCGCAGGCGGTGAAGGGACAGCCGGAGGCGGGGACGGCGCTCTTCAGACTCCTCTGCCTCCGTCTGTGGAAGCCAGAGCCTCCCGTCGGCGAGGCGCGAGTAGAGGACCGGGCTGCTCCAATCGATCCCTCCGGGCTCTGCCAGATAGAGCTGCTGGCGCGCCTCGTTGACCGCCGCGTCGACCCGTCCGGTCTGCGCGATATGCCGGTAGAGATGCTGGGTGAAGAGATGGGCACTGTCGACGCGCACCGCCCGGCGCATGGCAATCACTGCCGGGAGCCCGCGCTGGACAAGCCGGCCGGCGAGGCCGCTGAAGGGATCGCCGGAAGACGGCGCTCCCCCGTGGCAGGCGACCAGGGTGACGAGGCGCAGCTCGCGGTCGCCCAGGAAGACTTCTGCCAGCAGCTTCTCCTCGACGCGATGCATCCGGCCCTCGTCATCCTCCAGGACGAGGGCGGAGACGCCGCTCCGGGTCTGGCCATGGCCGAAGAAATGGAGGAGCTGGAACCCTCTGCCCTCCGTCAGCCGCTCCCGCAGCCGGCCGAGGGTGGCCGGCGGCTCGAGCACGGCCACTTCGACGGCATCGGCCAAGGCTCCCAGCGAGGCTTGGAGGCAGCTCAGAACCTCGTCACGGCGGATCTCGGCCATGCCTTTCCGGGCGAGGTCGGACGGCGCAGACACGACGCACAACAGGCGGGGCCGTTCACTGGCCGCCGCTCCTTGCGCCTGCCGCACGTCCAGGTAGCGGGAGAAGGGAGTAACCGGCGAGCGGGACAGGGCCAGGTGGCGGTCGGGATCGGTCAGGAGCTCCCAGAAGAGGGCGTGGACCCAGTCGGGGAGGTCTGGTGCGAGGCGCAACCGGAAACGGAGGCGGCTCTTCTCCCGTTCCGCCGCGAGGATCGCCTCCCGCAGCCCTTCCCGCAGCTCACTCTGCCTGGGGAAGACGGCTTCATAGAGCTCGCGCCCATAGGCTTCGTGCTGGCTCTCCAGTTCCTTGAGCCGCTCCTCCAGGTCCGGCCCCAGCGAGGGCCGGCCACGGTAGTCTCCGCCGGGCCAGGAGAACCGGGCCGACTCGAGGCTCGACAGGGCAAGCTCACTGTCGAGGTAGGCCCACTGCGACGCCGCCGCCATCCCTGCTCAGTCCCCCGTCGCGTCCGTCGCGAGACGCACCGCCGGGTCGCCGAGCACGACGTAAGACCGCGCGTCGTTGGCAGCCGTCCAGAGGTCCGACAGGCTGAAACAGTCGGGTGGAGCCCCCCAACTCACCTCCTCGCGCTCTTCCCTCAAGTCGGTGGACAGCTCTGCGTATCGCTGATTGAAGTACTCCATCGCTGCGCCGACCGGGTAACCCTCGAGCAGCCGCCCGATCGCGCTTTCGAAGACCTGGAGCTGAGATCCCGACTGCGGCCAGTCAAAGGAGAAAGTCCAGACCCGGTCGACGTGCCCGACCACCGCCAGCGCCCCGCCACCCGGATGTCCAAGCAGGCGCTGCGGCAGCCGGGCCACAAAGCTCTCGGCCGCGACCTGCCGCTGCTCTCCCTCCATCACAAAGCTGTCGTAGAGCGGTGTGCCGGCGCCATAACAGGCGAAAAGGAAGGCGATGAGGCCCGCCGGCGAGGCAGAATCCGGAATGTCGTCGCCGGCCAGGTAGTGCTCCTGCGGGACCTTGCCCCGCCATGCCTTGGGACCGGGCCAATCCTGGCAGAGCAGGGCTCCCTGGTGCCCGGCTTGCCGGGGGTCGGACGGATTGAAGAGCAGGCCGTGGCCGGCGGTGAAGAGGAGAGCCGGGGTACGGGACCCGCCCAACCGCTCGGCAAGCGCCGCCTTGGTAGCCTCAGGGCCGAGGACATTCTCGATCCGCCAGTCCGGGCGGTCGCGGGAGATCCTGGAGGACAGAGGCTCCACCAGGTTTCGCAGGCTCAACTCGGTGGCCTGGTCGTCAGGATGGGCGAAGCCGAAGAATGAAACCTTTCGGGAGGGCGTGAACTCCCCCCTCTCTGCCGCCACCACGCTCTCGGCGTATCGCGCGTACTCCTCCGTCGTAGCGAAGCAGAGCCTGCCTACGGCGTACTGCACATCGAGCTGATATTGGAATCGGAAAGAGATCTCGCCGGGGCTGGCGGCGATCAGCAGGTAGTAGGGCAGGAGGTCCGGATCGACTGGCCCGGGCCCCGCGCCGTGACGGGCGAGGAACCGTGGCTTGGACTCCTCACGGTGATAGGTCAGTTCTCGGTAGCGGTTCTCGTGGCTGCTTCCGGCTTGGGATCTCCGCAGGGCCAGGAGCGGCGCGAGAGCCTCCCGCAGCTCGTCCTGCCGGCCCTCCGCAAAGATGACTCCCCACCCCGTCTCCGCCAGGTTGCGGGGGTCGATCTGGAATCGGGTATCGAGATGGTCCTCCCGGAGGAGGCTCGACCACCGCCTGAGCTCCTCGGCTTCGCCAGCGGCGAGATGCTCGCCACAAGCAATGGCCGCGATCTGCTCGATCGTCGCACTCGGAAGCGACTCGCCCGTGGAGGCATTGATTCCGGTCGAAGCAGGTACCCGGTGCTCGACTGATGACATGAAAGCTCTCCCCCCAGATCGATGGAATGACACCGAGCTAAGAAGAAACCAAAGCTCCCGATTTGGTTAGGAATGCGGGGGGTGAACGTAGGATCGGTGAGATACTCCCCTGCCATGCGGATCATCTCCCTCGTCCCCAACGGCACCGAGATCCTTTTCGCGGTCGGCGCGGGGGGTATGGTGGTGGGCGTCAGCCATGAGTGCGACTTCCCCGCGGAGGCCCGGACGCGCCCCATTCTCACCGGCAGCGCCCTCACGCCGGGGATGAGCTCCATTGAGATAGACAAGGCCGTGGCGGCCCAGGTGGGGAGCGGCGAGAGCCTTTACACCTTGGACGAATCGCGCATCGCCGAGCTTGCTCCCGACCTCATCGTCACTCAGCAGCTCTGCCCGGTCTGCGCGGTCAGCACGGCTCAGGTGGACGGCGCGATCCAGCCTCTCCCTCGCTGCCCCGAGGTCCTCTCCCTGGATCCCAGGACTCTTGCGGATGTTCTGGCCGACATCCGCCGCGTCGGCGAGCTAACCGGCCGGAGCGCGGAGGCCGAGGCCCTGGTCCGGGACCTGGAGCGGCGGCTCGATGCCGTCCGTTCCCGCGTCCAGGGCCGCCCCCGGCCTCGGGTAGCCGCTCTGGAGTGGCTCGATCCCCTCTTCGCCGGGGGTCACTGGGTGCCGGAGATGGTGGAGATCGCGGGCGGGACCGATGTCTTTGCCCGGCCGGGCGATCACTCAGCGCGCCTGTCCTGGGATCAGGTGAGAGAGGCCGATCCCGACATCCTGGTGGTCATGCCGTGCGGCTATGACGAGACCGGGGCCGCGGCCCAGATCAGCCAGATCGCGGAGCGGCCGGAGTGGCGGGAGATCCGGGCCGTGCGCGAGGGGCGGGTCTTCCCCGTGGACGCCAATGGCTGCTTCAGCCGCCCCGGGCCACGCCTGGTGGACGGCATCGAGCGGCTGGCCGGCATCTTTCACGGCTGAGCGCGCAGCCAGTCGATCACCTCGGAATCCATCCCTTGCGGGAAGGCCACGTGCCCTCCCCTCACCCAGTCCACCCGTAGCCGGGGGGAGGCCCGCTCCAGCGCGGGACGAACCGCCCTCGCCGGCACCATGGGATCGCACTCGGAGTTGAGGAGCAGCGCCGGCACCCGGAGATCCGGCAGAAGCGGGGCAACGCTCATCCGGGTGTAGTAGTCGGCGGCGTCCGCGAACCCGTGCCTCGGCGCGACGATGCGGTCGTCCCACTCCCGCATGAGCCGGATCTCCCCGGCCTGTTCCGCCGGGTGGGGCACCGGGCGCCGGGCCGCAACAGCCCGGTAGATGTCCGCCAGGCTGCGCAGCAGGTAGCGGCGGTAGAGCCCGAAGCCGGGCGAGTCGATCTCCCTCACGGAGAGGGCGAGGTCCACCGGGGAGCAGACCGCGGCCACCGCCACGAGTCGCGGGTCGGCCGTCTCGGTCGCCAGGCGCAGGACGACGTGGCCGCCGAGCGAGTAGCCGAGCAGGTAGATGCGCCGGTAGCGGGCGGCCTCGGGGCTGGCCAGGGCCGCGTGGAGGTCCGCGGTGAGACCGGCGTGGTAATAGTCCTCTCCGAGCCGGTCCGCTCCCCGCAGGTAGAACCGCAGGCAGGAGAGCCCGGCCTTCTCGGCCGCCGCGGCTCCCCGCACCATGTAGTGGCTGTCGGTGCCTCCCCCCAGACCATGGACCAAAACGAGGAGATCGTCCCCGGGGAGATCCCGCAGCCAGCCGGTCAGGCGGACCGGCCCCGCTTCCGGATCGTTCACGACCGTCTCCCAGGGGCGGGACTCCGGCGCGAGGCGGGGCCGCACGGCGTGGCGGAGCCGGGGACCGAGGGTCCAGAGGTGGGGCAGCAGATCGAGAGCCATCGAAGCGGATGGTACGCGACCCTGACCGCGTTCGCGCTCACTGGCAGACAGATTGCAATTTGAGAATGACCGGAGCCGGAGAAGCTCCAACGGACTCTGTCTGTCAGAAGGAGGAATCGCGATGAACACAAAGAAGCTTGGAAGTGTGGCGTGGGCGCTGGCTGTCGCGTGCCTCTTCCTTGTCCCCTCCGCGTCCCGGGCGGAGGTCGATTTCGGCATCCGGGGCGGCCTCTACAGCGATGCAGAGGCCGGTTTCATCGGCGGCGAGCTGCTCTGGGACGTCACCCGGCAGTGGTACTTCAATCCGAACCTCGAGTATGTGTTCGTGGACAACGGCGATCTCTTCACCGTCAACCTGGATTTCCACTACGACTTCAATACCGGCTCGCCATTCTACGTCTGGGCGGGCGGCGGCCCGGCCATCGTTTTCGCCAGCGCCTGCGAGCGTTGCGACGACGAGAACGACCTGGGGCTGAACCTCCTCGGCGGCGTCGGCTTCGGCAAGGGTCAGGCCCTGCGGCCATACATCCAGGGAAAGATCCTGCTCTCCGACGAGACGGAGGCGGTGCTGGCGGTCGGGATCCGCTTCCACTGAGGATCAGGGCGGCGGCGGGACGGGTGGCGCGCCGCCCGTCCGCCGCGGATCGCCCTTGAACGTCGGCCAGCCCTCCCCCGACGGTCCCGTCTCGATGGCGTAGGTCATGGCGATCGGCGTGCGCAGCAGACCGAGCACGATCCTCCCCAGCACGACTTCCAGACCGCCATCCCCGTCCAGGTCCGCGGCGACCGGGGAGGAGAGCACCCAGCCGTCGAGGTCGCGGGGCCAGCCTGGGAGCGGACTGGCGTCGGCGCGCAGCGCGTGGAGCTGGCCGGAGAGGTCGGGCACGACCACCTCGCGGCGGCCGTCGCCGTCGAGGTCCAGCAGGGCGGCGGATGCGCTCACGTCCGCGCCGGTCGCCAGGGGCCAACCCGGCATCATCACCCCCTCGGCGTCGAAGAGGGAGATGAACCCCGAGCCGTTGCCCTGGCCGCCGCCGACCGCGATCTCGGCGCGGCCATCGCCGTCCAGGTCTCCGAGGGCGGGAGACGAGAAGCTGTACTGGCCCGCGACCCGGCCGGCCGCGCCCTGGGTGCCCCGGCGGTCCAGGATGGCAAGAGCGCCGGCCGCGGTGACCGCCACGATCTCGATCTCCCCGTCTCCGTCCAGGTCCCCGGCGGCCGGCGAGGCAGGTCCCATCATCCCCACCAGCACCGGCCATGACCCGGGCGCCGGGATCCCGTCCGCTCGAAGGGCCACGAGCCAGCCATCGGTGGTGCCGGTGAGGATCTCCATGCCCGGCTCACCGTCGAGATCGACCAGCGCCGGGGTCGTGTTGCTGAAGGCGCCCACCTTCCTGGGCCAGCCCGGGAGGGCCTTTCCAGCGGCATCGAAGACGTAGAGGCGGGCCTGTTCGTCAATGACCACGACCTCCAGGTCGCCGTCGCCGTCCACGTCGCCGGCCGCGGGCGAGCAGAGCACCAGGGAAGTGGTCGGCCGCGGCCAGCCCGGCAGAGGCCGCCCGCCCTTGTCGAGCACATGGACCTGGCGGTTCACGGCGAGCACGATCTCCGCGCTCCCAGGATTGGCGCCAGGATTGGCGCCAATACCATCGAGGTCGGCCACGAGCGGCGAGGCCTGCTCGTGGTTGCCCTGGAACCGCACCGGCCAGCCGGGCAGGGGCCTTCCATCGGACCCGCGGACGAAGACGTCGCCGCGCATGGTCATGGCCACCACCTCGGGCCGGCCGTCGCCGTCCACGTCCCCGAGCGTGGGCGCGGTGACCAGCCCGTCCCCGACCTGCAGCCCCTTGACCGGCCAGCCGCGCTTGTCCGCGGGACCGTTGAGGACGAGCGGCACAGGGATCTCCAGCTCGAAGCCGGCGCCCCGGACTATGGAGCTCCGAACCATGGCGCGGACGGCGCCCTCCACGTTGCGCGGGGTGCCGGAGGCCACCTCCAACACCGCGCCGAGCGTGCGGACCTCCCCGGCGCGCCAGCGCCCGGCGGTGAGCCGGTCCCCGGTCACTGTTGCTCCAAGGCCGTTGGCCTCGAGCCCGAACGTAACGCCGTCCAGGGTCCTCCCGGCATTCTTCAGAGAGACCCGGAGCCGCACCCGCTCGCTCGGCTCGGGGACCTTGTCGCCGTCGCCTCGGTCCTCCAACACCTCGTAGGAGTGCAGAACGATGGACGGCTGCGTCTCAGCTTCTAGGGCACGGAGCATGTCGAGCCGGCCGGAGCCGAAGGCGTGGAAGCGGCCGTTGCGGAACGTGGTCTCACCCGTAGGGGCAGAAGCGGCCGCCAGGCGGGCCAGCACCCCTTCGGGTGCCAGGTCCGGGTAGCGGGAGAGCACCAGCGCCGCAGCTCCGGCCACGTGGGGGGCCGCCATGGAGGTGCCGCTCGCCCGGATGTAGAGCCGGTCCGCGCCCACCACCGAGGCGAGGCCGGTCAGCGTCGTGCCGGTGCCGCGGAGGGAGACGACCTCGCTCCCCGGAGCGGCGAGGTCGACCCGGCCGCCCCAGTTGGAGAAGTAGACGCGGAGATCGCTGCTCACCGTGGCCCCGACGCAGATCACGCGCGGGTCCGATGCCGGAAAGTACTGTCCCGCGTCGGCCGCGTCGTTGCCCGCGGACGCCACCAGGACCACTCCGTGATCGTGGGCGTACTTCAGGGCAAGCCGCAGGAGCTGGGGCTCCTCCCCGAAGCCGCCGAAGCTCATGTTCACGACGTCGGCGCCCTGGTCCGCGGCGTAGACGAGGGCGGCGGCCACGTCGTCGATCTCCAGCAGCCCGACCTCGCCCGCTTCGCTCCGGATGGTGAACCCCACCCGCAGCGGCATCACCCGCGCCTTCCACGCGACCCCGGCGATCCCCCTGCCATTGTCGGCGATGGCCGCGATCGTCCCGGCCACATGCGTCCCGTGCCCGTTGCGGTCGGAGGGATCGGAGTCCGCCTTGCGGTAGTCCTCCCCCTGCACGAGCTGAAACCCGGCCCGCACGTAGGAGGGGACGTGGATGTCCACGAAATCGCGCCCCGGCCGCCCCTTGGAGTCGCGCCAGATGTTGGCCGCGAGGTCCGGATGGCGGTAGTCGACCCCGGTGTCGAGCACGGCCACCGTGATCCCCCCGCCGCCGATCCTCCCGGCATCCGGCCACAGCTCCTTCTGCCGCTCCCAGACCTCGCCCCAGCCGGTCCGCTCCAGGCCCCAGAGATCCGCGAAGGGCTGCCCCCACTCAGCCTCGTCCCAGGCACCGTCCCGGTCGGAGTCGGCGAAAGAGTCGTTCGGCAGCGTCTGGGTATAGGCCAGGAAGTTGGGCTCGGCGAGCTCGACGTGGGGATCCTGGCGGAACGCCGCGACCGCCGCCTCGACGTCCGCATCCGGAGCCAGGGTCAGGCGATAGACATGGAAGAGCTCGGGGGTTCCAAGGGCCGGCCGGCCGGCGGTCTCCTGCTCGCGCCTCCGCAGCTCCGCGAGGGGCGCGGGGGCCACGGGTCCCTCCCCCACGGTCCGGAAGACGGCCCGGACGTCCCGCACGCCGAAGCGCTGGAACAGCTCGTCGAGGGAGGGCGAACGGAGCGATCCGCCGAGCCGGAAGCGGGCCTCCGCGCACTCGGTCACCCGGTCGTTGAGCCCGACCAGGATTTCGGGGGAGATCCACCTCGGCCGCTCGGGAGCAGCGAGGGGGACCCGCGGCTCCACGACGCCCGCGAAGGCGGCAGGGACCGCAAGGACCGACAGGACCATAAGGAGGGCACACTTCCGCCACATGCTGGGCGGTAGCCTATATGAAAAGGACCTCACCCCCTGTTTTTCCCTGGGAGCGCCGGCATCCTTGCCGGCCTTTTGGAAGGGAAAAGATGCCGGCAGGATGCCGGCGCTCCCAGGGAAAACCCTACGGCAACCGGGTGGACTGCCAAGCCGCCAGCCGCCACCCGCCCTCGCCCCCGGTCCAAACCGAGGTGAAGCGGATCGCGAAGGCCATCGGGTTGCCCTGGGCCTTGATCTTCATGTCGGCTCGGCCGGTCATCACGGCCGTGTTGCCGTAGACCCGGACCTGGACGTCCGAGGGCTCGACGACCTCATAGTCGATCTTGCCCGAGGAGACGGCGGCCAGGAACTGCTCCCGGTTCTCCACCAGCCCGTTCGTGTGGGTATAGGTCAGGTCCTCGGCCAGGAGGGGGATCAATGCCGCCACGTCCCCTTGCACCAGGGCGGCGATGCGCTTGGCGTCGGCCGCCCGGATGTCCTCCCCGGGTGTCTGGGCCAGGGCCGCGACCGGCAAGAGCAGGACGGCGAGTAGGGCTCTCTTCATGACGGCAACCATCCTACATCGCCTCCCTCTGCACCGCCCAGAAGCTGTGGTACATGCGGCGGTGGTAGCCCTCGGCGTCGCGGTAGATCTGCTGGATCGAGCCCACGTCCTTGCTCGCCACCACCAGGTTGACGTTGTAGAAGAAGGCCGCGTTGCCGTCGAGCGTGCGCAGCCCGTCGGCGAGCAGGATGAAGAAGCTGCGGCGGCGCTCGCCCGGGCCGATGTTCGTCATCGCCGACAGCTCCTCCAGGGGCGGCCGGGTGATGTGCGCCGGGCAGAGGAAGACGAGCGACGGATACTCCTGCAGGTAATACTCGCGGCAGGCCTCCACCGACGGGAAGTGGACCGCCTGGAAGCCGAGCGCCTCGGCGGCCTGCCGGGCGGCCGGACTGTCCACCCCGGCGATCAGCGCCTTGGCGGCGAGGTCGTCCTCGAGGATCGCCTGCGACTCTTCCTCCGAGGGCGGCGGGGTCGACGCCTGGGGAGGCAGCGGGGTCGCGGCCGGTTTCGGAGCCGGCGCGGCGGGCACCGGGGCGGGAGCGCCTGCCGGAGTGGCGGCCTGCCCCGCGGTCCGGCGGTCCACGGTCAGGGCCGCCTTGCAAGCCGGACAGGGGAAGATCACCTCCCGCATCGGGAGCTTGGCCTCATCCACGAGGATCGGGCGATGGCACGCGTGGCAGTGGATCCGGATCATCAATCCTCCAGCATGGACAAGAGCGACTCACCCTCTTCCGCAATGGCCCGGGGCTCATCCGGCGGCACCCCTTCGACGAGGCGCAGGGCGAGGTTGGTCGGGTTCGTGGCATAGGCGAGGGCGGTGTCCTTGGAGACCGCCTCCTTCTCCCACAGCTTCTCCAGCTCGTCGTCGAACGTCTGCATGCCGTCGATGCCGCCGTCGTGCATGGCGTCCAGCAGCGAGCGCCCCTCGGTCTCCCCCTTGAGGATGTAATCGCGGGTCCGGTTCGTGGACTTGAGGATCTCCAGCACGGCGATGCGCCCGCCGCCGGCCTTGGGCACCAGGCGCTGCGAGATCACATACCGGAACGACTGGGCGAAACGGGTGCGGACCTGCGCCTCCTGGTCCTTGGGGAACACGCCGATGATGCGGTCGATCGTCTTGGCCGCGTCGATCGTGTGCAGGGTCGAGAGCACGAGGTGGCCGGTCTCGGCGGCCTCCATGGCCGTCTCGACCGTCTCCAGGTCGCGCATCTCGCCGATCAGGATCACCTTGGGAGCCTGGCGCAGGGCCGCGCGCAGGGCCAGGGCAAACGACTTCGTGTCCGAGCCGATCTCGCGCTGGTTCACCGTCGACTTCACGTGCCGGTGCATGTACTCGACCGGGTCCTCGATGGTGATGATGTGGTACGCCTGCTCGTGGTTGATCTGGTTGATGATGGCCGCGAGCGTGGTCGACTTGCCCGAGCCCGTGGGGCCGGTGACCAGCACGATGCCGTTCTTGAGCCTGGCCACATTGTGGAGCTCGGCGGGCATGCCGAGCTTCTCCAGGGTCGGAATCCCCTCCGGGATCACCCGCAGCACGATGGCGTAGGTGCCGCGCTGGGAGAAGATGTTGACCCGGAAGCGCGTCTTGCCCGGGATCGAATAGGAGAGGTCCACCGAGCCGTTCTGGAGCAGCGTGCGGGTGAGATCGTGATCGCCGCGCAGCATGTGGAGGGCGATCATTTCCGTCTGGAACGGAGTCAGCCGCGGGAAGCCGGTGAAGTTGACGCCCACGAGCTGGCCGTCGATCTCCACCTGGGGAGGCCGGCCCACCGAGAAGTTGAGGTCGGACACGCGGTCCGACACCTTCAGCATGGCCTCGAGGATCGCGTCGAGATTGAAGTTCTTCATTCGAGCCTTTCTGGACGGAGCCGGACGGGAAACCTTCCCGACCCGCTCCGGGATCGTCCTCCGCTGCGCCTTAGGGGTGGCGCCCTATTCTTGCGCACTTTCGGGGTTTGAGGAAACCCGGGGGGCGGGTTGCAGGAGTAGAATGTCCTCCCCCCCTTGCGGGGCACAGGAGGGCAGCTCTTGGCGAGCAGGTCGTCTCTCGATAGCCGGGTCCAGGAGAGCCAGCTCCGGGAGCACCTCGGGCCGCCGGTGGGGTCCCCCATCCGGCTCGGACCGAAACCGCTGCGGCTCGATGCGGGCTCGATCGTCCTGATCGGGATCGCGGCCGGGCTGCTGTTCACCGCCTTCCGCCTCGCCGTCTCCGCCACCGGCATCGGCTTCACCCTGATCTTCGGGCTGGCCATCGCGGCCCTCGCCACCGGGCCTGCCGCGCTCCTCATCCTCCGCCGCTCCCGCCGCTCCACCCTCATCCCCTTCGAGCGCGGCCTGATCCTCGAGAGCCGCGGCCGGAAGCGGACCTTCCTCCTCCAGGACCTCCAGGCCCTGGAGTTGCGCGAGCGGGACGTCTCCGGAGGCTTGACGCGGCGGATCACCCTGGAGGACGGCGAGGGCAAGGTCCGGTTCGAGCACTTCGCCGGCAGGAAGGAAGAAGACCGCCTCGGCGGCTTCCTCGTCCACCTCCTCTCCCGCCTCGTAGAAGTCACCGAGCGGAAGCTCCAGGCCGGGAAGACCCTTTTCGGCCGGGATTGGACCCTCGGCCCCGAAGGCCTCGCCGCACCCGCGGACGACCATCCGGTGCCCCTCGCCGAGATCGGAGCCGTGACAGTGCGCCAGAACCGGGTCGCGGTCTGGCGTCCCCAGGAGCGCTTCCCGTTCTTCGTGTTTCCGGCCGACTCGCCCAACGCGGTGCTGCTCGTGGCCCTGCTCAGCCGCCGTTTGGAAGAACGAGGCGAACGTTTTTAGGCTTCAGCAACCACTCGAAAACCCTCCCAGGGTCGTTTTTTGGAGTGGAATCCGCGCCATTGGCGCTAAATCCACTCCACTGGCATTAGACCCAACTTAAATAGATAGAAAATCGAGCCAAATTAGAAAAAACTCTGGACATACTTCCATTCGTCTGCCCATACTCCTCTCCGTCAGTTGACGTCACAGCAACCGCCGGTGCCAACGAAGGTGCCGTTCGGGATAACCCTCCAAAAGGGGAAGAAAGGAGCAGTCATGGCAGAAATGCCGGAGTACATGAAGCGTGTCGCAGGCTGGGATCTCACGAACACGGCAGTGGTCGCGAACGTCGAGGATCTCCGTCACCTGGAGGTCTATCAGGCCGATCTCGATCAGAAGACGGACCGCTTCAAGGCCCTGATCGCTCGGCAGGCGGCCCAGAAGGCGAGCAAGCAGGAGACGAGCCGGGAGATCAAGGAACTCTTCCGCGAGACGGAGACTCTCGTGGACTACATCCGCACCGGAGTCCGGCAGCACTACGGGCTCAACAGCCAGAAGCTGGTGGAGTTCGGGATCAAGCCGACCGGCAGGCATGCCCGCGCCGCCAAGCCGGCCCCGCCGCCCGGACCGGAAGCGCCCGCCCCCGCCGAATCGGTCTCTGATCCTGAAACCGCGAAGTAGCCTCTCTTGACAGGGGGCGTGCTGCCTCACGCCCCCTGCTTTTTCCCCTCCCTGCCTCCAAGCTGATTCAACGGGCTGAAAATTTTTTCGGCGCGCCGATTTGTCTGCAAGCGCGTCAGAAAAAAATCCAACGCGTCAAAAAAATTTTCGACGCGTCTACCGGCATTTTGGCACGTCGATTTTAAATTCAACGGGCCTACCGGCATTTTGGCACGTCCGCACCGAAATCAACGGGCTGAAAATTTTTTCGGCGCGTCTACGGAAAATTCGGCGCGTCAAATTTTTTTCTAACGCGTCTACCGGCATTTTGGCACGCTGAAAAATTTTTCAGCCCCCTGCCTGGCTCATCGGCTGACCCGGGGCGCCGGAGTGCTCAGTTGCCGGGGCTCGGAGGCATGCGCCTCCGCCAGTACCTCGGGCGCCGTTTGTGGTGGGCTACGGCGACCACTTCGATCCCACCCGAGATCTCACGGTAAATGATGTCGTAGGGGAACTTGCGGAGAACGTAGCGCCGCGTTCCGGCCTCAAAACGTGGCCAAACAACCGGTGAGCTCGCGATCAGCGCGAACGCGCTTGTCGCTTCACGAACAAACGCCTCGGCAGCTTGGAAGCTTGGAAGCTTGGCAGCTTGGAAGCTTGGAAGCTTGGAAGCTTGGAAGCTTGGAAGCTTGGAAGCTTCGCTCAAGATACCACTCAAATGCGTCATCGATCTCCCGGAGAGCCTCCGGGGTAAGCTCAACCCGCGCGTCGCTCACTCAGTCTCGCCAGGAACCGGTCCCGGATCTCTCCCCAGGGAGTCGTCTCCACCTCTCCTGCATCCAGCGCCGCGACTCGAGCAGCGACTTCCTGGCGCCACACCGCCTCAACGTCGGCTTCCGGCTCAGGCCCTAAGCTCTCCAACAACGCACCAGCGATCTCAGCCCGATCCTGCTCGGGCAGAGTCAGCGCTTCCTGCAATACGGTCTCTGCATGGCGTCTCATGGGGAGAGATTTTACCACCTCTCGCACGCTTCAACCTACTTCCACGACCTCGCTTGCCTGAGTTGGCCCCGGAGATTCCAAGGCGTATAGTCCGGAGATCAGAGCTCCGCAGGCGTAAGGTCGGCCGGGAGGGTGGCAGCATCAGCGGTCGGATACACCCAGGCAGTTGGTCAACCTTTAGGGTGCGATGGAGGGTCGATGGAGCAGTCCGGTAGCCGTCTGGAGGCAACCGCCAGAATCATCCAGACCGTAGCGGTTGTGGCTGGAATCGTTTTTGGAATTCACGAGTTCGTGATCAAGGACAGGGACCACGATCGACAGCTCCTCGATCTGACAATCCAGCAGGCGGATCGCCTACGCAGTGATGAGGTGAAGGAATCCCAGCGTAAGCTGAACGACTTTCGGGAATTGGCATTCGGCACGCCGGTATCCGCGGAGGATATCCATATGCGCCTGAAGGTCGCTGAGCAGTTCCAGTTGGAGACTCGTGATCTGGCGCACTTCTACGCGCTCATACACCGCTGTACTGAAGCGGGATTTTGCAACCGTGATCTGGTCCAAGTCCTCATCTGTGAAGATGCGAGTAAGTATCCCCCGGCAGAGCCGGGGGCTTTAGAGTATGTGAGCCGCTCAAAGCGGCTGGAAGGGGTCGCTAACGCGACCCCTCATGGTTTGAGCCACCGTTCCGGTGGCAGTTTATCGCCACAGCCCGAGTTGGTCCTG
>DATMER010000076.1:0-154700 GCA_035556715.1 Thermoanaerobaculia bacterium
CGGCATGAGCCGCGTCCGCGGGTGCAGAGGCTGCCTCTTCGCCAGACCCGCGGACGCTCTCCGCTCCTGATATACTGTGCGGCATCGCACCAGGTCGATCTTCTGCCGTCAGCCCCGTCGAGGTGGTCCGAAAGACCGGGCGCGCACTCCAGGAACCATGGAAAGGCCCAGCCCGTTCGCACTGAAGAGGAACGACCTGCCCTGGGTCGTCCTGTCCCTGCTCGTCCTCGTGCCCTGCCTCTACTACCCGTACGTGAACGTCACGAAGATGCTGGATTTCAGTCTGAACACGGACTGGAAGGTGCTCTCCGCCATGCCGTGCAAGCCGACCGAGAGCTGCCTCCAGGTCGACGACCGGGTGCTCGCCATCGGGCCGGTCGCGCACGAGATGTACTTCTCCAGCCGCACGGTCTCGATCCTCGACGCGTTCGGCAAGGATGGCGTCGCGCCCGTACGCCTCCTGCGCAAGGGCCGGGAAATGACGTTGATGATCCGCGGCCAGCAGGAGCCGGGGAAGCTGCAGGAGATCCCGGCGGCGGCGATCTTCCCGATCGCCTTCTGGCTCATGGGCACGGTGGCGGTCCTCTTCCTGCGGCCGAAGGACGAGCGCTGGCTGGTGCTGGTCCTGTTCAGCTACTTCACGGCCGTCTGGTTCGCATCAGGCTTCGCCTCCGTGCTGCGCACGGACTACTCCTCCGTCGTCTTCCACCTGTCCATCTGGCTCTTCTTCCCGCTGGCGCTCCACCTGCACCTGCTCCTGCCGAGCTCGCTGCTCAAGCCTCGCCGGCGGCTCTGGCTGTTGGCCCCTGTCTACCTGGCCGCGGTGGTGGCGACCATCCTGGACGCCTTCGTCCTGCTCGGCCCGTTCCGGCACGTGTACATCTGGACCACCCTCGCGGCCCTGCTGGCGTCCGTGGGCCTACTGGTCCTCCGGCTGTTCCTGCCGATCGGCGCCGCCTCCAAGGTGGCGAACCGGGTAATGCTCTACGGCTTGGTGCTGGGCCTCGCGCCGTTCTTCCTCATCTTCGCGGTCATGCCGTTCTGGATGATCCGGCTGACGAACCTGTTCGCGGACTTCCGCGCCGTCGGTCCGTGGCTGCTCGCCGTTTCCGTGCTCTCGGTCCCGATCCTGCCGATGAGCTACATCTATGCCATCTACAAGCACCACGTCGGCGCGCTGGAGTTCCGGGCCAACCGCCTGCTCGGCCTGTACAGCTTCGCGGTCCTCACCGTGACGACCTACGTCCTGACCCTCTTCACGGTCAGCAGCCGCTGGGCACCCATCGACGTCTCGTACGTCATCTCCGTGCTCGCCACCTCGCTGATCTTCGGCTCCCTGGCCTTCCTCCTGCGCGGGCGCTTCCAGTCCCTGGTGGACCGCCACGTCTTTGGCATCCGGCACTCTCCCGACGAGGTGATCGATCTCGTTTCCGAGCGCATCCCCAACGCGTTCGACCGCGCGACGCTGGCGCGCGTGCTCACCGAGGAGATCCTCCCCTCGCTGCTGATCCGCCAGTCGGCCCTCCACCTGCTCGAAAGGTCGCCGGGTAGCGGGCTGGAGACCCTCTACGAGCAGGGGGTGCCGGCGGGCGATCCGCCGGCGGCCGCGGAGCTGCGCGCCCTGCTCGGGCAGAGCGGCCGCTACCGCCACCCACAGGGCTCCCCCTCTCGCTTCGAATGGGTGCGGCTGGTCACCCCGCTCACCCTCCAGGGCGAGACGATCGGCGTCTGGCTCCTCGGCCGGCGCGATCCGGACGACCACTACCCCAGCGCAGAGATCCAGCTCCTCACCACCGTCGCCAACCAGATCGCCACGATGGTGGAGAACATCCGCCTCTACGAGCGGGCCCAGCAGGAGATCGCCCAGCGCAAGGCAGCGGAGGAGGAGATCCGGCGCAGCGAGGAGCGCTTCCGTACCCTCTTCGAAGCCACCCTCGAAGGAATCGCGATCGTCCGCAACGGCACGGTCCTGGAGGTCAACCACGCCCTGCTCGCCATCTTCGGCTATGCGCCCGGGGAGCTGATCGGCCGCGAGCTCTCCGACCTCGTCTCCGTGCCGGAGACCGGCCTCGACGACGTGCCGCACGAGGGGCACGGCTTCCAGCGCGACGGCTCGGTCGTGGACATCGAGGTGGCCGGCAAGAAGTATGTCTTCCAGGGCGAGGACGTCACCGTGGTCGCCATCCGCGACATTGCCCAGCGCAAGCGCAACGAGGCCGAGAACAAGATGCTGCAGCGCCAGCTCCTGCTCTCGCAGAAGATGGAGGCCATCGGCCGCCTCTCCGCGGGCGTCGCGCACGACTTCAACAACTGTCTGCTCGCCATCTTCGGCTACAACGACCTGATGCTGGACCGCTACCCGGAGGACCAGTTCCTGGTGCGCAACCTGACCGGGCTCAAGGAGGCGGGCCAGAAGGCAGCGGGCCTGACCAAGCAGCTCCTCGCCTTCGCCCGCAGGCAGCCCATGGAGACCCGGGTCCTGGAGCTGAACCCGGTCGTCTTCGGCCTGGAGAAGATGCTGCAGCGGCTCCTCGGCGAGGACATCCAGCTCGTCACCGAGCTCGCCCCGGGCCTCGGCCGGATCAAGGTCGACCCCGGCCAGGTCGAGCAGGTGGTGGTGAACCTCGCCGTCAACTCGCGCCACGCCATGCCCTCGGGAGGACGGCTGACGATCCGGACCTCGGCGGTGAGGGTCGCTGCTCCCGGAGAGCCGGCCCCCCACGCCGACGTGCCGCCGGGCTCATGGGTGATGCTGTCGGTCTCCGACACGGGCATCGGCATGGACGCCGAGACCCAGGCGCGGGTCTTCGAGCCCTTCTTCAGCACCAAGGGGGAGGGGACCGGGCTGGGCCTGTCCATGGCGTACGGCATCGTCAAGCAGAGCGGCGGCCACATCTTCGTGGACAGCGCGCCCGGCCGGGGTGCGACCTTCTCGCTCTACCTCCCGGTGACCCAGGAGGCGGGCACGGTGCTGCCGTCGGTCCCCTCGGGCGTGGACGACACCGGCTCCGAGACGATCCTCCTGGTCGAGGACGACGGCGAGGTGCGGCGGGTGCTCCACCAGATCCTGGTGGGCAAGGGGTACCGCGTGATCCAGGCCGAGTCGGGGGACGAGGCCCTGGCCATGGCGCGGATGTTCCGCGGGCCGATCCACCTGCTGTTGACCGACGTGACCATGCCGCGGATGAAGGGGCCGGAGCTTGCCTCGCGCCTCCTCGCCGACCGGTCGCGGACGCGGGTCCTCTACATGTCCGGCTACAACGACGAGTCTCTCCCCGCGGAGGAGACGATCCTCCAGAAGCCCTTCCCCGCGCAGACCTTGACGCAGACGATCCGCTCGATCCTCGACATCGAGGAGAACCTGCCGAAGGCCGCTATCGCGTAGTCAAGGTCAGGAGTAGTACCGGCGCATCTGCGCCGCCACCCCGTCCAGATCCGGGAACAGCCGCCGCTCGTCCACGCTGGCCAGGTCGAGCTGGTCGCGGACCCGGGCCACGGAATCCGCGGGGATCACGAGCCGGGTGAGGGCGTCGCCCAGGCCGTGCTTCTCCAGGAAGGCGTCGAAGGGCTGCGACTTGTCCGAGCAGAGGGTGAACACGGCGGCCTGCGCCACGATGCGGGCATCCAGGGAGGGGGGCTCGATCATGCAGGCGAAGGGCTTCTCCTTCTCCCCCCTGTTGAAGAGACCCCAGGGGGTGAAGTGCCCGCCCTTCACGAAGAGCTCGTCCAGGTCCTGGATGAGCAGGGCGAGCTCCGGGAAGCCGAATTCCCGGTGCACCTTCGTCCAGTCGAGGCGCCAGACAGCCCGGTCCACGCCGACGTTGCGGTCCAGGGTGGCGAAGTGGGCGGCCACCAGGGGCGAGTAGGTCCAGTCCAGGAGCCGGGTGGGCAGACCGTGGTGCTGAGCGGCAACGAGGAACTCCCACTCGTTGACCGGGGGTGTGTTGAAGTACGGGCGCGAGTAGCGGATGAAGTTGCGGAGGATGTGCTCCTCCAGCGATGCCTTGCCGTGGGGAGGCTCCACGCCTCCGAGGCGGTCGAGGCTGGTGAGCAAAGGCCGGGAGGCGTCGGACGCCCCCCGGTAGACTCCGGTGTCACGGTGCCGGCCCGTCTTGGGGTCCGGCTCGGTGGGGGTCACCTGGTCGATCAGCTCCCCCAGGCTGGTGATCCGCGCCTCCTGGATGGCCATCGATGGGGGCTGATGCAACCACGGCGCCAGAAGCTGGGAACTCCCTCTCCCCGGCACGGGGGAGAGGGCTGGGGAGAGGGGGAACGGGATCAACCCCGAGGTGGTTCCTCCCATCCCTGCTCCGTCAACGGCAGCTCGGATCCGCCGTACGGAGCCGGCGGCGGCGGTATCGGTCCGACTGGTCCCACCATCGCCGGCGGCAGAGGCCGGGGCGGAGCCCCGAAGCGGGTCAGGAGCACGGCGCCGAAGCCCACCACCCACGCCGACACCTGCAGGACCGAGGCGAACAGCATGAACATGAAGGCGAAGAGGTCCAGCACGCCGGGCCCCAGGGCCAGGATCTGGGCGAGCACCGACCAGATCTGGATCACGAACACGCCGATCAGGGCCGCCAGGTAGGGTCCGCCGAAGCTGCGGCCGAAGCGTCCCTCGAGCCAACGCCCCACCCGGTGGGCCACCGCGGCGTACCCGAGCAGAGCGGCCAGCGCCAGGGCGAGGAAGAGGAACGGGTAGAGCAGCAGAAGCGCGCAGCCGATGATCGTGATGACCAGCAGCACCGTGATCACGAACAGCAGGGGGAGGAAGGAGAGCACGCCGGCCAACCCGACCAGGGCAGCCTTCCACGGCTCTGTCGCCAGGCGGCGGTCCACCCTCTCCAGGGGACGCCGGGCCAGCAGCAGGACCAGGCAGGTCAGCAGGCCGAGCACCATCATCCAGACCACGCCACCGAAGACCTCCAGGGAGGTGCCGAAGAGGAAGAACGGCCCGAAGTCGGGGTCGAAGTCCAAGCCGTCCCGCCAAGGGCTGCTCCAGGGAGGAGAAACCTCGGAGGTGGAGCCGTGGATCCTGGCCCCCGCGGCGCGCACGATCCTCCCACCGACGCTGGTGACGTCCCCCTCGATGATCGCGCCCGGCCCGAGATGGACGCTGTTGCCGACGGAGACCACTTCGCCCCCCACCCTGCCGTTGATCCGGGCGGGGCCGCCGATGGCCACGACGTCGCGGCTCACCTGGCCGTCGACGCGCACCGAGCCGCCGATGGCCACGGCCTCCTCAGCCCGCTCGTCCTTCTCCACCACGATGTTGCCGAGGATGTTCACCCGGCTGCCGGAGCGGATGGCCGGATCGCCGGCCTCGGGTGTCTCCTCCGGAGTTTCCTCCGGTTCCGGAGTCTCCGGGGTCTCCAACTCTTCGGGGGTCTCCGGCTCCTCGGGGGTTTCCGGGGTCTCGGCTTCATCCGCGGGCTCGGGGGTCGGGGCCACATCCGGAGCGGCTGGGCGCTCCGCCTCGGCGGCCAGGTCGAACAGTGTGCGGCGCGCGGCGGGATCGAGCTCGCGCAGGCGGAGGACCGGGGCGGCGTACTCCTCTCCCAGCCAGTCCCGGAGGGTCTGGGGGTTCACCCGCTCCCCGTTGACCGCGATGGTGTCGCCGCTCACCTCGACCGCCCTCACTCCGCGGTGCGCGGCGCGCGGCGTGAGCACGACTCCGCCGCGGACGGGGAGCACCTCGTACCGCCTCTCGATCTGGCGCCGCAGCTCCTGGTCCTGGGCCGAGGCCACCAGGGGCAGGCCGAGGACGAGGAGGAGCGCCAGGGCCTTCAACCAATGGCGGCGATATTGGCGATATAGAAACGGCACGGCAAATCTCATCTGCTGCCGGTTATCGGATGGAATCCACATAGCTCCAGCTCCTGTCTCGGGTCATGAGGTCTCGGAGAACGACGAAAGAGAGCCCCGAGATCGCCAGGCACCCGACCGTGATCTCGATTACGGCGGGGCTCGCCATCGAGACCGCCAGGGCGCGGCCCACGGTGAGGAACCACTCCCCCACGCGGACCACCACGCCCAGCCAGCGTCCGAGGTCGACCATCGAAGCCACCCCGAGCTGAACCATGTCGCCGACGGTCACGATCCCGGCCAGGGCCGCGAGGGTCTGCGGCAGCCAGAGCAGGGAGATGCCGGTGGCGAGCAGGCAGGAGGCCACGGCCAGGCGGAACCAGCGCAGCCTGAACAGACTCGCGAGCGGACTCTGCTGCACAGGGACCGGCACCGGTATCGGGGACGGTGGCAGCGCGATCCGCTGAAGCACACGGTCTGCGAATCCGGCGGAGGGCGCCAGAGGGGGCAGGCTCTCGAACAGCTCGAGGAGCACCGCCTCCGCCATGGCATCATCCACCCGGCCGTCCCGCTCGGCGTCGAGCCAGCGCGTGACGGGGTCGGTGGATTCGGGTCTTCTCATAGCCATTCGTCTCTCCGACCAGCCCTACGAGCCTCCCGGGGATCCGGTTTCAGACCCCCAGCCCAGCTCGGTCATCTCGCGGGCCAGCTCCTTGCGGGCCCGGTGGAGGTTGGTCTTCACCGTCCCAAGGGGGAGCCCGGTGACGTCGCAGATCTCCTGATACGTGGCCCCCTCAATATAGAAGAGGACCACGGCCTCCCGATACTCCGGCCGGAGTCGGGAGATCGCCCGTTCCAGGGATCTTGCCATGTCCCGGCGCTCGGCGGCAGCAGCGGGGTCTTCGATCGAGCTGTCGGAGAGCACCGCGGCGAGCCCGCCCCGGCCGTCTTCCTCTTGCGGCGCCTCCAGGGAGACCGTCTCGGGGGCATTCTTGCGCAGGTGGTCGATGGCCGTGTTGTGGGCGATCTTGAAGAGCCAGCTCGACAGCTTGCGGGAGGTGTCATAGGTGCGGAGGCTCCGGTAGGCCTTGACGAACGCCTCCTGGGCGAGGTCCTCGGCCGTGGAGGGGTCCTGCACCATGCGTGCGATCAGGCTGTAGACCGGGCGCTCGAAGCGCACGACCAGATCGCGGAAGGCCTCCTGCGACCCCGCCAGGGCGCGCGCCACCAGTTGGGCGTCGGTCTCCATTTTGAGGTCGATTCTAGTAGACTTGCCGCGATCTTCCCGGAGGAAAAACACTTGATGAAAACCGCAATCCCAGCTCTCCTCGCCCTTTGCCTCGCGCTGCCCGCCCTCCCCGCCGCCGCCGGCACGCTCGCGGGCGTCATCCTGCCGGACAAGGCTGAGGCGGTGGGCAAGCCCCTCGTCCTCAACGGCATGGGCCTGCGCAAGAAGTTCGTGATCAAGGTCTATGTGGGCGGCCTCTACCTGCCGCAGAAGGAAAAGTCCCCCGCCGCGATCCTGGGTGCCGACGTCACCCGCCGCATGGTGCTCCACTTCATCTACGACGTGAGCAAGGACCAGATGTGCGAGGCCTGGAACGAAGGCCTGGCTGCCAACACCCCCAACGCCTCGGCCGAGGTCAAGAAGGCGTTCGGCACGCTCTGCTCCTGGATGGAAGGTGTAGGCGAAGGGCAGGAGCTCGTGATGACCTACGTGCCCGGCGAAGGCACGCGGGTCGAGGTCGGCGGAAAGCTCAAGGGCACGCTCCCCGGCAAGCCCACCGCCGACGCCATCCTCAGCACCTGGATCGGCAAGGAGCCCGGCCCGGGCGAGGACTTCAAGAAGGCCGTGCTCGGAGGGTAAGACAAAAAAGAAGGAGCGCGGCCGGCGCTCCTTTTTGGAGGGATGAGAGGAGGTTTTGCCTCCCCGCATTTGGGAGTCTAGAAGTCTTATCGACTCTTGTCAATATCTTTTCCACCTGTCACCTGAACGTCACCGCCCCAATCCGAAGGTGGCCAGGAGCACCAGGCCGAGCAGCACGCGGTAGACCACGAACACCGTGAGAGGCTGGCGCCTGATCCATGCCAGCAACCCGGCGATCACCAGGTACCCGGCCACTGCGGACACGGCCACACCGATGGCCATGGGGCCGTACTGGGCAGGGTCCACCTCCCCTTGCAACAAGTCGACTGCATCCAGAGCGCAGGCCGCGGCCGTGATCGGGATGCTCAGCAGGAACGAGAAGCGCGCCGCGGCCGGACGGGTGAAGCCCAAGAGCAGAGCGGCCGTCATGGTGATGCCTGAGCGCGAGGTGCCGGGGACCAGGGCCAGCGCCTGGGCCACGCCGATCAGCAGGGCCGCCAAAGCCGTCATGCTGCCGATCTCCCGGTACTTCTCCCCCCGCCTGTCCGCGAAGCCCAGGAGCAGGCCGTAGAAGATGGCCGTGCCGGCGATGAGCAGCGGATTGCGTGCCTCGCCGGCGATCCAGTCCTTGAAGAGCAGGCCCGCCACGCCCGCCGGAATCGTGGCGAGGGCGATCGCCCAGGCCAGGGGGCGGGGCGCAAAGTCCACGTGCAGGGAGCGGGGCTTGCCGGTGAGGAAGCCCTGGATCAGGTCCATCACATCGTTGCGGAAGTAGACGAGGACGGCCAGGAGCGTCCCCGCGTGGGTCGCGACGTCGAAGGACAACCCCTGGTCGGGCCATCCGAGGAAGCGGGGCACCAGGATCAGATGGCCCGACGAGCTGATGGGAAGGAACTCGGTCACGGCCTGGACGATCGCCAGGACGACGGCTTGGAGCGATGTCATGGGGGGCGATTGTAGACCACGGGCCGTTCTCAAAAGCGGCTATACTTCCGCCCCGCATGGAAACCCTGCTCGTCACCGGCGGTGCCGGCTTCATCGGCTGCAACTTCGTCCGCCTGGTCCTCTCCGAGACCCAGGCCCGCGTCGTCGTCCTCGACAAGCTCACCTACGCCGGGAGCCTGGAGAACCTGGCCGACGTGCTCGGCGATCCCCGCCTGACCTTCGTCCAGGGGGACATCGCCGACCGGATCGAGGTGCGCCGCGTCTTCGCGCAGCACCAGCCGACCGCGGTGGTCAACTTCGCGGCCGAGAGCCACGTCGATCGCTCCATCGAGGATGCCAGCGCCTTCATCCAGACCAACATCGTGGGAGCCTTCGAGCTCCTCGAAGCGGCCCGGCGCCATATCGCCGATATTGGCGGACCGGGGTTCCGCTTCCTCCACGTCTCGACCGACGAGGTCTACGGCAGCCTGGGGCCGACCGGCGCGTTCTCGGAGACCACACCGTACGCGCCCAACTCCCCCTACGCCGCCTCCAAGGCAGGTGCCGACCACCTGGTCCGGGCCTACCACGAGACCTATGGCCTGCCCGCCCTGATCACGAACTGCTCCAACAACTATGGTCCGCACCAGTTCCCCGAGAAGCTGATCCCGCTGATGACGCTCAATGCCGTGGAGGGAAAACCGCTGCCGATCTACGGCGACGGCGGCAACGTGCGGGACTGGATCTATGTCGAGGACCATTGCCGCGGCGTCCTCGCCGCCCTGCAGCGGGGCCGGCCGGGTGAGAAGTACAACCTGGGCGGACGGAGCGAGAAGACCAATCTCGAGCTCGTGGACACCCTCTGCGAGATCCTCGACGCCGAGCGCCCCGCGGCCACCTCCTACAAGGAGCTCAAGACCTTTGTCGCGGACCGGCCTGGCCATGATCGCCGCTACGCCATCGACGACAAGAAAGCCCGGAACGAGCTCGGTTGGGAGCCCCGGCAGAGCTTCGAGTCGGGCCTCCGGGCCACGGTCCGCTGGTATCTTCAGAACCGCGCCTGGTGCGACGCCGTCCAGTCCGGAAAGTACGGCCGTGAGCGCCTCGGCCTGCTCAAGACCTGATGAAGCCAAAGTTCCAGCCCACAGAGCTCAAAGAGGTGATCCTCGTCGAGCCTGTCGTCTTCGAGGACCAGCGCGGCTTCTTCCTGGAGACGCACCACCAGGAGAAGTACGCCGAGGGAGGCATCCCGGACATGTTCGTCCAGGACAATCACTCCTACTCCAAGCGGGGAACCCTCCGCGGCCTGCATGCCCAGGTGGAGCAGCCTCAGGGCAAGCTCGTGAGGGTGATTCACGGGGAGATCTTCGATGTGGCCGTGGACATCCGGCCCAGCTCCCCCACCTTCAGGAAATGGGTATACCGGATTCTCTCCGGGGAAAATCACCTGCAGCTCTGGATCCCTCCGGGCTTCGCCCACGGTTTCTGCGCCCTGAGCGAGGATGCCCATGTCCATTACAAGTGCACCTCCTTCTACAGCAAGGACGCCGAGATCGGAATCCTCTGGAACGATCCGGAGATCGGGATCGACTGGCCGGTGAGGGAGCCTCTGCTCAGCGACAAGGATCGGGATGCCAGGCCTCTGGAAACGTTCTTGCAGAGGCTTCGCGAACATGGACGAAAAGATCCTCCTTGAGGAGCCTCTGACTTCTTCCGTGCCCGACGAGAGCGAAAGCCCCTTCTCCCCCGCCGACCTGAGCCAGATGGCCGAGCTGGGCATCGCGCCCGAAGAGGCCCTCCGGCAGATCGAGCTGTTCCGCAATCCGCCCCCGTTCACCCGCGTGCTGAGGCCGTGCCGGGTCGGCGACGGCATCCGGAAGCTCTCCAAAGCCTCGGAGCCCTGGCTGCTGGCCCGTTTCGAGGAGGCTGCCCGCGACGGCCGGGTCGCCAAGCTCGTCCCCGCCTCCGGCGCCGCGACCCGGATGTTCCAGGAGCTGCTCGCGGACCTGAACGACGGCGCGGAAGGCGAGCCGCCCACCGAGGTCCGGACCTTCCTGGAGAACCTCCCCCGCTTCGCCTTCTACGAGGACCTCGTCGAGTCCATGGCCCGCGACGGGCTGGAGATCCACAAGGCGGACCGGCGCTCGATCCTGGAGCACCTTCTTACCGAGCGGGGCCTGGGCTACGCCGAGCTGCCCAAGGGGCTGCTCGAGTTCCACCGTTACCCCGATGGATCGCGTACCCCGCTGGAGGAGCATCTCGTGGAAGCGGCGGACACCACCCGCGACGCGGACGGTCGTTGCCGGCTGCACTTCACGGTCACGCCGCAGCACCAGGACCGGTTCGACGCGCTCCTGGACGAAGTCCGGCCCCTGTACGAGGAGCGCTACGGCTGCCGGTTCGACGTCACCTTCTCCCACCAGCGGCGCTCGACCGACACGATCGCCGTGGACCCGGAGAACCGCCCCTTCCGGCAGGATGACGGCACCCTGCTCTTCCGTCCTGGCGGCCACGGAGCCCTCTTGGACAACCTGGCTGAGTTGGGCTGGGACCTGGTCCTCCTCCGGAACATCGACAACGTTGTGCCGGACGGGCGCAAGCCCCTGGTCAACGGCTGGAAGAAGGCCCTCACCGGCTACCTGCTCGCCCTACAGGAGCGGATCTTCCGCCTGCTGGACCGGCTGGAAGCCGATCCCGGTTCCATGGAGGAGGCGTCGAAGCTGGTGGAAGAGGAGCTCTCCCGCCCCATCCCCGCCGGGCTGGACGGGGACAACCGGCGGCGCTTCGTGATCGAGGCGCTCGACCGTCCGCTCCGGGTCTGCGGGGTCGTCCGCAACCAGGGGGAGCCCGGGGGAGGGCCTTTCTGGGTGGAGGATCAGCGCGGCCAGGTCTCTCTCCAGATCGTGGAGAGCCCCCAGATCGATCCGAAGATCCGCGAGGAGGTTCTGTCCCGCTCCACCCACTTCAACCCCGTGGACATCGTCTGCGCCCTGCGCAACCGTCACGGCGCGCCGTACGACCTCCATCGCTTCGTGGACCCCACGACCGTCTTCATCTCCAGCAAGTCCCACGAGGGGCGGCCCCTCAAGGCGCTGGAGCGCCCCGGCCTGTGGAATGGGGCCATGGCGGGATGGAACACGGTTTTCGTGGAGGTGCCGGACGAAACCTTCGCGCCGGTGAAGACAGTGCTGGATCTGCTGAGACCCGAGCACCAGTAAGAGCCCCCTCCCCATTTGAGGCCGGAGACCCCTCACCCCTGCCCTCTCCCACAAGGGGAGAGGGGGAAGACTCCCATGCGTGTTGATGTGAGAGGGTGGGGGGCTCCCTCTCCCGCGTAGCGGGGGAGGGTTGGCGGCGGCGTTGTGCTACCATCCGCCCGGCTCACGAATTTCAATGGAGGAGGCATGGAGGCCTTGAAGCTGCCCTCGCTCAAGCTGCCGGATCTACCGCGCCCGACCCGCTGGGACCTCTACGCGATCGGAGCGCTCATCGTCGGTGTCATCCTTGCTGGCGCGACCATCGCGCTGCCCCGTCTTGCCATGGCCCTGATGCTCGTCCATCTCGTCGTCTGCTGCGGCGGGCTGCTGCTGCTCGGCAAGACCGCCAAGGAGGGGACGTGGTGGGGGAACTTGGCCGCGGTCGGGGCCATGTTCGTGGGAATGAGCGGCATGCTGCTGGCCGCTGCCATCTGGGCCACGGCCTAGCTCTCCCGCCGAACATTCCGGCCCATCCAGGCGGATAGGCACGGACGTAGTGTTCAAGAACGCCGGCCGTCCAAAGAGGAGCGCGCCTTGAACACCGCCACTGCCGCCCCCCCGAAGGGGAAGCTCGCCATCTACATCGTGATCGGCCTGGCCGTCGTCGCCCTCCTGATCCTGGGGGGGCGCCGGGCTGCCGGCTACGTGCCGCAGTTCGCCGCCTGGGTCGAGGGGCTGGGAGTCTGGGGTCCCCTGGTCTTCATCCTGGGCTACGCCCTGGCCACCGTGGCCTTCATTCCGGGCTCGGTGCTCACCCTGGCCGCCGGTGCAATCTTCGGGGTGCTCGAAGGGACCCTCTACACGCTCGTCGGCGCCACGCTCGGCGCCTCGGCCGCCTTCCTGATCGCGCGCTACCTGGCCCGCGGTGCCATCGAGCGCCGGATCGCGGGCAACCCGCGCTTCGCGACCATCGACCGGGCGGTCGGCCGCGAGGGCTTCAAGATCGTGGCGCTGCTCCGTCTCTCGCCGGTCTTCCCGTTCAACCTCCTCAACTACTCCCTCGGCCTGACCAAGGTCCGCTTCCTCCACTACTTCGCGGCCTCGGCGGCCATGCTCCCGGGCACGCTGCTCTATGTCTATTACGGGGCTGCGGCGGGGAGCCTCGCCTCCGCTGTGGGAGGGAAGACCGAGAAGGGGACCGCCGACTGGATCGTGCTCGGTCTCGGCCTCGTTGCCACGATCATCGTCACCACCTTCGTGACCCGGCTGGCCGGCCGGGCGCTGCGCCAGGAGATCGAATGATCGAGCCGCGGGACGAGCACAACCTGCGCCTGATTGCGAACGTCCATCCCACGGACTGGATCAATCCCGAGCCCGCGGAGCGCTACCACCTGGTCGTGATCGGTGCGGGCACGGCCGGGCTGGTCTCGGCAGCCGGAGCTGCGGGCCTCGGCGCGAAGGTTGCCCTGATCGAGCGCGACCTGATGGGAGGCGACTGCCTCAATGTCGGCTGCGTCCCTTCGAAAGGGGTCATCCGGGCCTCCCGCGCCTGGCAGGAGGCCCGCCATGCCGCCGAGAGGTTCGGAGGACCCGCCGTCGATCCCCAGAGCAAGGGGGATTTTGGAGCGGCCATGGAGAGGATGCGGCGCATCCGGGCCGGCATCAGCGTCCATGACAGCGCGGAGCGCTTCCGGGGCCTGGGGATCGACGTCTTCCTCGGGGATGGCAAGTTCGTGGGGCCGGACGTAGTCGAGGTCGGGGGCAAGCGCCTCCGCTTCCGCCGGGCCGTGATCGCCACCGGCGCCCGCGCCGCGGTCCCCCCGGTCCCAGGTCTTGCTGAGGCGGGGTATCTGACCAACGAGACCATCTTCAATCTCACCGAGCTGCCTGCCCGCCTGGTGGTCATCGGCGGCGGCCCGATCGGCTGCGAGATGGCCCAGACCTTCGCCCGCTTCGGAAGCCGTGTCACCCTGCTCGACAAGGAAGGTCACGTCCTCATCCGGGAAGATGCCGACGCGGCCGAGGTGGTCCAGAAGGCCATGCAGAGGGACGGCGTCCGGTTCGAGCTCAACACGAAGATCCTGGAGGCGCGCCGGGGCGTGGTGGTCATCGAGGGCCACCGAGAGATTGCCGCCGACGCGGTCCTGGTGGCGGCCGGCCGCGCCTCGAACGTGGAAGGGCTGGGGTTGGAGGCGGCCAGGGTCAAGTACACCAGCCAGGGTGTCGAGGTGGACGACAACCTCCGCACCACCAACAAGAACGTCTTTGCCTGCGGAGACGTGGCCACGCGCTTCCAGTTTACCCACATCGCCGACGCCCAGGCTCGCATCGTGATCCAGAACGCGCTCTTCTTCGGACGCCTGAAGGCAAGCGCCCTGACCGTCCCCTGGTGTACCTACACCACACCGGAGATCGCCCATGTGGGCCTCTATGAAAAGGACGCGAAGGAACGCGGCCTCGAGGTGGACACCCTGACCGTGCCTCTCAACTCCGTCGACCGCGCCATCCTGGACGGCGCCGACGAGGGCTTCCTGCGGGTGCATCTGGAGAAGGGCAAGGACCGCATCCTCGGCGCCACCCTGGTGGCCGACCACGCCGGAGACATGATCGGCGAGCTCTGCCTGGCCATCACCCACGGCATCGGCCTGGGCAAGATCGCCAGCGTCATCCACCCCTATCCTACCCAGGGCGAGGTCGTGAAGAAAGCCGCGGACCAGTGGCGCCGGACCAGGCTGACTCCGGGGGTGAAGAAGCTGTTCGAACGGTGGTTCCGGGTGTTCCGGTAGCGCAGAACCGCTGGGGAACGGCTCCCCTATATAGAGTTAGCCACTATCCATATAACGGCGGGGCTACCCATATAGACTTCTTGTCTATCTATATGAACCAAAGGAAGATTATATAGCCATCCTCTCTGTCCATATAAACGGACGAGACTCTATATAGATAGGCTCTCTGTCTATATGAATCCGGCTTCAAACGGGCCGGGGCGAGAGCCATCCATATAATTTGCCGTCCAGGGTATATGGATTGGGCCTCCGTCATATAGATAAGCGAGCCAGTTATATAGATATGCTCGGGCCGCTCCTCGCAGCCGTGGCAACTGGCGTGCAGCGCCGGCGATCAGCCTGGACGGCTCGCTGGGAGCCTGCGCTCTAGAACAGCAGCCTGACTCCCACCTGCATCTGCCTTGGCTCGCCGACGCCGCTCTGGACGGTGCCGTCGAAGTTGAAAACCAGGTTCGTGACCTCGGGGCGCCTCAGGTTGCGGCTGTTGAAGAGGTTGAAGACCTCGAAGATCGGCTCCACCGTCAGGTTGGCGACGGCGAAGGACTTCGACAGGCGCAGGTCCAGCGAGTTGAACTCGTTGTCCTTGCGGCCGAGGTTGCGCCGGGTCACCGAGCCGTCGGGATTGATGCGGTCCTGCGGCGTGTTGGCGTCGGCGCCGGTCGCGGTGATCGACTTCGGCTGCGCCGAGCGGTAGGCGTAGCGGACGTTCACGTCCACCTCCCACGGCGCCTGCCAGAGCAGCCAGGCGTTCAGCCGGTGGCGCTGGTCGCGGTCGGAATAGCCGTACTCCTTCTCCAGGTCCGTGACCTTCGCGTAGCGGAACGTGAACGGGTCGCGCTCGTTGTCGTCGTCCGACTTGTCCTTCGAATAGGTGTAGTAGACCTGGTACTGGTAGCTCCCGGTCCAGCGCTTGTTCAGCCCCACGGTCACACCGTTGTAGCGGCTCTTCGCCTCGGACTCCACCGTGGTCAGGACGCCGATGCCGTTGGCGCCGCCCGGCTCCAGGCCGGTGCTCCAGGGGGAGCCGAGGAGCGGATCGTTGCGGTTCACGAAGCGGGTGATGTGGTCGCCCTTGGCGTAGTTGTACTTGAGGAGGACAGCCAGGCTCGGCATCACCTCGCGCTCGTAGGAGAGGCTCGCCGCGGTCGTGCGCGGGTTCTCGAAATCCTCGTCGAAAACGAAGACGTCCGGCAGGAAGGGCTCGCCGACCTGCGTCCCCGGGATCAGACCCGGGTAGGCGGGAACGGGGCCGAGGATCGGCGTCAGCTCGCTGCTCCGGAACAGGTTCTGGCCGATGCTGCCGTTGGTCGAGCGGCTCGAAGCCAGGCTGAGACCCGGGATGCGCGCGTAGAAGATGCCGCCGGTCAGACGGACCACCTGCTTGCCATCGTTCGCCGGGTCCCAGGTGATGCCGAGGCGGGGCTGCCACATGTCCCAGGAGGACGGGATCTCGCCATCCGAGGGGAAGGTCTGCGGCCCGGCCGCGGTCTGCACCGTCTTGCCGATGAACGGAGCGAAGAAGACCTCGTCCGCCGGCGTGCGCGGATCGGGCTGGATCTGCGCCTCCCAGCGCAGGCCGTATTGCACGGTCAGGTTGGACCGCGCCTGCCAGGAATCCTGGAGGAAGACGGCCGGCTCGCGCTGGCGGATCTTCTGCGTCCCCGCTTCCTCGGGCGTGCGCCCGCCCACACCCGCCAGTTGCAGATAGAAGAGCACGGGGCCGACGGGGGTCGTGCCCGACGGGCAGACGCCCGTCTCCGAGGTGCTGCCGTCCGAGCACTCCATGTAGTTGGGGTTGCGGACGAAGTTCAGGAAGCCGTCGGTCGAGCTGAAGATGTAACGGCCGTTCGCGAAGCCGACGAAGGTCTGGGACGAGACTACGTCGTTGTACTCGAGCCCCGCCTTGAGCGAGTGGTTGCCGCGCAGGATCGACAGGTTTTCGTTGGCCTGGTAGCGCTCGTCGTAATAGTCGACAGGGATGAAGAACGGCATGCCGAAGCGGTAGGTGCGGCCGAAGTCGAAGGCGGTGTCGGGCAGGGGCCGGCCGTTGACCAGGGGTCCCTCATAGGGGCGCGGCCGCTCCTCGCGGGCATACTGGGCGCGGGCTTCGTTGAGCAGGTTCGCCGAGATCGTGCTGATCAGGCTGCCGGTGCCGGCGTTGGACTCGTCCGCCTCGATGGCATTGGCGCTGCGGCCCCAGGAATCGACGTCGAAGGTGCCGTTCTCCTGCTCCGACCAGGTGTAGGTGTAGCGCAGGGTGAACAGGTTGCTCTGCGACGCCTGCCAGTCGGTCTTGGCGAGGAGCACGCGGGCATCGTTCGAACGCTCGATCGGGCCGTTCTCATCCGGCACTCCGATGCTTTCGAAGTAGTCGACCACCCGCTGCTCGATGCGCGACGGGTCGGTCTGCTTGATCGAGGATCCCTCCTGATAGTCGGCGGCGAGGAAGTAGAAGACCTTGTCGCGGATGAACGGCCCGCCGAGGGTGAAGCCGGTCTGGGTCTGCTCGTTGTCGAACTTCTCCGCGAGGGTGCCGTCCGGCCGCTCGGCGCGGGAGGAGAGGCTCTGGTCCTTCCAGTAGAGGTGGGCGCTCCCGTTGACGTTGTTGGTGCCCGACTTGGTGACCACGTTGACGAAGCCCGAGGAGGAGCGGCCGAACTCGGCATTGGCGCCGTCGGCCACCACCACGACCTCCTTGACCGCGTCGAGGTTGAAGGTGAACGCCGGGCGTTGCCCGCCGCGCTGCTCGCCGAAGAACGGGTTGTTGAAGTCCGCGCCGTCCACCGAGATGTTGTTGTGGATCCCCTTCTGGCCGTTGATCGACAGCTCGTCGCCGTCCGGCCCCTGGACGATGGTCACGCCCGGGGTGAGCTTGGTGTAGTCGAGGAAGTTGCGGCCGTTGTTCGGGAGACCCTGGATCGACCGGTCGTCGATGCGCACCGCCCCTTCCGCGCGGGTGGTCTCGATCACCGGCGCCTCCCCGGTGACCGTGATCTCCTCCTCCACGGCCGAGACTTTCATCACGATCGGCAGGTTGATCGTCTGGCCCACGGCCAGATCGAGCCCCTCGCGGATCAGGGTGGCGAACCCGTCCATGCTCACGGTGACCCGGTAAGGGCCGAGCGGCAGCAGCACGCCGCGGAACCTGCCCTCCGGCCCCGTGGCCACCACCTGCTCGAAGTTGGTGGCGGTGTTGCGCAACGAGACCGTCGCCCCCGGCAGCACGCCGCCGTCCTCGTCGCGGACGGTCCCTTCGATGACGCCGGTCGTGGCCTGGGACTGGGCGAAGACGGAGGACGGCCCTGCAAGCAGGGTCATGCCGAGAATGCCGAGGATGCTCGCACGCCACAGCTTGGACATGTGTCGGACTCCCTTGAAGAGGCTCTCAAAAAAACAAGCAGGAAAGCGAGATCGATGTTACGCCCCCTGTCCGGAGGGGGTCAAGGAAGAGACGCGGTATAGTGCGGTTCAGGACGATGGCGAACCTCCTCCGACGCCTCTATGACGCCGTGCTCCGCCATCGGGTGGCCGTCTGCCTGGGTCTCGGTCTCCTGCTCCTCCTTCCCGGCCTGAACGCCGGCTTCTATCTCGAAGACTTCTGGCACCAGGCCCTGCTGGAGGCTCACTCCCGGGGCGCGGACGGCTCCAGCACCTTCGAGCTCTGCCTCGACCTCTGGTCCTGGAGCACGAGCCTGCCGGACCGGAGCTATTTGCGGGCCGGCTCCCCGTACACGCTCACCTGGTTCGCGGACCTCGACCTCGACATCAGCTTCTTCCGCCCTCTGAGCGCTTGGACCCTGCTCGTCAACCACCGGCTCGGAGGCATGGAGCCCTTCGGCTACCACGTGGTCAACCTCGCCCTCTGGCTGCTGTTCGCCGCCGCGGCGCTGGAGCTCCACCGGCGGTTGCAGCCCGCGCCCGGAGCCCGCCCCGCCCTGCTCCTGTCGGGTCTCTTCTTCGTGGTCAACATCGCCCACGTGACCAACGTGGCCTGGATCGGCGCCCGGCACGGGATCCTCGACGCGCTCCTCTCCCTGGTCTGCCTGCTGTTCTACGACCGCTTCCGTCACCGCGGAGGGATGCGCAACCTCCTGCTCGCGGTGGTCGCTCTGGCCCTCGGCCTGACAGCGGGCGAGACGGCGCTGCTCACCCTGGTCTGGATCGCGGCCTACGAGGTCTTCCTCACCCACGATCCGGTCCGCCTCCGGCTCGCCTGCGCCGCGCCCTTCGCCGTCCTGACCCTCGGGTTCCTCGTCTTCTACGTGTCCTCCGGCTACGGTGCCCACGCATCGAGCTGGTATCTGAACCCTCTGGAGAGGCCGCTGGAGCTCCTGTGGGCCGCCTTCACCCAGCGCCTCCCCGGCTACCTGATGGGCGCCCTGACCCTGATCCCGGGGGAGCTTTCCCAGGCCGGTTCTCCACTCGTGACGGTAGCCGGGCTGGTCCTGATCGCCGTGGTGTCCACGGTCCTGATCCCCTCGCTCCGCTGGCGGCCGGAGGCGCGCTTCGCCGCGGCCGCGGCCCTGGGATCGATGCTGTGCCTCTCCGTCGTGCCGCCGTTCAGCTACAGGCTGATCTTCCCCTCGGCCGCGGTGTCGCTGCTCCTGGGGATCGGCGTGACCGACACCCTGCGCAGACTGCGTCCCTCGCCTGCCGGCGGGCTGCGGACTGGCGGGCTGCGGACCGCCGCGCTGCGGGGAGCGCTGGGGCTCGCGCTGCTGATGCACGGCCTTGGCGCGCCCGTGCTCGGGAACGTCATGCTGCGGGACTTCGTCCGCGCCTCCCGGCCGGAGACCCGGAACGCGCTCTGGCGCACGATCGAGTGGCCGCTGGAGCGGGAGGAGGCCGATGTCTACCTGGTCAACACGCCAGGGGCATGGACCGGCCTCTTCCTCCCTTACGAGGACTTCTACTTCACCGGGCGCTGGGTCGGAGACTTCATCCCCGTCTCGTTCCAGCCCGTGGATTTCGAGATGACCCGGCTGGATCCCGCCACCGTGCGCCTGCAAGCGCCGGGGGGGTTCCTGTCCGGCTACTTCGCCCAGGGTCTCGCGGCGCTGGTGCGGCGCGATCCGAACCTGCGGTCGGGGGAGGACTTCATCCGCAACGAGCTCACGGTCGTGGTCGAAGCGGTGCAGAACGGCGTCCCCACGAGCCTCCTCGTCCGCTTCCCTCGCGACCTGGACAACCCGCGGGTCCACCTCCTCGCCTTCGACGGTGCCCGCACCCGGCGCATCCGCGCTCCCCCTATCGGCGCGACGCTCTCGATGCGGGGAATCGCACCGTGACCTCTCTCGCGGGCAAGTGGCGGAGCGTCTGGCTCCTGGCGCTGGCGGAGCTGCTCGCCATGTCGGTCTGGTTCTCCGCCTCGGCGGTCGTGCCGCAGCTCACCTCGGAGTGGGGACTCTCCGGAGCGCAGCAGTCGTGGCTGACCATGAGCGTCCAGATCGGCTTCGTGACCGGTGCGTTGCTGAGCGCCGTCCTCAACCTTGCCGACCGGGTTCCCGCCCAGCGCTTCATCGCCGTCAGCGCGGTCCTGGCCGCCGGGGCGAATGCCGCCATCCCTCTTCTGGGTGTGGGATCCGGCGCGGCACTCGTCCTGCGTTTCCTTACGGGCATGGCCCTGGCGGGGGTCTATCCTCCGGGGATGAAGCTGATCGCCTCCTGGTGCCGGGAGGACCGCGGACTGGGGATCGGGCTCCTCGTCGGCGCCATCACGCTGGGATCGGGGATGCCCCACCTGCTCAACGCGGTCGGCAGCCAGGGGATGCCTCCCTGGCGGACCGTGCTCCTGACGACGTCCCTTCTGTGCCTGAGCGCGGCGGCGGTCGCCGCACTGGCGATCCGGCCCGGTCCGTACCTGGGCAAGGCCCCGCCCTTCGACTGGCGCTTCGCCGGCCGGGTCTTCGCCGACCGGCCGGCGCGGCTCGCCAATTTCGGCTACCTCGGCCACATGTGGGAGCTCTACGCCATGTGGGCCTGGGTGCCGCTGTTCCTTCTTGCGAGCTACGGGCGGGCCGGCCTGTCTCCGGAGTCCGCGCGCCTGGCCGGGTTCGGAGTCCTGGCCGCGGGAGCGGCCGGCTCTGTCCTGGCCGGTCTCCTCGCCGACCGGCTGGGACGCACCCGCGTCACGGTCTGGAGCCTGGCGATCTCCGGCGCCTGCGCGCTCGGCGCCGGCCTCCTCTTCAACCATCCCCTCGCACTGACCCTCGTCTGCCTGGTCTGGGGCTTCGCGGTGGTGGCGGACAGCGCCCAGTTCAGCGCCGCGATCACCGAGCTGGCCGACCCGCGCTACGTGGGAACGGCCCTCACCCTCCAGACCAGTCTCGGCTTCCTCCTGACCCTGTTCACGATCCGGATGATCCCGCCCCTGGTGGACCGCATCGGTTGGGAACGGGCCTTCGTGGTCCTCGCCCTGGGACCGGTCTTCGGGATCGTGAGCATGCTCCGCCTGCGACGTCTGCCCGAGGCGGAGCGGATGGCGGGCGGGCGGAGGTGACGGCCAGGTCGCCAAGGCCCGCCCTTTACTCCAGCACGACGCTCACGCTAGATTCACCCGGTTATGGGACGCATCTTCGAAACCAGAAAGCACACGATGTTCGCCCGGTGGGACCGGATGGCGAAGCAGTTCGCCAGGATCGGCAAGGAGATCACCATCGCCGTCAAGGCGGGTGGACCCGACCCCGTCAACAACCCCATGTTGCGGCGGGTCGTCCAGAACGCCCGCGCGGTCAACATGCCCAAGGACAAGGTCGAGGCGGCGATCAAGCGCGCGTCGGGCAAGGACGCCGAGAGCTTCGAGGAGATCGTCTACGAGGGATATGCGCCGCACGGTGTGGCCGTCATGGTCGAGACCGCGACCAACAACCCGACGCGCACCGTCTCGAACCTGCGCGCTCACTTCAACAAGGGCGGCGGCACCCTGGGAGGCCCCGGCAGCGTCTCCTTCCAGTTCAAGAAGATGGGCGTCTTCCGTCTGAACCCGGCAGGCCTCGATCCCGACGAGATCGAGATGGAGCTGATCGACCACGGGCTGGAGGAGATGGGTGAGAGCACGGGCGAGAAGGGTGAGCCGCTGCTCGTGCTCCGCTGCTCCTTCAACGACTTCGGCCAGGTGCAGAAGGCGCTGGAGGACCGCGGCATCACGCCCCTCTCCGCCGAGTCGGAGTACATCCCCACGACGCCTACCGAGCTACCCGAGAGCCAGGCCACCGAGGTGCTGAGCCTGGTCGACCGGCTGGAGCAGGACGACGACGTCCAGAAGGTTTTCCACAACCTTTCCTAAAAGCGGCCTAAAAGCGGCCTGATCCGCCCCTACTTCACGAGCGCCGCGAGCTTCGCCTCGGCCTCCGCGTGGAGGCTGGGCGGAGCGCCGTAGAACGCCCCGGCGGCGCGGCCGTCGCGGTCGAACACCAGCAGCGTCGGCACCGCGCTGACATCGCCCAAGGACCGGACCAGGTCCGGCGTCCCCATCGTCCAGAGGAGCGGCGCGCCGAGCTCATTCACTAGTTTGCGGACGTCGGCCTCTTGAGACTCGACCGCGATCGCGACCACGGCGAGGCGGTCGCCATGGCGCTTCTGGAGCTCGCCGAGCCAGCCCAGCGTGCCCCGGCAGGGAGGGCACCAGGTCGCCCAGACCTCGACCAGCACCACCTTGCCGGCGAGGTCCTCGCGCGTCACGGTCTTGCCGTCCAGGGTCGTCAGCTTGAACGCCGGCAGCGCAGAGATCCCCTTGGTTTCAGCAGGCGCTGCCTGGGCCCGGGCCTCGTCCTTCCGGCCGGCGAGCATCAGCTCGATCATCCGGGAAAGGTCGGAGCGGAAGCGCTCGTGGCTCGCCGCGCTCCGGATCGGCGTGTAGCGCCCCGCGGGCACGCCCTTGGCCTTGCCGTAGAAACCGAAGTCGTTCGGCGTGGCCACCAGCACGTCCTCCACGAAGATTGCCGGGTACCGCGTCACCCCGAAGCGCTTCGCCAGCTCCGAGTAACCGTAGTTCTCGACCTTGAAGCGGGCTTGGCCGCCGAACTCGTTCACCACGCTCCGTGCCAGCAGACCTGCTGGATCGGAGAGGTTTCACGTGTAGGGCCAGCGCACCAGCGTGACCGTCACGCGGGGCTCCGGCTGCGGAGGCTCCGAACGGGCGGGCTCGATCGCCGCGAAGTAGCGCGGGAGCACGTCGGTCGCGATTGCCGCCGCTGTATCCGGATTGGCCCGAGCCATCTCGAGGAACAGTTGGCCGAGGCTGTGGTCGACGTCGCCCGCGGCGAGGCGGGCTTCGAGATCGTCCAGATGTTTGCTTTCGGGCGCAGGCGGCGGCGCCTTGCGCAGAGGTGCGAAGCGCAGCGCCGCCTCAAGGTAGCGCAGCAGCGCGCCGTAGCGCAGGCCTGCCGCGTCGAGCTCGCGGGCCTCCTTGAGCGTGGAGCTGGCGACGATGAACTCGCCGTGCCTGTCGATGGACGTGGGAGGCCGGTACGCCGCGAGCATCTCGGTCTCCAGGGCGTCGAGATCGGGGGCGAGCGCCCGCACCGGCGGAGCGCGGCGGGAGGAGGGTGCGGAGAGCGTCCGGCTCAGCTCCGCGAGCTCGCGCTGCGCCTGCGCGCTGCCCAGGTAGTAGAGGCCCTCCTCCGGCACCGTGTTGCGCGCGTACTCCAGGCTGGCATCGTAGTAGGCGCGGACCTGGGGGAGCGCCGCTTCGCCCAGGGCGCGCAGGGCCGCAGGGCGCACGCCGTCGAGAGCGGATGGAGAGGGCTTGAGGTCAGCGCGCAGGACGTCCCCCATCCGCGCCCACTCCGCTTCGAAGCCGGCCAGCTCCTTGCGCTGCCCGGCCGGGCGCGTGCTCAGGTACTCCGCGGTCGCCAGGTTCGCCCTCGCATTGGCGAGGCGCTGCATGGCCAGAAGGCGATGCCCGCCGCGCAGGGCCTCTTCTGCGCGGGCGAGCACCGGCTGGTTATCCTTCTTCACCTGCGCCCAGAACCCGTGATTCTCTGGCTTGCTGTGCAGGAACGCCGACCAGCGCTCGATCTCGGCGGCTAGCGGGTCTTGGGTTTGGCCTGCGGTATCGCCATCTTCACGGCCATCTTCACGCGCCATGCCGCAGGCGGCGAGCGTCACCGTCGTGAGAACGATCAGGGAGAGAGCTCGAATCCTCATGCCCCCGATCTTACCGGAACCCAGGAGCTGGCGGGCTTTCGTGCCCTTTCCCGTAACTCCCTGCACGAGGCCGGCCCAAGCCCGAGCGAGTTCGAGATCCTGTGGATCGGCCTGGGAGATGACATGGTCAGACGAGGCGAAGTCTATGAAAATCCGGTGACGGGCGAGCGGGTCGTCATCCGCCTGGGGACCCAGGAGACCGGAGGCGAGCGCCTGATTGCCGATATCTATGCCCGGCCCGGAGCGGCCGTGCCCGGGGAGCACGTTCATCCTTCGGTCGACGAGACGTTCACGATCCTCAAGGGCCGCGTCGGTTTCTCCATCGACGGCCGGAAGTCCATCGCGGAGGCGGGCCAGACGCTGCATGTGCCCAGGGGAGTGGTCCACGGCTGGTGGAACGCAGGCGACGGCGAGGCCCATATCGTGGTGGAGGTCACGCCCGGAGCCCGGTTCGTGAAGATGGTCCTCAACCTCTTCGGCCTGGCCCAGGACGGCAGGACCGACAAGAAGGGGATGCCCGACCTGCTGCAGCTCGCGCTCCTCACGCGGGAGTTCGGCGACGTGATCCGGTTCACCTGGCCGCCGCGGCCGGTCCAGCGGGCGCTGTTCGGCTTCCTGGCGCCGGTCGCCCGGCTGCGCGGGTACCGCGGCAGCTATCCCAAGTACGAGACGCGGCCGCCCATGCACGTGCTCTCGGAGGAGTCACCGGGGCTGATGCCGCTGGCTTCGTGATACACGGGGACGATCTACTCCGCCATTACTCCGCCATTAGCCTCTTCGCCAGCGTCCCCTTCTTCAACGTCCCGCCCGGCTGGACGTGGTTGATCAGCGCCACCATCCCGACCGGGGCATCCGAGGGGAACTCCTCGGCGAAGCGCTCCACGGTCATGTCCTCCTCCAGGCGGATCAAGCGGACGCGGGTGGCGCGCACGCCCAGGGCCTTGGGATCGTCCAGGCGGGAGAAGCTGCCGATGGTGTCCTCAAGAGTGTCGCGCTGGCCGTCCCAGCTCCCGGCCTCGGAGAGCGCCAGCACCTGGAAGATGCTGTCTCCGTGCTCGACGAAGGCGACCGTGCCGCGCAGCTCGCTCTCCCCCTCCGCATACTCGAAGCGGCTCCACGAGGCGGGCAGGCCGTGGACCTCGTTCTCCCAGGACTTGTCCCGCGTCACACCGTCTTCGGAGAAGAACTCGTCCTCGGCCTCCTTCCGGGTCCCCTTCTCCGAGACGGCCACCTGCGCCAGGCCCTTGCCGTCCGGGGCTGAGGCCGAGACCGCATCCTCCTGGTTCGCGGTCTCCCAGCCGGAGGGGAAGTCGATGCGGAAGCGCAGGCCGGGATGCAGGAAGGCGTTGCCTTCGAAGAAACCGTCCTGGGGGTTGTCGCCGAAGACCATCCCGTCCAGCCGCGCCAGGTAGGAATCGCGCTCGACCTTGGCGGAGGAGAAGTCCCCCTCCAGGGAGGCGACCTGGTCCTCGATCCGCTTGCGGCGCGCGCCGGGGTCGGGATGGGTGGCGAGCCAGCTCGGCAGACGGCCGACCCCTTCGACCTGGGAGACCGCATCGAGGACCCGGAACAGCTCCGGCATCTCGCGCGGGTCGTAGCCGGCGCGCACGGCGTAGCGCAGCCCGAGGTCGTCGGCCTGCCGCTCGTCGTCACGGCCATTGTGGAGGAAGAGGAGACCGAGGCCGACGTGGCCGGCGAACGCCCATTGCGCGATGTCCTCGTCGAGGATGGAGGCCACGCCGAGCCCGACCGAGGCCAGGATCTGCTTGCGCATCTGGTTGACGCCGTGGCGGGCGGTGACGTGGCCTATCTCGTGCCCGATCACCGAGACCAGCTCCGCCTCGGACCCCAGGTGGGTCATGAGCCCACGGGTCACGTAGACGTGGCCGCCGGGCAGGGCGAAGGCGTTGACCGCGGGGTCGTCCAGGAGCTTGAAGCTCCAGGGCAGGTGGGGGCGCTCGGACGCGGCCGCGATCTCCATGCCCAGGTCGTGGACGTAGTCCTGGAGCAAGGGGTCGTCATAGAGGCCGACCGACCCGACGATCTCGGCGTCGGCCTCCCGGCCCATCTCGATCTCCGACTCCTCGCCGAAGAAGTTGATCTGGCTCCGGCCCGTGGCCGGGTTGATGGAACAGCCGCCCAGCAGCAGGGCGGACAGCGAAAGCAGCGCGAGCTGACCGCGCAGGGTTTGACGGCTCATGGTCGGCCTCCTGGGTGAAATTCTACTCCTATCTGGTACGTCCCTTGCTCTCTCCACCGCCAGAGGCCCGTACGGGTCCCTGGAAAGGCGAAGACCATGGCACGCACACACGTGGAAGGAGCGCTCGAGAGAGCCGGGAACCAGGCGGAGCAGGCCGTGCGCAGCGCGGTGCGGAACCCCTGGGTGGAACGGCTCGCCCGCTTTGGGTACGCGGCCCGCGGCGTTGTGTATGCAGTGATCGGCCTCCTGGCGGTCCAGGCGGCTTCCAGCGGCAGATCGGCCGGCCGGCAGGCGGGCCCGGAAGGGGCGATCCAGCGCATCGCCGAGCAGAGCCGGCTCCTGTTGGCCCTGGTGGCGATCGGGCTCGTGGGCTATGCCCTGTGGCGCTTCGTGCAGGCGGTCCTCGACCCCGAGAACAAGGGGACCGACCCCAAGGGCTTGGCCAAGCGGGGCATGATGCTGGCAAGCGGCATCGGCTACAGCACGCTCGCGCTCTTCGCGGCCCGGATCGTCTCCGGCTCCGGCAGGGGTGATTCCGGGGGAGGCAACCAGGAGGCCGCCGCGAGCCTGATGGACAAGCCCTTCGGCCGCTGGCTGGTGATCCTCGCCGGCATCGCCGTGATCGTCTCGGGCTTCTACCAGCTCTACGAGGCCTGGACCGACAGGTTCCGCCGCCATTTCAAGCTCCAGGAGATGGACCACTCCGAGGAGCGGCTGGCGACCCACACCGGCCGGCTCGGGCTGGCCTCCCGGGGGATCGTCTTTCTCCTGATGGGCTGGTTCCTGATCCAGGCGGGGCTCCGGTACGACCCGGGCCAGGCGAGCGGCCTGGCGGGCGCCCTCGAAGCGCTGGCGACACAGCCGTACGGACCCTGGCTGCTGGGGATCGTGGCTTTCGGCCTGATCGCCTACGGGGCCTACTCGTTCCTCGAGGCCCGCTATCGCCGGATCGTATTTTGAGCATCGAGGTCCGTACTGCCCGTCCTGGGGATGCGGGGACTATCGTCGAGTTCCAGGTCCGCATGGCCCGCGAGACCGAAGGGATGGAGCTCGACCTACCGACCGTCACCCGCGGCGTGCAGGCGGTCTTCGACGATGACTCCAAGGGGCAGTACTGGGTGGCTGAATCCGAGGGCCGGGTGGTCGGGTCGCTCCTGACCACCTACGAGTGGAGCGACTGGCGCGACGGTACGATGCTCTGGATCCAGTCGGTCTATGTGCCTCCGGAGATGCGCGGGAGCGGCGTCTACCGCGGGCTCTACGAGCATCTGCGGGAGCGGGTGCGGTCCTCGCCCGACCTGATGGGGATCCGGCTCTACGTCGACCGGAGGAACGCGGCGGCCCAGCGCGTCTACGAGCGCCTGGGCATGAGCCGCGAGCACTACGAGATGTTCGAGTGGATGAAGTAGGGCTCTTCTAGCGCCTCCAGATCTTGCCGTCGCCCATGCCTAGGAGCCCCTTGCGCGCCCCGGCGCGGAAGAGGTCTTCCATGCGGCTGCGCACCGCGCCGGTCACCTGGCCGTAGCCGAGGTGGCTCGCCACGCTCCGCACCACCGCGCCCGGCTCGTACTCGACCCCGGCCCGCAGCACCGAGCGCAGGACCTGGAACAGGAAGTCGTCGTCGTAGCGGGCGAAGGTGGGCGTGGCTCCCTCCAGCATCTCCCCCCGGCGCGCGACGATGCGGCGCTCGATCGCGGTCTCCAGGTGGTCCAGCAGCCGGGCGCGGACGTTCTTGCCCAGCCGCGCCACACCCAGGCGGTCGGCCACCTGGCGGATCAGCTCGTCCTTGGACAGGGCTCCCGCTCCCCAGCAGGCCTGCCGGAACGCGACCAGGATCTGGTGGGAGTCGTAGACGGCCACCGGCCTGCCGCGGGAGCTCCCGGGGCGGGACGCCTCCGGGAAGTCGAGCCGCTCCGCTTTGCCCCCAATACGGCGCCCGGCCCGGACCTTGCGCCGGGCGCGCTCGGACTTGACCCGGCCAAGGAGCACCCAGGCCGGCTCGTAGGAGCGCCCCTCCTCGCGGGCCAGCTCGGCCTCCAGGGGGACGAGCTCGCCGCGCAGGGCCTTGTCCAGAACCGCCTGCGCCAGCCTGTCCGCGCAGGCAGTGCCCGCCGCCACCCGCGCCTCGACCGCTCCCGCGAACCGGAACAGCGAGTCGATCCTGCGCACGATCTCCAACTGCTCGGTCAGAGGCGGTGTGGGGACCGGCATCTTCCGCAGCTTCGAGGAGTTGATGTTCGACTGGCTGACGCAGTCCGTGCGCACGGTCCGCGCCCACTGCCGTCCCCACGGCGAGTTGATCCAGGCGCAGACGAAGCGGCTGGAGACCCGCTCCGGATCGCAGGTCAGACGGACCAGGTACGAGGCGAAGACCGCCTCCACGTCCTGGTCGAACACCGCGGCCTTGCCCACCAGACCCGGGCTGTTCGTGCGGTTGAAGAGGATGTCCCCCGGCTTCAGGCGGAACGCTTCCAGGCCCTTGGCGGCACGGTCGATGTACTTGAGGCTCGAGAGGTCGATCCGGCCGTCCTGGATGTTGGGCATGCGCAGCACCGGAATCCCGGTGCGGGCGTCGCCGTCCGATCGCATGGAGGTGCCGTACTGCACGCGGGTGACGAGGTCGTTGAGCGCCACCAGGGTCCAGCTCTCCGGGATCTCGGGCACGTCCAGCGGCTCGGGGACCTCCCATTCGGTGGCATCGCTGAAGCGGGCAGGCTCGCTGTCGGACCGGCGCAGCCGCCAATCTTCGGTGAGGCGGCCCGAGAAGGCGTCGGCCAGCACGGACTGCCGGAAACGCCTGACGATGCGCGGCAGCCGGGCGAGCCGGCGGCGGATCTGGCGGATCTGGGACAGCAGCTCGCCGGCCCTGACCACGATCCGGCGCTGCTCGGCGAGCGGCGGCAGCGGCAGGACGATACCGGCGAGGAACCCATTGAAGTCCAAATTGCGGATGTTCGTGGTCTGCGACTGCCAGACGTTGAAGTCGCCGCGCTCGTAGCGGTGGCGCAGGGCCAGGGCCACGTAGGCGGGATCGACGTCCGGGTGCAGCCGGATCTGGCGGCAGAAGTTGGAGCAGATCAGCGGATTGCCGGCGCTGTGCAGGGCCTCCTCGTCCACGAGCAGGGTGCGGCCGACCGGCTGGTCGGGGCCGCCGCCGGAGATCTCGACGACGAGGTCGCCGGCCTGGAGCTGGCGCTTGGCCAGGCTCGAGTGCTTCACGGCCCGCTGCGCGGCGGTCGCGCCCTTGTCGTCGTCCCAGTCGCGGAACTCGGTGCCGCGCACCACGCTCACCCGGGCAAAGCCGGCAGGGATGTCCTTCCCGCAGGATTCGCCCCACTCGCCGCCCAGGGCGTGCGCCACGAGATCCTCCAGCACCGCCTCGGCCCATCCCTCCTGGAGACCGCCTTCAAGCTGCGACAGCCTTTCCGACGGATCGTGGAACGCGCTCGTCATTCAGCCCTCCGCAGGATCACCGGCGTTTCGACCTCCGCATCGCCTTCGAGGAGCTTGAGGATCTCGTTGAGCTCCCCTACCGCGCCTTCGAGCTCGGCGATGGCGTCGGCCGCTAGCTCCTCGGGATAGGGCAGCTCGTCGCCGTCATCGAGCGACTCGTCCTTGAGCCACTTGAGCCCGTCGATCTTGAAGTCCCGCGCCTGCACCTCGCCGATGGGGAAGGACCGCCAGCGCCCGTCGAAGGAGTCGCGCGGGTCGCGCCGCGAGCGCCCGTTCGGGTCGGCGCCGAAGCAGGTCTCGAAGGCGGCGAGGTGCGTCGCGGTCAGCGGCCGGTCTTTCTTGGTGACCCGCGCCACGTTGGTGCGGGCGTCATAGACCCAGACGCTCTCCGTGGGCATCCCCTTGGTGAAGAAGACCACGTTGGTCTTGGTGCCGGGGCTGTACGGAGTGAAGGTGCCGTTGGGCAGGCGCAGCACGGTGTGCAGGTCGCAGACCTGGGTCAGGATGCGGAAGACCTCCCCGGCCTGGTCGGCGAACAGGCAGTTGTCCGGCACGACCACGGCCGCGCGGCCTCCGGGCTTGAGGATGGTCAGCACGTGCTGCAGGAAGTTGAGCTGCTTGTTGGACGTCTTGATGAGCAGATCGTCCCGCCGGGGGAGCTGGTTGGCGCCCCGCGTGCCGAAGGGCGGATTCGTGAAGACCACGTCGAAGCGCCGCTCGTCGGTCGGCAGGTAGATCGAGTCGCCGTACTTGATCTCCGGCTCCAGCCCGTGGAGGCAGAGGTTCATGAGCGCGAGGCGGCGCGGCTGCTGGACCAGCTCCTGGCCGAAGTAGGTGCCGCGGCGGACCTGCTGGTCCAACTCGGAGCCCAGCGCCTCGCCGCGGGTCTCGGCCACCAGCCACTCGTAGGCGGCCACGAGGAAGCCGCCGGTGCCGCAGGCCGGATCGCAGATCGTGAAGTCCCTGGCGGTCCGCGGGTCCGGGCGCATGCAGCGCACGATCGTCTGGATGAGCAGGCGCGGGGTGAAGTACTGCCCCGCCCCCTTCTTGCCCTCGCTCGCGGCCTTCTCGAGCAGCCCCTCGAACGCGGCGGCCTTGACGTCCACCTCCAGCTTCGTCCACGCCATCTCGTCGATCAGGTCGATCAGGCGCTTCAGGTTGTCGGGGTTGTTGAAGCGCGGGATCGCATCCTTGAAGATGTCGCCCAGCAGGCCGTTCTGTCCGCCGAGCGTGAGCAGCACCTCGATGTAGTGATCGGTCAGGGAGGAGCCGGACCTCGCAGCCAGCGCCGGCCACGAGCAGTCGATCACGTGCTCGCCGCTGCAGGTGCGGCTCAGGTCGAGCCTCCGCTCGTCCGCCATCTTGAGAAAGAGCAGATAGGTGATCTGCTCGATGTAGTCGCCGTAATCGATCCCGTCGTGGCGCAGGGTGTGGCAGAAGCCCCAGAGTTTCTGGACGACGTCGCTCATAGTACTCCTGTTCAACGGGGACGTATGGTAGCGGATTGATCCGCTAAATTGCAGCGGCTCAATGTTTTTCACCTTTTGCTGAGCGATGCGCCATCACCCTTCTACAGCACTCTCTTTCCTTTCTGCGGTAACGGGAAGCGGCATTCCGTTGGACCGATCAGAAAGGAAAAAGAGTCCTGACGAACTGATTTCCAGAGAAGAGCACTGGCGGATTTTTTTCAGCCCGGCCGCTGAAGAACCCGCGACATCTTTCGCGAAGGAATCACTTCCTCCGGGAACGGATGCCGGGGCGACCCCGGGAAAATAACGGAAAGCGCGAAGGGGCGCGGTCGCGGATTTCCGGAACCCGCGACGGCGTGACGTCATGCCGGACCGAGGATCTCGACGATCTCGCCATCCCGTTTCACCTTGGCGCGGTACGCGGAGCCCGGCTCGAAGCCCCTCCACTCCACCTCGTCGCGCGCCCGGTAGACCCTTCCGGCACCGTCCGAGTCCTCGAACAGGACCTCGTAGACCTCTTCGCGCTTCCCCTCCCGCTCCTTCGTCCGCGGCCCCGTGTCCGGCCAGCGGGGCGCCATGTCCTGCGCGCCGGCTTTGGCCTCGCGGGAAGGCATCCATTTGTCGACCTCGTAGCGGTACCGCATCCGGTAGACCGGGTCCTCCCGGAAAACGGGCTCCTCGTAGGTCTCTTCGCTCTCGCGCTCCTCGTAGACTGGACGGTCCTCGTAGATGTCCTCGAAGTAGCCGTTGCCGAGGTCGCGCTCTCCCACCTTGACGCGCTCGGTGCCGGTCTGGACCCTTTCGGTGACGGTGCGGGTGCGGGTCTCCGTGCCGATCCGGACCTTGTTGTGGTGGTGGATCTCGCGGCTGCTGGAGAGGGTCCGGGCGCTTCCCGGAAGCTCGCCCTCCCACCCTTCTTCCGTGACGGTGCGCAGCTCCTCGACGGCGACGGTCCGCTCCCACTGGTGACCGGTGACGGTGAGGACGGCCTCTCTCGGCCGGTTGAGGAACCAGAACAGGACGAAGAGAGCCGCCAGTCCCAGGCAGCCGATCTGGCACCCACGCTTGAGCTTTGGATTGCCGGGGGGAGGAGCGGGAGGAGGAGCAGGAGGCGGCGGAGCGGCGTCCTTGCGGTGCTCCACGATCGGACGGGCCTGGGCGGCTGCGTCGCGGGCCGCGCCGCAGCTCGAGCAGAAGGCGTGGTCCGAGGGGTTGTCCGCCTCGCAGAAGGAGCAGGTCCAGTCGGGTCCGGCCTGGGCGCGGCGGAGCGCGTCCGCCTCGGTGACCTCCGGCGAATCCGGCGGCAGGTAGAACTTCACATCCTCGCCGCGCGGGGCGCCGCACCCCCCGCAGTACTTCTCCGGGCCGCGGTTCCTCTTGCGGCCGCAGTGCGGACAGTCCCAAGCTCCTTCCCGGATCGCCATTTCGACCATCCTACCGCGGGATGGGTATGCTTGGCGCATGATGGAGCGCAGGACCGAGCACGCCACCCATACCGTCTTCAACCAGCCTCCGCCGCTGGAGGATTACAACGTCTTCGCCGTGGACCGTCCCCTGACCGAGGCACTGCGCCGCGAGGGCGCGGACTGGGCCGAGGAGCGGGCGCGGGCCTTCGGAGAGATCGCCGGCCGGCGCGAGACGATCGCCTGGGGCTTCCAGGCCAACGAGAACCGGCCCGTGCTGCGCACCCACGACCGGGCCGGGAACCGCATCGACGAGGTGGAGTTCCATCCTTCCTGGCACTCGCTCCTGAGCCTGGCGATCGAGCACGGCCTCCACGCCCTTCCCTGGATCGAGCCGCGGCCGGGAGCGCACGTGGCCCGGGCGGCGCTGTTCAACTCGCTGGCCCAGATCGAGGCCGGGGTGGGATGCCCGCTGTCCATGACCTACTCGGCGGTCCCCGCGCTACGCCAAGAGCCCGAGGTCGCGGCAGAGTGGGAGCCGCGGGTCCACCGCGGCGCCCTCTTTGGCATGGCCATGACCGAGAAGCAGGGAGGCTCGGACGTCCGCGCCAACACCACCCGGGCCGTGCCGCTGTCAGAATCCGACTATGAGATCACCGGTCACAAGTGGTTCTGCTCGGCCCCCATGTGCGACGCCTTCCTGGTGCTCGCACAGGCGCAGGGAGGCCTGACCTGCTTCCTTCTCCCCCGCCGTCTTCCGGATGACACGCGCAACCGCTTCCACATCCAGCGCCTCAAGGACAAGCTCGGCAACCGCTCCAACGCGTCGAGCGAGATCGAGCTGCGGTCCGCCTGGGCGCGCCGGATCGGCGAGGAGGGGCGGGGTGTGCCCACCATCCTGGAGATGGTCATGCACACCCGGCTCGACTGCGTGATCGGCTCGGCGGCCTCGATGCGCCAGGGCACGGCGCAGGCGATCCATTACGCCGGGCACCGCCGCACCTTCGGGCGGACCCTGGCCGGTCACTCCCTGATGCGGAACGTCCTGGCCGACCTGGCGATCGAGTCGGAGGCCGCGACCTCCGCCATGATGCGGCTGGCCCGGGCCTATGACGGAGACGAGGGACCCTTCCAGCGGCTGGCCACGGCGATCCTCAAGTACTGGACCTGCAAGCGGGCGCCGGTCCACGCGGCCGAGGCCCTGGAGTGCCTGGGCGGCAACGGCTACGTCGAGGAATGGCCCATGGCCCGCCTCTACCGGGAGGCGCCCCTCAACTCAATCTGGGAGGGTTCCGGGAACATCCAGTGCCTGGACGTGCTGCGCGCCATGGCGAAGACGCCCGAGTCCGTGGAAGCTTTCCTCGAAGAGGTCGGCCAGGCCCGGGGAGGGGACGACCGTCTGGACCTGTACGCCGCAAGGCTGATGGAGGATCTCCGCCGCATCGACGAGGCCGAGGCGCGCCGGATCGTGGAGAGGCTGGCCCTGGCCCTCCAGGCCTCGCTCCTGGTCCGTCACGCTCCCCAGGCGGTCGCCGATGCCTTCTGCGCCACCCGTCTCGCCGGGGACTGGGGACGGGCGTTCGGAACGCTGCCGTCCGGGACCGATTTCGCGGCGATCCTGGAACGGCACGGGCCGTCAGGTCCTTGATTTGAGCAGCCGCGCCTCGAACGACTTCTCCAGCCGCTCGAAGTGCTCCTCGTTGCCCCAGAGCGAGGCCGCGAGCCGGTCCACGAAGCCGCCCAGGAGCTCCTCTTCCTCCTTCAGGGCCTCCGCCTCGTCGGCCCGCTCGCCCGAGCGGAGGCGTCCGAAGACGCCGCCGAGCCGGCCGGCCGCCTTGATCAGCAGGTCGAAGCTCCGGCGGAAGGCGCGGCCCATGGCGCGGTGGATCGGCTTCACGTCCTCCTCGCGCATGGTCTCCAGCACCGCGGCGCGGACCGCCCGCACCCGCTCGGGCGTGCGGCCGGCCGGCCGCAGCGCGTGGGGCAGGCGCGAGGCGTAGAGGAAGAGATAGCCCTGGACGAACGTCTCGACCGCGCGGTGGACGCCGTCGCGCATCAGGAGGAGGTAGAAGGCTGTCCTGAAGACTTTGCGCAGGACGCGGCGGGCGCCGGAGCTCACGGCCATGGCCGTCCCCTTGACGAAGCCGGGCCACACGCGCTTCTCGCCCTCGCCTGCCAGGAGCCGCACCTCGGCATCCGTCAGCCCCAGGTCGCGGCTCTCCCCCAGCTCGCGCACCATGCGACGCTGGATCCGCTCCAGGGCCCAGTCGTCCAGGAAGGGCACCGGCAGCAGGGGGCAGAGCCCCGCCAGCACGCTGTAGAAGGTCAGCCGGCGGAAGCGGGGGTAGTCCGCCTCCTCCACCGGCAGCTCGCGCTGGTTCAGCCGTCCCCCGGGCCGCAGCTCCGCCCGCAGCCCGATGCTGCTCTCGTCCAGAAGGTCCTGCTCGTCGTCCTCCGGCACGCCTCCTCCTCTCTCGGGTCCTGCAAGCCTCAGCCTGTGCAAATGTTGTGCTGAGGCGGGAGAGGAGGCGAGCCTTTACCGCTCGCCGTGGATCTTCTTCCCCACGATGTCGTCGATCGACAGCTTGCGGCCCGCGCGGGACTCCGCTTCGCGGATGAACTCCGCGGTGACCCCGTGGATCCGCATGGCAACGAGATCGTCCGCGGAAACCCCCTCGTGCCCGGTCTCGGCGACCTCCCGGATGAACTCGGGGGTGACGCCGTGGATGCGGAACGCGATCAGGCGGTCGAGCGGCTCGTCGCGGTAGCCGAGCTCGGCCATCTCGCGGGCGAACTCGGGGGTGGCGCCGTGGATCTTCAGCTCGACGAGCTTGCTCGCCGAGAGGTCCTCGTAGCCGGACTCGGCCATGGCCCGCACGAGCTCGGGCCTGACGCCGTGGATGCGGAACTCGAGCAGCCGGTCCGCCGTCAGGTCGCGCAGGCCCACCTTCGCCAGCTCCCGGACCTCCTCGGCGTTCACGCCGTGGATGCGGAACGCGAGGACCTTGTCGACTGGGAGGTCTCGGTAGCCCGCGTCCGCCATGGCCCGGATGTATTCGGGGCTGACGCCGTGAATCCGGAACGCGATCAGCTTCTTCAGGGAGAGGTCGTCGTACCCCAGCGCCCGCAGCTCGGCCACGTAGGCAGGGGATACGTCGAACAGCGCGAGACTGAAGAGATCGTCCTCCTCCACTTGGAAGCCGAGGCGGGACATCTCCTGGATGTAGGAAGGGTTGCCCTGGAAGGTGAACGTGCCCTGGCCCTGGTCTCCATCGAACCGGCCTTCGAAGTGGAAAGTGCCGGCGGCCCGGCGCATCTCGAAGCGTACATCCGGCCCCGCGCCCAGGCCGACCAGCTCGCTCAGGTCGTAGGTCGTGCCATGTTGGCTCCGTCCGCCCCCGGGATGGCGGTAGGTCATCTGCAGGTTGATGCCGTCCTCCTCGCGCTCGGCGGTCCACTGGCCCCGCTGGCCTCGGGCTTCACGGGGAGCGGCAGCCGGCTCCTCGGCCGCCGGGTCAGCCATCGGGGCAGCCGCCGCCAGCTTCGTCACGGGCTCGGCCATGAGCCGGATCTCGAACGGCAGCGAGGCGCGGGCACCTTCGTGGAAGACCGCCCCGGCCAGGAGCAGGGACAGCCCCAGGGCGCCCGCGATCCAGGCGAGAGGAGCGCCGCCGGTCCTCTCCGGGACCCCCGCGATGCGCCGGATGCGCCGCAGGAGCGAGCCGCCGTCCGCACCCAGGGCCAAGCGCGGGGAGGGCGTGCGCAGCTCCTCCAGGGTGGCCAGGGCGCGGGCGTAGCCCAGCCGGTCGCCGCAGACGGCCACGGCCAGGTCATCGCAGCAGATCTCCCGCTCCTGCCGCACCTGACGGGAGACCCACCAGACCGCCGGGTGGTAGAAGAGCAGGGTCTCGGCGACCGCCTGGAGGAGGTTGATCAGATAGTCGTGGCGCCGGACGTGGGCCAGCTCGTGGGCGAGGACCGCTTCGAGCTGCTGCGGCGTGAGCCCGGTGAACGCGCTCGCCGGCACCAGGATCACCGGCCGGAGCCAGCCCACCACCGCCGGGACCGGCACGGACGAAGACTCCAGCAGCGCCACCGCCTGCTCGATCCCCAGCCTCCGGCGGAGCCGGATCAGGGCCAGCTCCCACTGCTCCTCAACCGGCCGGGTGCCGCGCCGGGTCAGGCGCAGGGCCTGCACCCACCCGCCCAGGTGCCAGACCGAGAGGAGAACCACCCCGGCGAGCCAGACCACGAGCAGAGAAGGCATCCAGGGACGAACGACATCCCGAAAGACCGTCGGGATCTCCCCTGGGATCTCCCCGCTTGCAGGGGCGGGGGCTCCCTCTCCCGCAAAGCGGGGGAGGGCCGGGGAGGGGGTGCTCCGCTCTATCGGGACGACCGGCTCATACGATCGAAGCGCCGTCACCACCGGCAATGCGACGAGGACCGCCAGGGCCCCGACGGCCAGCACGTAGCGCGCCGAAGCGCTCCGCCCGCGCATCAGCGCGAGCCCCGCCGCCAGCCCGGCCGCGACCAGGGCCCCCTGCCAGAGAAAGTGCACCAACGCCCAGCCCACCGCCTGCGTCATCGGGGTCGAAAGCGCCTCGCTCATCGGTCTCCTCCTTCCATCGTATCCAAAAGGCGGCGGATCTCCGCCAGCTCCTCCCGGCTCGCCGGCCGCGACTCCAGGGCCCTCATCACCAGACGGCTCGCCGACCCCTCGAACGCCCGGTCGAGCAGATCGCCCACGAGCTGCTCCAGGGTCTGCTCCTCGGGCAGCCGTGCGACATACACATGGGCCCGCTGCGACTCGTCGCGCTCCACCAGCCCCTTCTCCGTCATGATCTGGAGGAGCTTCAGGACCGTCGTGTACACGGTCGGGCTCCGGGGCGTCATCTCCTCGTGGATCTGCCGCACCGTGCTCGGACCGCGGCGCCAGAGCACGCGCAGGATCGCCAGCTCGGCATCCGTGGGTCGGGGTGTGATCGCCATGACGGAGACGTTATACGAAGGGATTCGTACTGTCAACGAACAGCTTCGTACTACTGCCGGGCGGGTGGCTTTTCAGCCTCTCAGAACAGCCCGAGCTGCACGACCTCGCCCGGGCGCCGGAACGACTCGGCCGAGAGCTCGTAACCGCGCTGGTCGAGGCCGTAGCGGCGCTTGGCGGTCTCGAAGATCGCCTTCACCTGCTCGGCGAAGATCCCCTCTCCCTTCATCCGGCTGCCGAAGGTCGGGTCGTACAGCTTGCCTCCCCGGAGGTCCCGGACCCGGTTGAGCACCTTGTCCTTGCGGTCTGGGAAATGCTCCTCCAGCCAGGCTTCGAAGAGGCCGGCCACGGCGCCGGGCAGGCGCAGCATCACGTAGCCCGCGGTGTGGGCCCCGGCCGAGGCCGCAGCCTCCAGGATCTTCGGGATCTCGTGGTCCGTGATCGCCGGCACCACCGGCGCCACGTTGACCCCGACGGGGATGCCCGCCTCCGCAAGACGCTCGATGGCCTTGAGGCGGTCCCGGGGGTGCGAAGCCCGCGGTTCCATCCGCCGCGCCAGCTCGGGGTCCAGAGTGGTGATGGAGAGGGTCACGGCCACGGCCTGGTGGGCGGCCAGCTCGGACAGATGGTCGATGTCGCGGGTCACCAGCTCGTTCTTGGTGATCACGGCCACCGGGTTGCGGAACTCCGCCAGCACCTCCAGGCACCGCCGGGTGATCTCCAATTTGCGCTCGACGGGCTGGTAGGGGTCGGTCACCCCGCTCATGGCCAGGGTCTGCGGCTGCCACTTCGGGGAGGAGAGCTCCCGGCGCAGGATCTCCGGCGCCTCCTCCTTGACCATGATGCGGGTCTCGAAGTCGAGCCCGGCCGAGAAGCCGAGGTACTCGTGGGTGGGACGCGCGTAGCAGTAGATGCAGCCGTGCTCGCACCCCCGGTAGGGGTTGAGCGACACCTCGAAGCCGACGTCCGGGCTGTCGTTGCGGGTGATCAGCGAGCGCGAGCCGTCGCGGAGGAGCTCAGTCTCGACCCGCTCCGGGCCGGGGACCTCCAGCTCCACCGCGATCCGCTCGAAGCGGTTGACCGGGTTCGCCGACGCGCCGCGCCCCCGTGGGGCGTGCTTCTCCATGCGGCAACTCTACCGCATTACGCCTGGGTTGCGCCACCCGCCGCAGGATGGCCTCGATCAACCTGCCTTCCATCATGGAACGGGTCGGCCGCTTGCGATCGCCCATGGTCGTCCTCCTTCGAGCCCCGAATGGACCGAGGCTATCCACCCGACATTACGATGGAGATTACGGACGGGTTGCGAAGCTGTGACGGGATGACCCCCGCCGGGGCGCGGACCGGCGGGGGTCACGGAAGCCGGGGCGCGGGCTACTGCACCCGGCTGTTGAGCGCGACCAGCTCCCTCCAAAGCTGGCTCGCATCGTCGTACAGGGCCGGCATCGGGACCGGCTGCTCGAACGGGGAAGCCGCCTGCGTCCGCACGTGAGTGAGGTACTCGTACTGGGACGGCAGGGTCGAGACCAGGTAGTCCGACCGCTCGCGCATGGCGCGGAAGGCGGCCAGGGCATTGCGGTGATCGAGGTGGTCGAGGGCCGGCAGGCTGGTGTCGGGCTGATGGCCGAGCCCGAGGAGCATCACGGAGTAGGAGTAGGACTCGAACCCGTGGTAGGCCGGGTTGACGTTCTTCGCGTTCGGCAGCCGGCGGCTCCACAGCTCCATGCGCTCGCGCAGGTGCTCCGGCATCTTCACGTCGTGCTTGAGCGCGCGCCAGAACGGCGTGTCGTCGCGGTCCGAGGCCGCGTAGTGGATGGTGAGGAACTCGCGCACGCCGTCGATGCACTCGGCCACGCCGCGGTTGTAGCTGCGCACGACCGCCTCGTCGATCTCGCCGTTCGGGAAGTGGTGCACCAGCTCCTCGATGCCGTGCTGGATGAAGAAGATCCCGGTCGACTCCAGGGGCTCCACGAAGCCGCTCGACAGGCCGATGGCCACGCAGTTCTTGACCCAGGAGTTGCGGCTGCGGCCGATCCGCATCTTGATGTGGTTGGCCCGGCAGTGGTCGGCGGCGGGTCCCAGGTGCTGGCGGAACTCGGCCTCGGCCTCTTCCTTGGAGAGGAACTGGCTGCAGTAGACGTAGCCGGTGCCGACCCGGCCGTAGAGCGGGATGTTCCACGCCCAGCCGGAGCTCATTGCCGTGGCCGTGGTGTACGGCTCCATGCCCTTGGCCTTGATGTCCACCGGTACCTGCAGGGCGACCGCGCTGTCGTTGAGCAGCGTGTCGTTGAAGGAGATGAAGGGCTCGTTGAGCGTCTGGTTGATCAGCAGGCCGCGGAAGCCGGTGCAGTCGACGAACAGGTCGGCGGACATCTGCCCGTGCTCCTTGGTCACGATGTGGGAGATGCCGCCGTCCTCGCGCAGCGCCACGTTGATGACCTCGTCCGCGACCTTGCGCACGCCGCGCTGCGTCGAGTACCCCTCGAGGTACTCGGCGAGAAGGCCGGCGTCGAAGTGGTAGGCGTACGGGTACTGCACCGCGTGCTCGGACAGGAAGGCGTTGGGGACCCGCTCGCCGTTGGCGAAGTAGTCCTGCACCTTGTCGTCGAAGACCCGGCCGTCCAGGTACCGGGGAGAGCGCTTGGCATCGCAAAGCGCCGGGATCGTGAAGCAGGAGTAGTCGAACGGCTGCTCGCCGCGCTTGAGCTTCAGCCACCACTCGGCGGCGTTGTAGCCGTCGATCATCTCGTAGCGCTGGAAGGGATGGTAGAAGTGGCCGCCGGCCTTGGTCCAGTTGTCGAACTTGATGGCGAGCTTGTAGGCGCCGTTGCAGCTCGGCATCCAGTCGCGCTCCTCCAGACCCAGGTAGTCGAAGAACAGCTTGATCGTGCTGAAGGTCGCCTCGCCCACTCCGATGGTCTTGATGTGGGGAGCTTCGACGAGGGTGATGTCGACTCCCTTCAGGGCTTTTCTCAGATAGGCGGCCGTCATCCAGCCCGACGATCCCCCTCCCACGATCACGATGCTCTTGGCCATGTGCGTCTCTCCCTCATAACAGCATTTGAAGTTGGCTCTCGGGGTGGACCCGGGAGCCGGAAAATCTGCGCAACGAGTGCTTCAGCTAAAGCTGAGGCCCGGCCACTACGGGCGCCGCGCAATACCGAGATGAAGGAAGCACGTTGGAAGAGTGTGACAACTCGGAAAAAGCGGGACAGCATGATCAGGGAAGCTTGATGCCCGCCCCGGCGAGCAGGCCAGCCAGGTCCGGCGGCACCGGGGCCTGGACGTCCAGCCGCTCGCCGGTAACGGGGTGGGTCAGCCGCAGCCGCCAGGCGTGGAGGGCCTGCCGGGGGAAGTCGCGGCAGAGGCCGGCCAGGCCGGGATCGGCGATCCCCTTCCAGCCCGGTGACCTGTAGAGAGGGCCGTAGAGAGGGTCGCCCACGATCGGCAGCCGGGAGGCCTGGAGGTGGACCCGGATCTGGTGGGTCCGGCCGGTGAGCAGCCGGCAGCGCAGGAGGGTGAGCGGCTCTTCCGCCTCGGCCAGCCGCTCCCAGAGCGTGGCGCTCGGCCGCCCGTCGGTGCGCGACACGATCCGCCGCCGCCGGTCCTCGGGGTCGCGCAGGATGCCGAGGTCGATCCTCCCCTTGGGCACCGCCGTCCGGCCATGGACTACGGCCAGGTAGTCCTTCTCCATCCCCCTCCTCTGGAGGGCGGCGTGGACCTCCGGGGCCTTGGCGACCAGGATGAGGCCGGAGGTGCCCTGGTCCAGGCGGCTCACCAGGTGCGGCCCGCCTTCTCTCCAGCTCCGGGCGTGCCAGAGCAGCGCATGCATCAGCGTCCCCTCGCGGTTGCCGTAGGCGGGATGGACGACCAGGCCGGGCGGCTTGTCGAGGGCGAGCAGCCAGTCGTCCTCGTGGACCACGGACAGCGGCATCTCCAGGGGAGTGAGCCCGGCCCTGGGCGGAGGCGGCGGCAGGTGCACCTCGACCTCGTCCCCTGGAGAGAGCCGCCGCGAGGGCTTCGCGTCCGCCTGGCCGTTCACCCGCACGCGCCCTTCCTCGACCCAGCCCCGCGCCCGGGCGCGGGTGATCCCGGGGATGCCCTCGAGCTGGCGGGCGACGGCCTGATCGAGCCGGAGGCCTTGGGCGTCGATCCGGAAGGTCCGGCGGGCGTTGTCCATGAGCCAAGGATACCGGGGGCGTGCTAGGCTTCGGAGCACAAGCTTCGAATCAGACCGGAAAGGAATCCGCATGAGATCCCTCTGCGCCTTTGCCTTCGCTCTTATCACCCTGGCCCTTGCTCCTGCCGCGCTCGAAGCGGCGGACGGCGTGACCTTCCACAGCCGGCCGCTGCAGGCCGGCGAAGCCCATCGGGTGATCACCGGCGGATTCTTCGACTTTGCCCTGACCGTCGCCGCCGACGGCAAGACCCTCGGCTCCCAGGACGTGAAGACGCGGATGACCGAGACCTACCGGGTGGAGGTGCTGGAGGCAAACGCCGCGGGCCCGACGCTCGCGCGGGTGCGCTACTTCCAGTCGGAGAGCCACGTATCCCCTGCGGACGGTCCCGAGCAGAAGGAGGTCGAGCCCGCGGCCGGGAAGACCTTCCTCGTCAACGCCACGCGGGTGACGGACGAGCGGGGAGGTCCCGCGGACCCGAAGGCCGCCGTGCAGGTGGCCGGAGACTTCGCGCTCCTCGCCCGGGCGGAACCGTTCTGCAGGTTCCTGGACGGCCGCACCGTGGCCCTGGGCGAGACGCTGGAGATCGAGCCCGGGACCGCGGGTCTGTTCCTCGGCATCTCGGAAGTGGAAGAGGAGGTCCAGCAGCTCGCGCTGACCCTGCGGGAGGTGGCGCCCCGCCAGGGGATGTCCGCGGCCGTCTTCGAGATGCAGGTCCGGTCGACCTCGCGGAGGATGGAGGGCGCGGTCATTTCCGTGCAGGCCGCGGGGCTGGCCACGGTGAGCGCGGACTGCCGCCTGCTCTCCATGGAGATGGCCGGCCCCTTGACCATTGCCGGCTCGAGCCAGGAGGAGGGGAAGACGATCGACGTCCGGGGCACGGGCCGGGTGAAGATGGTGGTGCGGCTGGAGTACGACCGCTAGCCGAAGTCGGGCCCGGCGGGCCGGTTGCCGCCGTTCGATGTCTGGGTCAGGAGCTGGCGCAGGGTGTCGATGTCGACCGGTTTCATGAGGTAGCGGTCGAAGCCGGCTTCCCGGGCCTGCCGCTGGTGCTCCTCGCCGCGATAGGCGGTAACGGCGGCGATGAAGAGATCGCTGCCGCCGGGACGGCCGCGGAGCCGCCGGGCGACCTCGAAGCCATCCATGCCAGGCAGCCCGAGATCCAAGAGGATGATGTCGGGCACCTCCGCCTCGACCGCGGCGAGCGCGGCAGGGCCGGCGGGCACGAGCCGCGGCTCATACCCCCACAGGGACAGAAGGGCGCCCATCATCTGCAGGCTTTCGGGATCGTCCTCAACCACCAGGATCCGCAAAGGCCGCGGGGGGGCCGGCTGATCGGCAGAGACCTCGAGGGGCTCCATATGTTGGGGATGTTACACGTTCTTGACAGGTAAGGGCCAGAGCAAACAGGTCCCCATGCTACCCTCCCCCGGAAATCCTCGGGTCTCCAGCGCTTGTTTCCCGTCTGGATGCCGAGTACGGCCATCCTTTTCCCTGTGTTTGAGGAACCGACATGCGCCACGCCTATCTTCGTCTCACCGCCGCGGCCCTGGCCCTGCTGCTGCTCCCCTGGACGGGCATCACGACCAGTGCCACAGCCCAGACCCCGTCCGAGCCGACGCTCGAAACCATCATGGCCCATCCGGACTGGCTCGGGAACCCTCCCGAGGAGCCCTACTTCGCCGACGACGGACGCTCCGTCTACTACCTGCGCAAGCGCAACGGCGAGGAGCTGAGGGACCTCATCCGGGTCGACCTGGAGAGCGGCCAGCAGTCCTTCGTCGCCCTGGGCGACCGCGGCAAGGCCGACAACCGGGAAGGCGACCTGAGCCTCGACCGCCGATGGAAGACCTACGCCCGCCACGGCGACGTCTTCCTCAAGGACCTGCAGACCGGGACCATCCGGCAGATCACCCGCACCGAGGAGGCCGAGGCCGCCCCCCGCTTCCTCGTGGGGGACAACCGCATCGCCTTCCAGCGCGGGGACGCGGTCTTCGTCTTCGACCTCGTGGCCGGGACCCTCTCCCAGCCCGCGGTGCTCCAGCTCAGGAAGGACCCGGCCGAGGACGAGGAGTCCGGCTACGTGGACAAGCAGCAGGAGCGCCTCTTCGAGGTCATCCGGAAGGAGAAGAGCGACCAGGCGGCGCAGCGCGAGGAGGAACGGGCGGCGCGCCAGCTCGATCCCACCCGCGCCCCCCAGCCCTGGTACCTGGGCGAGGACGTCGAGATCGTCCAGTCCTCCCTCTCCCCCGACGGCGACTGGATGCTGGTCGTCACCCAGGCCAAGGGCCGGGAGGAGAAGCCCTCCCGCATGGCCCGCTTCGTCACCGAGGACGGCGCCCTCGAAGCCGAGGAGGTCCGCTCCAAGGTCGGCACCGAGCCGCCCGTGGACCACAAGGTCCTCCTCCTCGATCTCAAGAGCCAGAAAAAGCACGAGGTCGACCTCTCCAAGCTCCCCGGCATCACCGAAGACCCCCTGAAGGAGCTCCGCGAGAAGGCCGAGAAGAAGGCGGAGGCGGAAAAGGCCAAGAAGGACGGCGCAGACAAGAAGGCAGACAAGAAGGCGGATAAAAAGGCAGACAAGAAAGATGAGGAGAAGAAGCCGCGGCCCGTGGAGGCCCAGGCGCTCGCCTGGTCGGACGACGGACGCTACGCCGCCCTCATGCTCCGCGCTCCGGACAACAAGGACCGCTGGATCGTCACGCTGGAGAGAGAGAAGCCCGAGCCGGTCAGCCGCCACCGCCTGACCGACCCCGCCTGGATCAACTGGAGCTTCAACGACCTCGGCTGGCTGCCCGAGAGCGACACCCTCTGGTACACCTCGGAGGAGACCGGCTACTCGAACCTCTACGCCATGTCCATGAAGGATGCCAAGACGCGCCGGGTGGTGGAAGGGAAGTTCGAGGTCTCCAACGTCGTCGCCAGCCGCGACGGCAAGCACCTCTACTACCGGGCCAACGCGAGCCACCCCGGGATCTATGACGTCTGGCGCGTCCCGGCGGCAGGCGGCAAGCCCGAGCAGCTCAGCCGGCTCGGCGGGGAGACCTTCTTCGATCTCTCCCTGGACGAGAGCCAGCTCCTGCTCCTCCACTCCACCGCGACCCGGCACGGCGACCTCTACGTCCAGCCGAACCAGGCATTGCCGCCGGGCACCGAAGCCAGGCAGATCACCCAGACCCACAGCCCCGAGTACCTGGCCATCGAGTGGGCCGAGCCCGAGATCGTGCCGATCCCCTCGTCGCACGTGAAGCTGCCCATCTACTCCCGGGTCTACACGCCGAAGGACTTCGACCCCTCGCGCAAGTACCCGGCCGTGGTCTTCACCCACGGCGCCGGCTACCTGCAGAACGCCCATGCCGGGTGGTCCAACTACTTCCGCGAGTTCATGTTCCACACCCTCCTGACCCGGCGCGGCTACGTCGTGCTCGACATGGACTACCGCGCCTCGGCCGGCTACGGCCGCGACTGGCGCACCGCCATCTACCGCCAGATGGGCTACCCCGAGGTGGAGGACCTGGAGGACGGCGTGGGCTGGCTGGTGAAGAACAAGAGCGTAGATCCCGCGCGGGTCGGTACCTACGGCGGCTCCTACGGCGGCTTCCTCACCTTCATGTCGATGTTCCGCAAGCCCGACCTCTTCGCGGCCGGTGCGGCCCTGCGCCCGGTCACCGACTGGGCCCACTACAACCACGAGTACACCTCGAACATCCTGAACACCCCCGAGGTCGACCCCGAGGCCTACGAGAAAAGCTCGCCCATCGAGTACGCCCAGGGCCTCTCCAGGCCGCTCCTGATCTGCACGGGCATGGTGGACGACAACGTATTCTTCCAGGACAGCGTCCGCCTGGTGCAGCGGCTCATCGAGCTCAAGAAAGAGGACTTCGAGACCGCCATCTACCCGGTGGAGCCGCACGGCTTCCGGCAGCCCACGAGCTGGCTCGACGAGTACCGCCGCATCCTCAAGCTGTTCGAGACCCACCTCAAGTAGACCGATCCCTGACAGAGCTCTGACAGTGGCCGCCCCACTGTCAGAGCCGTGACAGAGCCCGCGGAGGTTGCTCGAAATCTCCGCCAAACCCTTCTTTTTCATCTACTTGTGCCGGAACACCGGACGGCACGCGGCTTGCCCTGTCCCGGGGCCGAACCCATTTTGGGAACGACCCCGTGGAGGGATGAGTCATGAAACCGACGATGAAGAAGAAGATCCTTACGGCCTGCCTGGCCTTGATCGCATTCGCGGTCTGCGGCCAGGCCGCGGCCCAGAACCTGCCGACTTCGGACCTGCTCTTACCGTATTTCGAAGTCGACCCTGACGCGGCCGGCGTCACGACCCTGTTTGCCGTGGGCAACGCCACGGACAAGCCGGTGGAGGTCATCGGCACCGTGCACACGAACTGGGGGATCCCGATCCTCAAGGTCCCCTTCACCCTGCAGGCGCGCGAGGTCCGCACCGTGAACCTGCGCGACTGGTTCCACAACGGCGGAGACCCCGGCAAGAAGCTGGCGGCTTTGGAGCTGGATCACCTGGCCGCGGCAGCCAGCGGCCAGCGCTCCCCCAAGGACAACCTCTACTACTCCACCGAGGTCCGGCCCGACGTGGAGGCCGGCTACGTCACCCTGCGCACCCAGGGCAAGCGGCCCGACGCCCTCTGGGGAGACTGGTTCTTCGTCGACGTCGGCGGCAACCTGGCGCGCGGCGACGTGCTGGTCAACATCGACCGCTCCCTCGGCTGCCCCGGCCTCTGCCAGCGGCACCTCCTGCGCTACCTGAGCGGCGGCGGGTTCGACGGTGGCACCGACGTGATCATCTGGCGCGAGACCCTGGGCCAGCCCTCGTCGAACCCCGAAGGCGGCATCCGCCTCCAGACCGACGCGACCGCGTTCTCCGAGCCGGGCGTGGCGATCGAGAACCGGCAGGTCTCCCTGCTGCCGGTCGAGAAGCTCACGATCGCGGAGCTCGGCCTGAAAGAGCCGTTCGGCTCGCTCGACATCGAGAGCGAGGCTGAGACTTTTGTCGCGGTGCAGCACAGCGCCGAGCTCCGCTACAGCGTGGGTCTCACGACCTACTGCCTGCCGCGCGAGCTCCACGTGGGACCGGGCATCGAGATCGTGAAGCTCACCAACGGCGTGGACGCCAACCAGCCGCCGGGGCCTTCCATCCCCGCCGGCTCCCCGGTCACCTGGGAGTACAAGGTCACCAACGCCGGCGACGTCGAGCTGACCGGCATCACGGTCAAGGACGACAAGGGCGTGAAGGTGAGCTGCCCGGACGACCGGCTCGCTCCGGGCGAGTCCATGGTCTGCACGGGCAGCGGCACCGCCCAGGCCTGCCAGTACACCAACCTCGGCACGGTCACCGGCTTCCCCCCGGCCGGCCCGGATGTCAGCGCCTCGGATCCCAGCCACTACTTCGGCGAAGAGGGGGCCGAGCTGACCCTCGCCGTCCTGCTGAACGGCCAGCCCGCGGGCAGCTCTCCGGGACCCAAGGTGACGCCCGGTTCCCAGCTCAACTGGAGCTTCGAGATCACCAACACCGGCAAGGTCCGCCTGACCGGGATCCAGATCGAAGGTGTCTCGGAGACCTGCCCCGGCAGCGCGCTCGATCCCGGCAAGTCCATGACCTGCACGGCCAAGAGCACGGCGGCCACCAGCGGGCAGAGCATCGAGGTCGTGGAGGTCGTGGCCAGCGGCCAGGGCTCCTGCTCCAGCGCCTCGGCCGCAGGCACCGGCTTCTACGCCAGCGAAAGCCCGCCCGGTCCTCCGGGGATCAAGATCGTGAAGCTCACCAACGACCAGGACGTCGCGGCGGCGCCCGGACCCGCCCTCGCGGTCGGCAGCCCGGTGACCTGGAAGTACCTGGTCACCAACACCGGCGAAGTCGCTCTCAACGACGTGAAGGTCACCGACGACAAGGGCGTGGCCGTGAGCTGCCCCAAGACCTCCCTCGGCAAGGGCGAGTCCATGACCTGCACCGGGCAGGGCACCGCCCAGGCCTGCCAGTACACCAACCAGGGCAAGGCCACCGGCACCGCGGCCACGGGCGTGCCCCTGGAGGCCACCGACACGAGCTGGTACTTCGGCCTGACCTACCCGGCCATCAAGATCAAGAAGGCGACCAACGGCGACGACGCCGACGCCCCTCCGGGTCCCCAGATCAAGGCCGGCTCCCCGGTCCTCTGGACCTACCTGGTCACCAACACCGGGGACGTGGCCCTCTCCAACGTCGCCGTCACCGACAACAAGGGCGTGGCCGTGAGCTGCCCCAAGACCTCCCTCAACCCCGGCGAGTCCATGACCTGCACCGGCAACGGCACCGCCACGATCGGCCAGTACCAGAACATCGGCGCGGTCACCGGCAAGTCGATCTGCGGCCAGACGGTCTCGGACGACGACCCGAGCCACTACTACGGCATCGATGAACCCGGCATCACGATCGTCAAGCTCACCAACGGGCAGGACGTCAGCAGCCCCCCCGGTCCGCAGATCGAGGCCGGCGCCCCGGTGACCTGGAGCTACGTGGTCACCAACACCGGCAAGATCACGCTCACCGGCGTGGCCGTCACCGACGACCAGGGCGTGGCCGTGACCTGCCCCAAGACCACCCTCAAGCCCGGCGAGTCCATGACCTGCACCGGCAAGGGCACCGCCAAGGCCTGCCAGTACCAGAACCTCGGCACCGCCAACGGCACGGCCTACGGCGGCCAGAAGGTCTCGGCCAGCGACCCGAGCTGGTACTTCGGCAAGACCTACCCGGCCATCGACGTCGAGACCAAGATCAACGGCGACGACGCCGACAGCCCCAAGGGTCCCGAGGTCCCGTCCGGCTCTTCGCTGAGCTTCACCTACATCGTCAAGAACACCGGCGACTCCACCCTCACCGGCATCCAGGTCACCGACAGCAAGGGCGTGGCCGTGAGCTGCCCCAAGACCTCCCTCACCGCGGGCGAGTCCATGACCTGCACGGCAAACGGCACCGCCCAGACCGGCCAGTACAGCGCGGTCGGCGCCGCCAACGGCCAGGGCGCCTGCGGCCAGCAGGTCTCCGACAGCGACCCGGTCCACTACTACGGCAAGGGCGAGGACCCGAAGATCAAGATCGTCAAGCTCACCAACGGGCAGGACGCCAACACCGCCCCCGGCCCCGAGATCGCGGTCGGCAGCACGGTCACCTGGCAGTACCAGGTCACCAACACCGGCAACGTGGCCCTCTCGAACGTCAAGGTCACCGACGACAAGGGCGTGGCCGTGAGCTGCCCGAAGACCTCGCTCAGCGTCGGTGAGACCATGACCTGCACCGGCAGCGGCAAGGCCCAGGCCTGCCAGTACGCCAACATCGGCACCGCCACCGGCAAGTCTCCGGCCGGCCAGACCGTCAGCGCCAGCGACCCGAGCCACTACTACGGGAAGACGAACCCCAAGATCGAGGTCGAGGCGAAGATCAACGGCGACCATGCCGACACCCCGAAGGGTCCCGAGCTCCCGGTCGGCTCCAAGGTGACCTTCACCTACTGGGTGAGGAACGAGGGCGACGTGACCCTCACCAACATCCAGGTCACCGACAGCAAGGGCGTGGCCGTGACCTGCCCGAAGACGAGCCTCAACGCCGGCGACTCCATGTTCTGCACCGGCACCGGTACCGTCCAGTCCGGCCAGTACAGCGCCACCGCAACGGCCACCGGCCTGGGCTCCTGCGGCCAGTCGGTCTCCGACGACGACCCGGTCCACTACTACGGCAAGGGCAGCCACCACAAGGACGAGGGCTGCAGCCACGGCTACTGGAAGAACCACACCTCCTCGTGGTCCGGCTACTCGACCAGCCAGAAGGTGAACACCGTGTTCAGCCAGTCGTCCCAGTACCCGTCGGTCGCCTTCGAGACCCTGCACGAGTCGCTCGCCTTCTCGGGCGGCTCCGACCTGACCGGCGCGGCGCGCAACCTGCTCAAGCAGGCCACCGCCTCCCTGCTCAACGCCGCCCACTCCGGGATCGACTTCCCCATGAGCACGGCGCAGGTGATCAGCGACGTCAACTCCGCCCTGGCCAGCAAGGACCGCGACGACATCCTCGACCTGGCCGAGGACCTCGACGACGCCAACAACCTCGGCTGCCCGCTCGACTAGCCGATCTCGACGCTCGTCCCTCCAATGGGCTCCCCGGAAGCGGGGAGCCTCTTTTTGTCCCGGCACTGAAATTGTCAAAGCCACGATGTCACTTCACTTATGAGCGCTGGAGGGATGTTCATGACACGCACCAAGTTGCTCCTGGCCCTTGCGATCGCCCTCGCGGGCACTCCGGGCCAAGCCGCCCAGCTCCAGCCCACCTCCGACCTGCTCCTGCCCTGGTTCGAGGTCGACCTCGAACCGGCCGGCGCGACCACCCTGTTCGCCGTGGGCAACGCGCTCGACCAGCCCGTGGACGTGCTCGCCACCGTCAACACGAACTGGGGCATCCCGATCCTCCAGATCCCCTTCACCCTGCAGCCCGGCGAGATCCGCACCGTCAACCTGCGCGACTGGCTCCGCGACGGCGCCCCGGGCAGGAAGGTGGCCGCCCTGGAGCTGGAGCACCTGGCGGCGGCGGCCAGCGGCCGGCCCTCGCCCAAGGACAAGCTCTACTACTCCAGCGAGGTCCTGCCCGGCCGGGCCGTGGGCTCCGTGACCCTGCGCACCCGCGGCTCGAAGCCCGACGCTCTCTGGGGCGACTGGTTCGTGGTGGACATCGGGGGGAGCCTCGCCCGCGGCGACGTCCTGGTCGACATCGACCCCTCCTCCGACCACCGCGGCATCTGCAGAAGGCACCTCCTGCGCTACCTGAGCGGCGGCGGGTTCGACGGCGGCACCGAGCTGGTCATCTGGAGGGAGACCGCGGGCCGGCCCTCGGCGAGCCCCGAGGGCGCCGTGACGGCTGCCGGGGCGTACGCGGCGGCGCTCTCCGAGCCCGGTCTCCAGATCGAGGACCGCCACCTTGCGCTGCTGCCGCTCGAAACGGTTTCGATCGTCGAGCTCGGGCTGAGTGAGCCGTTCGGCGCCCTGCGCATCGAGACCGGGGACGAGACGTTCATCGGGGTCCGGCACAGCGCCGAGCACCGCTACAGCGTCGCTCTCCAGGCGCACTGCCTGGCCTCCTCCTGCGACGAGAAGCAGGCCGGGCTCACCCTGGAGGTCCTGCTCCAGGGCAAGCCCGTCGCCACCCCTCCGGGCCTGCTGGTGGAGGACGGATCCGAGCTGGCCTGGACCCTGGTGGTCGCCAACACGGGCCAGGCATCCCTGGGCGGGATCATGATCGCAGGCCTCGCGGCCAGTTGCCCCCGCGGCGAGCTCGGGGCCGGTGAGCTCATGGTGTGCACCGCCGCCAGCAAGGCGCTGAGCAACCAGCAGAGCGTCCAGGTCGAAGCGACAGGACGGAGCGACTGCGCCAGCGCCTCAGCCGTCTCGGCTATAGCTGTCGGACACTACCAGGGCGCGCTCGTCGACGTCGGCACGTTTCCCTGAGGCCAACCTGGCTGTGCTACCCTGAAACAAATGAAAAGCACGCCGCGGAGTCCGACCTCGGAGGCGACCGCCTATGCAGAGGTTGCCGGGGCCTGGATGGGAGGGCGGGACCGCCGGCGGCGGTCCCGGACCCGGCTCCCGGCCCTGACGGTGCTCTGCCATCCCGATCCGTCCCGCGTGGGCGAGGTCGCCTCGCTCGCCGACCTGCTCGGCGGCCACTCGGTGTTCCTGTCGCGCCTGGAGCCCGGCTTCGGACAGCCCAGGCAGACCGATCTCCGGCCCCTGGGCGACCGTTTCCTGAGCCGGAGCCCGATCCGCTTCTCGCCCACGGGCGAGGCCGGCACCGTGCGCGTGGACCCGGAGGAGGGCCGCATTCCGCTGACTGCCGACGGCGCCCAGCTCGCGGGTCCGCGGGACTTCCCGGTCCGGCACGTCGAGCACGGGATCGTCCTCGAGCTCTCCAACCGGGTGGTCCTGCTCCTCCATCTGACCACCGACGCCCCGCCCCATCCGCCCGACCTGTTCGGCCTGGTGGGCAACAGCGAGGGGATTGCCCGTGTGCGCGCCGCGGTGCGCAGCGTGGCCGACCTGGACGTGCCCGTGCTGCTGCGGGGCGAGACCGGGACCGGCAAGGAGCTGGTGGCGCAGGCCATCCACCAAGCCAGCCGGCGGCGCGGCGGTCCTTTCGTGAGCGTGAACATGGGCGCGATCCCGGCCACGCTGGCCGCCTCCGAGCTCTTCGGTTCCACCAAGGGCGCGTTCACCGGCGCGGTGCGCGACCAGGCCGGCTACTTCCAGCGCGCCGAGGGCGGCACCCTGTTCCTCGACGAGATCGGCGAGGCGCCGCCCGAGGTGCAGGTGATGCTGCTGCGCGTCCTGGAGACCGGCGAGATCCAGCGAGTGGGCGGGCAGGAGCCGAACCGGGCCAACGTCCGCCTGGTGGCGGCCACGGACGCCGACCTGGAGCGGGCGGTGGAGGAGGAGCGCTTCCGCGGTCCCCTGCTGCACCGCCTGTCGGGCTACGAGATCCCGGTCCCGCCCCTGCGCGAGCGCCGCGAGGACTTCGGCCGGCTGCTGTTCCACTTCCTGCGCGAGGAGATGCGGACGCTCGGGCAGGATGGCCGCCTGAGCCGCGAAGGCGACCTCTGGCTGCCCACCTCGATCGCGGCCCGGCTGGCGCGCCACCCCTGGCCGGGCAACATCCGGCAGCTCCGCAACGCCGCGCGCGAGCTCGCGATCAACAGTCGTTCCGCGGACAGCGCGCAAGTGGGTCCGCAGGTCGAGCGCATCCTGCGCGAGGTGGCCACCTCGGCGCCGCCCGTCCTGGAGGCGCCCGCGCCGAAGCGAGCCCAGCCGGGCGCCTACCGCTCGCCGTCCGAGGTCACTCAGGACGAGCTGCTGGAGGCCCTGCGCGGCCACGACTGGGAGCTCAAGGGGGCGGCGGAGAGCCTCGGCGTCTCGCGGCCGGCCCTCTACCTCCTGCTGCGCAAGTTCCCCGGCATCCGCACGGCGAAGGACCTCAGCCGCGCCGAGATCCTGGAATGCCGGGAGCGCCACGGCGACGACCTCGACGCCATGGCCCGCGAGTTGGAAGTGTCGAGGAAGGGCCTGCAACAGAGGATGAAGGAGATCGGGCTCACCTGAGCCCAAGGAGCCTCTCATGAGCGACGCAAGCCATGCAGCGACGGTATCCGACGAGATGGTCACCGTCTTCGCAGCGACCGATCCTGCCGACCAGGCGAGAGTCGAGGCCATGCTCCGCGAGCACGGCGTGCCTTTCGCCGTCCGCAACAGCGGCGTCCAGCACCTGGTCGGCGCCGGCCAGATCGGCGGCGTCAACCTCGTGACCGGTCCGCCCGAGATCCAGGTCGCAGTCTCCGACAGCGGCCGGGCCACCCTGCTCATCCGCAATGAGCCGGGAAGGACCGAAACGCCGGACACCGAAGCCGAGCCCGCCGAGGACGCAGCCGCGATGGAGCTTGCCCTCCGCTATGCCCGCTACAGCGCGGTCTGGGCCGTCCTCTTCCTCTGGGGACTCGGTTCCCTCCTGGGCACCTACTACGGCATCCAGTCCCTGAGGCGCTCCCGCGGAGCGCTCACGCTCACGAAAGCCCTGGCCGTCTTCGGTCTCACCCTCGGGATCTGCGGGCTGATCGCCTGCATCGTGCTCTGGATCTTGCCTGCCGCGGCCTGAGCACACAAACCCCATGAGCGGCGGGCCCGGCCATCCGGGCCCGCCGCACCTCATGGGTCCATCGGTTGTCAAAGAACATGACCATCCTTCCTGCCTTCCTACGAATGTGGATTCCCTTCCGTTTAGACGCTCCGGCCCGGAGCCTCGTATGCCTGTATCGAAGGTCACAAGGAGGTGTGTCGATGGCGATCCTGTTTCTCTCCATCAGCTTTTCCACGCTGCAGACGTCGAGCAGTAAAGTGCCCGGCTTCGACGCACAGCACGCCGTCCCCGCGATCGATCTGGCAGGGCCTCGCTCCGCAGATCCAGCCGGTGCTCCGGCAGGGCAGGATGCAGCCGTTCCGCGGCCGGCCCTGGAAGACGGCGCCGGGGCCGCCTCCGGTTCTCCTGACAGCTATCTCCTCCGATTCCGCTCCTGACCCCGCGAAGCAGTCCGCCCTCGCCTGCTTCGGCAAGTTCCCGCTTTCTGCTCCCTTCCCAAGCCGCTCTGCCCGTCTCCGCGCACCGTTGAGCCGTCAAAAGCTCGGTTGAGCCGTCGAAAATTCTATTTAGCGATCCAGAGTTCCTTTGACGCGTTCGGTCTAACTTTTACGCGTCGCGAGAAACTCTGATGCGTTCAAAATTTCTTTTAGCCGTCGATTCTCCCGTTTAGCCGTCGAAAGTTCTGTTGAGCGGTCCAGCGGAATTTTTAGCGATCCAGAGTAGCTCTGGACGCCTAAAAATTCCGTTTAGCCGTCGAGCGATCCAAACGAGCGCTCCGCAGAGCTGCCTTCCGGCTCCTCCGCGACACTCCGGGCCAGGGAAAGGGGACCTGGTCTCCAGGGGCTCCCAGGAGACTGCGGGGACGATAGACTTCGGGCCATGAAACGATCTCCGGGCCTCACCCGCCGTGACCTCCTCAAGCACGCCGCGCTGACGCTGCCCGCGCTCGCGGCTCTCCCCCGGACCGCGCTCGCCTCGGACCCGCCGGACCCCGCTGGGGGAAAGCCCGGGAAGGTGATCGTGATCGGAGCGGGGCTCGCCGGGCTCGCGGCCGCCTGGGAGCTCGTCCAGCTCGGCCATGACGTAACCGTGCTCGAAGCCCGGACCCGGCCCGGGGGGCGCGTCCATACCCTGCGCAGCCCGTTCGCCGACGGGCTCTACGCCGAGGCCGGCGCCATCAGCTACTCGGACGCCTACCGCCACATGGTCCGCTACGTGAAGACCTTCGGCCTGACCGCCGCGCAGGTAGGCCCGCGCGGCACCCCCGTCTACCACCTGCGCGGCCGGCGCTTCTCCCTGAAGCCCGGCGAGAATCCCGGCTGGCCGCACAAGCTCGCGCCGGAAGAGCAGGGCCAGGGCCTCTTCCAACTGATCGGGACGTACTTCACGCCCGCGGAGAAGCTCGGCGATCCCGGCGATCCTGCCTGGCGTCCCGATGCCTTCAAGGACTGGGACCAGGTCACCCTCGCGGACTGGCTGAAGGGGCAGGGCGCCTCGAGCGGGGCCGTCGACCTCCTGAGCGCCGGAGTCTGGTGGGGGCACGGCTGGCAGGAGGTCTCCGCCCTCCACCGCCTGGTCTCGGACGTGGGCCTCTTCTTCATGGGCCAGAAGACCTACGTCATCCAGGGCGGCACCGACCTGCTGGCCCAGGCCTTCGCGAAAGCCCTGCGGGACCGGATCTGGTACGGCGCGCCCGTGACGGCGGTCGAGCAGAGCTCCGCCGGCGTCCGGGCGGTGTTCCAGCAGGGGGGGGCCAGCCAGGAGCTGAGAGCGGACCGGCTGATCTGCACCGCGCCCGCGCCGGTGGCGCGGAAGATCGCCTTCGCCCCCGAGCTGCCCGCGGCGAGGCGGCAGATCCTGGAGAAGCTGGACTACGCGCCCGTGACGCGCATCTATCTCCAGTCCCGCAAGCGGTTCTGGGCTGACGCAGGCGAGGCCGGCAGCGCCTCCACCGACCTGCCGATCGACCTGGTGGCGGAGCATCCGTTCACCCGGTCCGAGGAGGCGGGACCGCGGGGCATCCTCGAATGCCACATGAAGGGCGCCAACGCGCTGAGCGCAGGCAGGATGGACGACGACGCCCGGCTCGCCTTCGCCGTCCGGGAGCTGGACAAGGTCCACCCCGGCTTCCGGAGCCACGCCGAGGGCGGCACCTCCTATGCGTGGCACCTCGACCCCTGGGCCGGGGGCGGGTACGCCTGGTGGAAGCCCGGGCAGATGACCGCCTGGGTACCGGAGCTCGCCCGGCCCGAAGGCCGGGTCCACTTCGCGGGCGAGCACACCTCCTGGCTCGGCCGCACGATGGAAGGGGCGTTGGAATCCGGCAACCGCGCGGCCAGGGAAGTCCAAGAGGCCGGCTGAAAAAGAAAACGGGAGAGGGTTGCCCCTCTCCCGCTCATTTCACGAGTTGCGGCCGCCGCCTCAGTTCTTGCTCTTCACCTCGGAGAAGAAGACGTCGACGACGCCGTTCCGGTTGTCGGGCCAGAGCATGAATGTCCGGTGCCAGCCCGTGGCGACGCCGAGGTAGTCGCCGTGGCTGGAGTACAGCGGGTTGACACCGGCGTAATCCGCCTCGCACCAGTTGCTGGTCTCCTTGGAGACCCGCACCGGGGCGCCGAAGGTGGCGCCGCCATCCCTGGACTCGATCCAGTACGTGTCCACCAGCGAGCTCAGGGGGCCTTCGCGGCGCAGGCCGCCGCCGATGAGCACGCTGCACTCGACGTCGGCCGGGTCGGGCGTGACCTGGACCTCCTTGCTCTCCATGTACACGACGACCACCTCGCCGCCCGGCTGGACCGCGACCGTGGGCCAGAACCGCTTCACGCCCGTGGGCGGGACCGGCGTGGTGATGCGCTTCGGCGTGCTCCAGGTGACGCCCTTGTTGTCCGACCAGGTGATGTAGATGTCGGAGGAGACCGCGGACTGGGCCGTGGCCGCCGACGAGACCGGCTGCTCGGCCTGGTAAAAGGTGACGTAGACGCGCCCGCGCTTGTTGCCGCGGGTGGCGGCGGCGATGCGCGGCTGGTCGTTCATGCGGTTCTTTCCGTAGCCGACCGGCGGGTTCTCGCGCATGTTGTTGATGTTGGTGAGGAACTGGGGCGTGCTGAAGCTGAAGCCGCCGTTGAGCGAGCGCGCGAAGGCGATCCTGGAGGTGTTCGAAGCGTTGCCTTCGATGTCGAACGTCGGCCCGTGCTGCCAGACCAGGTAGAGCTCGCCGCGATGGCCGATCGCGGGAGCCGGGGCGACCTGCTGCGATCCGGTCAGGCCGCAGTCCGGATTGTTGGGATCGGTGATGTCGGCGGCGTCCGGGCTGACCACCACGGGTCCCTGCCAGGTGTCGCCGGCGTCATGGGTGCGGAAGACCTCGATCTGACCCAGGCCGAAGTTGACGATGCCGCAGAGAGGGGTGATGTTGCTCTGCACGATGTAGGCGGCGCCGCTCCTGTCCTTGGCCGCGGCGATGGCCTGCCGGCTGTAGAACTCCTCCGGATTGGAGGGGGCGAGGAGCTGGGCGTCGTCCCAGACGAAGGTGCCGGCGCCGAAATGGCCTCGGTGGACGCCGAGGCCCGCCGAGGTCGCGAAGCTCGGTCCCGCCTGCATGCGGCTGACGAAGTAGAAGACCTCGTCGTCGCGCCGGCCCCCTTGCCCTCCCCGGTCGACCCAGGGATGGCCGGCGGTGAAAGCGGTGCCGATCGGGGGCGGGGTGCCGCCGTCCGTCCACGTCTTGCCGCCGTCGGTCGAGAAGCCGTAGCCCGAGATCCCCGGCTCGGCCGGCGGCGGGCACTCCCGGACCAGGCCGCAGAAGCCCTCGAAGTCGTCCCAGCCGCCCAGCAGGTTCTTCATGTCCTCGCTGACCGCCAGGGTGGTGGTGTTGCGGGTCTGGAGCCCGTCCGGAAAGAGCTCCTGGGGGTCGTTGACCTGGACGTTCCGGCTCACCTTCGGGCCGGCCGCGAGAGCGGCGCCCGAGACGAGCAGAGCTCCGAGACCCAGGATGAAAGGGGTAGTGCGTTGCTTGTGCTTGTGCAAGACCATCTCCTCCTGCCGCGGTCCTGAGGCCGCGGCGGAAAGGCCTGCCGGAAGGGCGGGCCCGGTGAATGAAAGACCGACAGCGTTTCCCACCCTCCCATCCGCTCCTTAGCTTACTGTGCCGCCCGGCGGCGCGAAGCGGGACTCGCCTCGCGGATCTCCCCGGCTTCCTGCCGCCCGGTCCGGCCGGCGATTCCCGCGTAGACGCCGGCCGCGGCGAGCGCCAGGGCCAGGGCGGCGAAGAGACCCACGATCCGGCTCTCGAACCTGGTCTTCCAGGTCTGCTTGTCCAGCCGCTCCTCCAGGGTCGCCACGTCGTAGGGCGGCGTGTCGGGGGTGACGGCCAGGATGCCGCGGCGAACCGCCGACTCCAGGCTCGCCATCGAGACTCCGGCCTTGGGCCGGGCCAGGACGTTCAGGACCATGGGCAGGCGGACCGGCTGCTGGAGCACGGACAGGTAGAAGTCGGGCGCGGGCCGCTCGTCCTTGAAGAAGCCCTGATAGCGGGCGTTCTCGACCACGCCCACCACCTTGAGCCAGGGCCGCGGCTGAACCTTGCGCGCGCTGAACTTCAGGCGCTTGCCCAGAGGGTTCTGCTTCGGCCACATGGCCTCGGCCAGGCCGCGGCTCAGGATCACAGGGTAGCCCTGCGTGTCCTGGAAGTTGAAGGCGCGTCCCTGAAGGACGGGTACACCCATCACCTTGAAGTAATCGGGGCTGACGCCATGGGTCAGGACCTTGTAGGTGCCGTCCACGCTCTCGCGGTTGTCGTGGTCCTCGGCGGTGACGAAGGCGGCGGCCCAGTCGTCCGTGGCCATGGTAGGGCCGGTGATGGCCGCGCTCTCCACCTCAGGCAGCGTCTCCAGGCGGCGGAGGTACTCCCCGGCGAGCCGGGCCACGTCCTCGTCCTTGGCGTACTCGGGCTTCTCCAGGTCGAGCCGCATCGTGAGCAGGCCCTCGGTCCGGATGCCCAGATCCCGGCTCACCACCTCACGGATGTCCCGGCTCATCGTGCCGGCCCGCATCAGGAGGCCCACGGCCAGAACGACCTGGATCAGGGCAGCGATCCCGACCAGCACACGCACCGGGCGCCAGCGGGCCAGGAGGCCGGCCAGTACGCCGCACAACACAGCCAGGGCAAGGAGGCCGGCGGCGACAGCCGGTCCCGGGGAGAGGCGGGCGTAGCTCGGGAAGGTCAGCCCGCTCGTGGGGAGAAGCCCCTGCAGCGCCCAGGCGGCGAGCGCCAGGCCCAGGACCGCGGCCACCACGCTCGACACGATTCCCCGCCGGACCGAGCCTGCCGCGGGTTGGAGCCGAAGGAGGCCCGCCGCGTCCACCAGAGCCAGGAGCAGCAGCACCGCCGCGCCCTGAAGAACCCGGCGGAGCCCCTCCTTGAGCTCGGCGCCGTAGACGAAATCGCGGAGCGGCTGGAGCTTGACGCCGATCCCCCGGTTCTGGTCCGGGTACTGCTGCGCCAGGGCGGCGGTGACACGGTCCATGTCCGCCTGGGCCTGCTCCAGGGTGACGCCGGGCTTGAGGCGGCCCACGGCGTTGAGCCAGCGCATGCGCCGGACCTCCACGTACTCCGCCGCCGGCACCATGGACGACGGGATCCAGAACTGGGCGGTGTCCATGACGCCGCGGAAGCCCTCGGGCGCCACTCCGACCACCTGCCAGTCCTTGCCGTTGAGGTTGATGTTCCTGCCGACGATGGCCGGGTCCGCTCCAAAGCGGCGCTGCCACAGACCGTGGCTCAGCACCACCACGGGGTGCACGAAGGGCGTGCCGTCCTCCTCGGCGGTGAAGAAGCGACCGTGGAGGGGCGCGACCCCCAGCGTGTCGAAGTAGGTGTGCGACACGAGCTCGCCGTCGAGGCGCTCCAGGTCCTTGCCGGTCTGGAGGTTGAAGGCGATGAAGCCGTTGACCGTGAAGACGGAGACCGACTCGAAGGCCTTGTTCTGCCGGCGCCAGTCGAGGAAGTCGAGGTGGCCGATGGCCCAGGGCTGGACTTCTCCCTTCTCCTCGAAAGTCCCGCTCATCTCCACGAGGCGCGACGGCTCCGCGTAGGGGAGCTCGTCCCAGAGCACGGCCTTGCCCGCGGCCAGAGCGGCGCCGAGGGCGCCGAAGGCGAGGGCGAGGGCGAGGACCAGGATGGCCGCGACGGTCAGGCTGGTCTTGTTGCGCGTTTCCATGGCTTCTCTCTCTCCAGTCAGTCGGCGCGGAGTCCCGTCACCGGCTCGAGTTTCGCGGCCCGGCGGGCCGGGAAGTAGTTGGCGGCGAGCGTCACCAGGAACAGCACCAGCGCGGCGCCCCCCAGGATCAGCGGGTCGGTGGCGCTGACGCCGTGCAGCAGGCTGACCAGCCGGCGGCTGACCAGGGTCACGGCGACCAGGCCCAGCAGCAGGCCGAGCGCGGCCAGCGCGGCGCCGCGGCCGACCACCATGCGCAGCACGCTGCCGCGGTCGGCCCCCAGGGACATGCGGATCGCGATCTCCCGGGTGCGCTGGGCCGTGCTGTAGGCCACCACGCCGTAGATGCCGACCGAGGCCAGCACCAGGGCCATCAGCGTGAAGAGGGAGACCAGGATGATCTGGAACCTAGCCCTCGCGGTCTGCCCGGACAGCCGCTCCTCCAGGGTGGCCACGTCGTAGACGGGCAGGTCGGGGGAGACGGCCCTCATCTCGCGGCGCAGCGCCGGCATCAGGCTGTGCGGCGCCGAATCCGCCCTGGGCCGGACCAGGAAGCTCATGGTCAGCGGCCGCCAGGGGAGCTGGAGGATCGGCAGGTAGATGTCGGCCGCCGGCTGCTCGTCGGCCAGGAGACCCTGGTGGCGGACCTCGGCGACGACGCCGATGACGCTGAGCCACGGGGAATCCGGGCGGGCGCCGTTCTTGAGGCGCTTGCCCAGCGGGTTCTGGCCCGGCCAGTGCTCGTCCGCCAGGGCCTTGCTCACCACCACGCCGAAGGACTGATCGTCCTGCCGGGTGAAGACGCGGCCCTGCACGACCGGGATGTCCAGCAGGTCGAAGTAGCCCGGGCTGACCGAGTGCATGACCTGCGGGTAGGTGCCATCGGGAGCGTCGCTGCGGTGGTCCTCGTAGAGGATGTAGGCGCCCGTCCACTCGTCCGTGGGGATGGTCGGGTTCGACATCTCCACCTGCTCCACGCCCGGCACGGCGGCGAGCCGGTCCAGGTACTCGCGCACCAGCCGGACCACGGGCTCGTCCTCCGCATACCTGTCCCCGCGCATGTCGATCCGCCAGGTCAGGACGTTTTCCGGGTTGAAGCCCAGGTCCTGGTCGATCGCCTTCTGGAAGCCGCGGGCCATGAGGCCGGCGCACACCGAGAGGAACAGGGCCAGCGCCACCTGGGCCACGACCACGGCGTTCTGGAAGCGCTGCCGGCCGAACCCCTTCATCGGCTGCTGGCCCTGGCGGGTCAGGCTGTGGGCCAGGTCGGCCTGGAAGGTGATCCAGACCGGCACCAGGCCGAAGAGAGCGCCGCAGAGCAGGGCGACGCCCACGATCGCAGCGATGACCTCGGGCCCGGGCGACACATCGACGAAGCTCTGGAACCGGGCTCCGCTCAATGCCAGCAGGGCGGGCGTGGCCCACTGGGCGAGGAGCAGGCCCAGGGCGGCGCCGATCACGGAGAGCAGGATGCTCTGGGTCAGGAGCTGGCGCAGCAGCCGCCCGCGGTTGGCGCCGAGGGACATGCGGATGGCGTACGCGCGCTGCTCGGCCATGGCCCGGGTGAGCAGCAGGTTGGCGACGTTGATGCAGGCGATGACCAGGAGGACGCAGGCGCCCGCGGTGAGCACGAGCAGGCCGATGCGCAGCGGGCCGAACCAGTGGTCGCGGAGGCCGGTGACCTTCACCCCGACTCCCGCGTTCATGTCGGGGTACTCCCGCTCGAGGATCTCGGCGATCCGGGTCATCTCGGCCTGCGCCTGCTCGACCGTGGCGCCGGGCTGCAGGCGGGCCACCACCTCCAGCCAGCGCAGGCGCCGGGAGGTGAGATAGAAGGGCTTGGGCGGCACCTGAGAGGGGACCCAGAGGTCGGCCGTGTCGGTCAGGCCGCGGAACCCCTTGGGGGCCACCCCGACCACGAGGTAGGGCCGGCCGTTCACCTGCACCTGCCTGCCCACGATGGACGGATCGCCGCCGAAGCTGCGCTGCCACAGGTCGTAGCCGAGCACGGTGACGTAGTCCTCCATCGGCCTCGAATCCTCCTGGGGGGTGAAGAACCGGCCGGCCGCGGGCCGCACTCCCAGGAGAGGGAAGTAGGACTGGGAGACCAGCTCGCCGTTGAGCCGCTCGGCGTCCTGCGCGCCGCCGCTCCCGAGCTCGAGGTTGATCGCGAAGTCTCCGGGGCTGTAGACCGACATCTCCTCGAACACGCTGTTCTGTTGCCGCCAGTCCTCGAAGTCCATCTGCGAGACGGGCCAGTCCTTGATCTCGCCCTTCTCTTCGAACGTGCCGGTGAGGACCACGAGGCGGGAGGCGTCGCGGTACGGGAGCTCGTTGAGCAGCACGGCGTCCACCACGGTGAACATGGCGGCCGTGGCGCCGATGCCCAGGGCCAGGGTCAGGATGGCCGCCGCAGCGAACCCGGGACGCCGCGCGAGCTGGCGCAGCCCGAGCCGCAGATCTCGCCAGAGGTTTTCCATCAGCGTATCTCCTTCCAGGTTGCGGATCCGCTCATTCGCTGAGCACCAGGCTCTCCGCCTCTTCGTCGCTCAGCTCCTCGATCTGAGCCAGGAGCTCCTGCTCCACGAGGTTGGCGAGCTGGGCCACCGTCGGCGCCTCGAACAGGGCGCGCAGAGGCAGCTCCACCTGGAACGTCTCTTCGATCCGCGAGAAGACCTGGGGGGCGAGCAGCGAGTGCCCTCCCAGGTCGAAGAAGTTATCGTAGATGCCCACCCTCTCCCGGCCGAGCAGGCCGGCCCAGATGTCGGCCAGCAGCTCCTCGGTGACGGTTTCGGGGGGCGCGTAGGCCTCGTCCTCTCCGGCCGCGGGCTCCGGCAGGGCGCGGCGGTCCAGCTTGCCCGTGGCGGTGAGCGGCAGCGCGTCCAGGAGCACGAAGTCGGCCGGCACCATGTAGGCCGGCAGGGCCGCCTTCAGGAGGTCGCGCAGCTCGGCCGCGGAGACGCCCGGGTCGGCCGCGGCATACGCCACCAGGCGCAGCCCCGCGGCCCCGGCCTCCCGTGGCACCACCACCGCCTCCCGCACGCCGGGATGGCGGCAGAGGACCGCCGCGACCTCCCCGGGCTCGATGCGGAACCCGCGGATCTTCACCTGGTCATCCACCCGGCCGAGGAACTCGAGGTTGCCGTCCCGCAGCCAGCGCACCCGGTCGCCCGTGCGGTACACCCTCTCCCCGGACACGGCGGCAAAAGGCGAAGGGACGAACTTCTCCGCCGTGAGATCGGGCTGGCCGGCGTAGCCGCGTCCCAGGCTGACCCCGGCGATGAGCAGCTCGCCGGCCACACCCACGGGCACCGGCCGCAGGTCGGGATCGACCACGTAGAGCCGGGCGCCGCGCATCGGCCGTCCGATCGAAAGACCATTGGTCGAGGCCCCCTCCACCGTCTCCGCGGGATCGAACACGCTGCTTGCCGGGGTGGCTTCGCTGGGACCGTAGCTGTTGAACAGCCGCACGCCGTGCCTCATGGCCTCCTCCCAGCCGGAGAGGCGCTCCAGCAGGGCGCGCTCGCCCGCGAAGATCACGCTGCGCACGCACTCCGGCAGCGGCACCTCCCCCCTCGCGAGCTCCACTCCGAGCTCGTGCCAGTAGGCGGTGGGCAGGTCGACCATCTGCACGTCCAGCTCTCCGCAGGCGCGGAGGAACCGGGCTGGCGAGGAGACCATCTCCTCGCTGCGCAGGACGAGCGTCGCGCCCGCCACCCAGGCCGTGAAGATCTCCTCCACGCTGATGTCGAAGACCAGGCTGCTGAACTGCAGGACGCGGTCCTCCGGTCCGATGCCGTAGAGGCGGCGCGCGGTCTCGGCGAAGCTGGCCAGGGCCGCGTGGCTGATCAGCACGCCCTTGGGCGTGCCCGTGGAGCCCGAGGTGAAGAGGACGTAGGACAGGCTCTCGGGCACGGCCCAGGGAGCCGGGTCGCGGTCATCGCGGCCGTCCTCCGGCGACTCGGGAGCGAGCCCGCGCAGGACCACGACCTCCCCACCGAAGGCGGCTGGAAGCACCGCGGGCCGCTCGTCGCGGGCCAGCACCACCGAGATTCCGGAGCCCTGCACGATGGCCTCCAGGCGGCCGGGCGGCAGGGCGGGGTCCAGGGGCATGTAGGCCGCGCCGGCCTTGTGCGCGCCCAGCACGCCCACCACGAACTCGGGGCTGCGCTCGGCCCAGATCCCCACGATCGAGTCGGTGCGCACGCCGAGCCGGCGCAGGCGGTGGGCGAGACGGTTGGCCCGGCGGTTGAGCTCTGCATAGGTCAGGACTTCGCTCCCGTCCGCGATCTCCAGGGCGACGGCGTCCGGCCGTAGCGCGGCCCAGCGCTCGAAGCGCTCGTGAACGAGCCCATCCGGTTCCGCTTCGCGCTCGCCGGGCCGGTTCCAGTCCACCAGGATCTGGGACGTCTCCCCGGAGGAGAGCAGGGGCAGCTCGGAGAGGCGGCGGCCGGGGTCGGCCGCCCCGGCGGCGAGCAGCCGTTCCATGTGCCGGAACATCCTGGCCACGGTCGAGGCGTCGAAGAGGTCCGTGCTGAGCTGCAGCAGGCCGCCCAGCGCGTCCCCCTCCTCCCACATCCAGAAGGCGAGGTCGCCGTTGCTCCGGGCGTGCTGCGTCAAGCCCACGGGCTCGAGAGTGAGGCCCGGGGCCTCGATCGTCGGCACGGCGAAGTTCTGCAGACCGAACATCACCTGGAACAGGGGACCGCGGGACAGGTCGCGCCCGGTCTCCAACTCGTCGAGAAGGCTCTCGAAGGGGATCTCCTGGTTCTCGAAGGCTTCCAGGGCCATCTCCCGCACCCGGGCCAGGAGCTCCCGGAAGGAGGGATCGCCGGAGAGGTCCACGCGAAGAACCAGGGTGTTGACGAAGAAGCCGATGAGGCGCTCCAGCGCTGGCTGCGGCCGGTTGGCCACGAAGGTGCCGACGTTCAGGTCCTCCTGCCCGGTGTAGCGGGAGAGCAGTGAGGCATAGGCGGCGAAAAGGGTCATGAACAGGGTGACCCCCTCGCGGCCCGCAAGCCTGCGGACCTCCGCGGTTCCGGCGGCGGGAAGAGTCGCGGGCACCATCTCGCCGTGCGGGCTCAGCCGGGCCGGCCGCGGCCGGTCCGTGGGCAGGTCGAGCACCTGCGAGGCTCCAGCGAGCCGCTCCTTCCAGCGCTCGAGCTTCGCCTGCATCGCGGGGCTCTGCAGCCACTCGTGCTGCCAGGCGGCGTAGTCCACGTACTGCACCGGCAGGGCCGGCAGCTCCGCGGGCACGCCCGACACCTCCGCCCGGTAGAGGGCGGAGAGCTCGCGCAGGAACACTCCCGTGGAGAAGCCGTCGAAGACGATGTGGTGGAACGTGAGGGCCAGCAGGTGCTCGCGCGCGCCCAGGCGGATCAGCAGGGCACGGAGCAGCGGCCCGCGGGTCAGGTCGAACGGCCGGTCGGACTCCGCGACCGCCGCGCGCAGGGTCGAGGCCTCCCGCTCCGCCTCCGTCATTGTTGACAGGTCCAGGACAGGCAGGGGGAGCTCGATCGACGGCGCGACGACCGCAACAGGCCGGCCACCCGCGGAGGCGAACGTAGTGCGCAGGGTCTCGTGCCGGTGGACCAGGGCGCGCAGGGCCCCCTCCAGGGCATCGATCTGGAGATCGCCTTCCAGGCGCACGGTGAGCGGCAGGTTGTAGTCCACCGACTCGGGCTCGAGCTGCACCAGGAACCACTGGCGGAGCTGGGAGGCGGACAGGGGGAGGTCACCCTGGCGCGGCACGGGCCGGAGGATCGAGCCGGCGGCCGGCGAGGAGGAGGCGGCCGCCACCACCCCGGCCAGGGCGTCGAGCGTGGGCGCCTGGAACACGGCGCTCAGGGGGACCTCCGCGCCGAAGGCTTCGCGGACCCGGGACACGAGCTGGGAGGCGAGGAGGGAATGGCCGCCGAGCTCGAAGAAGCTGTCCTGACCGCCCACGCGCTCGACACCCAGGAGGCCGCTCCAGATCGCGGCCAGAGCCTCGCCTGTGGGTGTCGAGGGCGGTGCCCAGGGTGCGGAGCGCTCGGCCGCGGCCTCCTCCAGGGGAAGGGCGCGGCGGTTCACCTTGCCGTTGGGGGTGCGCGGCAGCTCGTCCAGGATCACGAACGCGGAGGGCACTGCCGGGCCTGGCAGGCGCGCGAGCAGGAAATCCCGCAGCTCCCGGGGAGAGGGCCTCTCCCCGCGGGGGGTGACGAAGGACACCAGGTGCCGCTCCCCCAGGGAATCGCCCCGCACCGCGACCACGGCCTCGCGGACCCCCGGATGGCGCGCGAGGACCGCCTCGACCTCCCCGAGCTCGATGCGGAAGCCTCGCACCTTGACCTGATGGTCCACCCGGCCCAGGAAGTGAAGGTTCCCGTCCGGCAGCCAGCGCACGAGGTCGCCGGTGCGGTAGAGCCGCCCCCCGGTCTCGCCGCTGAAGGCATCGGGAACGAAGCGCTCCGCCGTGAGGTCCGGCCGTCCCAGATAACCGCGGGCGAGGCCGTCGCCGCCGAGGTGGAGGTCGCCCGGCACCCCCGGAGGCACCGGCAGGCCGCCGCGGTCCAGCACCCAGGCCCGGGTGCCCGCGATCGGCCGGCCGATGGACGGCGCCGCCGTGCCACGCCGGATCTCCGCGAAGGTCGAGTAGGTCGTGTCCTCGCTCGGGCCGTAGAGGTTCATGACCCGCACCCCGGCGGGGATCTCGTCCACCAGGGTGCCGGGCAGGGCCTCGCCGGCCAGGTTGACCGTGCGCACCGACGAGGGCACGCCGCCGGTGCGCACCAGCTCCGCCATGGCGGAGGGGACCGTGTTGACCAGGGTCACCTCACCGGCCGCGGGCAGCTGCGGCAGCTCCAGGGCGTTGGCCGCCAGGACCACGGCGCCGCCCCGCGACAGAGGCACGAAGATCTCGAAGACCGAGAGGTCGAAACAGATCGAGGTCGAGGCGAGCACGCCCGCCAGGTCCTCGTCCGGGAACACGCCCGACGCCCAGCGCACCATGGCCGCGGCGCTGCGGTGGGCGATGGCAACTCCCTTGGCCCGGCCGGTGGAGCCCGAGGTGTAGATGAGATACGCCAGATCCTCCGGAACGGCCAGCGCCGACGGGCGCGCCGACGGAACGTCCATCTCCGGGCCGTCCAGCAGCACGACGTGGGCGCCGTGCTCGGGAAGGACCGGCAGGACATCCTCCGTGGCGACCAGCACCGGCACCCGGGCGTCCTCCAGGGTGAAGGCGAGGCGCTCCCGCGGGTACTCGGGATCGAGGGGCACGTAGGCACCCCCGGCCTTCAGGATGCCAAGGACGCCCGCGACGAGCTCCGGCGTGCGGGGCGAGCAGAGGCCGACCCGGACCTCGGGCCCCACGCCCAGACCGCGCAGCAGGGCGGCCAGGCGGTCCGACCGCTCATCCAGCTCGCCGTAAGTGAGGCGCCGCTCGCCCCAGACCAGCGCCAGGGCGGCGGGAGCCTCCGCAGCGCGGTCCATGAAAGCCTCGTGCAGCAGAGCCGGGGAGGCCTCGGGAGACGGGGTGCCGCTCCACTCCAGGAGCAGGTCTACCTCCTCCGGCGCGAGCAGGCCGATCTCCGCCACCCGCTCCTCCGGCCGGGCGGCCACGGCGGCCAGGAGGTTGCTCAGGTGCCCGGCGAAACGCCGCACGGTGTCGCGCTCGAAGAGATCGGTGTTGTACTCGATCTCACCGGCGAAGCCCTCCTCTCCGAGGTCGGTCAAGGTCAGGCCCAGGTCGAACTTGGCGATCTCGAACGCGGAATCAATCCGGCCGACCTCCAGGCCGGGCAGCTTGAGGCTCCGGGTCTCCCCCTCCTCCAGGCTGAACAGCACCTGGAAGATCGGATGGCGGGAGAGGTCGCGATCGAGGCTCAGCTCGTCGACTAGCCGCTCGAAGGGCACGTCCGCATGGTCGTAGGCCTCCAAGGCCGTGCTCCGCACCCGGCCCAGGAGCTGGGCGAACGAGGGATTGCCGCTGAGGTCGGCGCGCAACGGGAGCAGGTTCACGAAGAATCCGATGAGCCCGCGCACCTCCGGCTGCTCGCGATGGGCCACGGGCGAGCCCACGACCAGGTCATCCTGGCCGGTGATGCGGTGGAGCAGGCTCTGCCAGGCAGCGAGCAGCAGCATGAACAGGGTGGCGTTGTGCTCCCGCGCCAGCGCCCGCAGGGCTGCGGCCACGCCGGGCGGTACGGCCACCGGCACGCTGTCGCCGTGGAAGGTCTGAACCGGCGGACGGGGCCGGTCGGTCGGCAGCTCCAGGGTGGCCAGGCCGGCGAGCTGCCTGGTCCAGAAGGAGAGGCGGCCGGCTAGCAGGTCCTCGGGCCACGCCCGCTGCCAGACGGCGTAATCCGCGTACTGGACCGGCAGGTCCGGCAGGCTGGCTGCAACACCGGTGACCGCCGCCTCGTAGAGGGCCGACAGCTCGTCCAGAAGGATCGGCTCGGACCAGCCGTCGGACGCGATGTGGTGCAGGGTGAGGAACAGCAAGTGATCCTCCGCCCCCAGACGCGCAAGCCTCGCCCGGAAGGGGGGCACGGACGACAGGTCGAACGGCCGCGCCGCCTCTTCCCCGGCCGCGCGCTCCAAGTCTCCCTCGGCGAGGTCTTCCAGCGTCCGGGTAACCGGCTCCGGGGGGAGGATCTCCTGCCAGGGCCGGCCGTCTCTCTCGACGAAGCGGGTGCGCAGCACCTCGTGCCGCTCCACCAGCATGCCGAGGGCGTACTCCAGCGCCGCGACGTCGAGCGCGCCCCGCAGGCGGAACGCGTAGGGGATGTGGTAGGCCGCGCCGGCCGGCGTCAGGCGCTCCACCAGCCAGAGCCGCTGCTGCGGGAACGAGAGAGGCAGGAGCCCGCTCCGCTGTACCGGCGGGATGGGCCGGATGGCGTTCTTCCGGAACGTCCTCCGGATCTCCTCCATGGACGCGGCGCCGCCGCCGGCAGCCAGGTCCAGGGCCGCGGCCAGCTCGCCCAGGACCGGAGCCTGGAAGACCGCACGCAGCGGCATCTCCACATGGAAGGACTCGCGGATGCGCGCCACGAGCTGGGTGGCGAGGAGGGAATGGCCGCCCAGATCGAAGAAGCTGTCGTGGATGCCAACGTGGTCCACTCCCAGGATCTCGCGCCAGAGCGCGGCCAGGGCCTGCTCGGTGGGCGTGCTCGGAGCGGCGCCCTCGTCCGTCTCGCCGTGATCCCACTGGGGCGCCGGCAGGGCGTTGCGGTCGAGCTTGCCGTTCGGCGTGACCGGCAGGGCTTCCAGCTCCACGAACGCGGCAGGGACCATGTAGTCCGGCAGCGACTGGCGGAGGAAATCCCTCAGGTCAGGGAGCTCCCCGCCCGCCGGTACGACGTAGGCGACGAGCCGCTTGTCGCCGGGCACGTCCTCCCGCGCCAGCACCACGGCCTCGCGCACGCCGGCGTGGCGCGCCAGGGCCACCTCGATCTCGCCCAGCTCGATGCGGAAGCCGCGGATCTTGACCTGATGATCGACCCGGCCAAGGAACTCCAGGTTGCCGTCCGGGAAGCAGCGGGCGCGGTCGCCGGTGCGGTAGAGGCGGGCGCCAGGCTTTCCGAAGGGATCGGGGATGAAGGCCGCCGCGGTCAGGTCCGGCTGGTGAGCGTAGCCCACGCACAGGCAGTCGCCGCCGATGTAGAGATCGCCCGGCACGCCGACCGGACAGGGATTCAAACCCTGATCGAGCACGTGGTACTGCGCATTCGGCATGGGCCGGCCGTACGGGATGCTCGGCCACTCCGGGTCCACCTCGCCGACCGGGTACCAGTTCGACCAGACCGTGGCCTCGGTGGCGCCGCCGAGGCTCGTGACCTCCGCGCGCGGGAACGCGGCCCGCACCCGGTCCGGCAGAGTCACCGGGATCCAGTCGCCGGACAGCATCACGCGTCGCAGGCGGCTGTGGACCGCGGGCTCGGACGGGAACAGCGGGGCGAGCCGCACCAGCGCGGCCGGCGCCGAGTCCCAGATCGTGACCGGCTCCTCCAGGAGGATGCGCATCAGCCGCTCCGCGTCACGGAGATCCTCCTCGGACGCCACGTGCACGCAGCCGCCCGCGGCCAGCACGCCGAAGATGTCCCACACCGACAGGTCGAAGCAGATCGAGGTCACGAACAGCACCCGGTCGGACGAGCTCAGACCGAAAGCCGGGTTGATCCAGGTGATCAGGTTCGCCACGGGCCGGTGCTGGACCACGATCCCCTTGGGCTGGCCCGTCGAGCCCGAGGTATGGATGACATAGGCCAGGTCCTCCGGAGCCGCGACCGGAGCGGGCCGGTCCGCGGAAGAACGCTCCACATGCCACGAGGTCAACAGCGCCCTGCTGCGCTCCTGGAGGCGGGTGAGCACCACGTCGTAGCGGAAGCGCAGCTCGTTGTCGAAGCCCGTCTCGCGGTGATGGACCGTGGCCCCCAGGTCGCGGAAGAACTCCTCGTCCACGCTCAGGACCTTGTGCGGGTGGCGGGCGTCGGGCACGTCCGCGATCACCACGGCGCCGCCCGACGCGAGCAGCCGCCCGGCGAGCCGGATCACCCGCTCCAGGTAGAGCGGACCCGGGAAGAACTGCGCCGTGCTGGCGATCAGCACCAGGTCGAACGAGCCCTCGGCCCAGCCCTCGATCTCGTGCGCGAATCCGACCGGCAGCTCGACCTCGACGTCCAGCTCCGCGGCGTGGGCGCGGTTGCGCTCCTGCGTGAGCGGCGACGGGTCGAGGCCCACGAAACGGGCCACCCGCGGCGCGATCTCCCACATCAGGAGGCCCGAGCCGCAGCCGATCTCCAGCACCCGCCTGTCCGGCCCGATCCAGGGTTCGGCCAGCGAGAGCACCCGGTCGCGGTACTCGTCCACCTCGGCCTCGGAGAACGGCTCGCCCGTGAAGCTGCTCACGAAGCCGCCGGCCGTGACCCGGTCCACGGCCCGCTCCGCCACCAGGTCGAACACGGCCCGCACACTCCCCGCGTCCACAGGCTCGGGAGCCGGCTCCGGAGCTTCGACATCCAGGCAGACCACGCCGGAGAGCGCGGGCAGGCGCCACAGCATCTCCAGGACCCGGCCCAGATGGGCCGAGCGGGTCAGGATCGCCGGCGCCTCCGTGTCCCGGAGGATCGCCTCGACGCGGTCGGCGGGCCAGGCGGAGTCGAGGGGCACGTAGTAGCCCCCTGCCTTGAGCACGGCGATCACACCGGCGACCAGGTCCAGAGAGCGCTCCATCCAGATGCCCACGGGAGTGCCGCGGCGAACCCCGCGCTCCCGCAGCAGGTGCGCGATCCGGTTCGCCCGCTCCTCGAGCCCGGCGTAGGTGAGCTCCCGGCCTTCCCACACCGCGGCCAGCGCCTCGGGGACGCGGTCCGCCGCGGCCTCGAAGAACTGGTGCATCAGAGTCTCCGCGGGGAAGGGAGCGGCCGTGTCGTTCCACTCGTCCAGCACCTGGTGCCGCTCCGCCGGGGACAGCATCTCCAGCTCCGAAAGCCTGCGGCCGGGCTCCACGGCCGACTCCAGCAGACGGACGAACTGGCCGGCCAGCCGGGCTACCGTGGGGCGGTCGAACAGATCGGAGCTGTACTCGATCCAGCCGCCGAGCCAGTCACCCTCATCGAACAGGCCGAGGGTCAGGTCGAACTTGGCCACGGAGCCCCAGAGCGTGAGCGGCTCCACCTCCAGATTCCGGAGGACCGGCACGGGCAGCGGGGTGTGCAGCGAGAACATGACCTGCACCAGGGCCTGGCGGCTCAGATCGCGCTCCAGCCCGAGCTCGTCGATGAGGCGTTCGAACGGCACGTCCGCGTGGTCGTAGGCCTCCAGGGACGTGCTCCGCACCCGCTCCAGCAGCTCGCCGAACAGCGGATCGCCGCCACAGTCCGTGCGCAGGGCGAGCATGTTCACGAAGAACCCGATCAGCCCCTCGACCTCGGGCCGGTTCCGATTCGCCACCGGCGAGCCGATGGCCACGTCGGTCTGGCCGGTGAGGCGGTGGAACAGCGCCTGCCAAGCCGCGAGCAGCGTCATGAACAGGGTCGACCGCTGGGCGCGGGACAGTTCGCGCACCGCGTCCGTGAGGGCTGGAGGCACCGTGACCTCGACCGTCTCACCCCGGAACGTCTGCACCGGCGGCCGGGCGCGGTCCGTGGGCACCTCCAGGTTGGCCAGCCCGGCCAGCCGGCGGGCCCACCACTCGACCTGACCTGTCAGCACCTCCTCCGGCCACGACCGCTGCCAGACCGCGAAGTCGGCGTATTGGACGCGCAGCTCCGGCAGCGGGGACCCGTCGTAGAGCGCCGACAGCTCCCGGTCGAGGATCTCGTCGGACCAGCCGTCCGAGGCGATGTGGTGCAGGGTCAGGAGCAGCGCGTGCTCCTCGCGCCCCAAGCGGACGATCCCGGCCCGCATCAACGGTCCGCGGGAGAGCACGAAGGGCCTCTCCGCCTCCTCTCTGCCGATCCGGGCCAGCTCCCGCTCCCGGCTCTCCGGGGGCAGGCCGGAGAGGTCCACGAGCGGCACCGCGAGCGCTCCGGAGGACAGGATCTCCTGCCAGGGCTGGCCGTCCACCTCCACGAAGCGGGTGCGGAGAACCTCGTGCCGGTCCACGATGCCCGAGAGCGCCCCGGCCAGGGCCGCCACGTCCAGGGGGCCGCGCAGGGCGTAGGCCGCCGGGATGTTGTAGGTGTGGCTGTCCGGCGCCAGCCGGTCCATGAACCAGAGGCGCTGCTGCGGGAAGGACAGGGGGAGCAGCCCGTCCCGGGGGACCGGCACGAGCGGCGGCAGGAGAGCCGCCGTGCCCCGGCGCGCCGCGGCCGCGGCCCGGGCCAGCGCCGACACCGTGGGCGCCTCGAACAGGACCTGGAGCGGCAGGTCGACACCGAGTGCCTCCCGCATGCGCGACAGCACGCGGGTCGCCAGGAGCGAGTGGCCTCCCAGATGGAAGAAGTTGTCGCCCGGCTGGATGGACGGGCGGCCCAGCACCTCCTCCCAGAGACCGGCCAGGAGCTCCTCGACCGGGTCGTCGAAGCCGCCCGCGCCCGCGGAGGGTGGGGCGATGCGCGACAGCGCCTGCCGGTCCACCTTGCCGCTGGCGTTGAGGGGCAGGGCCGGGAGGGGTACGAAGGCGGCGGGGACCATGTAATCCGGCAGACTCCGGCGCAGGAACACGGCCAGGTCCGCCGCCTCCCCTTCGCCGGCAACATAGGCGACGAGAGTGCCGTCCTGGACGAGCACGGCCGCCTCGCGCACCCGCGGGTGGCGGGCCAGGGCGGTCTCGATCTCGCCCAGCTCGACCCGGTATCCCCGCAGCTTGACCTGCTGGTCGATCCGGCCCAGGAACTCCAGCTCGCCGTCGGGCAGGAAGCGGACCAGGTCGCCCGTGCGGTACAGGCGCTCTCCGTTCCCGACTGGATCGGGGACGAAGCGCTCCGCCGTCAGGCCGGGCCGGCCGAGATAGCCGCGGGCCAGCCCCGCGCCGCCCACGAGAAGCTCTCCGGGTACTCCGGGCGGCACCGGATGCAGGGCCCGGTCCACGACGAAGAGCCGGGCGCCGTCGACGGGCCGGCCGATGGACGGGGCACGGCCGGACCGGGAGGAGGGAGCCACCACGCCCGACGTGGAGACCACCGCGGCTTCGGTGGGTCCGTAGTTGTTCACCAGGACGAACGGCAGGGAGGGCGGGGGCGGCTGGTGCAGCCGGTCGCCGCCGGTCAACAGGACCCGCATCTCCGTCGCTCGCGGCCAGTCCAGGGTCTGGACCGCCTCGGCCAACGGCGTGGGGAGGAACGTCGCCGTCACCCCCTGTTCCACGAGCCAGTCGCGCACGGCCTCGGGCGAGGTGCGGACCTCCTCGGGCACCACGTGCAGGCTCGCGCCCGCGGCGAGGACGGGCCACACCTCCCAGGCCGAGGCATCGAAGCCCACGCCGGCGATGAGGGCGGAGCGGTCGGCCGGGGTGAGCCCGAAAGCGCGCACGTGCCACGCCACCAGGTTGCGCAGCGAGCCGTGGGAGATCTCGACACCCTTCGGCCGTCCGGTCGAGCCGGAGGTGTAGATCACGTAGGCCAGGTTGGCGGCAAGAGGCTCCGGCCCCGCGAGGGGTGCTTCTCCCTCCTCGTCCGGGGAGACGAGGCGGATCTCCAGCGGCTTGGCGAGATGGTCCAGGAGCCCGGGGCGGGCCAGCGCGACCCGCACTCGCGAGTCCTCGAGCTGGAAGGCCAGCCGCTCCTCGGGATGGGCCGGATCGAGCGCCACGTAGGCGCCTCCGGCCTTGAGCACGGCCAGCACCGAGACCACCAGCTCGGACGAGCGCTCCAGGCAGACGCCGACGCGCGTCTCCGGCGCGACGCCCAGCTCCCGCAGACGCCGGGCCAGGAGAGTCGCCCAGCGGTCGAGATCAGCATAGGTAAGGCGCCCAACCGCCGGTGCTCCGGGCTGCCGGCGCGCCTGCTCCTCGAACAGGCGATGGACCAGCCCTTCCGGCGCGGGTCCGGCCAGGGTTGCGCTCCACTCCAGGAGCTGCCGGCGCTCGGCGTCCGTGAGCAGGGGGATCTCGGTGAACGGCAGGTCGGGCGAGGCCAGGGCTGCGGCGGTCAGCAGCTCGAAGTGGGCCAGGAAGCGGTCGATCGTGCCGGCGTCGAACAGGTCGGTGCTGTACGCGCACCCGCCGCGCAGCTCCGAGCCATGGTCCTCGAGCTCCAGCTCCAGGTCGAACTTCGCGGTCCCGCTGTGGAAGTCGGGTGCGGACGCCTCGATCCCGGGCAGCGCCGGCAGGATGCGCGCTTGGTCGAAAACCTGGAACGAGACCTGGAACACCGGGTTGCGGCTCAGGTCCCGCACCGGGTTCAACTCCTGAACCAGCCGGTCGAACGGCAGATCCTGGTGGGCCAGAGCCGCGAGCAGCGTCTCCCGGGTCCGCTCCACCAGATCGCGGAAGGTCGGCCGGCCTGCGAGATCGGCGCGCAGCGCCAGCATGTTGACGAACATGCCGATCAGACCGCCCAGCTCGGAGGTCCCGCGGCCGGCGACGGGAGCCCCGACCGCGAAAAGATCCTGGCCGCTATAGCGGGAAAGCAGCGCCGCGTAGGCCGGGAACAGGGTCATGAACGGCGTGGCTCCCTGCCGCACGGCAAGCTCGCGCACCCCCGCGGTGAGCGGCTCCGGCAACACCAGCGGCCGCACGTCACCGCGCGAGGTGCGCGCCGCCGGCCGCGGCCGGTCCGAGGGCAGCTCCAGTGGAGCGATCCCCTCCAGTTGATGCCGCCACCACTCGATCTCCGCGGCCAGCGTCTCCTCCAGCCGCCGGAGCTGCCACACGGCATAGTCGGCGTACTGCAAGGGCAGCTCCGGCAGCGCGGCGGGCCGGCCCTCGCGGGCGGCGGCGTACGCCGCGGACAGGTCCTCCCAGAGAATGGCCTCGGACCAGCCGTCGAAGACGATGTGATGAATGGTCACGAGCAGGACATGCTCGCTGGAAGACACGGCGACCAGGCAGGCGCGCAGGAGCGGGTCGCGGGCCAGGTCGAACGGCCGGCGCGCCTCCGCGCGTCCGCAGCGCTCCAGCTCGCGCTCGCGGACTCCGGCCGGGAGGGCGGACAGGTCGATCCGCGGCAGGACGAAGGGTCGCGGGGGAAGGATCTCCTGCCGGGGCTCGCCGTCGACCTCCGGGAAGCGGGTCCGCAGTGCCTCGTGCCGACTCGTCAGGGCGCTGAATGCCGCTTCCAGGGCCATGGGATCGAGCGGACCGCGCAGGGCCGCCGCAGCCGCAATGGCGTAGGCCGGCTGGCCGGGCTCCAGGCGATCGAGGAACCAGAGGCCCTGCTGGGCCGGAGAGAGCGGCAGGCGCCCCTCGCGGGGGACCGGCTCCAGGGACGGGCCGGAGCGCTCCGGCTCCTGCCGGGCGGCGTCCACGGCGCGGGCCAGGGCGAGGACGGTGGGATCGGCCAGGAGCACGGAGAGCGGTACGTCCACTCCGAGGAGATCCTGCACACGGGCCAGGACGCGCACGCCGAGCAGGGAGTGGCCGCCCAGCGCGAAGAACGAGTCGTGGACCCCGACGCGCTCGTAGCCCAGAGCCTCGGCCCACACGCGGACCAGCGTCTCCTCGGTCGGCGTGCGGGGGGCGACGTAGCTCTCCGCCAGCTCGCCCGCAGCCGCCTGCGGCTCGGGCAGGGCGCGGTAATCCACCTTGCCGTTGGGAGTCAGCGGCAGCTCCGCCAGGGTCACGAAGGCGGAGGGGACCATGTGCTCCGGAAGCGTGCCGTGCAGCGACTCGCGGAGTTGGGCCGCGGTCGGCGGCTCTTCGGACGAGGCTGGCAGGATCCAGGCCACGAGGCGCCGTCCTCCGGCGCCGTCGGGCCGGGTGTCGACCACTGCCTCGCGCACGGCCGGGTGCCGGGCGAGGGCAGCCTCGATCTCACCCGGCTCGACGCGGAAGCCGCGCACCTTGACCTGACGGTCGATGCGGCCGAGGAACTCCAGGCCCCCGTCCGGCCGGCGCCGTACCCGGTCGCCGGTGCGATAGAGGCGCGCTCCTGGCTCCGTGGAGAACGGGTCCGGCAGGAACCGTTCCGCCGTCACGTCCGGCCTGCCGGCATAGCCGCGCGCCAGCAGCGGACCTCCCAGGCAGAGCTCTCCGGCGACCCCTTCGGGAACGAGCTGTCCGTCGCGGTCGAGCACCAGGGCGGTCCGGCCCGCGAGCGGCAGACCGATCGGAACCGCTCCGGCGGCGACTTCCCCCTCGACTTCGAGGATCGTCGCAGTGATCACGCCCTCGGTCGGGCCATAGCCGTTCAGCAGCCGCAGCTCGCCCAGCGGCGAGCGCCGCCACCGGCGCAGGGCCTCGCCGGACATCGCCTCTCCGCCGAAGAACACGAGGCGGAGAGCCAAGCCCGGCGGCACGCCGGCGCGCTCGCACTCCGCCGCCCAGGCGTGCCAGTAGGCCGTCGGCAGGTTGACCACGGTCACGCCGAGCTCCGCGACGCGTTCGAGGAACACGGCCGGCTGCCACAGCTCGGCCTCGCGCAGGACCACCGCGGCGCCCGACACCAGCGGCGAGAGGATCTCCTCCAGCGACATGTCGAAGCTCGGGGAGGAGAACTGGAGGAAGCGGTCCCCCTTGCCCAGGCCGACCTTGCGGGCAACGATCTCCAGATGCGCGGCCGCCGGTCCGTGCGGAACGCCGACCCCCTTGGGCTGGCCGGTCGAGCCCGAGGTGTAGATCAGATAGGCCAAGCTCTCCGGCAGGACTCCGGGCGCCGGCTCCTCCTCTGCGTCCTCCTCCCCGGACAGAGGCCCCCCGGGAGCGTCGAGCGCCACGGCCGCGGGTCCGTCCAGGGGGAGAGCCGGCAGCGAACGGGACGAAGCCAGTACCAGCGGCGCGCCGGAGTCCTCCAGCATGAAGGCCAGGCGGTCCGCCGGGTAGGCCGGATCGAGCGGAAGGTAGACCCCGCCCGCCTTGAGCACGCCGAGGAGCGCGATCACCAGCTCCGGGGAGCGCTCCAGGCAGACCCCCACCGGCACCTCCGGACCGACGCCATGCCCGGCGAGGAAGCGGGCCAAGCGGCCGCTCGCCCGGTCGAGCTCGCCGTAGGTGAGCCGCTCTCCCGCGGCGCTCAGGATGGCAACGGCCTCCGGCGTCCGCCGCGCCTGGGTCTCGAACAGGCGGTGCACCGCCGTGGCGCCGGCCGGTATGGACAGAGCGCCGGGCGCGCCTGCGTGCTCCAGGATCGACTGGATCTCCGTCTCCGAGAGCAGGGACAGCTCGGCCACCGGTACGCCGGGAGCCGCGGCGGCCGCGGCCGTCAGGCGGACGAAGTGCCTGCAGATACGGTCGACCGTGGCGGCGTCGAACAGGTCCGTGCTGTACTCACATTCGGCGAGGAGAAGGCCGTCGTGCTCCTCCAGCCCGAAGGAGAGATCGAACTTCGCCGTGCCGATATGAAGGTCGTACTCCGCGGCCTCAATGCCAGGAAGCGCGGGCAGGGGCCGTGCTTCGTTCGCGACCTCGAAGAAGACCTGGAACACCGGGTTGCGGACCGGGTCGCGTTCCGGATTCAGCTCCTTGACCAGCCGGTCGAAGGCGAGCTCCTGGTGGGCGGAGGCGGCGAGCATCGATTCCCGCGTCCGCTCCAGCAGCTCGTGGAACGTCGGACGCCCGGAGAGGTCGGCGCGCAGAGCCAGCGGATGGACGAAGTAACCAATCAGCCCCTCCAGCACTGAGAGCCCGCGGCCGGAGAAGGGCGCACCCACCGCGAAGCTGTCCTGCCCACCGTAGCGGGAGAGCAGGGCGGAGAGGGAGGCGAGCAGCGCCATGAACGGCGTCACACCCGTAGCGCGGGCGAGGGCACCGACGGCGGCGGCGGTCGCCCGCGGGAAACTCCAGCGCCGCATGGCACCGCGGAAAGCCGGAACCGACGACGACGCGGGCCGCGGCCGGTCCGTGGGCAGCTCGAGCGTCTCGATCCCCCGCAAGTAGCGGAGCCACCAATCGAGCTCGTCCCTCTCCGTTTCCTGGTTCCGGCGCAGCCGCCAGACAGCGTAGTCGGCGTACTGCAGCGGCAGCTCGGGGAGCGGATCAGGCTGCCCTTCCCGCGCGGCGGCGTAAAGAGTCGAGAGCTCGCGCCAGAAGACTTCCTCGGACCAGCCGTCGAACACGATGTGGTGCACGGTGAGCGACAGAGCGTGCTCCGGCGCGTCCGGGAGCAGGCCGAGGCGGATCAGGATGGCTCGCAGGAGCGGCCCGCGCCGCAGGTCGAAGCCCTGCCGCGCCAGCAGGAGGGCGACCCGCTGCAGCTCCTCCTCCGCGCCCACCGTGCCGCGCAGCGCGGAGAGGTCGACCAGCGGCAGCGCCACCGGTGACGGCGGCCGGATCTCCTGCCTGGGGCTCCCTTCCACCTCGGGGAACGAAGTGCGCAGGGCCTCGTGCCGGCGGAACACCGCGGAGATCGCTCCGGCGAGAGCGCCGGGGTCCAGCGGGCCGCGCAGGAGCACGACATTCGGGATGTTGTACAAAGGTCCGCCCGGCACGAGCCGGTCGAGGAGCCAGGGCCCCTGCTGGACCGGGGCGAGCGGCAGCACGCCCTCCCGGCCGACCCTGGGGAGCCGGGCTCCCTCCGCCTCGGTCCTGGGGCCGAGCGCCTCGATGGCCTCGGCAAGCCCAGCGATGGTCGGGGCAGCGAAGATCGCACGAAAGGGCAGGTCGATGCCGAAGGCGTCGTAGATCCGGGCGAGGATGCGGGTGGCGAGAAGAGAGTTCCCGCCGATCTCGAAGAAGCTCTCGTGGATGCCGGCCGGCTCCCCCAGCGCCTCGGCCCAGAAGCCGGCCAGGGTCTGCTCCACGGGCGTCCGCGGCGCGACGTAGTCTGCGGCCGACCTCTCCTTCCTCTCCGGCTCGGCAAGGGCCTTGCGATCCACCTTGCCGTTGAGCGTGCGCGGCATCGTCTCCAGGAAGACCCACTCCGCGGGCACCATGTAGGAGGGCAGGGTACCCAACAGGAGCTCGCGCAGCTCGGCCGGCGCGGGAGCGGGAGCATCGGTGGCCACATAGGCGACCAGCCGCGCGTCACCGCCCTTGCCCCACGCCTTGACCACCGCCTCGCGTACGGCGGGGTGGCGGACCAGCACGGCCTCGATCTCGCTCGGCTCGATGCGCAGGCCGCGGAGCTTGATCTGGTGGTCGGCGCGGCCGAGGAAATGGAGGTTGCCGTCCGGCAGCTCCCGGGCCAGGTCGCCGGTGCGGTAAAGGCGGTCGCCGGGCCGGCCCGGGAAAGGGCTGGGGACGAACCGGTCGGCCGTGAGGTCGGGACGGTCGAAGTAGCCGCGCGCCAGTCCCACGCCGCCCAGGTAGATCTCGCCGGTCTCCCCGGGCGCGACCGGGCGGCCCGATTCGTCCAGCAGCCAGGCCTGCGAGCCGTCGAGGGACTTGCCGATGGGCGGCTCGCCCGGTTCGTCCCGCCCGATCAGGGCCCCGGTGGAGTAGGTCGTGTCCTCCGAAGGGCCGTACAGGTTGAAGACTTTCAGGATCGCGGTGCTCTCGTAGATCGCGCGCGCCAGGGGGCCGGGCAGCGCCTCGCCGGCGAGATTGACCACTCGGACCGAGGGGGGCACTCCGCGCTCGCGCACCAGCTCGGCCATGACCGAGGGGCCGGTGTTGATCAGCGTCACCTCGCGGGCCGCGGCCAGGCGCGGCAGCTCCAGACCGTTGCCGGCGACGATCACCCGGGTGCCCGCGGCGAGGGGCACGAACATCTCGAAGACCGAGAGGTCGAAGCAGAGGGTCGTGGCGAACAGCACGCCCGCGAGGTCCTCCGGGGAGAACACCCGAAGGGCCCAGCGCACCAGCGCCACGGCATTCTCGTGTGCGATGGCGACTCCCTTGGGCCGCCCGGTCGAGCCGGAGGTGTAGATGAAGTACGCCAGGTTCTGCGCCAGCACGCCGGCCTGCGGCCGCTCCGCGCCATGACCCTCGATCCGCGGCGCGTGGGCGTCGAGGAGGACCAGGCTCGCCTCATGCGCGGGCAGCACCCCCTGCAGGCTCTCCTGGGTGACGATCACGGGCACCCGGCTGTCCTCCAGGAGGAACGCCAGGCGCTCGACCGGATAGGTCGGATCCATGGGCACGTAGGCGCCGCCCGCCTTGAGCACGCCGAGGATGCCCACCAGGAGCTGCTCGGTGCGCTCCAGGCAGACCCCGACCCGCGACTCCGGACCCACACCCAGCGACCGCAGATGCCAGGCGAGCCGGTTCGCCCTTGCCTCCAGCTCGCCGTAGGTCAGGCGCGTTCTGCCCGCCACGACGGCCACGGAATCCGGCGAGCGGTCGGCCTGCTCCTCGAACAGCCCGTGCAGCAGAGCGGAGCCCGGGCTGCGCCGGCCGGCGGCGAAGTCCGACTCCTCGGTCTCGGAGACAATGGAGGCGGTGCGGTTGACAACGGTTCTTTCCATATCCTTAAGCTCCCGCCGGTCCTCAGACCATCGCCTCGGCCTCGGCTCCGGCGCGAAGCGCCCGCTCGATCGAGGCGGACAGACGCTGTGCCAGGTGGAGGACCTGAGGCGTTGCCAGCATGGTGTAGTGATCCCCCTCTGCGGCGAGGACCTCGACCGGTTCCGAGGCGAGCTCTTCCCAGCCGTTCGTGGGGTGCCTGTCCTCGACGCCCTCGGAACGGAAGAGGACGATCCTCCCGTCGTAGGGCTGCGGCCGGTAGGACGCCAAAGCCCGCAGGTTGGCCTTGTAGACCCCGAGCAGGCGCTCGACCTTCTCGGACCGCACGTCGGCACGCAGAAGGCCCGCCTCCCGGGCCTGGGCCAGCAGCCCGGCAACCGCTTCCTCGCCCGCGAGCGGCATCTCGTCGAGCCACTCCGCATCCTGCCCCTGGAGACCGGCCTGGTCGCGCAGGAACGGCCGGAGGAGCTCGGCGTCGCTGCGCTGCGCAAGCAGGTCGACCCCGGTGGGCGCGTAGCTGTCGAGGAGGACCACCAGAGGCACCTCCCGTCCACGGGCGCGAAGCAGGCGCGCCATCTCGAAGGCCACCACGCCGCCGAAGGACCACCCGCCGAGCAGGACCGGACCGTTCGGGGCGGCGGCTTCCACCGCGGCCACGTACTCGGCCGCCATGGAGGGAACGTCCTCGAACATGCGGCCCCCCTCCAGGCCTGGGGACTGCACTCCGTAGAACGCCTGCTCCGGCCCCAGGCTGCGGGCGAGCTCGCCATACGAGAAGACCGAGCCGCCGATCGCGTGAACGCAGAAGAAAGGCGGACGGCTCCCGTTCCCGGCCTGGAGCTGGACGAGCGCCTTCGGCGCGGCGGCTTTCGGAGCCTGCGCCGGAGAGGCTCCGGCCCTGGCGCCGCGGAGGCGCTTCTCCAGCAGCTCGCGCTTGGCGGCCGAGAGATGATCGCGCCGGCCCGACAGATCCGACCGCTGCTTCGCCACGCTCTCCGACACCGCGGCGGCCGGGCGCTCGGGCTCGGCAGCCACGTGGCGGCGCTCCCCCACGCTGAGCAGCGGCACCCCGGACAGGGACTGCTCCGGACGATCGACCGCAGCGGCCAGCAGGGTCAGGAAGTTGTCGCGCCAGCGCTCCGCCGTGGCGCCGTCGAACAGCGCGGTGTTGTAGCTCAGGCCCCCCTTCATCCGCCCTCCGGACTCCCACATGCGGAGCGACAGGGCGAAGTTGATCAGGAAGCCGGCGTCCTCGTTGAGCGGCAGGACGCTCATCTCCAGCCCGGGCAGGCTCATGTCGGGCATGGGCTGGTTCTGCATGGTGAACATCACGTCCGCGAGCCCCAGCCCCTGGCGGCGGCCGGGCCGCAGCGCTTCCACCACACGCGAGAACGGAAGATCCTGGTGATCGTAGGCTTCCAGGGTCGTGGCCCGCACCCGCTCCAGCAGCTCCCGGAAGGAGAGGCCCGGCTCCACGCGGGTGCGCAGGACCAGGGTGTTGACGAAGAAGCCGATGAGATCCTCGGTCTCCGCCCGGGTGCGGCCGGCGATCGGTGCGCCCACCGCGATGTCTTCATGCCCGCTGTGGCGCTGGAGCAGTGCCTGGAACGCGGCGAGCAGCACCATGAACGGGCTCGCCCCCTGTCCCCGCGCCAGAGCTTGCAGCCCCTCGGCCAGCGGCGCGTCCAGCTCGAAGGTCAGGTCGCCGGCCTGCACGAGCTGGCCCGAATCGGGTCGGTCCGTGGGGAGGTCCAGGGGCTGGAGCCCGCCGAGCTTCCCCTTCCAATAGGCGAGCTGCCCGTCCAGCACCTCGCCGCGCAGCCACTCCCGCTGCCAGAGGGTGTAGTCCGCGTACTGGACCGGCAGCTCCGGCAGCGGCGAAGACCCGCCTGCGACGAGCGCCGGATACAACCCCGCCATCTCGCGCAGCAGGAGACCCATGGACCAGCGGTCGGAGACGATGTGGTGCATGCCGAAGAGCACCACGGAATCCGCATCCGTCAACTGCAACAGCGTGGCGCGCACCAGCGGGCCCGCGGCCAGGTCGTAGGGACGGGCCTCGTCCTCGTTCGTGCGCCGGCGAAGCTCGGTCTCGGCCACGGCCGCCGGCAGCCCCCGGAGGTCCACGACAGGCAGCGAGGGGCGCCAGTCGCGGTCGATCACCTGCACGGGCTGGCCGTGCACCGTCACAAAACGGGTGCGCAGCGACTCGTGCCGCCGCGCGATCTCCCGCAGGCAGGCCTCCAGCACGTCCACCCGCAGCTCGCCGCGCAGCCGGACCGCGGCCGGCAGGTTGTACATCGAATGGTCGCGCTCGAGCTGCTCGACGAACCAGAGCCTCTCCTGGGCGTAGGACAGGGGGATCTCGGACGGCCGGGGCATCGGACGGAGGGGCGGCGTCTTGCCCCCCTGCCGCGCCTCCTGCACCAGCCCGGCCAGCCCCGCCAGCGTCGGTGATTCGAAGAGCTGCCGCACGGGCAGCTCCACGCCGAACGCGCGGCGCAGGCGCGACACGAGCTGCGTCGCGAGCAGCGAGTGGCCGCCCAGCTCGAAAAAGCTGTCGTCCGAGCCCACTTGGGTGACACCCAGCAGCTCGGACCAGATCCCCGCGATCAGCTCCTCCATCGGGCCGCGAGGCGCCACATGCTTCCGCTCGCCAGTTGCCTGAGGCTCGGGCAGAGCCTTGCGGTCCACCTTGCCGCTCGGCGTGAGCGGGAAGGAGTCCAGGACCACGAACACCGACGGCACCATGTACTCGGGGAGCCTGCCCTTCAGGTGCTCGCGCAGATCAGCCTCGCCGTCCGCAACGATCCAGGCGACCAGCCTGTCGCCGCGCAGTCCCGCAACCGCCTGATGGACCTCGGGGTGCGCGGCGAGCGCGGCCTCGATCTCGCCCAGCTCGATGCGGAAGCCACGCACCTTGACCTGGAAGTCGATGCGGCCGAGGAACTCAATGCGGCCGTCGGGGCGCCAGCGCACGAGGTCGCCAGTGCGGTACATCCGGCCTCCGGCGAACGGATCGGGCACGAAGCGCTCCGCCGTCAGATCCGGCGCATCCAGATACCCGCGCGCCAAGCCCTCGCCGCCGATGCACAGCTCCCCGGGGATGCCTACCGGCACCGGCTCCAGCCGCCGGTCGAGCACGTAGAGGGAGGTGTTCGCGATGGCTCCGCCCACCGCGATCGAGGAGCCTTCCTCCTCTTCGGTCACCCGACGGGTGGCGGACCAGATCGTGGTCTCGGTGGGACCGTACATGTTCCAGAGCGAGCCGACGCGGGGCAGCAGCCGGGCGGCCAGATCGGACGGCAGGGCCTCACCGCCGCAGAGGGCCTTGAGGTCTCCCCCTTCCCAGCCGGCGTCGAGGAGCATGCGCCAGGTGGCGGGCGTGGCCTGCATGACCGTGGCTCCGGCGAGACGCTTCTTCAGCAGCTCCGCATCCGAGGCCTCTTCGCGGGTCGCGATCTCGACTCGGGCTCCCACGAGCAGCGGCAGCAGCAGCTCCAGGCCGGCGATATCGAAGGACAGGGTCGTGACGGCGAGGAGGACGTCGTCCGCATCCAGGCCCGGCTCGCGGACCATGGAGAGGAGGAAGTTGGCGAGGGCTCGCTGGGAGATCTGCACGCCCTTGGGACGGCCGGTGGAACCCGAGGTAAAGAGGATGTAGGCGAGGGACCCCTCCCCTACCCTCCCCTGCTCCGCAGGAGAGGGTGCCTCCACCCTCCCGATCTGAGTGAGCACGGTATGGGGACGCGCAGCCTCAAGAATGAGATTGAGGCGCTCCTGGGGGTGCGAGGGATCGAGGGGAACGTAGGCGGCGCCGCTCTTGAGGACTCCGAGGACCGCCACCAGCAGGTCCGGCGTGCGCTCCATCTGGATCCCCACCCGGGACTCGGGTCCGATCCCCTGCGAGCGCAGGTGCGAGGCCAGGCTTTCGGCGCGCTCGTCCAGCTCGGAGTAGGTGAGCCGCGTCTCGCCCTGGGAGACGGCCACGGCCTCTGGGGCGCGCTGCACCTGTTGCTCGAAGAGCGATGCCACGGTGGTCTGCGGCAACTCGGCCGCGGTCTCGTTCCATCCCTTGAGGACCTGCCGGCGCTCAGCTCGGCTCAGCAGCGCCAGCTCTGAGACCCTGCCGCTGGGGTTCGTGACCGCGCTCTCCAGCAGGGTGCGGAAGTGCTCCAGCAGGCGATACGCCGTGGCCTCCTCGAAGAGGGCGGTGTCGATCTCCAGGAAGCCGCCGAGGCGACCGTCCGGCCTTTCCATGAAGTAGAGCGAGAGATCGAACTTGGACGTGCCGCTCTCCAGCTCCAGGGGTTCGAGCAACAGGTTCGGCAGAACCAGCGGCTCGAAGGGCGCGTTCTGGAGCACGAACAGGACCTGGAACAGCGGCGAGCGGGAGAGGTCGCGCTCCGGCTCCAGGGCCTCCACCAAGCGCTCGAACGGCAGGTCCTGGTGCGCGTAGGCGTCCAGGGTCACGCCCTTCACACGGCCCACCAGCTCGCGGAAGGCAGGATCGCCGCCCACCCGCGCGCGCAGGGCCAGGGTGTTGACGAAGAACCCGATCAGCGGCTCGACCTCCTCGCGGGTGCGGTTCGCCACGGGCGAGCCCACAAGGAAGTCCTCCTGCCCCGTGTAGCGATGGAGCAGCGTTTCGAACGCGGCGAGCAGGGCCATGAAGAGGGTCGAGCCCTCGTCCTGGGCCAGCGTCTTCACCCTCTCCACGAGACCGGCTGGCAGCTCCACGGGGAGATGCCGGCCGCGGAAGCTCTGCCGTGCAGGCCGCGGATGATCCGTGGGCAGATCGAGAACGGTCGAGGCCCCAGCCAGGGCGCTTCGCCAATGGCCCGTTTCGGTCTCCAGCCAGTCGCCCGCCAACTCGCCGGTCAACCGGCCGCGCTGCCAGACTGCGAAGTCCGCGTACTGCACGGCGAGCTCGGGCAGCGTCCGGCCGGAGTAGAGCGCCGCGATTTCGTTCACGAGCACGCCCAGCGACCAGCCGTCGCTCACGATGTGGTGTAGGGTCGCGAGCACCGCGTGCTCGTCCTCAGCAAGCTTTATGGCCTGGACGCGCAGCAACGGCGCCCGGCGCAGGTCGAACGGCTTCCGCGCCTCCTCCTCGGCCAGCCGCGCCAGCGCGGCCTCGCGCTCGTCGGCCGGGAGATGGGAGATGTCCACGAGCGGGACGTCGAGACTGGCTTCCGGCTCGATCACCTGGACCGGCTTGCCGTCCGCCCCACCGAAGGAGGTGCGCAGCGCCTCGTGCCGCCGCACGATCTCGCGGAACGTGACCGCGAACGCGTCGAGGTCGAGCTGGCCTTTCAGGCGCAGGGCCACGGGCACGTTGTAGAGCGGGCTCCCCGGCTCCAACTGGTCGAGGAACCAGAGGCGCTCCTGCGCGAAGGAGAGCGGCAGCGGCTCGGTCCGCGGAACGCGCTCGATCCGTTCCTGCCTTTCGGGCAGGACCCCTTCGACGCGCGCGGCCAGGGCCTCCAGGGTGGGCGCCTCGAACACCTGGCGCAGCGGAAGCTCGACCCCGAACGCGTTGCGCACCCGGGACGAGAGCTGGGACACCAGCAGCGAATGCCCGCCCAGCTCGAAGAAGTTGTCGTGGACCCCCACCTGCTCCACGCGCAGGACCTCGCGCCAGATCTCCGCGAGGCGCGCCTCGGTGCGGTTGCGCGGCGCCACCAGCTCGGATGCCGGCAGGAGCACGCTGCCCGGCTCGGGCAGGGCGCGGCGGTCCACCTTGCCGTGCGTGGTGAGCGGCAGCTTGTCGAGGCTCACGAACACGGACGGCACCATGTATTCGGGCAGGCTCTGGAGCAGATGCTCGCGCAGCTCGGAGGTGGAAACCTCTCCGGCCTTGGGCACGACCCACGCGATCAGGCGTCGGTCTCCTGTCGCTCCCGTCTGCGCCATCACGACCGACTCGCGCAGGCCCGGGTGGCGGTTCAGCGCGGACTCGATCTCGCCCAGCTCGATGCGGAAGCCGCGGATCTTGACCTGTCCGTCGATGCGGCCGAGGTAGTCGAGGTCGCCATCCGGACGGCGCCGCGCCAGGTCACCGCTGCGGTAGAGCCGCGAGCCCGGCCGGGTCGAGAACGGATCGGGGACGAAGCGCTCGGCCGTCAGCTCCGGCCGGGTCAGGTAGCCGCGGGCCAGGCCGGCGCCGCCCACGTGGATCTCCCCGGGCACGCCCACGGGCAGCAGCTCCTGGTGGGTCCCGAGCAGGTAGACCTGGAGGTCCGGGATCGGCTCGCCGACCGGGCTCGCGCCGGGCCGCTCGAGATCGGCCTTTGTCACCGGACGGAAGGTGACGTGGACCGTGGTCTCGGTGATGCCATACATGTTGATCAGCCGCGGCTTCCCGTCGCCGTGGCGCTCGATCCAGGGAGCCAAAGCCGCCAGGTCCAGGGCCTCTCCGCCGAAGACCACCCACTTGAGCGCCAGCCGGCCTCTCCCCTCCTCTTCCTCGGCCTTTATGAGCTGGCGGAACGCCGAAGGCGTCTGGCTCAGGACCGTGACTTCCTCGGTGACCAGCAGCTCGTAGAACGCCGCGGGGTTCATGCTCACCTCGCGCGGCACCATGACCAGGCGGCCGCCGTAGAGCAGCGCGCCCCAGCTCTCCCAGACCGAGAAGTCGAAGGCGTAGGAATGGAACACGGTCCAGACGTCGTCCGGTCCGAAGCAGAACCAGTGGTCCGTGGCCGTGAACAGCCGCGCCGCGTTGAGGTGGGTCACGGGCACGCCCTTGGGTCGGCCCGTGGAGCCCGACGTGTAGATCACATAAGCTACATTGTCCGGCCCCATGCCGGGGAGCTCCGAAAGGTTTTCCGTGCTCTCCGCAGCAAGGCTGGCGCGGTCCTTGTCGAGGAGGACCATGGGATACGGCGCGGGATCGAACCGCTCCACGAGATGGCTCTGGGTGACCAGGACCGGAGCCGAAGCCGTGCTCAGCGCGTTTTCCAGAATCCAGGAGAGCCGCTCCGCCGGGTAGGCGGGATCGAGGGGCACATAGGCTCCACCGGCCTTGAGGATGCCGAGGATGCCAACGACCGTATCCAGCGAACGCTCCACGCAGAGCCCCACCGGCATCTCCGGTCCCACGCCCAGGGCGCGCAGGCGATGCGCGAGTTGGTTCGCCCGCTCGTTGAGCTTGCGGTAGCTCAGCTCGGAGACCTCGTAGACCGCAGCTACATTTTTCGGGTGCTTCGCCGCCTGCTCCTCGAACAGACGGTGGAGGGAAGCGACCTGAGATTCGAGATTGAAGTCCGCGGCGAGGAGCTGGGCGCGCTCCTCCTCGGCCAGCATCGGCAGGTCGGCCAGCCGCAGCTCGGGCGCGGCCACCGATCCCGTGAGCAGGATCTCCCAGTGCCGGAGCAGCCGGTCGATCGTGGACTCGTCGTACAGGTCGACGTTGTACTCCAGCGTCGTGGTCAGCCCCTCGGGCAGGTCGAACAGGAAGACCGTGAAGTCGAACTTGGTCGTCCGGTTGTGGTTCTCCAGCAGCTTCAGGGAGACCCCGGGCAGGTCCAGCGCCTGGGTAGGCGTGTTCTGGAGCGAGAACTGGACCTGGAAGATGGGCGTGCGGGAGAGGTCGCGCTCCGGCTGCAGGTCCTCCACAAGCTTTTCGAAGGGTACTTCCTGGTGCGGCGTCGAGCCGAGGAAGCCGTCGCTCACCCGCGCCAGCAGCTCGCGGAAGCTCGGGTCCCCCGCGAGGTCCGCGCGCTGCACGACCATGTTGAGGAAGAAGCCGATCAGCCCTTCGGTCTCCAGGCGGTTGCGGTTCGCGATCGGAATGCCGAGGAGCAGGTCCTCCTGGCCCGTGTAGCGGTGCAGCAGCGCGTTGAAGGCCGCGAGCAGCGTGAGGAACAGCGTCCCTCCCTCGCGCTGGCTCCAGGTGCGGATCTCTTCCAGGGCCGCGCTCGGGACCGTGCGCGAGAGCCGCGCGCCGCGCGAGGTGAGCAGCGCCGGCCGCGGTCGGTCCGTGGGCATCTCCAGCACCGGCAGACGGCCCGACAGCCGTCCACGCCAGTACGAAAGGTGCTGTTCCATCGCGTTGCTGTTCAGCCAGCGGCGCTGCCAGGCCGCGTAGTCCGCGTACTGGAGCGGCAGCTCGGGCAGAGCCGAGCCCGTGTAGAGCGCCTCCAGCTCGCGGATCAGGATGCCGATCGTCCAGCCGTCCGAGGCGATGTGGTGCATGGTCAGGAGCAGCACGTGCTCCCGCGGACCCAGCTTGAGCAGCGACGTGCGGAGCATGGGACCGCGGGTGAGGTCGAACGGCCGCCGCCCCTCGTCGAGAGCGAGCCTCCGCCGCTCCTCCTCCCGTGCCTCCTCCGGCAGGCCGGATAGATCCATCACCGGCAGGTCGAACGTGGGCGGGAGGACGTGCTGCGCGGGCTCGCCGTTCACCGCGGGATAGACCGTGCGCAGCACTTCATGACGGCGTCGGACCTCGCCGAAGCTGCGGGCCAGGGCCGGAACGTCCAGCGCGCCTTCCAGGAGCACCGCGGCAGGCATGTTGTACGCCGGGCTGTCCGGATCGAGCTGGGTGAGAAACCAGAGCCGCTCCTGCGAGAAGGAGAGCGGCAGCGCCACCCTGGGCTCCCTCGGAACCGGACGCAGCGCGAGGTCCTCATCCTTCTTCCTGGGCGCCGGATAGCCGAGATCCACCGCCAGGCTCCAGGACTCGGCGGCCAGCGTGCCTTCGGCCTGCTGCCAGCGGTCGGCGACGTTCGCATCGATACCCCGGTGCTGATGGAATTTGGGATCGCCCATCATGCGGGTACCGGCGTGGAGGCCGTCGGTCATGCGCTGCCCCTGGTAGGGCTCCAGCATGGCCTCCTCCATCTCCAGGCCGAGGAAGCGGCTCAGAGCCACCATGGATCCGCGGGGGTCCTTCACCAGGTCCTCGAAGCGCAGCCGGTGCTGCCGCTCCGCCGGAACCTCCTCCAGGAACGTCAGGATGTTGCGGTGCGCCAGCGTCCAGACCAGCTCAGCCTGCTCCCCGGGCGGGAACGGGAAGCCGTAGACCTGGTCCATCTTCGCTTCCAGGTACGAGTCGATCGTGGCCCGCGGATGGCGGATCAGGTGGACGTAGAGCGGGTTCTCGAACATCCGCTCGGCGCGCCGCATCGTCCACAGATCAAGGGCGTAGCTCGGTGTCTTGTCCACCACGAGGCGGCTGCCCGCCCACTCCTGAAGGCGGCGGTAGAAGCCGCCGATCGTGAGGCCTTCGCTCTCCGCCTCGGCCACGACTTCCCGCGCCCGGTCCGCGTCGTAGCCGTGGAGGTCCATGACTGCCCGCAGCAACCCCTCCGTCGCGAAGCGGTTCCTTCCCGAGTAGACATCGCGGCGCTCAGCCATGGTGCGGAAGGCGAGCAGCTCCAGCTCGGGCGGGGCGAAGAGGCCCTGATGGCCGGCGAGCATGACCCGCAGCAGAGTCGAGCCGGAGCGGAACGGAGACAAAAGGAAGACCACCTGCGGGATCGGACGGCCGGTCTCGATCTCGGTGGGCTCGGCGCCCGGGGCACGGCCCAGGCGGCGGGATACGGCGGCCCGTAGCTTTTCCAGGGCCGGCTCGACCTCAAGGCCGACGCCGCCTACCTGCCGCTCGATCCCCTCACCTCCCAGCCGTCCGACCACATCCGGATAAGCCGTGGAAAGGTACTCGGCGAAAGCCGCCACGGTCGGCGCGTCGAACAGCGCCATTACGTAGACGATCCGGCCCAGCTCCTTCTGCAGCCGGTTGATGAACATGGCGCCCTGGATTGAGTCGCCACCCAGCTCGAAGAAGCTGTCGTGGATACCCACGCGCTCGATCCCGAGAAGCTCGCGCCACATGTCTGCCAGCCGCCGCTCCAGCTCCGTGCGCGGGGCCTCGTAACCACGTTCGGGCCGTTCGACCTCGGGAGCGGGCAGCGCCTTGCGGTCCACCTTGCCGCTGGGATTGAGCGGGAAGGCCGGCAGGACGATGAAGGCCGAGGGCACCATGGCCTCAGGCAGCCGGCCGCGCAGGTACGACCGCAGCTCCTCGGTCTGTGGAGCGTCCCCGCCGCTGGGAACCAGATAGGCAACAAGCCGGGCATCACGCGCCAGCACACAGACTTCACGCACTCCGGGGTGGCGCGATAGCTCGGCCTCGATCTCTCCCAGCTCGATCCGGACCCCGCGGATCTTGACCTGGAAGTCGAGCCGGCCCAGGTACTCGACCTCGCCATCTAATCGGAGCCTTGCCAGATCCCCCGTGCGGTACAGCCGGTCGCCGTCTCCGAACGGATTCGGGACGAAGCGCTCCGCGGTCAGCTCGGGCCGGCGCAGGTACCCGCGGGCCAAGTTCACGCCACCGATGTGCAGCTCGCCTGGCACGCCCACCGGGATCGGCTGCGCCTCGCGATCCAGGATAAGGATCGAGGTGTTGTCAATCGGCCGGCCGATGGGCACTGTCCGCCCACCCGGCTTGCAGGCGTGGTACGTAACGTCCACCGATGCCTCGGTTGGACCGTACAGGTTGTGCAGCTCCGTCCCCGGAACGCGGGCGAAGAACCGCTCCTTGAGATCGAACGGCAGCGCCTCGCCGCTCGCGAACACCTGGCGCACGCTGCTGCAGGATTCGGAGAGCCCGTCCTGGTCCAGGAAGATCTGGAGCATGGAGGGCACGAAGTGGAGCGTGGTGATCCCATGGTGCCGGATCAGCTCCGCCAAGCGGCCGGGGTCCTGGTGGGCTCCCGGCGGGGCCATCACGAGACGGGCGCCGGTGATCAGCGGCCAGAAGAACTCCCAGACCGACACGTCGAAGCTGAACGGCGTCTTCTGGAGCACCCGGTCCGCGGCGGTGAGCCGGTAGGCCGACTGCATCCAGTGGAGCCGGTTCACGATGCCCCGGTGCGGGATGCCCGCGCCCTTGGGCCGGCCGGTTGATCCCGAGGTGTAGATGCAGTAAGCCAGGCTCTCGGGGACAGCCCCCGATTCGAAGCCTCCATCCGTCTCTTCGAACAGGGCGGGATCGTCCAGCCGCACGAGCCGCGCCCGGGTGGCGGGAAGCCCCGCCTCCAGATAACTCTGGGTAAGCAGGACGCCGACGCCCGAGTCCTCCAGCATGTACGCCAAGCGCTCCTGGGGATAGGCGGGATCCATGGGCACGTAGGCGCCACCAGCCTTGAGGATGCCCAGGAGACCCACAACCATCTCGATCGAGCGCTCGGCCGCGATCCCCACCAGGGTGTCGGCGTCGACTCCGTGCCGGCGCAGGTGGCGGGCCAGGAGCCCGGCGCGGCGGTGCAGCTCCCGATAGGTGAGCTGCTCGCCGTACTCCAGGGCGACCGCGTCCGGCGTGCGGCGGACCTGCTCCTCGAACAGGCCGCGCAGGGTGGCCTGGTCCGGGAATGGCACGGCGGTGTCGTTCCAGACCCGGACGATCTGGCGCTCCTCGGCCTCGCCCAGTATGGATAGCGTGGCCACCGGACGCTCGGGCTCGGCCACGGCCGCGGCGATCAGGCTCTCCAGGTGGCCGGCCATGCGCTCCATCGTGCCGGCATCGAACAGGTCGGTGCTGTACTTCCAGATGCCGAGCCAGCCGCCGTCCGCCTCGCCCATGGAGAGCGACAGGTCGAAGCGCGCCGTGCCCAGGTCCACCTCCCGGGGCTCCAGCGCGAGACCCGGAATCTCGAGCCGCTTGAGCGGCGCGTTCTGGCCCACGAACATGACCTGGAACAGCGGGGTGCGGGAGAGGTCGCGCTCCGGCCGCAGCTCGTCCACCAAGCGCTCGAACGGCACCTCCTGGTGCGCGTAGGCATCCAGGGCCGCGCGCCGCACCCGCGCCAGCAGCTCCCGGAACCCGGGACGGCCGTCGAGCCGCACCCGCAGCACGAGGTTGTTCAGGAAGACGCCGATCAGTCCTTCCAGCTCCACCCGGTTGCGGCCATCGATGGGCGTGCCCACCACCAGGTCGTCCAGACCGGTATAGCGGTGGAGCAGCGCCTGGAACCCGGCGAGCAGGGCCATGAAGCGGGTGGCGCGGCTGTCGCGGGCCAGGGCCTCCAGACGTTCCACGAGCCGCGAGGGCAGCAGCCGTTCGGAGTGCGCGCCGCGGTACGAGAGCACCGCCGGCCGCGGACGGTCCGCGGGCAGCTCCACCACCGGCAGGTCGCCGCCGAGCTGCCGGCGCCAGAACTCCAGCCCCGCCTCCAGCGCTCCGGCGTCGAGCCGGCGACGCTGCCAGGACGCGAAGTCCGCGTACTGCACCGGCAGCTCGGGCAGCGGCGAAGGACGGCCCGCGGCGAACGCCTCGTAGAGCGCGCCCATCTCGCGCACCAGCACTGCGAGGGAGCCGCCGTCCGACGCGATGTGGTGCAGGGAGAGCAGCAGCTCGTGCTCGTCTGGACTGAACCGGACCAGCGCCACGCGCAGGAACGGCCCGGTCTCCAGGGAGAACGGCAAGCGGGCGAGGGCTGCGGCGAGGCGCCGGATCTCCTCCTCGCCGCCCAACGTCCCCAGTTCGAAGACCGGCATAGAGACCGAGGAGGCGGGCCGTACCCTCTGCACCGGCTCCTCGCCGGGGCTGGCGAAACCCGTTCGCAGCGCCTCGTGGCGCCGCAGGACCTCGTTGAACACCTCGGTTAGCGCGGCCACGTCGAGGCGGCCCTTCAGCCGGATCGATGCCGCGATGTTGTGCACCGGGTTCTCCGGATCGAGCTGGTGCAGGAACCAGAGCCGGCGCTGAGCGAACGCAAGAGGCAACTCGCCGTCCCGGGGCACGCGCTCCAGACGCGGCTGGTCAGCCGCGGCAACATCCCCCTGGTCCAGGAGCGCGGCGAGCTCGGCGATCGAGGGCGCGCCGAACAGCGCGTCGATCGTCAGCTCGACTCCGAACGTCTCGTTGGCCCTGGCGAGGAGCTGCGTGGCGCGCAGCGAGTCCGCGCCCAGCTCGAACAGATCGCGCTCGATCCCCACCCGCTCCAGGCCGAGCACCTCGGCGAAGATCCGCTCCAGCTTCTCCTCGGTCGGGGTGCGCGGCGCTTCACCCGCGGTGGTGTCACCCTGGGTCCACTGCTCCACCGCCTCCAGGTTGCCAGCCAGGAAGTCGGCGCGGCACGACTGGCGGCGGATCTTGCCGCTGGAGGTCTTGGGCACGCTGCCGGCGCGGAGCAGGACGACGGAGTGGACCGCGGCCTCGTGCTCCGTGGCCACCGCCCTGCGCACCGCCTCGGCCACCTCGGCCGCCGATCCCATTCCCTTCTGCCACCGCTTCTCGGCGTCGCGCTCCACCTCTTGCACGATCACCAGCCGCTCCTCGCCCTCGGCTTCGACGGCGAACGCCGCGCCGCAGCCCGGCCGCAGGTCCGCGTGGCTCCGTTCCGCCGTCAGCTCCAGATCCTGCGGATAGAGGTTGCGCCCGCGCAGGATGATCAGGTCCTTGGCCCGGCCCGTAAGATAGAGCGCCCCGCCGGAGAGGAAGCCGAGGTCGCCGGTGCGCAGGAAGACGTCCGGATCGCCGTCCACCAGCCGCGCTCCGAACGTGCGGGCGCTCTCCTCGGGGCGGTTCCAATAGCCGCCCGCCACGCTCGGGCCGGAGATCCAGACCTCCCCCACCTCGCCCTCGGAGAGCACCCGGCAGGTCTCGGGATCCACGATCTCGATCCGCTGTCCGAGCCAGGGGGTGCCGCAGCTCACCAGCGGGCGGCCGCCGGAACGGGCCTCTTCGGCCTGGTTGCGCTCCAGGGCCTCGGGATCGAGCCGCAGGACCTCCGGGAACTTCCCGAGATCCCCGCCGGTCACGAACAGCGTGGCCTCGGCCAGGCCGTAGCAGGGATAGAACGCGTCGCGGGAGAACCCCTGCGGAGCGAACGACTCGGCGAAGCGCTCCAGCGTCTCGGCGCGCACCGGCTCGGCGCCGTTGTAGGCCACCTGCCAGCAGGACAGGTCCAGCCCCTCGCGCTCCTCCGCCGTGACCTTGCGCGCGGCCAGCTCGTAGGCGAAGTTGGGACCGCCGCTGCCCGTGGCGCGGTAGCGGCTGATGGCCTTGAGCCAGCGCGAAGGCTGCTGCAGGAACGCCACCGGCGCCATCAGCACGCAGGTGCCCCCCACGTACAGAGGCTGCAGCACGTTCCCGATCAGCCCCATGTCGTGGTAGAGCGGGAGCCAGCCCACGATCACCGACTCCTCCGACTGCCCGAAGGCGCGCCGGATCATCTCCTCGTTGTGCACCAGGTTGCCGTGGCGGACCACCACCCCCTTGGGCGTCGCGGTCGAGCCCGAGGTGTACTGGAGGAAGGCCACACCCTCGGAGGTCAGCTCGGAACCTCGCTCCCAGGAGTCGGCCAGAGAGACATCAATCTCCTCGGTCGCGACCCAGCGCACACCCGCAAGCTCCGGGTTCTTCTCCAGGAAGACGCCGGCCCGGTCGCGCAGGGCCGGGGTGGTGAGGGCGAAGCGGGGCTGCGCGTCCCGGGCGATGGCCTGCAGCCGGGAATCCGGACGGTTCGCCCGCGGCGGATAGGCGGGGACCGCCACCGTGCCCGCGTACAGACAGCCGAGGAAAGAGACCACGAAGTCCAAGCCCGGGGGATAGAGCAGCAGGGCCCGCTCGCCCGCTCCGCCCTCTCTCTGAAGGAACGCGGCCACGGCACGCGCCCGGCGGTCCAGCTCCGCGTAGGTGAGGGAGCTCCCCTCCTCCTCACCGTCCTCAAGGAAGCGGTACGCGACCCGGTCCGGGTGCACGGCCGCCCGGCGGCGCAGGACTTCGATCAGCGTAGCTTCCATCTCAGGCACGGACACCTCAATCACCTCGGTCGTTTCCGTCGTCAGAACCGGCGATTCAGATGAAACATCATAGGAGTCTGTAACATTCAATGCGCAACTAATCCTTTCGAAAGGGGGCACAACAGACTCCCGAGAGATAGAGTGCGGGGCGGAGCCAAAAACGCGCCCGGGCCGGCGCAAACCCCTACAGCCGTGAAAGATGGGTCACAGGACGCCCATGCTGGCGCCGCCGTCGACTTCCACGGTCCGGCCCGTGAAAAAATCGCACTCCAGGATGAACCTCACCGCCTGCCAGATTTCTTCCGGACGGCCGAGCCGGCCGAGCGGAATTCCGGCCTTGAGCCGGGCGAGGGCCTCTTCGGAAAAACCTTCCAGAAAACCGGTCTCGGTCACGCCGGGGGCCACCCCGCCGACGCGAATCCCATGACGGGCCAGCTCCAGCGCCCAGGTGCGGGTGCAGGCGTCGAGGCCCGACTTCGAGGCTGAGTAGTTCGACTGTCCGGGGTTGCCCGCCCGTGCGATCGAGGACAGGTTCACGATGACCGCGTCCCGCGTGCCTGTCCGGATGACGTGTCCCGCGAGCTCGCGGGCCATCAGGAACTGACCGGTCAGGTTCACGTCCACCACCTTGCGCCACTGCGCCAGGGGCAGCTTCTGCGCCTCGTCCGCCGTCTCCCCGGACTGGACGAGCAACCCGTCCCGGGCGATGCCCGCGCTGTTGACGAGCGCGTTGAGCCCGCCCATCTGCTCGGCCGCGTTGGCCGTGAACTCGGCCACCGAAGCCTCGTCCGTGATGTCCAGCTTGCCAACGAAGACCTCGCCCGGCAGCCCGTCGGCTTCCGACGCGAGCTTGCGCAGACCGGCGGCGTTGGTGTCCCCGGCGGCGACCTTCGCCCCGGCGCGGACAAGCTCGAGGGCAAAGCACCCTCCCAATCCGCCGGCTGCTCCTGTAACGATGGCGCGAACGTCCGGCAGCCTCATAGCCGAACGACTATACCACGACGGTCCGCCGCGCTGCGGCAGGGGTTGGTTCTTCCCGGTGCGATTCCTGGTGCAAATTACCGCTCTCATTGGAGTCTGTTCCTCCTCACCCCACAAAGGAGTACGCAAAACGTAGGATTACCCCGCCATGCCCGAGCTGCCCGAGGTCGAGGTCTACCTGGATGCTCTCCGGTCCCGCATCCTGGACCAGCCGCTGGAGGGAGCACGCCTGGGCAACCCCTTCCTCCTGCGCACGGTCGACCCGCCGCTGTCCAGCCTCGTAGGACGGCGGGTGACGGACCTCCGCCGCCTGGGCAAGAGGATCGTGATCGGCTTTGAGGGGGAGATCTTCGCGGTGCTCCATCTGATGATTGCAGGCCGCCTGCAGTGGAAGCCGAGGGGCGCCAAGGTCCCGGGCAAGGTCGGTCTCGCGGCCTTCGACTTCCCCGCCGGCACCCTGACCCTGACCGAGGCGGGCTCGAAGAAACGGGCCGCGCTCCACCTGGTCCAGGGGGAGGAAGCCCTGGCGGACCACGATCCCGGCGGCCTGGAGATCCTGGAAGCGGACCTGGATACCTTCCGGGAGGCGCTCGTCTCCGAGAGCCACACCCTCAAGCGCGCCCTGACCGACCCGCGCCTCTTCAGCGGCATCGGCAACGCCTGGTCGGACGAGATCCTGCACCGGGCGAAGCTCTCCCCCTTCAAGCTGACCCGGAGCCTCGCGCCCGAGGAGATCGAAATCCTCTTCCGAGCCTGCCGCGACGTGCTCCGCGAGTGGATCGAGCGCCTCCATTCCGAGACCGGCGGCGGCTTCCCCGAGAAGGTGACCGCCATGCATCCGAAAATGGCCGTACACGGCCGGTTTGGCAAGCCCTGCCCCGTCTGCGGCACCTCGGTCCAGCGTCTCGTCTACGCCGACGGCGAGGCCAACTACTGCCCCACCTGCCAGACCAGCGGCCGCCTCCTCGCCGACCGGGCGCTCTCCCAGTTGCTCAAAAAGGACTGGCCGAGGACACTGGAGGAGTTGGAGGCAAAGAAGCGGCAGGCGGCGGGCTAGGATACGATCTGCCCGTGCCTGACGAACGCCCCCTGCTCATGATCCCCGGTCCCGTGGAGGTCTCGCCGGCCGTCCTGGCCGCGGCGGCCGTCCCTCCTCCGAGCCACACGTCTCCCCGTCTGATCGAAGCCTTCGGCAAGTCCATCGAACAGATGCGCCACGCCTGGCAAGCCGATGGAGGGAGCCAGCCCTTCATCCTCGCCGGCAGCGGCACGCTGGCCATGGAAGTGGCTGCGGCAAACCTGATCGAGCCCGGAGACCGCGTCCTGGTCGTGAATTCCGGCTTCTTCTCCGACCGCATGGTGGAGATCCTGCGGCGGAACGGAGCGGAGGTGGTTCAGGTCACGGCTCCGGTAGGCGACGCGCCGTCCGCCGAGGAGGTCCGGGAGCTCCTGGGCGGGAGCCCCCCGTTCAAGGCCTTGTTCGCCACCCACGTGGACACCTCGACCGGGGTGCGCGTTTCACCCGAGCCCCTCTGCCGCCTGGCGCGGGAGGCGGGCATCCTCTCGGTATTCGACGGCGTCTGCGCCGCGGCCGGCGAGCGCTTCGAGATGGCCGCCTGGGGCGCCGATCTCTACTTCACTGCCTCCCAGAAGGCCCTGGGCCTGCCGCCCGGTCTAGCGCTGATGGTAGCGGGCGAGCGGGCCCTGGTAACCCGCGCGAGCCGCAAGTCCTCACCGCCTCCGCTCCTCCTCGACTGGGACTCCTGGCTCCCGATCCACCGCGCCTATGAAGAGCGGAAGCCGAGCTACTTCGCGACCCCGGCCACCTCGCTGGTGATGGCCCTGGAAGCGGGACTCGGCGAGATCCTCGATGCCGGAGTGGAAGCAAGGGTCGAAGCCCACACCCAGGCCGCCACCGCCATGCGTTCCGCCTGGCGCGCCCTCGGCCTGCGCTCCGTCACCCGGGAGGAGGTGGCCGGCAACACCCTCTCGGTGCTCTACCTCCCCGAAGGCATCGACAGCGCCTCGCTCCTCCCGAAGATCGCTGCCCGCGGAGTCATCGTGGCCGGCGGCCTCCACCCCGCCGTGAAGGCCACCTCCTTCCGAGTCGGCCACATGGGCTATACCGTGACCCGTCCGGACTACCTGAGGCGGACGGTGGAGGCGGTGGGCGGAGCGCTACGAGAGCAGGGAGCGAAGGTGGATCTCAACTCTGGCTTGGAGGCCCTCACCGGGCGTGGGCTCTCTTCTCGGTAGCCCGGGCCGGACCGATGAGTTGGACATGGACCTCCGAGTCCAGCGCGCGGGCGAGCCTCACCATGGTAGCGAGAGTGAAGTTGGCCTTGCCACGCAGGAGCTTGGTCACATAAGCCGGCGTGGCGCCGAGCCTCCGGGCCAACTCGGTCCGGCTTATGCCTTGGTACTCCATCTCCCGCACAACAGCCTCAGTGAACTCGAGGATCGCTCCCGCAAGCCAGTAGTCCTCATGCCCCTCTGCCTGCTGAAACAGTTCGGGGAAGCTCTTCGGCCTCATGGCTAATCCTCCACCTTCAGACTCCCAGCTCTTTTCGCGGCCTGGTAGGCATCCAACGCTGCCTGCGCCCGCTGAATCTCGCCAGGAGGCGTCTTTCTAGTACGCTTCACGAATCCATGGCTGCAGACAACGAGCCTGCCCTGATCATAGAACCACAACACTCGCAACCGGCCAGCGATGAGCTCCCAGATCTCGCCAGCGATCTTGTGCGACACCTCAACGTTGTGAGGCGGACCCTGCTGTGCCGCGAACGAGAGCAGCCGTAACATCGATCGTCCGTCCGCTTCGAGTTGCGCCTCCAAGGAGGCCAGGAAATCGAGAAGCGGGCACTCTCCGCGTGGTCCGCAGATTGCCAGCACATCCCACTGACCCCTGCGGACTCGCCGGAGCTTCATTTTTAACCTCTGGGTTAATTCAGTCAAGCCCCGATCCCACCCCCACCGGATCGAGACGATTGCTAAAAGTTCCTGCTTCCGACTCTATCACTCCATCCCACGATCCGCGGAGCGTTGGATTAGATGTCATACTCACTGGCTGTCTCTGTCGTATCCTGGCTTCGCCATGAAGCTCCTCAAGATCCTTCTCTACACCGCCGCCCTCCTCGGAGCGCTCGCCGCCTTTGGCTGGTTCTTCGTCTCGCAACTGGGCTCGGGACCTGCCGACGACCTTGCGGGTGTGATGCTGGCTCCGCCTCCGGGCTACGCGGTCGTGGAACGCGGAGATCTGACGCCGACCGCCGCGGCGGCCGAGCTCGACGCCCAGCTCCGGCGCGCGGGCAAGGTGGGCGTTCGCTTCAAGCGCGGAGGGTCGGAGGTCTACTGGCTCGCCGACGTCGAAGGGGACCTCCTCGAAGAGCGCTCGGCCGGCCCCGGCGGCACCCGGCTGCAGACGGTCTGGAAGGGAAGACTCCGCGAGCGATTGAGCTGGGCCCGCACCCATGGCGACTTCACCGTTCCGGGCCTGCCGCCGCCGGAGCGCAAGAACCTCTACCACTAGGTATCAATACGCGATGGCACCGACCCTGCACCTGAGGGTCTGGCACCGCAGGACCGACCCACCACTCGCAAAAGGAAGCCCATGATCGACACCAAAGGATACGCCGCCTACTCCGCCACGACCCCTCTCGCTCCCTACAGCTTCGACCGCCGCGATCCGGGCCCGAAGGACGTCCAGATCGAGATCCTCTACTGTGGCGTCTGCCACTCCGACCTGCACACCGTCCGCAGCGAGTGGGGAGAAGCCATCTATCCGCTCGTCCCCGGTCACGAGATCGTCGGCCGGGTGGTCAAGGTCGGCGGGGAGGTCTCCCGGTTCAAGGAGGGCGATCTTGCCGCGGTCGGTTGCCTGGTGGACTCCTGCCGGCGTTGCCCGAGCTGCGCGGAGGGCCTCGAGCAATATTGCGAGAACGGCTCCACCGGCACCTACGCAGGCGTCGAGAAAGAGACTGGCCGGCCCACCAATGGCGGCTACTCGGACAAGATCGTCGTCGACGAGCACTTCGTCCTGAGCCTCTCCGGCAAGCTGGACCCGGCGGCCGCCGCCCCCCTGCTCTGCGCGGGCATCACGACCTGGTCGCCCCTCCGTCACTGGAAGATCGACCGGGGTCAGAAGGTCGGCGTGGTGGGCCTCGGAGGACTTGGCCACATGGGAGTCAAGCTCGCTCACGCCCTGGGCGCGCACGTGGTGCTGTTCACCACCTCGCCGGGCAAGACAGAGGATGCGCGCCGTCTCGGAGCCGACGAGGTCGTGATCTCCAAAAACCCCAAGGAGATGGCCAGGCACGCGGGCAGCTTCCATTTCATCCTCAACACCGTGGCCGCGCCGCACAACCTCGATGCCTTTCTCCTGCTCCTCAGGCGGGACGGCGCGATGGTCCTGGTCGGCGCGCCGGGCGAGCCGCACCCATCGCCCACCGTCTTCAACCTGATCATGGGACGGCGCTCCCTGGGCGGCTCGCTGATCGGCGGCATCCCGGAGACCCAGGAGATGCTCGACTTCTGCGCCGAGCACGGCATCACCTCCGACATCGAGCTCATCCCCATCCAGCGGATCAACGAGGCCTACGAGCGCATGCTGAAAAGTGACGTGAAGTACCGCTTCGTCATCGACATGGCCTCGCTCCGGGGAGACGCCACCGCGTAGACCGGAGCCTTCGCGGTCAGGGCTGGAACACCTCTTCGAAGACCCGCAGAGGGCCACTCATGTTTGACCACATTGTCAGTCTCTTCCCTCCTGTCTCTGAAGAGAACCATCGGTTTTTCGAAATTCCCAACCGGCCCCCCTTCGAGCCCAGGCCTTCCGCCGCGTCCGGCTTTTCCCGCGCGAATGCCTGGTGGCTTGCCGAAATGTCGCTGCTTGCCTACGACGAGCCCCCATTGATCCGGGACGCGCTCGCCAAAGTGGGTTTCAATCTGGCCGGCTTCGTGAATGGAGAGAGCACACAAGGATTCGTGGCCGAGGGGAACGGCGTCGTCATCGTCGCTTTTCGGGGTACCCAGGTATTCATCCCAGGCGTGCATCCGATTCGTAGCCTCAAAGGCGTTCTCGCGGACTCGATTACCGACGCTCAGGCAAGTCTCATCGAGGCCTCGCCGGCCGCCGTGGGCCGCGTTCACTCCGGTTTCGCCAAGGCCGTGAACGAGGTAAAGCAGGATCTCGACCAGATCCTGAACCGTATTGGGAACGATGGCCGTACGCTCTGGCTTACCGGTCACAGTCTGGGAGGAGCCATGGCGATCCTCACGGCCACTCGTCTCGGCGAGCGTGTCCAGGGCGTGTATGTCTATGGCGCTCCACGCGTCGGCGATGCCAGCTTTGGCAAGACCGTCGACGACCGTATCGTCTGCTTCGTGCATGGCAGCGATCCTGTCGTCCAGGTGCCGCCACTCGAAATACCGGTGCCCCTGGTCCCCCCCTCCGGCGCACCTCCCGTTTCCGGGATGTATCACCAACTCGGTCGGGTCATAACCTTGGAACCGCTCCCGCTGCGCGGCCTTCTCGGAGCTCTGCGGCGCGGGGGTAGCGTCATCAAGAAGCTCAACCTGATCGATCATGCACCCCTTCTCTACGTCCGCCACTTCCAGAGCCTCTTGTAGACGGGTCACCTCCGCTTCACTTGGGCCCGCTCACCCGAGCTCGCCTTCCTGGTGTCTATCCGAAAGGACAGATTTCGAGGTGAGGTGAAAGGCAGTGCGACGTGACAGGTTCGTTCACCTCGTCTGCGCTCTGCTCGGAGCGCTGGCGAGCCTGATTGTATTGTTCGATTTCTGGTCGCGGGCTTCTCCCCCGCTCCGCGAGCCGTCCGCTCCAGCCCCACCCGCGACGCCCACGCCCGCACCGGAGGTTGTCTCCCTGCCGCCTGCTCCCCCACCCGAGGCGCCGGCCGAGTTTTCCGAGGCCGTGTATCGGACGCCCAGCGGCAAGAGGTACCACCGGGCAATCTGCGGTCATGTGAGGGGAAAGGAGATTACCCTCTCGCTCGCAGAAGCCAAGGAGCAAGGGCTCACACCTTGCAGGGTCTGCAATCCGCCGCCACTTCCCTAAATTGGTTGTCTCCTTCCGCGGTTGAACTATCTGGAATTTCCAGATAGTTGCCCTGAACGTTCAAGGATTGCTTGACGGTTGCCGAGAGGCCCACCCGCTGATGACGGCGAGCAGGGCCGCCGCTCCGATGCCGGCCAGCAGGGTGACGGGATCGTCCCAACAGAACAGCTTGGGCCAGGCCACGGCGGCGAGCACGCCGGCCGCGATCCAGACCTCCAGCCGAGACTGCCTCGGTGGCACGTTCTGGAGGCGGAGCCGCCGGAACAGGAAGTAGGCGCCCAGGAGAGCGTGCCCGCTGAAGGGAATCCGGACGCCGAGCCGAAGACTCGACAGCGCCACGATCAGCGCGATCTGGAGGCCGAGCTCCACCATCGGCAGGGAGAGGCCGCGGGCTCTCCACAGGTCGAACAGATCGGCCACGAGCATCCCCAGCACCGGAAAGGCGAGCAGCATGTACCAGAAGGGCGCCATCTCGGGCAGAGGCGTCGTGATGCGAACCACGGGGACCGGCCCCCTGTGGACGAGCCAGGCGGCGCCGGCCAGGGTAGTGGCGAGGATGACCGATAGGCGGGCGAACGCTGATCCCGCTTCGGGAACCCGAGGCGTCCCCTGGACCTGCATCTCCCGATTGTAACGGCTGTCGTCCTCCCAACTGACCCATTCTCCCTTCCCCGTAATTTTTGCTACTCTTTCGAGACCTACCAAGGAATGCACGCGGGGAGGTGCACGAGTATGGTCAGTCGCGAGGGGAAATTTCGCTCCAAATGAGCACGCTCAAAGACATCCAACCTGATCCTCCCGAGGAACCGGCTTTCGCCGAGGTTCTGGAGATGATTCAGGCGGCCCGCGGGCACGTGCTGGCGGCTGTCAACACTGCCCTCATCGACCTCTATTGGCAGGTGGGCGAGTACATCTCGCGCAAGCTCGAATCCTCGGCCTGGGGCGAAGGTGTGGTAGATGAGTTGGCGCGCTACATCCAGCGGCACCATCCAAACCTCAGGGGATTCACGCGGCGAAACCTGTTCCGGATGCGCCAGTTCTTCGAGGCCTACAAGGAGCAGGAGAAGGTATCGGCACTGTTGACACAGTTGCCCTGGACGCATCACCTCATCATTCTGGGGCAGACCAAACGTGCGGAAGAGCGCGCATTCTACATGCGTCTCGCCATCCGAGAGCGGTGGAGCAAGCGGGAATTGGAGCGCCAGTTGCGGATCGCGGCGTTCGAGCGCACCGTCCTGAGCCCCACAAAAGTGTCACCAGCGGTGGCACAAATGCATCCCGAGGCGTTGGGCATCTTCAAAGACTCCTACATGGTCGAGTTTCTTGAGCTGGCCCGGGAGCACTCCGAGACTGATCTGCATCGCGGGCTGGTCCACAAGCTGAAGGATTTCCTGATCGAGTTGGGCCGCGACTTCTGCTTCGTGGGCTCCGAGTACCCGGTTCAGGTCGGAAACCGTGACTTTGCACTCGACCTCCTGTTCTTCCATCGCGGCCTCAACTGCCTCTGCGCCATCGAGCTCAAGGTGGGCCGCTTCGAGCCAGAGCACCTCGGCAAGCTGAATTTCTATCTGGAGGCCCTCGATCGTGACGTCCGCAAGCCGCACGAAGGCCCCGCCATCGGTGTACTGTTGTGCGCCAGCAAGGACAGAGAAGTGGTGGAGTACGCTCTCAGCCGCTCGCTCTCGCCAGCGCTGGTCGCCGAGTACCAGACCCAGTTGCCCGACAAGAAGCTGCTCCAAACTAAGCTCCATGAATTCTACGCGTTGACCGAGGTGGAAACGAAACAACCCTGAATAGGGTTGCAACCAGCTTGCAATCCTCTACGTTGGACTCGCGGCCCACCCGCTGACAGCCGCAAGCAGGGCCGCTGCTCCGATGCCCACCAGCAGGGTGACGGGATCGTCCCACCAGAACAGCTTGGGCCAGGCCACGGCGGCGAGCACGCCGGCTCCGATCCAGACCTCCAGCCGGGACTGCCGCGGTGAGGGCTGACCTGGGCCCCTTGCCCGGCACCTATTCACGAACGATCTTACGCTCGCCTGTGCGGTGGACATGCTACGAAGGAGATCTTAACTTCGACTGGCGCTTGGTTAGTCTCCGAGTCATGCTTGTTGGGATCGACGACGACAGGTCGATTTCGGGAACATTAGCGGCGACTTCCTCGTCAATGCCGTAGATCTTGAACACAACTTGATTAATCCTGGAGTCGATATCTTTGCCAAACTTCCCCCCTCTTGTCGCCCGAATTGCTTCTTTAACGAGTTCAACTAGCTGGTCATGAAGCCGGCGTTGGGTTGTGTCTTCGAAATTGATACGCGCAATGGGTATGTGCTTTAAGAACATTGTCTTGTAAATGTAGAAGCCATTGGCCTTAGGAACTGTCGTCCGTCTGTAAAAGTAGTCGATGAGCCGCGAGTTCAATATACCAAGAATATATAGCAGATTCTCTGGCACGGAACGCTTAAGCGTGATTCCACACACGGTATCGCCATAGAAGAGGTCACCGTTAGCCAAGCAGAAGCGGCAACTGTCTGCGAGTTCGGGAACCAGAATTTTTCGAGTTGCCAGTTGGGACAAGTCCCTCTGTCGCCAGAGTTCAAACCAAAACTTCGTCGTCTCAGCGAAGTATTCGGAACCTGCAAGCTCTGACTTACGTCCGTTTAGGTACCGCCAGAGGTGAGGCCCTTCTTTCTTCAGGACCTCCGGAGGAACTGCTCTCGTCCGCCCGTCATCCAGCGTGTAGGGATAGATCACAACCTCGGCGGGGTGATCATGGCCGAATTGCCTAATCTCGCGACCTCGCAAACAAGGCCGAACGAATTCGCTTTCCAATCCTAGGCGGCGAGCTTCATAGTCACTCAGGAGGAACACATTATTGTGGCCCGTCACAATTCCCTCAGATATGCCCTGCGCCAGGTCGCCCAGTTGCGTCACATTTGCACCAAGCACCAGATCAATAATCTCTGCCGACCTAGCGTCCTTAAAAACCCAAGGCTCATCCGAGAAGGAAGATTGGCGAACAGGCTGCAGCGAGGCAGTAATTGAACCCTTCTGGTAACCGAACATATGCGAAGGAGTTGGCGAACCTTTGTGAAGCACAAAGACACCAGTATAGTTTAACGCCCCGTCAAACACCTGGGAATCTTCAAAGTCAGCAATGAGCTCCAAGGTGTTCTCAGAAAGAAGAAGCCGCCTCAATACCCTGCCGTAATCACGCTTCATAAAGTTGGTTGGACAAATATAGGCAAGGACGCCGCTCTCCCGCAAACATCGAATACCCTGTTCAATAAAGGGTACGTAATAATCATATCTTCCACGTGCTGACAGGTAACGCTTCTCAATCGCAGCCTTCTGATCCATGAAGCCCTGGAAGCCGACGTACGGAGGGTTTCCGATCACGATGTCGAAGCCCCGGCGGGCATGAAAAACCTCGGAGAAAAACGCCTCGAAATCGAATGTTTCACCCTTTAGAGTCAGATGGGTAAGAAGTCCATTGATCTGGGCCTTAATTGCAGCCTTTCTGTCCCGATCTGATTCGTCGAAAAAAAGAGGCTTGAGGCGCTCTAATTCTCTAAACTCAGCCTCATTGAAGAGGTTTTTCTCAATGCCCTGTAACGTATTACCTGGAACAACCTTGTAGTCGAGGTTAGGCAATGGCTTAATCTGCTTTACATCTTCTTCGTCGACCACCAGAGAAAGCCAAAGGCGAAGCTTCGCGATCTCGACAGCGCCTGGGTCAATGTCCACGCCGTAGAGCGATGTCTGAATAGCGTGGCGTTTGAAATAGTAGGGCGTCCTATCAGCGAGGTCATTGAAGTACGGAGTTAGGGTCATTCTAGCGCGCACGATCTCCGTCATCATTCCTACCGGAAAAGCTCCCGATCCGATAGCTGGATCACAGATAGTAACGGCTTGAAGTGCATCATCGATGCGCCGCGCGTGCTTTTCGATCGACTTTGGCAAGTAGCTCTTTGTTCCCTCCTTGCGAGCTGCCTCGTAATGTGAGGCCTGTTCGCCGCTCCTGATAAAGGTCGCGAGGTCATCACGTGGAACCGTTGGCGGCAACGGAGCCTTCAACGATGATTGACGAGGCACGTCACCACCAAAGAGGCTAGTCTGCACTGAAGGTTCAGTAACTATCGCCTCCTCCCTCTTATTGAGTATGAGATCGAGATAGCTGATGAGGCTCTCTTGGCACATATAGTGGACGATCTCGCGCGGTGTGTAGAAAGAACCCTTCGATTTACGCTCGCGAACCTCGAGAAGGTTCTCGAAAACTTTTCCAAGCATCTCGGGATCAATAGCAACATCCTTCTCAAGAGGTTCAGATTCGTTGACAGTAAAATTATACCGATCAAAAACATCTAGAATACCGGTCCCTATGTCACCCTCAGATGTGCGCATATCATTCATGAACACACTGTCAGGAAGGGCGATATCTATCGAGCGCCAGTCATAACCGCCCGGCGGCTCAAATAGACCCCCATTAAGGAATGGGATACGACAGTCGAAGCGGTCGCACCAAGCAGCGTGGCCGCGGTCAGTTGCAAGGGTGTCGTAAAAGAGAGGTTCGAGGACATCATTGAAGAAATTTCCAGTAGGTCCATATTCACCGCGAGAAAGCCGACGCAAAAAGTCCTGTGGTCCTGCCCCCCATGGTTGTCCCTTCGCGACGCCAAGCCACCCCTTTTTTTGTATGAAATAAAGAAAGACTACTTGGCCTAGGAGCTTCTTGCTAAAATCCACCGAATTAAGCCCCTTGCCAGCAAACTCCTTCGCCACGGCGCGATTGTTCGCCAGGATACCATCGAGCTCTTCCTTGATGTTGAGGAAAAGATCACGGTAACGCTCGAAGAACTCTTGCGTGACAGCCTCGACACTGAACGCGTCCTCGATCTCTTCGATGGAAGGGTCGCGGTTGGTCTGTTGGAGGAGGTTGACAAAGCGGCTCTTTGCAGTATGGCAACTCTCGCCTTCCCCCACGAGGTATGACAGCCGGCGGGCAGGCGTGAGTTCAGTGATAGTCCGAACGTGCCCACCCTCGTCGGCCTTTGTGCCGTACTCCATTCGCACAAAAGAGAAGCGCCACGTCTTCTCTGTAGGAGAGACAAAGGCTACAAGGGCGGCGTCTTTGCCGCCTCGCTTCTTCAGGTGGTGCGCGACGTAGTTTCGAAGTGCGGTACGGGCTCGGGCGAGTGTTGCCTCCTTAGTGAGACGAACTTCCAGAAGGTCGATCTTCTCCCCGCCGAGGGCTGAGTAGGTACCTATACGATCGAGGAGCGCCACATGCTCCTTGAAGGCGTCCGGGATGCGCGACCCTTGATAGCGGAGCGGCTTCGACTCATAGCGGTTTAATAGCTCTCGGAGAAACTTCTCAAAGCGACTCCGATCGAACTTATGTGCGAAGGTTTCTTGGACGAGGCTGCGTGCTCTTGACGTATCCATAACTCAACGAATGAATGACGAGAGGATAACCTCCCGAGGGGCCCGGATATAATGTGAAATCTCGGCACGAGTAGCTTGAAAGAATTCCCGTCCGATGCCTCGGCGCAGAATACGGAGGACCCCCAGAGATGACGCCTCCTGCCTCAGTTCTGCGGCCACCTTCTTCGTGGTAGGCCTTGGGAGCGCACCGTTTTCGAGTAGCCGAATCACATCGAGGAGAAATTCTTCATCCTCGTCGGTGAATCCCAAAAAGTGCCTAATGTCCTTCGCCTTCAGCCGGCGAAGGATGTACGCGTCGTTCGTGCGGCTTACTCCCACTGGCTCAGCGTCGCTCTCGTCCATGGTGGCTTGATCGAAGGCAACTCGATTTCTATCAAGGAGCGCGTAGAAGGCGGGCACAATTGCACCACGCCTCTCGGAAGGGTCAGCACGAAGGATCTTCACTGCAGTCATGAAGTCAATCTCTCCGGCGGTGCGGCTATCGTGCGCCACGAAGAACTTATCGAGCCTTCCCTTCCGGAAGTATGTCAGAAGCGCAGGACAGGGCGGCAGCAGTTCCATTACCTCGGGCACCAGCACCTTCGTCGACCGTGCCTTCCTAGGAAGGCGCTTAATACGCTCAAACAGGGCAGGGTCCTCGTCACGCACCCGACGGATCTCGGTCAGATACTCCAGTTCGCTCTCTTCCTCGGTATCTTCACCCGTAATGGTCGCTCTTGAGTTCATCTGCGCGAAGAGATCGTGAGACTTCACCTCCTCACCTTCCGTGAGGAGTCGGGCATCGGCACCGAGCATCTCGATGAACGCCTGAATTTTTGCCTCCGCGGATTCTCGCAGCTTGATGAGGTCGTTGCCCTTTTCCGATGGGAAGAAGTTGAACGTGTAGATTGTCTCAAAGGGCGTGTCGACGCGGTTGATGCGGCCGACCCGTTGCATGAGACGCGTGGGATTCCATGGTAGGTCGTAGTTGATGACCACTGATGATCGGTGCAGGTTAACACCCTCTGATAATACGTCGGTCGTCACCAGAATCCGGTAGTCGTCCTGTGGCCGATATGCTCGAAAATCGAAGTTGGCGATGACACGGCGCCGGTCCTCCTCACTGGATTGACCGGAGAAGGCAGTAACACGGCTATCGACCTCTTCCCCGACTCTCCTCGCGAGGTACTCGGCCGTTTCCTGCGATTCGGTGAAGATAATGAGCTTTTCGCTTATCAGCTTAGGGTGGGAAAGCAGGGTGACCCGAAATGCCTCCCACTTCGGATCATTCTCCACCTCACCCCAGAGCTGGCGGAGTTCTTGGAGAATGGCGAGGTCTCGTACAAGGTCGGTGAGGAACTTCGGCTTGAAGTCGGCCGCGGGTAGACGTTCGACCTTTGATTCATCTACGAGGCGCTGCACGGTTTCCTCATCTCCCTCCTCAAGGGCGCTGAATACCTTTCGGAGGTGCTTTTTACTGATGTACGCGTACCCCTTCCTGAACTCGCTGATGAAGGTCTCGTGGGAATGGATGAACCGTCCAAGAGTAAGCCGAAACGCATGGAAACTACTTTCTAACCGCTTGATGAGGAGCACTCGCATGAAACGGGCAAGGTTTGCACCGCTCTGGCGCTCAAGAGCATCGCAATCGCCCGTGTAGTAGTTGGCATCGAGAGGGTTGTACCGGGCAAACGAGAACTCGCGCACGATATGTTCGCTCGTCTGATGGAAAAGCGCGTTCTCTCTTTGGTCGAGCTGATAAAAAAGGGCTTCGGGGGCTACCACCTCGGCGAAACGGAAACCCTGCGCATCAAGGTCATCGCCGTAGTACTTCACGATTTCAGTGCGTGTGCGCCGGATCATCAGGTACTTAAGTACGCTCTCCCGAATCTTCTTGGCGTTTTCTTTGATGGTTGCGAAGTATAGCTCCCGGTCGTGCTGTCTGTCCAAACCCTTGAGCCTCTTTTGAAGATCGCGGAAGAAGTACTCTAGGTTCTGAAGGTTGGGGATCGTACTATTCTTGGCATTCTGAAAGAGCTTGATTTGGCTGAGTATATCGGCTGGTGTGTTGTTGAGCGGCGTTGCGCTTACGAGGATGACGCGCTTGCCTCGACAGACCTTGGCGAGCTTTTCGTAAGTCGTGTTCGTCTCGGTACGGAAGCGGTGGGACTCATCAATGAAAACGTTAGCGTAACGCGTGACGCCACGTTCAAGGAGAGCATCAAGCTTCCCAAGCGATTCAAAGTCCGCAGAAACACGGAACTCACTCAGGACGTTGGGCCAAGAGCCGGGGTTGTTCCGATCGAGGAGGGGCGGAGGAGCGATCACGAGCGTGCGGCCGTCGAGCTCTCGAGCAAGAAGCGCCGACATGTAGGTCTTGCCGAGCCCGACTACATCCGAGAGAAACACTCCTCCGTACTCCTCCAAGATACGTTTCGCGCTGAGAACGGCATCTTCCTGGTATCGAAGTTTTCGGAACATCGCGGGCAGGTATGTGTCTGTGAGTTCCTCGGGTCGGTTTAACTCACCCTTGAAGTACTCGTAGAGAAGCTTGAGATAGAGCTCGTACGGCGTGAACTCCGCGTATGGTGATTTCCGTTCGATCGTATCGACGTACTCCTCCGTGACATCGACGGCGCTCCCCCATAGCTCATTGAACTTGGCCAGGGCGTAATCGTAATCGGCACGCATCTTGAGCTCTACGTTGAACTCAAGGTTATCCTGAAGCCCGGCTTGCGAGAAGTTACTCGATCCAGTGATAACCCGGCCAGCGTCCCGATCTCCTTCGTTGAAGGTCATTATGTAGACCTTGGCATGGATCTTATCGGAGGGGTACACACGGACCTCAAGCTTCCCCGAGCGTACCCACTCAACAAATCGGCGAACACCGTTCTCAACATCGAGAGTGTCCTCTGCGCGATCCAACTCCTCCAGAATCGTGGCGGGAACCTGCTCCTTTGTCTCCGCGTATGAAAGCCCGAGCTGCTCGCCTTTCGCCTTCTGGAGGAGGTCGTAGCTCGTGCGGTCGGTTTTGAGGCCGATGAGAATGCGAATCTTCTCTGTACTCCCTAAGACGGGGTAGAGCTGATGGAAACCGCTGATAAAAAAGTAGCCGACGAGGCAGTCGAACAAGCGAGTATCGGCCGCCAGAAGCTTCTCGAATCGCGAGCGCAGGGTCTTACCCGGCTCGTTCGTGAGGAACGTGAGATCAGTTGACATTGGTTATAGAGTCTACCCTGGTTTACGAGCGCTTGGGAGCCCGAGATTCTTGTCCCCCGCTCATGAACTTCCACTCACCCGCTGAAGGGGTTCAAACACTCCACCCCCGTCCGCTCCACGTCCTTGACGTTCCGAGTGACCAACGTCAGACCGTGCACGCTTGCCGTGGCCGCCAGAAGGCTGTCAAGCACGGGCAAAGGGTCCGGAACGTTGAACCGGCCCCACTGTTCCGCGATGACCGCGTCGACAGGAAGAATCCGGTCGGAGTGGGTCGTCACCAACTCCCCGAACCAAGCTTCCAGGGCTGCGGCTGTCGGCTCGTCGCGACGGCGGATGTTCTCGATCCCCTTGCGGATCTCCCCCACCGTCAAGGCGCTCAAATAGATCTCCCCGGAGGAGGTCTCCGCAAACCAGGAAGCTACGCCCGGATCACAGCGCTGTCCTTTGCGGAGCTCCGAGACCACGTTCGTGTCGACGAGGTAGCTCAAAGCTCCACATCCCGGCCAAGGTCCGGGCTCCGTTCAAAGTCGGCGTCCTCGCCACCCGCCGGGATAGCGAGGAGAAGCTCCTTGAGGGACCTCCGGTCCTTCGCGGGGAGGAGCGCCTCGCGCAGGATCTCCCGGTGCTCCGCTTCAGCCGAGCGGCCATGGCGCGCGGCCCGCAGCCTTAGCTCCCGGACGACTTCCTCTTCGAGGTTCCGCACGATCAACTGGTTCATGGCTCCTCTCTTCATGCTATCAACGATAGCAGGCGTTGAATGTCAGGGCAACGGGACTCCTCCCCTACCCTATCCCTACACAAGGCGGGCACGGACGGCCACCCGGCCCTCCGCTGACCCTCCGGAAAGGGTAGATGCTCATGACTCGCAGCACCCTTCGTTGCGCGGCGGGGATCCTCCTTGCCGTGACCTTCCTCCTCCCGGGCATGGCGGCGGCCCGGGAGATCCCCTCGGGCTGGCTGGCCGAGCCGGTCTTCTCCCTGGCCCGGCTCTGGTCGGCCCTCGTCAATGCGCTCCCGGACGGGTGGAAGCCGGCCGTCGCCTCCGCCGAAGGCGACAATGGGTGGCAGCTTGACCCGGACGGCAAGCCCGCACCCGGGGCGAACAACGACAACGGCTGGCAGCTCGACCCGAACGGCTAGCTCCGAGAGGCGGGGCTGCGACGTTTTGCAGCCCCGCCCAACTTTCTTCGAGAATCTTGTCCTGAAATCGTGCCCTGCGGCAACTTTACTATTGGGAGCAGCGACTGCTCGCCTCCCCGGACGAAATCTCGATGCCCTCTTCCGACCGCCCGACACCCGAGGAGCTCCAGCGCCTGCTCGCGAAGCTCCGGCCCGAGATCGTCCGGTGCCTCCATGATCAGGGCCTCTCCGAGACGGAGGCGGCGGAGTTCGTCAAGTCGGCCTTGCGGGAGCTCGCCTACCGCTGGAACCGGGTCGGCGACCGCGAGCGATGGCTGCTACTGAAGCTGAGCGGAGAGGCCCCCAAGCTGTCGACAACCCCCCGAAAGGAGCCCGAGGATGAGTGACCGCCGCCGAGCCGGCGCCTACGAAGCAGCCCTCGACCTCGGCGAGGTCGGTACCGAGGCGACTGAAATCCTCCAGGAGATCGATCATGCGGCGGCCCTCCTGGGAGAGCTCCTGGGACGGCCGGGGGCAGACCGCAGGCGCCTCGTGGAAGAGCAGCCCCGGTTCCGGGCCTTGATGCTCTGCGACCTGCTCCTGGACAGGAGCCGGGATGCCGGATTCACCGATCCGAGCGCGGCCATCGAGTTGGCCGAGCTTGCCGTCGTCGTCACCGGCCGCCTCGATACCGAGCACTACGGCGAGGCTCTCGTAGAGGACGCTCGGGCGCGAGCCTGGGGCCACCTGGCGAATGCGTTCCGGATCGCCTCCGACCTCCACCAAGCGGAAGAGGCGCTCCGCAAGGCGGAAGAGCATCACCGGCAGGGCGGCGAGGACGCTTATATCGGAGCCGAGATCCTTAGCTTCAAGGCTTCGCTTCGCAACGCGCAAGGCCGGTATGAGGAGGCCGCCGCCCTGATCGACCCTTCGATCAAGCTCTACCGGGAGGCCAGAGACCGCCACCGGGAGGGCAAGGCTCTCATCCAGAAAGGGACCTCCCTGAGCTACGCCGGGCGGCACGCCAGGGCAATCCAGCTCGTCCGCCAGGGTCTGGCCAAGATCGACATCTATGAGGAGCCCCGGTTGCTCGTCTTCGCCCGGCACAACCTTATCGGATACTTGAACGAGGTGGGCCGGCATGAAGAGGCGCTCCGGGCTCTGGCCGAGACTCGCGGCCTCTATCTGCAGCTCGGCGAGCGGCCCTCCCTGATTCGGCTCCGCTGGTTGGAGGGCAAGATCCTCCGGGAGCTGGGGCGGACGGACGAAGCGGAGGCCGCCTTCCGGGAGGTCCGGGATGAGCTGATCGGGCTGGGCCTGGGCTTGGATGCCGCCCTGGTCTCCCTCGAACTGGCCATGATCCTCCTGGAGCGGAGCGACACCGGCGAGCTGAAGCGGCTGGCGGCGGAGATGATCCCCGTCTTCGAGTCCAGGGACGACCATCAGAAGGCGCTCGCCGCCTTCCTCCTCTTCCAGAAGGCCGCGGAAACCGAGCAGGTCACGCTCGGGCTCCTCCAGGAGGTGGCGTCGTCTCTCGAACAGACGCGGAGGGCGGTCGAGCGGGGGTAAAGGCGATCTGCCGCGGAAAATGAGCCATCGGCGGCTGGCGAAACCTTTCAGGGCCTCGCCAAAACCCATCGGCGGCTCGCCAAACTCATTGGAGTCTCGCCCAAACTCATCGGAGCCTCGCCGTAAGCTATCGGAGCTCGCCGAAACTCATCGGGGCCTTCCCGAAACCTATCGGCGGCTCGCCGAAGCTCATCGGCCTCTCCCCTCAAGCTATCGGCGGCTCGCCAAAACCCATCGGCAGCCGGCAAAACGTATCCGGGTCTCGCCGAAACCCATCGGCGCCTTGCCGAAACCCATTGGCGTGTCCCCGAAAGCCATCGGCGCCCCCCGAAGCATTTCGCCGGCTTCCCGAAACCCATCGGCGCCTCGCTGAAACCCATCGGCGGCTGGCCATAACGTATCGGCGCCTGCCCGAAACCCGTCCGCGGCTTCCCACAACCTGTCGGAGCCTTGCCGAAACCTATCCGGGCTTGCCAAAGCCTGTCGGCGGCTGTCCTTTGTCTATCGGCGACCCGCCGATAGGTTTCGGCAACACTCCGATAGCTTTCGGCAACACGCCGATGGCTTTCGGCGAGACGCCGACAGGCTTCGGGACACGGCAATGGCTTTCGGTGAGACGCCGACAGGTTTCAGAGACACGCCAATGCGTTGTGGGCAAGCGCCGACAGGTTTCGGCAACACGCCGAAACGGCTCGGCAGCCGGCAATGGAGTTTGCCGGAAGGGAAAAGCGTTGCGGCGAGAGGGCAAAGTCTTGCGGCAAGGCGGGAAAGTCCTTCGGGAGAGACGGCAAAGCCTTGAGGCCCGCGGAGGCCGAGCAGGTCACGTTCGTGACCTGGAGCAGAATCTTTAAAAATGCAATAATGCAAAGATCCGGAGCTGCAGAATCGCCTGCAGCTTCTATCCAGGAGACGATAATGTCGATCGGTTCTCAGACACTGCGCCGTCTCGTTATGATCTTCATCATTGCGGGCACATGCCTGCTCGCGGCTCACCCCGCGTCGGCCCTCTGGGCTACGCACACTTACTGGTACTCGGACGCTACGCACTCTACATTGGTGGGAGAGGAGTACAACAATGGGTGTACCGGCGAGGTCTGGGGGTGGGGTGTGGTTACACAGTACAACACGTCTACGAGGACGGATTGCGGCCCCCCTTCTGGGTGTCCGATCCTGATTGACCTCGAGAACGACGGGATCCGTTTGACAGGCCTCGCCGATCCCGTGTGGTTCGACATCGATGCAGATGGCGGCGCGGATCTCATATCCTGGACCGACCGGAGCGAGGGAATCCTGGCGCTTGATCGCAACGGGAACGGCACGATCGACGATGGGGGTGAGCTGTTCGGCAATGCCACCCTTCTCGCTGATGGCACGCGCGCCTCGAACGGCTACCTGGCTCTGGCCGAGCTCGACTCCTGGGCTTTTGGCGGCAACGGCGACGAATTCATCGATTCCGCCGATGCGATATTCGGCTCGCTACGGATGTGGACCGACCGCGACCACGATGGGATCTCCCAACCCGAGGAGCTGCAGACGCTTGCCGAGACGAGCATCCGGCGGATCGAGGTCAATTATCGGAGGAGCCACCGCACGGACCGCCATGGCAACGAATTCAGGTTCTTTGGCAGGGCCTGGAAAGCAGGCAACAACGGTGTCGTGCATCCGCTGTTGACGTGGGATGTCTTCTTCCTCGTCGAACCCTGACCCGTGAATGGGGGCACCGATAAAAAAGAGGACGGTCAGAGCTCGGTGCCTCCTCCACCCCCCTAACCACCTCTCATCAAGGTCAACGAGCCTCTCGTTGGACCTTTCGGGCCTCGCAAAAGGTTCAACGAGAGGCTCGTTTGCCGACCTCAATCCCCAGGCGTGTACCCTGGCTCAGCGGAGCGGTTCGCGCAGCTTCTTGAGCGCCAGCTCTTCTCGTAAAGCGGGCCGCGTCGCGAGCGCCAGGGTCAGGCCGAGCAGCGAGAGCACCACGATGGCCATGCCGGGGCTGAGCGCGGCCCTCGTGTAGGCGCTCGTGCGCATCACGTGGCCTTCATAGTCCCCGCGCTCCCGGCCGCTGCCGCGCATCGGGCTGTAGAGCGCGTCCGGACGGTCGAGCGCGGCCAGCTCGTCCGACCGCTGCTGCTCGAACATCGCGGCTTCCATGTAGCGGTCGGTCAGCCGCGGCGCCGTCTTCCCCATTGCGGTCATCATGCGGCCGCCGCCGCCCACCACCACGTCGCGCACCGGCTTTTCCGCGCAGGTCAGGATCGCGTGCGCCACCTCTTCCGGCGCGTAGACCGGCGGCGGCAGCTTCGGCTCCTCGTCCAGGTAGCTCCGGGCGTGCTCCGGGAACGGCGTGTCGATCGCCGCCGGCTTGACCAGGCTCACCGAGACCGGCGCCCCCTCCTCTTCCAGCTCCATGCGCAGGGCATCCGTGAACCCCTTCACCGCGTGCTTGCTCGCCGAGTAGTGGCCCTGGAGCGGCACCGCCAGGTCGGAGACGATGCTGCCGAGGTTGATCAGCGCCCCGCCCCGCTCCCGGAGGTGCGGAACCGCGACGAGCGTGCCGTTCACCACGCCCCAGTAGTTGGTCTCGAAAAGACGGCGCGCGTCGTCCACCGGGATCTCCAGGATCCGGCCGTAGATCGAGACGCCGGCGTTGTTGACCCAGGTGTCGATCCCCCCGAACTCCCGGATGGCGGTGTCCGCCACCTGCCGGAGAGCCTGCGGATCGGCCACGTCGGCCACCACATGGACCGCCTGCCCGCCCTTGGCGCGGATCTCGTCCACGGCGCGGCTCAGACCCTCTTCGTCCCGGGACGCGAGCACCACCTTCGCCCCCCGCTCCGCCGCCATCTTCGCCGTCGTCAGACCGATGCCGCTCGACGCGCCCGTGATCACCAGGACCTGATCGGATAGATTTTTCAACTGTACTGCCATCGTTACACCTCGAACTTCTCTTGGATTGACTGGGAAAGGCCCTCCCGGGCCACGGTTCCACCGATCTATCGATGCAAGGCCGTCGCCATCCGGATTAGGCACAAAGAATGCATATTTGCCCCTCGCCAGGTCTCAGTAGGCAGCGATAAAGTCAATGAACAGTGAAACATTCTGAATTGGCAATTCTCCTTTGCTAGGAGGGGCTATCCCCATGCGCAGACTCCTCGCGACCTTCGTAATCCTCGCCGGCCTTCTTCTTCCCATGGGCCTCCAGGCCGCCTCCCCCGCCTCCGGCACGTTGTCGCAAGCCAATCCGGTCGTGAGCTGGACGGGCGGTCCGCTCGTGCCCACGGCGGCGGGATGCGCCGGCCCCGAGGACCCCACGTGCGACCACTTCAAGCTCACCATCGTGCCTCCGGCCGTGGGTTTCACGGTCAAGATCACCCTGACGCCGATCGATGACTGGGACCTGAATGTCTTCGATCCCGGCGGGTCCGGGGAGGGCAGCTCGGGCAACCCGCCGGGGATCGCGGAGATCGTGGTGCTCTCGAACCCGGTCGCGGGCGTCCACACGGTGAGCGGCGCACCCTTCGCGATTGGAGCGCCCTACAGCGCGACCGCGGCCCTGGAGCTCGGGGCCCCGCCGCCTCCTCCACCCCCGCCCGGCACCCAGCCGGTGAAAATGTTTCAATACGAGGCCCCGGCAGGCATCGGCAACAGCGCGGGCGAGCCCTCGATCGGCGTGGGCCGGCTCGGCGCGGAGCACATCCCGAACGCAGCCATGTACATCGCGGGCCTCGAGGTGCTGCGGGTGACCCGCGACGAGTGCCTGTCGAGCAGCCGCCAGGAGACCGACGAGTGGGTCGACAAGACCGCTCCGAACAACGGGCTCACCACCCTGGACCCGATCCTGTTCACCGACTTCCGCACCGGCCGGACCTTCGCCTCGCAGCTCGGCCCCAAGTGCAGCCTGATGGCGTTCTCGGATGACGACGGCGAGAGCTGGCTCCCGAGCCAGGGGTGCGGCATCAACGCGGGCGTGGACCACCAGTCGGTCGGCGGCGGACCGTTCCCGGCGAGCGATCCGGTCGGCGGCATCGGCTATCCCAACGCGGTCTACTACTGCTCGCAGGACGCGGCCATCGCCCAGTGCGCGCTGAGCCGCGACGGCGGCCTCACCTTCGGCCCGGCCATCCCGATCTACAACATCACGCAGTGCGGCGGCCTCCACGGCCACGTCAAGGTGGCGCCGGATGGCACGGCCTACGTCCCCAACAAGAACTGCCTGGGGCTCCAGGGTGTGGCGGTCTCCACGGACACGGGCACGACCTGGACCGTGCGCACCGTGCCGGGCAGCGCCTCGGGCGAGACCGACCCACACATGGACATCGGGCCGGACAATAAAGTTTATTTCGCGTTCTCGGCCGGCTCCACCTACGTCGCGGTCTCCACGAACCAGGGGCAGAACTGGAGCCCGCCCATCAATCTCGGAGCGGCTTTCGGCATCGCCAACAGCGTGTTCCCCGAGGTCGTGGCCGGAGACAACGGCCGCGCCGCCGTGGCCTTCCTCGGCACCACGGGCACCGGCCCGGTCTATGGCACGGACACGACCCTGGATGTGGAGTGGCACCTCTACGTGGCTACCACTTATGACGGCGGTCTGACCTGGACGACGGTCAACGCCACGCCGAACGACCCGGTGCAACGCGGCGCCATCTGCACGCAGGGCACGACCTGCACGAGCGGCCGCAACCTTCTGGATTTCAACGACATCACGATCGACGACGAGGGCCGGGTCCTGGTCGCCTGGGCGGATGGCTGCGTGGGCGCGTGCGTGGGCGGCGGCCCCCAGAGCGGCACGGAGCTGGCCCGCATCTCGGGCCAGGTCGGCGGCAAGCGGCTCCTTACCGCCTTCGACAACCATGTTCCCGGCAAGGTCGGCGTCGAGGCCACCGAGATCGGCGGCGACGTGGTGATCACCTGGTTCGAGGCCGACGACTACGGCACTCCGGTCACCGGCTACGTGATCGAGCGCTCCGCGGATGGGACCAACTTCATCCAGGTGGACACGGTATCGGCCGCGACGTTCCGCTACGTCGACTCTCCGCCTCCGGGTCCGGGCTACCTCTACCGGGTGCGCGCGGTCAGCGCCGCGGGCCAGGGGGCCATGTGCCCGGCGGTGCCCGTGGGCGATCCGCCGGTCGTCACTCCGGAGGACCCCTGCCAAGCGCCCGGCGTCCAGGTGTCGACCGATCCGGCCGGGGACCAGACGGGCGCTCCCGCCAACGGAGGCCTGGACCTCGAAGCGGCTTTCGTCGCCGAGCCCTGGGATCCGGCGGAGCCGAACGACGACGACCTCGAGTTCCGCATCCGGCTCCACAACAGCCTGGACCCGCTGCCCCCGCCCAACGGATTCTGGTACGTGTACTTCACCTACCGCGGGGTCAACTACTACGTGGCCATGACCACCGGGAACACACCGCTGCCGGAGTTCGAGTACGGCCGCGTCGACCCCGATCCGGTGACCTCGATCAACCAGCAGACCACGCTCGGGACGACCACCGGCAGCGTGAGCGGCGACACCATCCTCATCCTCCTCTCCCGCAGCCTGCTGACCGAGCCGGTGACGATCGGCGGCGCGGACCAGCCGGCGCCGGTCGCGGGAGACCTCCTCACCACGGTCAAGGGCGAGACCCGCCTGCTGATCGGCGGCGGGGGCACGGGGCTGATCACGGTGATCGACGACTCGTCGTCGAGCGATTACGAGATCCGTACCAACGAAGCCTGCGCTCCGAACGGCGCGCCCACGGCGAGGCTGTCTGCCACGCCGCTGGCCGGGCTCGCTCCGCTGGAGGTGGACTTCGACGCCTCGGACTCGACCGATCCGGACGCGGGGGACTCGATTGACGAGTACACCTTCGACTTCGGCGACGGCACCGCTCCGGTGACCCAGGCCTCGCCCCTCGTCACGCACACCTACACCACGGCCGGCAACTACCACGCCTCCGTGACGGTGAAGGACTCGCGCGGTACGGAGAGCACCAACACCGCCAACGTGGTCATCCAGGTGATGCCGGCGGGCGACTACTACACGGTGCGGCCCTGCCGGCTGCTCGACACGCGAAACGGCGGGACCCCGGCCCAGTCCGGCGCGGACCAGGATCTCGACGTCGACGCCGTGACTCCGTGCGGCGTCTCACCGCTGGCCACCGCCGTGGCGATCAACGTCACGGTGGTCCAGCCGAGCGGCCAGGGCCACCTGATCGCCTATCCGGGGGACATGATGCAGCCGCCGGCAACGAGCACGATCAACTTCCCTGCCGGCAGGACCCGCAGCAACAACGCGCTGCTGGCGCTGTCGAGCGACGGCAGGATCAAGCTCCGCCCGTTCATATCGGGCGGAGGCTCGGTTCACGTGATCGTGGACGTGCTGGGGTTCTTCATCGAGGATCCGTAAAACCTTTCAACCCGCGGGGGGAGCGTCCGGCGCTCCCCCCGCGCGGCTTCCTGCTCAACTGGCCTCGCGCAGCGCGATCTTCTTCGAGAGCTTGCCTCCCTTGAGGCTGTCGTAGCTCACGGTGACTTCGCCGTCACCCTGCACCAGGAAGAAGAGGATGCGGGTTGAGAGGCCGTCGACGCCGGGCACCATGAGGCGCTCGGGACGATGCTGCTGGAGTTGGACCTTGTCGAGGTAGGGATCGTCGACGAGGCCGCTCGAAAGCACCTTGCCGCCGGCCACGGTGGCGAAATCCTGGCGGTGCAGCCTGCCGCTCACCGCCGCCGCTGTCATCGAGGGAATGGCGCGCTCGTTGAGCACCGGCACCTCCACCCTCCACAGCCGGTCGCCCACCTTCTTCACCGTCGCGCTGCCGATCGAGAGCTTCGGCAGGTGATAGGCGTTGAGGAGCACGAACGCGTTGCTGCGGTGCGTCTCGTCCTCGATCGCCCAGCCCTCGGGCACGCGGCCCACGTCGCGCTTGAAGCCGCCGACCTCGACCTTGCCATACTGCGGATGATCGTACGGATGCCAGTCGATCACCTGCCGGCCCATGGCCAGGACGTCGTTGAACTTGACCAGCTCCTCGTCGGTGATCTCGCCGTCCTTGTCGAAGTCGGCCGGCGGGTTGTACATCTCGTTGGTGAAGGCCATGGCTCCCATGATGTTGTAAAAGTGATCGGTCGTGGAGCCGTGGACGTTGTAGAGGTCCTTCCACGAGATCAGGTAGCGGTAGCCCGGGAGCAGCTTCTCGCCCTCCTTGCCGATCAGGTCGTAAGCCTTGAGGTCCTGCGGCGGGTAGGCCGGATCGGCCTTGGCCCCGGGACCGCGCAGGATCATCTGCCCGTTGTTGTGGTAGCTCTGTACGGCCGCTACGTTGGGATGCTTCAGAGCCCACATGGCGATGGACCGGGTCTCGGGGATGGACAGGGGATAGGCACCCGCGCCGACCTGCACGTACTCCGGCTGCCAGGAGAAGCCCCAGGTGCGGTTTGGATCGACGTAGCCGATGGTGTCCTCGTTGACCCGGCCGTCGCCGTCGTTGTCATACCCCTCGCTGCCGATCTCGATCCAGTCGCCCAGCTCGCCGGGCTCGACGTCCACGAGGAGCCGCGGGTCCTTGGGATCGAGCCTGTGCGTCCCCTGCCCCATCGGAACCTTTTTCCGCATGAAGGTGACATGGCCGTCGCCGTCCACGTCGTCGTAGCCGTCCTCGTCCACGAGGCCGTCGCGGTCGTCGTCCACGGGCACCATCACGGTGCGCGGGAAGTCGGCGTCGGACGGACCCTTGAACCAGAGCGTCCGGCCATCGGGGTTGACCACCGGGAGGATGTAGAAAACCGAGCGGTCGAGCATCTCGGTGACGCGCGGCAGCCGGCCGTAGTTCTTGAGCAGGAAGTCCACGGTGTAGAGCGCGGCCTCGGCGCCCTGCACCTCGTTCGCGTGGGTGTTGCCGTCGATGTACATGGCCGGCTTCGACAGCGCGTCGCCGGTCTCGGGATTCGTGATCGTGATCATCCAGAGGTCCCGGCCCTGGATGCTCTTGCCGATGCTCTCGAGCCGGGCCCACTTCGGATAGGCGGCGGCGTACCCCTTCAGGAGACCGGCGATCTCCTCGTAGGGGTGCAGGTAGTTGAAGGCGGGGGCCGGCGGGTTCCCCTGCGGCTTGAGGGGCTCCGCGAGGCAGGGCGAGACGGCCGCCAGGACCGCGGGGATTACCAGGGTTGCAAGAACGAGTCGTCTCATTGGATCAGTCTCCCTTCCCGGCGGTGGCGGTCTTCTGGTCGCGGCCGGCGTTGTCCGTGGCCAGATCGACCACGATCTTCGCGCCGGGATCGGCCCGCACGAGCCACTCGCCCGTGAGCGTGCCGCTGGTCCCTTCGAGCCGCTCGGACGCGGCGGACGGATAGCCGGTCACCAGCACGACGTCCTTGCCCGTCTTCAGCGTCAGCCGCACCGGCAGGCGAGCCCGGGCGCGCTCCGCCTGTTTCGTGTGCGTTGCGAGATAGCCGCGGTTTCCCGCCACCGCCTTGACCCGGTGAATACCGCCGCCAAGGCTCGTCACGTCGAGAGAAAGGATTTCCACTCTGGCCAGCTTGCCCGCGAGGTCGAGCACCGTCTCCGTGTGGGCCGCGATCGCCGGCTTCAGGATGGACACCGGCGGATTGAGCTCGACGAAGGGATCGAGCCCGCCCACCTCGGCCTTGGTGCCATCGGGCAGCGTGACCGGGGTCCAGGCCGCGAAGCCTCCCGGAGCGTTGGCTTCAACCCAGGCCAGCACCTCGCGCTCCCGGGCCCCCGCTTCGCCCGGTTTTCCGGCAGCGCCTCCACCACCGGCCCCCATCTGCTTCATGCGCTCCACCATCCCCTTGGGGTCGACCTGTCCGCCCTTCAGGTAATCGATCACCACCTTCGCGCTGAACTGCGCGGGAGCCTTGTGCTCCTTGAGGAAGGCACCGATCTTCTCCTCGCCCAGAGCGATGAATTCCTCGCTCGTCATGCCCGCCACCTTGTCCAGGGTCAGGGCCTCTTCCCCTTCTTTACCCTCGCTCTTCTTCTCGGCCTTGGGAACGCCCCAGACGTCCAGCTCGAGGGCCACGACTCCGTACTGGTAGTAGAGCCAGGGCGTGAGCCCACCCTTGCGGTACTGGGCGGCAGGGCGGTCCGCGGAGAGGCCCGCCTTCTTGAGCCGCTCCTTGTAGCTCTCGGCGAACTTGTCGAAATACGCCTGATCGTCCGTGTCCACCTTGGTGGCAGGACCGACGCCGAGGAACTGCTGGAGCTGCTCCTTGGTGATGTTGTTCTGGCGGATGAACGGGTGCGCCTGGGCCACCGCCCAGATCTCGTCGATGGTGTACTCCTGCTCGGGGTCCAAGCCGATGAGCTTGGCCGCGTCCCCCGGCAGCTTGAACTTCTGCGTCCCCAGGTCGCCGCCACCGCCCAGGCTCTGGGGAGCGGCGAGCAGGTTGTTCGCCGGACCGTAGACCACGGCCAGGGCGACGTTGCGGCGCCCGAGCAGGAAGTCCATCACGGCCCGGGTCTCCGGCGCATAGCTCGACCAGGGACCTGCCGCGGTCGTGGAATAGGGGAACGCGTGCGGGAAATTCTGGTCCGGCCAGACGCCGGTCTCACCGTCGTCGTTGTACTCGCCGTCGCGGTCGTCGTCCCGGCCCTCGGTGACCACCCGCCAGCTCCCCGGCCGCTGCTCCATGGAGTCGGCCTTGACGAGCACCCGCGGATCGGTCGTGTCCGCGAGCCAGCCGCCGGCCGGATCGGGGATCCGCATGCTGGTGATGACGCCGTCGCCGTTGAGGTCGTCGGCCGGGTCCTCGCCCTCCAGGCCGTCGAGATCATGATCCACCTTCATGGCGTTGCCCCCGCGGCGATAGCGCGGCTTGCCGAAGATGGAGTCGTGGGCATCCGGGTTGAGGGCGGGAGCCACGTAGAAGCTGTAGGAGCCGAGGAGCTTCGCGGCCGGGCTGTCTGCCGGAGCGGCTAGCAGCGTCCGGATCAGGTCGAGCGCGGCCTCGGTGCCGGCATTGTGATGGCCGGCGATGTTCGCGCCGACGAAGATTGCCGGCCGAGTATCGGGGTCGACCCCGCCTTGAGCGGCGACACGGATCACGTAGAGAGGCTGATTGCCGGCCGACTGGCCGATCGTGATCAGCTTCACCTCCCGCGGGTGTTCCTTCCCCCACGCCTGGAGCTGCCGCTCGACCTCGGCGAATGGATGGTAGTCCTGGTAGCTGACAACGGCGCCAGTTGGGCCGGCCAGGGCCATGAGACCCAGGACGGTACCCAGGCCGGTGGCGGCCCGCCAGCCGGAGAGCGTTCCTTTCACGAGCACCTCCTCGAACAAGATGGTTCTGATAGGGGGGCCGGGCACACCGGCTCCTGGAGAGCTATACGTCCGGTTTGATGAGGGGGTTTCAGGAGGTCGACCTGATTTCAAACAGGCCAGGCGAAATGTATAATCCAAGACCGTCATTAAAGACTGATGCTCCCCATTAGGAGAGCCTCGTCCACAGGAGAGTGCCTATGCCTCGTCTGTCCCATGGAGCTACGCTCAGCGCGCAGGCTGTCCTGGAGGCTACCGCGGCGGTCGCGGCCAACAGCGCGGACGTCCCTCTGGCGTTCGTCGCCGCAGTACCGGTTGACCTGCAGGATTTCGATTTCCTGTTCCCCCAGCTTCAGAACAATGCCAACAACCTGCTGCCGGAAGCGCGCAAGACCCGCGACGACCTGATCCGTCTCGGCAAGACCATGCGCGAGACCAGCAATGATGCGAGCGGCGACTCCAAGATTCCCGCGGCCTACACCTATTTCGGGCAGTTCGTGGATCACGATGTCACCCTGGAGACCACCTCGGCCACCGCGGATCAGCTTGTCCATCCCGACCTCGTGCCGCTCCCGCTGGACGAGATCCGGGCTCGCATCCGCAATCTGCGCACCGCGACTCTGGACCTGGACAGCGTCTATGGCCTGCCGGCCCCCCGCAAGGGAGCGCGGCTGCGGCTCGGCACCGTCTCGAAGCTCGGTGGAACCCAGAAGCCCCTCCTGCGGCCCAAGAAAAAGGACGACAACAACGACGTTCCCCGCGAAGGGCGAAGCCCCGACATCGAGCACGACCGCGCAGCCCTGATCGGCGACCCGCGCAACGACGAAAATACCATCATCGCCCAGCTCCAGGTCGCGTTTCTGCGCGCCCACAACTCCCTGATCGATCACGGTCACACGTTCCGGGAGGCCCGCAGGATCCTGCGCCAGCATTACCAGCACATCGTCATCGCGGACTTCCTGCCGCGGGTCTGCGATCCGGCCATCGTGAAGAACCTCGTCAATCAGGGCAACCGGATCTACGACTCTATGGCCGAGCCCTTCTTCCTGCCCCTGGAGTATGCCGTGGCTGCCTACCGGTTCGGCCACACCATGGTCCGGGAGGACTATGACTTCAACCTGAACTTCAACAAGAGCGGAGCGCCGGGGACCTTCCCCGCCACCCTGGGGCTCCTCTTCACCTTCACCGCCCTGAGCGGCGGCTTCGACCCAACGCCGGGCTCGGGAACGGACACCCTGCCCGAAAACTGGATCATCGAGTGGGAGAACTTCGTCGATGCGGGCAAGCCGTTCAACAAGGCGCGGCGTCTCGATCCCAAGCTGGTGGAGCCCCTCTTCGCCTTGCGGACCGTCACGGGAGCCCCGGAGCCGGGTGACAAGGGGCGCCTGGCCGTGCGGAACCTGCTCCGCGGCTACCTGCTCCGCATGCCCACCGGTCAGGCCGTCGCCAAGGCCATCCGGACGAAGTGGGACATTCCGGTGCTCACTCCGGCGCAGGTCCTGGAGGGGGCGGTCAGCGAGGAGCAGGCCGAAGTGCTCCGCGACTCCGGCTTCCACAGGCGCACGCCGCTCTGGTTCTACATCCTGGCCGAGGCCGCCGTCCTCGGCCGCAGCCAGCGCCTGGGGCCGGTCGGCAGCATCCTGGTCGCGGAAGTGCTGGTCGGGCTGGTCCGGCGCAGCGACGACTCGATCCTGCGCACGAGGGGCTGGAAGCCGACTCTGCCCGGCGTCCGGCGCAACAAGTTCGAGCTGGCGGATCTGCTGCGCTTCGCCGGAGTCCTGCCGAAATAAGATCTGAAGAGAACCATCCCTGGCGCGGTCCGGCGGGCCGCCGCCAGGGATGGCTCGCCTCGAGCGATCGGCTGAGCTTCTACATTGAAACGAACAGCTCTGCGTTGAGAAAAACCTCCGAGCGTCGCAAACGGCGATCTCTACGTTGAAACAAACTCTCTTTACGGTACGCCCAACTTTTTTTCTCAACGCACAGCGATGTGTAAGATCAAGCGGAGCTTGCTCTGCGGCCGCACGGTAGGCCCGTTTCCTCCCCAGGAACCTTTTCGATCCGGACGCAGTCATAGAAGGACAACGCTTCCATGGGACGGAGGGTTCGAATGCAAGAGGTGCGGCAGGCCGCCGAGCAGGTGATCCGGCAGCTCGAGAAGGCGATCTACGGCAAACGGCCGGTCCTGGAGCTGGTCTTCAACTGTTTGCTCGCGGAAGGGCATCTCCTCCTGGAGGACGTGCCCGGGACCGCCAAGACGCTTCTCGCCAAGGCGCTCGCGCGCACCCTCGGAGGCGGGTTCAGCCGACTCCAGTGCACGCCCGACCTGCTGCCGGGGGACGTCACCGGCTCCAGCATCTTCAACCAGAAGACCGGCGAGTTCGAGTTCATCCCCGGTCCCGTCTTCACCCAGATCCTCCTCGCCGACGAGATCAACCGCGCCACCCCGCGGTCGCAGGCGGCCCTCCTCGAATGCATGGCCGAGCGGCAGGTCAGCGTGGACAACCGCACGTATCCCCTGGAGCGGCCTTTCTTCGTCATCGCCACCCAGAACCCGGTGGAGCACGAGGGGACCTTCGTGCTCCCCGAGGCGCAGCTCGACCGCTTCCTCATGCGGCTTTCGATCGGCTACCCCTCCCCGGAGGCCGAGGAGCAGATGCTGGTGCGCGGCGAGCGCTCGGACCCCCTGAACGAGGTGCAGCAGGTGCTGAGCCTCGAGGCCCTGGCGGGTCTCCAGGACCGCATCCGCGAGGTGCACGTCCAGCCCGAGGTGCGCCGATACATCGTGGAGGTGTGCTCGGCCACCCGCTCCGCCCGCGAGCTGGTCCTGGGCGCCGGTCCCCGCGCTACCCAGGGGCTCTACCGGGCCTGCCAGGCCCGCGCGGCCCTGGCCGGGCGGAGCTTCGTGCTGCCCGACGACGTCAAGCTCCTCTGCCCTTCGATCCTTTATCACCGGGTGATCCTCGGCGCCGAGGGCAGGCTTTCCAAGCGCTCCGTTCCCCAGATCGTGGATCAGGCCGTGGGCAACGTGCCGGCCCCCATCGTCGATCCCAGCCCGGTCGCTTTCATGGAATGAGTTTCACGGAATGAGCACCGCGGCCACAGAGGTCGGGAGTCTCCGCCGGCGCCAGGCGCTCCTCTGGCTGCTGGCGTCATCCCTCCTCGCCCTCCTTCTCTGGTTCTACTCCGCCGGCTTCTTCCTCTATGCCGCGGTGGTCACCGCCGCCATCCTGGGGATCGGCGCATTCCTGCCGGCGGCGAGTCTCCTGGGGCTCGAGATGAGCCGGAGCCTCGGGTCCGAGACCGTCGAGCTCGGCGAAACCGTTGAGTCCCGGCTGGTGCTGCGCAACAACAAGAAGCTCCCGGCGCTCTGGCTCTTCTGGAGGGAGGAGATCGAGCCCGGTCTCACCGCCGAAGGGATCACCTGCGGCTTCCAGACCCTGACGAGCGAGGAGACGATTCAATCGTCGTGCACCCTCCAGGGCACCCGCCGGGGGCTGTTCCGCGTGGGGCCGGCGGTGATCGAAACCAGCGATCCCCTGGGACTGGTGCGGCGGTTCCGGGTGGACCCGGAGGTGCGCTTCCTCACCGTCCTGCCCCGGACGGTCGACATCGGCCCGGGCTGGCCCCTGGGCCACCGGCCCATCCACGAGGTGCCCCGGCGCCGGAGCCTGTTCGAGGACCCCTCCCGGTTCCTGGGCGTCCGCGACTACCGCGCGGGCGACAGCCTGCGGCGCATCCACTGGCGCGCCACCGCCCGGTCGGGCCGCCTCCAGGTGAAGCTGTACGAGCCGGCGGTGCTCGAAGGGGTCCTCCTCGCCGTGGAGATGGGGAAGGCCGCCTGGCCGCTCGCGCCGGACGAGACCGGAGCCGACCCGGCCGTGGAGCTGGCGGTGACCGCGGCGGCCTCCATCGCCGCGTTCGTCCTCGCCAATGGGCAGGAGGTGGGACTGATCTCGAACGGCGGCGACGCGGCCGACCGGTATCCTTCCGGTTCTTCCGGCTCCTCCGGCTGGACGGGCGGCAGCTTCCGCCGTCTGGAAGATGCCCTGCAGGAGACGGAGGCCCGCCACGGGATACCGGCCTTTCATCCCCTGGAGGTGGAGCCCGGCCGGGGACGATGGCAGCACGACCGTCTGCGCACGGCCCTGGCGCGGCTCACCCTCGCCCCCGGCCTCACCCTGGCCGAGCTGCTCGTGGCCGAGGCTCCCCGTCTGCCGCGCTCGCTCGTGGTCCTCGCCGTCACCCCCGATCTCGGAACCGGGCTGGGAGTGGCCCTGGCCAGCCTCAGGAGCTCGGGGTTCGAGGTGGGGGTGGTGTGGATCCGGAAAGCCGGAGCGGAACCAGTCGGTGCCAGCCTTCCGGAAGGAGTGCCGATCTACCCGGTGCAGGACGAGACGGACCTCGAGCGATTGGGAGCCCAGGCGCTGTGAGCGCGGTCACGTTCCTCACCCATCGCGTGGCGGTGCCGGCGGCGGTCATCGCCATGGTGACTTCCTTCCTCTCTTACCTGGTCGACATCCGCTCGGCCTTCCTCGGAGGTGGGCCGTCGCTCAAGTGGATCGGCTTCTGCTTCGTCATGGGGACGGTCCTGACCGAGCGCTTCGCTCTCTCCTCGCGCGACGAGGCCGACCTCAAGGGTTGCTACACCTGGACCCTCGCCGGAGCCACGGTCCTCGTGATGCTGGCCTCCCCCTGGGAGAAGCAGCCTGGAAACCCCTGGGAGATGCTCGCCAATCTGTTGATCCTCGGCGTGGTCTGGCGCTTCGCCACCGGGGTGACGCGGGAGCTGAGCCCCGAAGCCGGGAGAGAGGTCAGAATCCAGGACGAACGAGCTCAGCTGCGCATCTACAGCGCACCGGCCGAGGAGACCAGGCGTCCGGAGGTGCCGCCGCCGGTCATGCCACGGAACCCGGCCGCGACGGTGGCGCGCCTGGCCGCGGTCGCCCTGCTGGTGTTCGCCCTGAGCGAGCCCGTCCTGCTCGCGGCAGCGCCGCAGACCGGAGTGCGGGCCCTGGCGGCGGTCGTGATCTTCCTCTTTTCTACCGGCCTGGTGCTCGCCGCGGGCTCGGCCATGGCCCTGCTCCGCCGAGCCGAGCGGGCGGGAGTCCGCGTTTCGCCCGGCTTGGTCCCCGGCCGGATGGCCCTGGCCGCGCTCCTGCTCGGGATGGTGCTGGCCTCCGCCTTGAGCATGCCGGGGCTGGATTTCGAGGGCACGGGCCGGCTCCGTCCACCCATGGCTGAAGGAGAAGGCGCCGAGCGGGACCGCGGGTTCCAGGAGACCGAGGATGATTCCGGCAAGACCTCCGGCGAAATGATCCCGGAGGAGGTGCTGGGGGAAAATCTGCAGTCAGAATCGGGAGAGGCCACAAAGGGTTCCTCTTCCTCTGCCGATTACTTACCCCAGGATGATTTCCCCCTGGAGAATCCGGAGCGTCCGTCCCGGCGCCCTTCCGCTCCGGCTGCCGGATTGTTGAGCCTGCTGGCCCGGATCGGGAAGTGGCTGCTGGTCCCCTTGATCCTGACTCTCCTTGCCGCGGGGATCTGGGGGCTCGTCCGGCTCTGGCCTCTCCTGCACGGATGGAGGAACAAGGGGACGGACCGCTGGCGCTCCCTCCTCGACCGTCTGACCGGGTTCCTCGGCCGCCTGCCCCATCCCCATCGCGGCAGCCCGGCCGCCGATCCCCTGAAGGGACTGGACGGCCTGTTGAGCTGGCCATCCCGCGAGGCCGTCCTCGCCGCGTACCACCGCTTCCTCGCCCTGCTGGAGAGCCTGGGCCACCTCCGTCCCGAGAGGGCGACACCCTATGAGATCCTCGATGGTCTGCCCCCTCACCTCAAGCATCTCGAAGGTCCGGCGCGTACCCTGACCGATCTCTACGTCCTGGCCGCCTACGCCGCCGAGCCGGTGGAGCCCGGAGCGGGGGAACGGGCGGTCACGGCTTTGAGGGAGATTCGGGGGTTGCTGGAGAGGGCGGCGGCGTGAGCCCGGTTTGACCAGGAAAAGTGACAGTTCTGCCGATATGACAATTTGACCATTGCCTCCCTTTTGCAGCAGAGTGTTATCCATGCAATTCAACGTGTACCTGTTTGCGCCGGAGGCACGCGAGTTCGAAGAGGTATTCCGGGAGGGACAACTGCCTCCAGAGGGTCCTTACGAAGAGGTTCCTGTCAAGTCGCCGGCACCTTTTGAGGCTCGCGGCTACTTGCTCCGCAACAAACGGACAGTCCCACCGTGGCTCTCCTTCTTCAGAGAACACTGCGACTTCAGAAACGCGGAGGAGATCTTCAATCAGAGCAACTCGTTCGTATTTGTCCTGAGAATCGACCAGCGCCTGTTCGTCCTCACCCATGGACAGGGGTACCTGGCTCTGAACCCGAGCCTGACGGTCCCGGGCTTCGGCCTTCGCATCGCTCTCAATGCCGTCGACCCGCAGAAGGTCCGCAGCACGGAGTCCCGCAATCTCCGCGAGACAGCGACGCTCAAGCAACTCGTGCTGAGCCGCCCGAGCAGCCTCGATCAGTTCGAGGTCAGCTTCAACCGCGAGCTCCTCTACCGGCTGGAGGGAGGACTCGGGCGTCCCGAGATCGGGACTAGAATCCGCGGATCAGCTTCGTGCGGTGTCGCAACCAGGGTCACCTTCGAACAGTTGGGCGACTGGTGCCGGGGGCTCCTGAAGGTGCAGGCCGAGAAGACACCGCCTTCCATGGAGAGGGCCGACTGGCTCCGCCGGGTCACCGATCCGAAGCTCGTCGAGCACCTTGACAGGCTCCTGGACGACGCTCTTCAAGCGCCCGCCGGTGAGGCAGAGGCCTTGCATCTGAGCCCTGCGAACATCCGTGAGTACAACCAGGTCGAGAAATACCGGCTGCGCAATGCCCACGGCGACATCATCGAGATTGATGACCTGGACATCGCCCTTGTCCTCTCCCATCTCGACGAGCTGATCTCCGTCGACGAAGCGCCGACGGCGATCAGCCTTATAGGAGTCAACGCCGAAGGGGAGGAAGTTATTGCTCAGTCACTCGGTAGTGCAGTGGTCTTTGAGACAACCTACGAAGGGGATCGCTACCTCCACACTCCCGAAGGCTGGGTTTATATCAATCCAAGTCTAGTGAACTGGGTTAATCAACAACTGAGCATCCTTGCCAGCCCTCCGGAGGATTACCGACTCCCCGACTGGCCCGAGGATGCGGACGAGGGCAAGTACAACTCGGAGGTGGCAGTGAAAGACAGTCTTACCTATTTCTGTCTCGACAAGAAGCTCGTCACCGTGGAAGGTAGGAGCCGGATTGAGGTCTGCGACCTTATCACTCGCACTGGCGATCTGATTCACGTCAAGGAGTTCACCCACAGCAGTCAAGCCATCAGCCACCTGGTGGCGCAGGCGGAAGGGTCCAGCGCGCTGTTGCTGAATGACCGCCGATACCGTGAAGGCATCCATAAGCAGCTCACTGGAGATTGGAAGAAACTGATCCACCTCGATCGCACCTCGCCCCGAGATCATCAGGTTGTTCTCGGCATCGGTGCACCACGGGCCCGGAGAATTCCTGACAGCTTGCCATTCTTGAGCAAGCAGTCGCTACTGCGAGCCATCGAATCCCTGTCTATCCAAGGCTTCCGAACGTTCGTCTGCCATATCCCCAAAGCCTAAAAATGCGGTGGAGGATCTCGCCTCCGGCGTTTGGAAAAGCAGTCTAAAATAGCGCGAGCAACGCCGGGAGGAACAACCATGCCGGAGAGCGAAATGCAGAAGGCGGCGGGAGTGCGGAGCAGGCTTAAAGACAAGCACAGGAAGAGCCTCTACCAGGCAGAGCGGTTTCTCGATCACGATACGCGTTGCCGCATCGGCTTGCGGGTGCCTTGCCAGATCTATGTGCTGGAGCTCTTCATGGCGGACGACCCGGGGGGCGGCCTGCAGGATGTCGATCTGCGATGGGAGCCGTCGCTCGGCGACGGGCCGACGAGCGCGCGCCTGGCGGTGATCGATCACGACGGCGACAGCGGGGTCCTGCAACCGCCCGCCCGCTGGAACGAGGAGGCCTTCTCGTTCCAGACCGACGACGGTAGTCCGGTCACCCCGGAAACCCCTTCCTGTTTCCGGCAGGTCAACGCGTGGGCGACGGTGCAGCGGGTCCTCGAATATTACGAGGATCACCTCGGACGGCCCATCCCCTGGGGATTCGACGGCAACCGCCTGATCATCGTGCCGCAGGCCGGCTTCGATCAGAACGCCTTCTACGACCGGCGCAGCAAGTCGCTGCTGCTCTGCTGCTACGGCGACCGGCAGGCGCCCCGCTATACCTGCCTGTCGCACGACATCATCACCCATGAGACCGGGCATGCCCTCCTCGACGGCATCCGCCCTCATTTCCTCGAGACCAGCTCCTGGGAAACCGCCGCGTTCCACGAGTTCATCGGCGACATGACGGCGATCCTGCTGGCCTTCCGCAACAACGACGTGCGAGGTCATCTGGAGAAGACGTTCGGCGTCGAGCTCGAGCGCGCGGATTTCCTGCATGGCGTGGCCGAAGAGTTCGGGATCCATGTCACCCACCGCCCTTTCCTGCGCACGGCCCTGAACCGCATCACCTTCGAGCAGGCGCAGCGGGTGCGCGAGTCCCACCTGTGCTCGCAGGTGCTCACCGGCGCGATGTTCGACATCCTGATGGGCATCGCCCGCCAGTATCTGAGCCCGGAACGGCAGGCGGAGCGCAAGAGCCCGGCCACCCCCGGCAAAGCCCTCTGGTGGGCCGCGGACCGCATGGGCCGCACGGCCCTGCAGCCCCTCGACCTGCTCCCGCCCGCGGACGTGCGCTTCCTCGACTACGCCCGCGCCGTGCTGCGCAACGACGAGATCCAGGACCCGGAGGACCGCCACGGCTACCGGAAGCTGATGTCCAAGGTGTTTCACGAGCGCGGCTTTTGCCCTCGCGGGTGCGAGTCCTATCGTGCCAAAGGCTGTCTGCTCTCTCCGCCGAAGGCGCCGCGGCTGGACATCTTCCACGACATCGCCGAAGCCTCCCGCTCCCGGACCGCCGCCTACCACCTGGTGCACGACAACCGCAAGCAGCTCGGCATACCGCCGGAGAGGGACTTCGTCATCACCGACCTCTACGACTCCGACAAGACGGCGCCCGGCGCCGAGAGGATGCCGCGGCAGGTGGTGATCGAATACCTGTGGCGGGAGGACGTGAAGCTGGAGGAGGAGCGCTTCGGCAGCCTGCAAGGAGAGATGGTGCACCTGCTCTGCGGCGGCACGCTGGTCTTCGAAGACCGCGGCAACCTCCGCTGGTGGACGGCCAAGCCGGGGAGCGGCAGCCCGGAGGGGGAGCAGCGACGCACCGAGTTGCTCGACTACATCGCGTGGCTCGTCAAGCAGGGGCGCATCGGTTCGAAGGACGACACCCCGGCCGCGGTGGTGGCGCACCGGGCCGGCGGCGCGCTGCACCTGGAGACCTCCCTCCGTCTGTGCGGAGGGATCGAGAAGTAAAAGGAAACGACAAGCTTCTGAGGCGCGCTTTTCCCAACCTCCTACACCTGCTCTGGTAGGTGGATTTCTGTCTCTGACCGAAAGGAGGCGTCATGCAGCGTTTCCGTATCAGCCTGTTAATTGTCGCCATGTGCCTGCTGGGCGTTCTTTCCGCGCAAGCCGGGTACATCTGCAGTGAGACCCGCTACACGCCGGTCTACCAGGGCACCGGCAACACCTGCTCCGCCGCGGAGAGCTCCGCCGCCGGAGAGGCCTGGAGGGACATCTACATCGACTGCTACTACTGGAACTTCTTCCTTGGACACTGCGACTCGGAGTTCATCGTGACGGACGAGTGCTCCGGCCTGCCGGGCTGCCACGCCGTGAGCGGTTACTACGCCTACAGTTGCGTCCAGTGCGACCCCGAAGATCCCTGCGTAAATTAGTCCGCTGATGGACGGCGGGAGACCTTGCCGGGTCTCCCGTTCCTCTCGCCTTGGCATTTTGAAATAGGATGATGCCATGCCCTCCCGACGCGGCGCGTGGCTTCTGCTCGCGGTCTTTCTCGGAATCTACGGCTGGCGCAACGGCCTTGTGGTCTGGCCCTGGTTGTTCCAGACTGAGGGTGACTTCGGTAACTACTGGCGCGCCGCAGGGGAGATCCTCGATGGACGCTCGCCGTTTACGCCGACGCTCAACTATCCACCGCTCATCGCGTTCCTGCTCCTCCCCCTGGGCGCCTTGCCGCTCGACGCGGCGCGGGTCTCCTGGTTCCTGATCAGCCACGCATGTGTGCTCGGCGCGGCGGTCGCCCTCTGGCGCCCTCTGGGGAGAGACCTGCGGGCACTGGCGGTGCTCGGCGCCCTGTGGGCCTGCGGGGGGACGCTGCAGGAGAATCTGGCGCTTGGGCAGGTCAATTCGTTGCTGCTCCTCGTGCTCGCCCTGGCGATCCGGTGGGAGCTGGAGCGGCCCGGGAGGGCGGCTGCGATGATCGGGCTCGGAGCCGGTCTGAAGCTCTGGCCGGGCCTGCTTCTCCTTCAGTACCTGGCGCGCGGGCGGTTCCGCGCTCTCGCTGTGGGGGTGGTCGCCCTGGCGCTCTGCGTGACCGTGCCTCTGCTGCTGGTCGCCACCTTCCTCCCGCCGCCGCATCTGCCACAGGGGACGGGCTACTGGATGGGGACGCCGGCTCCATTGAACGTCTCGCTGCCGGCACTGGCTCTGCGCCTCACGTACCCGATCGGCGACGATGGAGACCTGCCGCAAGACTGGAAGACAGGGACCAGCGTAGGCCTTCATCTCGATTCCCGTCGCCGCCAGATCTCGGTCGTGGTGTCCCTGACGGCCCTGGCGCTCGGGCTCGGGGCGCTCGCGCTGGCCCGATGGGGAAAGAGGAGGCCGGACGGGGGGCGTTGGGCCCTGGTGGCGCTCACGGCCTTGGCCGGGCTCGCGGCGCCCCTCTCCTGGTACCACTATCAGCTCCTCCAGTTTCCCGGGCTCGCGCTGCTGGGGACCGCCTACCTCCATCGCCGCGCCTGGCTCCCCCTGGCGGGGTTGGTGGCCCTGACCGCCGGGCTCACCCGGAACGAGATCCGGGATCTGCTGGTGGGAGACGGTGGCGCTGAGCGCTCGCTGGTGATGGGGGCGGTGATCGTGCTCCTCAACACGATCCTGTTCGTGCTGCTGCTGCGAGAGATGCGGCGCGACCGATCAGAACCGACTCCTCGAAATCTGCGCCTGCCCTCTCGAGATGAGCTTGGAGATCCTGCATGCTCATTCCGCGGCTGCCCCCATCGGGACGTCGTTGGCTGATAGCTCCCTGCAAGCGTGCCTCCCCCGGTCTGATAAGCTGAGCTTGTCTGATTTCCGAATATTGCAACCGTGGAGACGAATCAGAGATGCATCGGGCATTGGAGCTGCATTCCGGCTTGCGCGCTTTCGAGTACGTCCGCGTCGAGCGGCCGGAAGACCTCCCTCCCGCTGATCCGTGGGTGGTCGACGTTGCCGTGCTGGACATGAACCATGGCTGGCCGAACCTTGGCCACGATTGCCTGATCTACTCCCTGCTCGATATCGCCTGCGAGGCCTGCGAGCTCCTGCCCCTTGCCGAGGAGACCGGGGTCCGCGTGCGCGCGGTCTCCTTCGACGTGCGCCGTTCCGGAATGATCCCCGAGCCACCCGGGGGCCGCTTCTCCCTCTATGTCGGGACGGGCGGGCCGGGCTCTCTCGATCCCTATGAGAACGACGGCCGCTCCGAGCGCAGCCAGGGCATCCGCGAAGACCCCTCCTGGCAGGAGCCGCTCTTCCGCCTCTTCGACCGCATCCTCGCCGATGAGAGCGCGGCGCTCCTCGCCGTCTGCCACACGTTCGGCGTGCTGTGCCGCTGGTCAGGGCTCGCCCGGCCTGTTCTGCGCGGCCCCGAAAAAGGGGGCAAGAGTGCCGGCGTGCTCGAAAACGTGCTGGCGCCCGAGGCCGCCCAGCATCCCTGGTTCCGGAGGTTCGGCCAGAAGCTCCGCGGAGGGCGGCTGCGCATTCTCGACAACCGGCTCTTCGATCTCATCCCCCGCCCCGGAGCGTTCCCGCCGGGGATGACGCCCATCGGCTGGGAGACCCTCGGGACCGGCGGCCGGCGTGGGGAGGCGATCACCATGATCGAATTTGCCCGCGACCCGGATGGGACGATGCCACGCATCTTCGGCGTCAACCATCATCCCGAGGTCGTGAACCGCGCGCGGCAGTTACAGATCGTCGATCAGAAGCTCGAGCGCGGCGAGGTGAGCGCGGAGTGGGTGGCGGAGCGCCGCGAGGCGCTGACCCGTACCTTCCCCGACGAGGACTCCGAGCAGCTCCTTTTTCAGACCTCGGAGTACACGCTACAGAAGCCGCTGCGCTTCCACCTCTGGCGCCAGGTGCGGCTGCGGATCGAGTCGCTCGGTTTTGCGCTAAACCAGGCGGTGGACCTGCACGAATGATTCCGAAGCTTACGTTTGCCGCAATCCTGAAGAGGAACGGCCGCGCTCTATACTTATCAGGTGACATCCCGAATCCTCGCCCTGCTGGTCCTCCTGCTCGCCCCCGCTCCGCCCCCTCCGCCCCCTCCGGAAACCGAGAGCGTCCGTCTGAAGCAACTCTTTGAGGAGCATTGGGCCACCCGCCTGCGCGAGAGCCCGGAGATGGCCACCTATTTCGGCCATCCGAACGACCGCTGGTCCGACCTCTCGCCCGAAAGCATCGCCCGTGCGTACGAGATCGCCAGGGAGGAACTGGCGGCCCTCTCCGCCATCGACCGCTCGCGCCTGACCGCGCCGGAGCAGGTCGACTACGACCTGCTCCGGCGGCGTCTGGAGAGGCAGATCGAAGGGCGGCGCTTCCACGACATGGGGTCCTACCTGCTGATCGATCACATGGGCGGCATCGACCTGGACTTGGGGTTGCTCCTGGACTACATGCCGACCCGCACGATCGAGGACCATGAGGCCATGCTCGCGCGCCTGCGGGGCTTCCCCAAAGCGGTGGACCAGACCCTCGCGCTGCTCGCCAAAGGGCTGGAGACCGGGATCACGCCGCCCCGAGTGACCCTGCGCGATGTGCCCGAGCGGGTCGGAAGCCTGCTCGGGCCCGAGAGCCCCGTCCTGGCTCCGTTCCGCAGGCTCCCCGAGACCATCCCCGCCGCGGACCGGGAGCGGCTCCGGACCGAGGCCGAGCGGGTCTTCGCCGGGCAGGTGGAGCCGGCCCTGCGCAAGCTGCGCGACTTCCTCGCCGAGACCTACGTTCCCCGGGCCCGGGATTCGATCGCCATGAGAGACCTGCCTGACGGCGAGGCCTGGTACGCCTACCAGCTCCGGACCTACACGACCACCGGCCTGACGCCCGAGCAGATCCATCAGCTCGGCCTCTCGGAGGTGAGCCGCATCCGCGGGGAGATGGACGCGCTGATCGCCTCCACCGGCTTCCGCGGCAGCTTCGCGGAATTCTCCGAATTCCTGCGCACCGATCCGCGCTTCTTCTACGACCGGCCCGAGGAGCTGGTCGCGGGCTACCGCGACATCGCGAAGCGGATCGATCCCGCGCTGATCAAGCTCTTCGGCCGGCTGCCGCGGCTCCCCTATGGCGTCAAGGCCCTGGAAGGGGAAGGCGCGAAATCGGCGCCCGCGGGCTACTTCAACAGCGGATCGTTCGCCGCCGGCCTGCCGGGCTGGTTCCTGGTGAACACCTACGATGTGAAGTCCCGCCCCAAGTGGGCCATGGCGGCGCTCACCCTGCACGAAGCCGTGCCGGGCCACCACCTCCAGTACGCGATCGCCCAGGAGCTCGAGGACCTGCCCGAGTGGCGCAAGTGGGACGTCTACCCTGCCTTCGCCGAGGGCTGGGCGCTCTACGCCGAGGGCCTGGGGAGCGAGCTCGGCATCTATGATGATCCCTATTCGAATTTCGGCCGGTTGAGCAACGAGATCTGGCGCGCCCTGCGCCTGGTGGTCGACACCGGCCTGCACGCCCGGGGCTGGACGCGCCAGCAGGCGATCGACTATTACCTCGCCAACACCGCCCGGAGCCCGCGCGAGATCGAAAACGAGGTGGACCGCATCATCGTCCAGCCGGGAACGGTGCCGGTCTACAAGATCGGCGAGTTGAAGATTCGCGAGCTGCGGGCCTATGCGCAGAAGGAGCTGGGGCCGAGATTCGATCTGCGCGCCTTCCACGACCGCATCCTGGGAAACGGCCAACTGCCGCTCGACCTGCTGGAAAAGAGCATTAAGGACTGGGTCCGGGAACGATAAGACCGCGGCCCGTTACGGTCGATACCCCTTCTCGAAGTCACGCAGCCTTCGCTCGAAGAGAACCTGAACCCGGGCCTTGACGGGCCAGCCGGAACTGCTCGGTGAGGCTGGTGCATGATGCCGGGATCGTCGGTGGCGAGAACCATCGGTACGCGCCGCTCCACGTAGAGCGGCAGGGGATGCTCCGCCCCCGTCACTCCCAGGAGCTGGGCGTTACTCACCAGGTTGATCTCCACGGCGACCGGCGGCTTCCCGGCCATCCTCCTCAGGGCCTCCCCGGAGCCGGTCTCGTAGGTGATTGCGACGCCATGGCCGATGCGCTGAGCGCCCGCCACTCCCACTGCGTCGCGGATGTGGAACCGCAGGTCGTTCGGCGGCACCAGTCCCTCGATCAGCTCGCCCGCATAGAGAGCGCGGCCCGCCTCGGGATGGATCCTTGGGAGGCCCTGCGGATCGGGCATGCGGAAGCTGGGGGAAGGGCCTGTACGAACACAGGAGAGCAGCGCCTGCAATTTCTTCAGCCCTGGTCCCACTATCCCGTTAATACGATCCGCCTAAAACCAGGAGGCCCCTGCTAATGGAGCCGCGCCGGGGATTGGTATCGAAGGTTGGTGTCTCGCGGAGATGTAGTACTTAGCTCAAACGCAATACCCTCAAGAAGGGAAAGCCCATGAGATTTGACGATGTCGAGCTGTCAATCGATGCGCGGTATAGAAGATCTTTTGGACGGATTGCCGGCTATTTGCCGAAACGCCGGAGTGCCGTGGATGCCTGGCAGGGGCAACTGAAGGAGAAAATTGCCGGGCGGCGTACGAAGGGGGATCTGCAGCTCAGCGCGTCCGTGGCGGCGCTTGAGGAGCTTATCCAGCGCGACGGCGTCGTGCGGATGTACGTCACCGAGATGATTGAGCAGGTTCCGCCGAAGCACAAAACGATCGAAGACATTCCCGAATTGCTTGCGGCCCTCGAGCTCATCATCACCACGGCTCCCGAGTACTGCTGGAACCCCGCTCACCAGGTCTTCTTTCCGGTGTCCACCCTGTTCACCTACATGATGATGACCCCGGCTGGCGAAGCCGCCTTTCGCAACCCGGCGTTCAACGGCGCCTTGCGTGCGATCCTCAAGCAATGGTGCGTCTTCCTGGACAGCCCCGAGAGCCGCTACGTCCTTGACACAAGCGAAGACGGGTGGCTCTCGCAGCCTGCCTCCGAGCAGAACAAGCTCTACGAGTTCGTGATCCCCGACCCTGTTGCGCCGCACGGAGGCTTCCCCTCTTTCAACGCCTACTTCCATCGCCAGATCAAGCCGGAGCTCCGCCCCATCGCCGCTCCTGACGATCCCAAGGTAATCGTCTCGGCCAACGACGGGACCGTGGTTACCTTTGTGCGGGACGTGCAACCGCTCGCGAACTTCTGGCTCAAAGGCCAACCGTACTCCCTGGTCAACATGCTGAACGGCAGCGAATACACGGAACGCTTTATCGGAGGCGACGTGTTCCAGTCGTTCCTCTCCGGCGCCGACTACCACCGCTGGCACTCTCCTATGGACGGAGTGGTTCGGAGCACTCAGGTGGTCGACGGGTTGATGTTCAGCGACGCAGTGATCCCGGATCCGACCGCCGCGACCTACTCCCAGGGCTATGAATCCTCTGTCAATACACGGGGACTGGTGTTCATCGAAAGTCCAGACCCGAAGATCGGCATGGTTTGCGTCATGCCGATCGGTATCACCGAGATTTCATCGGTCACCATTGGGGTCCAGGTCGGAGACCAGGTTAAGAAGGGTGCCGAACTAGGTTACTTCAGCTACGGTGGTTCCAGCTTGTGCCTCGTCTTCCAGCGCGGCGCTATCGACCGCTTCACTGTGCCGCCAAATGAAAGTGGCAACCAAGATGATGGCCCCCCAATCTTCGTCAACTCGCAGATCGCGCTCGCTGGCTGAAGCAACCTGAGGAAGGCGTACACATGACCAATGGCACTTACCTAGGGCATCGCGCCTGCGCTCTCGGGCTGCTCGCCGGACTCACTATGGCTGGTGCACACGCGGCTGAGGCTTCGGCCATGATGCCTCCCGCGGAGCCCACGAGGGTCGCGGCAAGCTTCTTCTTCGGCGCGATCGAGAACGTAGACTCGGTCGCCGAGACCTTCACTGCAGACTTTTACCTGCTCCAGACGTGGAACGATCCACGAATCCCGGGAGTGTCCCTCGCGCAGATCGACAGCAACGCGATATGGCAACCCAAGGTAGAGGTGGTCAACTCGCGCGACATCCAGCAGCCTTGGGAGCCGTTCTTCCCGTTTCCCGAGAAGCGCGAGCTGAAAATGTTGAGCCGCTTCCATGGGACCTTCGCCGCACCGATGGACCTCCACGATTTTCCGTTCGATCGCCAGGTGCTTCCTGTTGAAATCGAATCGGCGGCCTTCCCGACGCACCAGGTGGTCTTCGACTATCTGGGAGGCCAGCACAAGGATCGTGGCTGGACCGTGCCACTGAGGCCAGAGGAGGTGCTGGGGAACAGTGTGCGGTTGCCCGAATGGAAGGTTGACGCAGTCCAGGTGCGCGAGTTCGATAAGTACTACAGCTTCATAGACGCCACCTACTCGCGGTACCGTATCGAAATTCTGGTCTCCCGCCGCTCCGGGTTTTATATCTGGAAGGTGATGGCCATTGAAGCGATGATGGTGATCATGTCATGGGTCATCTTCCGGCTGGATCCTGGCGAGCTCGGCAACCGATTGGCAGTTTCCATCACTCTTCTCCTCGCGACGGTGGCGTTCAATCTGGTGGTCAGCGACATCACCCCCAGAGTCTCCTACCTTACCCTGCTGGACTGGTTTCTGCTGGGGTGCTTCGTCTTGATCTTCCTGGCAGGCTTGGAAGCAGTCCTCGTCTATTCCCTGCACCGGAGCGGCAAGGGCGCCGCAATGACAGCCCGGGTCGATCGCTGCTCGTTGGTGGCGTTCCCCGGACTCTTCCTACTGTTGAACGTCCTTCTCTGGGCTCCGGTGCTGGCCTGATCCAGCACCGGGAGAAGGGTACTCGCATGAGCCTCGATGCAGAAGTGATCGTCTTGGCCGCGAGCAGTCCGAGCTTGCGGCCGCGTTCCCCATTCGAGTGGAGGGTAGCCGAACTCTCCGGAGTGAAGTAGATCCTGAAAGGAGAACTGAGATGGCCGTCTCGAAGAACACCGGGAAGGAAAATAACTCCATTGGACTGATTGCAGTTTCGAGCTTGCAGGGTTGGCTGAGTCACAAGCCCAAAACAATCCAGGAGGATGGGGTGGTCTATGAGCAGCCAGGTGCGGGAGCCAGCATTTTGCGGCGCCTTCTGGCCACGCTCACATTCATGTCGCCGAAAAGCGCCTTCGGCTATGTTATCAACGGACACACAGCGCTCATGGCACGAGTCGACGGGGAGATCACCAAAGTCATCGGATACAACCCGAAAGACTATGTCGCGACAGCCTTTCTCAAATACGAGAAAGGCTATCGCATCGTGGTACCAGGGCAATGGTATGACGATATCCGAATGATCGATGATCCGACGGCCGTCAGCCATGAAATCCCTGTGACGCTCGATCAAGCGCAAAGGTTCGCCGAGCTCATCAACAGGCTCAAAGGACGTCCAGATCTCGGCAAGTTTTCACCCTCAAAATTCCCTACCTTCTACAGCTTCCAACCTGCCAGTACCGAAACGGCTGCAGACATTGTCGGCAACTGTGGGAACATGGCATTTATGATCCTCTGCGCGTACTTGTACGAATTGAATCTCGTGACCGAGGCAAGCAAGCTGATCAGTTGGGTTCGCTCAACTAAAAGCACCCGCAATTTCGGCCAGGGCCCCATGATGAGAGCGATAGCGACTCGGTTTCTGCCTCCCAAGCCCAAGCTCTAGTCCACACGGTAGAAATCGCCTCCCTCGTCGGCGACCACGCTGCCATCGGTGTAGTGATAGGAGTTGATGGTCGAGTAGTTGGCGACCGGGTTGGCGATCCCCGTGCTGTCGAAGACGTAGCAAATGTTCAGATCGACTGAGAAGGCGTCGTCGCAGTAGTTGGAGTCTGCCTCGTCCGCGCAGTGGACCACCTTGACAAGGTCCGACGAACTTTGAACCCAGGGGGCCGGCGTCTGCCGGCCCCCTGCTTTCCTTAACTAAATCTGCTCTTTTAGGTGGTGCCTGCCTTCCCCAGGCTTAACCTGGCGCTCAGGCACTTAGTCGGTCGCGGGCGCGCCAATGGCGACGAATGAGAATTGACGGTTGGCAAAATTTCCTTTGTTATCTCCCGTTATGATGGTGCACCCTGTAGACGAAAGCAGCCCAACTGCGGCGCCGTCTTGATTGTTGGGCTGAGGGAAGTTTCCTCCCTGACTGGCGACCACGGCTGGAGTAGACGAAAATACATTGGGGAAGCCAATCGAAAATACTCCCTGCGAGGTGGTCTGAGCCGAGAAATTACCACTTCCCGCAAGGATGGTGCCGTTAGCGGCAACCACACCGAACACTATTGAAGACGTCGTTGTGGACATCTTGCTTCTCCTTTCTTTGATAGATCCTGTATGTCGGCTTAATGGCCTGGCAAAAGATTAAACTGCCTGACGCGTTTGCTTCCGTCCTCCTTTCTTGATAGTTACTTGGAGCTTCCTCCTCATTCGGAGACTGCCCCAGCCAACGGTGGATCACCTTTGGGGAAGATATGTAAAACGATTCCCCAACAGCTTGCGACGAGCCCCTGTAATCTCATTCCGATAGGGCAAACGGTCCTCCTCTTCGGCCGCTGGCGCGGAGCAGGTCGGCCTTGTCCCCATGAGAGCTCTCCAACGGAGGAGCATTCGATTGCTATTGAGAGAGTGAATGTAGGAGCGCTGTAATTGCACGATGCGCTCTGGACGGCACCCTACGCTCTCACCTCCAACCACACTCCTGGTTATCTATGATGGGGAACCCGGTGAAGACCGCGGCCCTACGCCGTCACCGGGCCGGGGATCGCGCCTCGGCTTCCGCCAGCCAGCCGCGGCGGAGCTTTTCCTCCGGGATGCTCGAGAGATAGGGCTTGGGGAAACGAGTACTGGCATGTCCGTCAAGCATGTCGATGCCGCGCAAGAGAGAACCGGTCTTCGAAGGCCGCGACGCGGCAGCAGAGCGCGTCGGAGGTGCGTAGCAGGATCTCGCAAAGCCGCGGCAACTCGGGCTCGTCCTGCCGCAGCTCTTTAAAGATCGTGGAGCGGCTTTAAGCCGCTTAGTTAGATCGGATCTAAAGGTCCTTAGGTCGGATCTAAAGATTCTTAGAGCGGATCTCGTCGGCCGGGGAATCCGATCCAAGGCTCGTAGCTCGGGTCAAGAAGCTTAGGAGCAGGTTGCGTTACTCGCTATTTGAGGTCGGGCCAGATATGCACCTTGGGCTCGGGAGAACCCCCCGGAGGCGTCCATGTGAGGTGAGAACCCGAATACCTCCGGTGGGGATTACCACCACCGTGCCCTGGCCTCTGGACCGTGCCACGGGCCAGCCAGCGAAACGCCCTACTATCTGTGCTGGAGTGAGTTAGTTGGTGCCCAGGACCGGAATCGAACCAGTGACACCGTGATTTTCAGTCACGTGCTCTACCAACTGAGCTACCTGGGCACAAGGGGGACAAAGTCCCCCGAGGGAGGGTGTTTTTAGCAGGGAACGGCCCCGGGAGTCAAGCCCGGGGTTGCCCCTTCTCCACCAGGGAACGGATCTTCCCGTCCTCTTCTTCCAGCTCCAGCAGGCGGTGGCCGGCCCTCTCGCACCAGACGGGCATGTCTTCCCGGATGCCGGGGTCGTCCCCCACCACTTCCAGGAGGTCTCCGGGTTGGAGCCTCTTCATCTCCCTCGCGGCCAGCAGGATGGGCAACGGGCAGAAGAGGCCGAGGACGTCCAAGCGGTTTCGCGACAAAGAAGATCCTCCCTGTCCGGCAACGGCAGGTTCCCTGTACAATAGGTGGAAATGCGACAGGGATTGTACCTCTCCCGGCTCCTTCCGGCAGCCCTCGGACTGCTCCTTCTGCTGGCGGCGGCCCCGGGCCTCGCCTGGACTCCTCGTACCCAGAGCGCAATTGCCCGCGAGGCCGCGCGGCTCGCTCCTCCCGACCTCGCCCGGCAGATCGCGAAGCACAAGGCTGCCTTCGAAGCGGGCGTCCAGGCTCCGTTCCAGGACTCCGACCCCGACCGCCACCGGAAGGACCCCGATGGCTCCGGCTCCCTCGACCAGGCCCTGCTCGCGGAGGTCGACGGCGCCATCGCCGCCATCCGCGCCCACCGGCCGTTCGAGGAGATCGTCCGCCGGCTCGGCACCGTGGCCCACTATGTGGCCGACGCGAACAACCCGCTCGCCGTCTCGGGCGCCGATCCCGAAGAGGCCCGCTTCTTCGTCGACTACCTGCGCTACGCGGAGACCGCAGAGCCCCGGTTCCCCCTGGTCTTCTACGGCGTCCCTCCCTCCCTGGAACGCAGGAAGGACGTCAGACCCCTCATCGCCGAGGCGCTCCGCCGCGGCCGGCAGGTCTATCCCATGGTGGGGCGCGAGTACCGCAAGATCGGCTTCGCCTCCGGGATCGGCCGCTTCGACGACCGCTCCACCGCGTTCGGCGTCGCCTCCGTGGCGTTCAGCCATGCCGTGACGGACGTCACCCTGGTCCTGCGTCACATCTGGATCACTGCGGGAGGAGTCGACGAACGCACCTCGGTGGTCAACGCCGGGACCCGCCTGCTGGTCCTGCCGCGGGCCGAGCGCGCACGCTGAGCAAATCCAGACGCTGCCTCGCCTGCTCCCGGTAGCGGGCGTCCTCGCCTTCAACCTCTTTCAGCGCTTCCCAGCCCCCACGAAGGAGAGGCTCGGCCTCGGCCATCCGGCCCTGCGCCGCCAGACAGCCGCCGAGGACGCTCTCGGCGTCGGCGATCCGCACGGAGGGGGACGGCTGCGCTTCCCGAAAGATGGACAGGGCCTCCCGGACAAGGGGCTCGGCTGCGGCAGCCTTCCCTGTCTCCAGGAGCAGGGATGCGTTGTTGCGGAGCAGGATGGCGCGCACCCGGCTCCGTCTCACCTCCGGGATCGCTTCGACCACCGCCAGGGCCTCGCGGAAGAGAGGCTCGGCGGCAGCGAGGTCACCACGCTCCTGAAGGAGCATCCCCAGGTTGTTGCAGGTCGTGGCCAGATCCATGTGCGGCTCAGGATGGAGCGTCCGGCGCATGTCCAGCGCTTCCCGATAGAGCCTCTCGGCGCCTTGGCCGTCCCCCTGATCCGCAAGCAGGGCAGCGAGGTTGTTCAGGCTGGATGCCACCTCGGGATGAGGGGCTCCGCCATAGACCTTCCTCCGGATGGTCAGCGCCTCGCGATAGAGCGGCTCAGCAGCGGCCAGATCCCCCTTGCCATACAGCAGCCGTGCCAGGTTGTTCAGCCCGCGAGCCACGTCCTCGTGCTCCCTCCCGAGGACCCGCCGCTTGCCGTCCAGAACCTTCCGGTAGAGGGTCTCGGCTGGTTCCAGCTCCCCCTTCGCCTCCAGGAGAGAAGCCAGGTTGTTCAGCCCTATCAAGGTCTCCTCGTGCTCTTCGCCGAAGACCCGGAGCTGGATGTCCACGGCCTCCCGCACCAGGGGCTCGGCCGCCGCGTCGTCCCCGGTCCTGCGCAGGAGGACGGCCAGGGCATGGAGGCTCTCCGCGATCTTGGGATCGTCCCGGTCCAGGTGGGTGCGGCGGAGGGCGAGGGAGCGTTCCAGGAGGTTTCGGGCGGGCGTATAGAGGCCGAGGCTCCGGTAGGCCCGGCCCATCGTGTCCATGAGCTCGGCCTGAAGCTCCGGCTGGTCTTCAAGGTTCTCTGCAATCCCCTCCGCGCCGCGGTCGAGGACCTCCCGGGCAGTGACCGTCTCCCCTCGCGACAGCCCGGGATCGGAGATGGCGAAGAGGTCCTGCAGGAACCCGGCGACCTTTTCGGCCCGCTCCCGCTCCAGCTCCGTCCGCTTCCTCTCCTCCACCGCCTGGCGGTAGAGGACCGTCATGGCGAGGCTGAAGCCCAGGACCATCAGCAGAACCGCGGCCGCAGCCGAGACTCCCAGCCGGTGCCGCCGGACGAACTTCCCCGTGCGGTAGCCGAGGGTGTCCGGTCGGGCGAGGACCGGGAGCCCGTCCAGGTGCCGCCGCACGTCCGCCGCGAGCTGCTCGGCCGAGGCGTAGCGCCTTGCCGGGTCCTTGTCCAGGGCCCGGAGGACGATCGTATCCAGGTCGCCGTCCAGGAGACGGGCCTCGTCTTTCCCCTCCACCACCTCGCTCGGCCTGGGTGGATCGGTCTCAAGGATGGCGCGCTCCAGGGCCTCCCGGTCCTTGACCTCGCCGTAGGGGGACCGGCCGGTCAGCAGGCGGTAGAGGAGCACTCCGAGAGAGTAGACGTCGCTGGCCGTGGTGATCGTTCCCCTCCCGACCTGCTCCGGGCTCGCGGACTCGAGAGTCATGGGGCGGATGCCGAGCTCGGTGAGCCCCGGGTCGTGCCGCTCGGGGTCCAGGAGCTTGGCGATGCCGAAGTCGAGGAGCTTGGGGGACCCACCCGGGGTGACCAGGATGTTGGCCGCCTTGAGATCGCGGTGCACCACGAGGTTCTGGTGGGCGAAGTGGACCGCGGCACAGACGGTACAGAACAGCTCCAGCCGGTCCTCCAGGGAAAGCTTCCGTGCGTGCTCGTCGATGGGCTGACCCTCGACGTACTCCATGACCAGGTAGGGCCGGCCGGTCTCCGTGGCTCCGCCATCCAGGAGCTTGGCGATGTTGGGATGATCGAGGTTGGCGAGGATCTGCCGCTCGGCGCGGAACCGGCGGACGAGCTCCTCGGCGGTCCCCAGCCTCAGGACCTTGACCGCGACCTGCTTCTCGTAGGCGTCATCGGCCCGGACCGCGAGGTAGACCGAGCCCATGCCCCCGTAGCCGATCTCCCGGAGCACCTTGTACGCACCCAGGCGCTCTCCCTCCTCCGGACCATCGGGCTCGTCGCGGTACGGTCCGAACACGGGTCTGGCCAGGAAGCTTCCGGCCTCGGCTTCGGTGGCGAGGAGCGACTCCACCTCCTCCCGAAGCTCCCTGTCCTCTCCGCACTCCGCCTCCAGGAAAGCTGACCGCTGGCCGGGATCCTTTTCCAGGACCCTTTCCAGGGTGGTCTTCACTTCCTGCCAGCGGTCGGACGTCAAACCGTTCTCCTTGCCATTATCCTCAGACGCGAGAAACGGCGGGCAGGCGGGAGCCCCTCACCCCCGTCCCCTCTCCCGTCGCACTCCCTTCCCCCAGGAGAGGGGCGCCCCCTCCCTCTTGATTTCCCCCTCTCCCGGTCGGCGGGAGGGCGATGGGAGAGGGGGCCAGGGGGGTGAGGGGCTCGGTCATTCCTTGCTGAGCTCGCGATAGAGCCAGAGCCGTGCGGTCCGCCACTCCCGCTTGCTCGTGGTCTCTGAAATGCCTAGCATCTCGGCGATCTCCTTGTGCTCGAACCCGAAGAAGTTGTGCAGCTCGACAATCCGGGCCTGCCGGGGATCGATCTTCTCCAGACGTTCGAGGGCGTCATAGAGAGCGGCGTAGTCCGTGCCCTGGTCCTGCGCCAGCCCGAGCGCTTCGTCCAGCGGGACCTTGACCGAGTCCTTGCCCCGCTTGTGGGTCTGCCGAGCCTTGCCGTAGTCGATGAGGATGCGACGCATGATCCGGGACGCGATGGCAAAGAAGTGCTCCCGGTTCTGCCAGTCCGGGTCCCGCTGGTCCATGAGCTTGACGTAGACCTCATTGACCAGGGCCGTGGGCTGGAGGGTATGTCCGGCCCGCTCCCCTTGGAGGTGCCGCCGGGCCATGCGGCGGAGGTCCTCGAAGACGAGCGGGACCAGGCGCTCCAGTGCGGCGGGGTCGCCCTGGCTCCAGGAGTGGAGGAGGTGAGTGAGGTCGGACTCCATTGGCGCCATTCTTGGGGTCGATACTACAAGAAAAGCCGTCTGCATGATCCTTCAGCGGCCTTAATTTCGCGTCCCCCAAAAAGGCCTAATCAGCCAGCCTCAGAATCAAGCCATGCACAAAAGCATCTCCTTGGAATCAGACATGTCCTATCTCAAGCGAGAAACACGTCGGCACGTATTCAGCTTCGTTGCGGGGCTAGCTCTCTTCTGGTCTTCACCAACGGGTGCTATGCAAGGTGTCGTCTTGGACGAAGTTGGAAAAGGCTCAGCTCTTGAGTTAGCCGGCATCGCAGCCGGGGATGTGGCCATGTTGTGGGAACGGCCCGCAACCGCAGCTAACCCGCGACATGAGCAGGACTTACTCATCTCCCCCTTCGATTGGTTATGGATTGAAATCGAGCAGGCCTCACGAGGTTCACTGCTCCTTCTACTAGAGCGTAGCGGTCAAGTACAGCATGTGACAATCAGACCAGGGCCCTGGGTGGCAAAAGTTCGACCGCAGTTGCCAAAGAGCCTCGAATCAAAATATTTGGCCGCTGATGCCGCGGCATCCCGCAACGACAACCGCACGGCCGCCTTGCTTTTCGGAGATCTTGCACAGGCTCTCCATGAGAGGGGTGCATTAAATCTATGGCACAACTGGGTTCGCATGCAGGCAGCAAAGAATTGGATAGCTGCGAAAGCTTACAAAGAGGCTATTTCAGAACTCGACTGCTCGATCCAGGAAACAGCAGACCCATTTGCGCGAGCGGTGCTCTGGGAAACAGTGGCAACCGCACATGAGCAAGCTGGAGACCTTGACTCTGCTAAGGTAGCTTATCAGGAGGCCCTGAAGCTGAAGGAAAGTCTGCCCGGATCAGAACTGTCAACGGCGAGAACACTTCATGCACTCTGCGTTTTGCTTCGAGACGAAGGCAAACTCAACGAAGCACAGAACCTCTGCCAAACGTCGTTGGCCATCCGAAGTCGGCTAGCCCCGGCAAGTCTTGAAGAAGCTGCTGGCCTCAAAGCCTTAGGCAACGTTCTGCTCACTTTTGGAGATACCCTCCGAGCAAGAGATCTCCATGAGCGAGCGCTTGCTATTCACGAACGCATAGCGCCCAACACTCTCATGCATGCGGGAAGCCTCAGCAATGTCGGCATGAGTTCAGCGGACAACCAGAGCGCTTTAGATCATCTCCATCGCGCTCTGAAAATTCAGGAGAGACTGGCCTCCGAGAGCCTCGCCACGGCGGATATCCTCTCAAACATCGGCACCCTGCTCAAGAGTCAGGATAAAGCTGCAGCTCGGCGCTATTATGAACGAGCTCTCGCTCTGCAGGATAAGCTAGTGCCGAATGGCCATGACGCCGCTGCGACGCTCATGAATATTGGAATTCTTTGCCGCGAGAGCAACGAACTAGGGCAGGCCGAGCGCTATCTCTTGCATGCCCTCGAGATCAATTCGCGACTTTCGCCCGGAAGCCTTCATTATGCCAATAACCTGCTGAGTCTGGGGCTTGTCGCCGCAAACAAGGGAGATCTAGATGTCGCGGAAGGCTACTATCTGCGTGCCCTGGAGTTACAAGAGAAGAATGCACCCGGAGGCGAATACGTCGCTACCACGCTCAACAATCTAGGGCTGATCGCATATGAACGAGGCGACCTTCAGCGGGCCGAAGGCTATCACCGGCGAAGCCTGCAGATCAGAGAGCAACTAGGGTCGAGCAAAGTCTCTGGAAACTTGAACAACCTTGGCTTAGTCGCTCTTGAGCGCGGCGACTTGGAAATGGCCAGCGACTACTTCAAGAGATCTCTGAGGCTCAAGGAGAGTGCGCAAGAGGGTCCCGCCCGACTCATACCGACCATAGCGAATCTCGGCCTGACAGCTTGGGCCAGAAGAGATCTGGCTTCCGCTCGTGAACACCTTGAGAGGGCTTTGGCACTTCAGGAGAGGCTGGCTACTGGAACTCTCGACTCCGCGGCAATCTTGACTAACATCGGGGGCATTGCATTCGAGAGCGGAAACCTTGTCGAAGCACGGCAACGCTTCGAGCGAGCGCTCGAAATCGCACGCGCTATTTCTCCTAATAGTATGGAGGCCGGTAGAAGCTATCACAATCTAGGTGACGTTGAATGGCTTGAAGACAAAAAGACACTGGCTGTTGCCTACTGGAAAAAATCCTTAGCCATCTTTGAGAAGCAAGCGCCGGCAGGTCTCGATTCAGCCAATGCGCTCGACAATTTGGCCGAGGCGATGGCCGAGGGTGCCAATCTCGATGAAGCCTTAAAGCTGAGGACGCAAGCACTTGCATTGCGCAGGAAGCTTTCTCCGGGAAGTCTTGGAGAAGCAGAGAGCGAGTTTGGATTGGCTGACGTGCTTCAGAGAATGGGAAGACTGGAAGAAGCTGGGCGACATTTCGAGAACGCTGCAAAATCTCTGGAACAACAGATCGGTCGACTGGGAGGCTCCAGAGAGACGAGAGAAGAATACGGCGCGCACTATCGTCATTTCTACAGACGCTGGATCGAGTTACTCCTCCGGCAAGGCAAAGCGGCTCAAGCGTTTTATGTCTTTGAGAGGTCTCGCGCCAGGAGTTTGCTGACAATGCTCCGAGAGAGAGATTTAGGGTTCGTTGATGCGCCCGAGATTGAATTTGAAAGACAGCGGCTAGCAAGAGAGTATGACAGGGTGCAAGGAGAACTCGCGCATCTCCAGCCTCGGACTGACTGGAAAAGAATTGAGGAAATACAACATCGGCTAAAGTTGATCCGAGATAGATATATTGAAGCCTTAGAGCAGTTGAGGAGGATTTCACCCAAATTGGCAGCGCTGGAGGCCCCAGTCCCACTTACAGAGGGAGAAGCGCAGGAGGCTCTCGACTCCGGTACTATTCTCCTTGCATATAGCTTGGGCAAAAGCAGTTCTCATATTTTCACCCTCTCCGAGTTAACCGAGTTGAGAGTGGCTAGTATTCCTGTGGGAGAAGAGCAGATCAGGGAGGTCGTGCAGGATTTTCGAAGCCTTCTTACAGCTTCGACAGCACGGGGACCAAGCGATCTGCGCATGGGGGCAATGAATACGATTGGTCGACAACTTTTCAACTTGCTGATTGCACCTGTGGCAGAGAATATATCACTTGCAAAACGCGTTCTTGTTATTCCTGACGGTCCTCTCCACTTACTTCCTTGGGGTGCTTTGGTTCGAGACTCTCAGCCTGCGGCCCAAGCACAAAGGAACTGGACACTCTTGGCCGAGTGGAAGCCCATTCATATCGCCTTGTCAGCGACTGTCTATGCTGAGTTGAGAACCGCACGTCTTAGTTCGGTATGGCGGCCGGTCGGCGCTTCTTTAGCCGCATTCGGCGACCCTGCCTACCTCACCTCGGCGGCACTCGAAGCCGAGCGGCCACGCCCGACTGTTGAGCGGAGCTTTAGCTTTAGCCCGCTTCCTTTCACTCGGATTGAAGTGGAACGAATCGCGGAACTCTACCGTAGCGAAAGCACTCGAATTTATCTTGGCGCTGATGCCTCCGAGGAAAATGCGAAGGCTCTCCCTCGAAGTACCGACATAATACACTTCGCTGTTCATGCTTCCATTAATGAATATCGGCCTCTTGACTCAGGCGTAGCCCTCTCCATTCCGACAACGTTGACCGCCGATCGTGACAACGGACTTCTTCAGGCTTGGGAGGTCCTTGAGAGGGTCCGCGTCGATGCCAGCCTCGTCACACTCTCTGCCTGTGACAGCGGTCTCGGTAAGGAGATGGGCGGTGAGGGCCTGATCGGCCTGACCCGCGCCTTCCAGTACGCCGGTGCCCGCTCAGTCATAGCCTCTCTCTGGAAGATCTCCGACCGCACCACCGCCGAGTTCATGGTCCGCTTTTACCGCCACCTCAAGGAGGGCCTCTCCAAGGATGAGGCCTTGCGGGCAACCCAGACGGAGTTCATTCGCGGGCCGATCCAAGTCACGAATGACAAGGGAGAGCAGGTGGAGTTCGATGCCTCGGCTCCCTACTACTGGGCGGCTTTCCAGATCTACGGCGACTGGCAGTAGAACTTGTGTAGCACATCCGCTTCGTTGGCGCCACTCTGGAGCCGCTTCCCCACGGCTCTATCCATGACAAGCTTTCGCTAACAGACTAGCCGACCACGGTTGCTGCGCCCGGCTGGTCCTTTCTGCCTCCGAGTCTCGCGTCCAGAGTTATAGGTCCAAATGAACTGCTTCTCCATCCTTGGACCTGCCACCTAGAGTGGTTGGATCGGTGTCGGAGCTTAGGCTACGTCAGGCATCTCGGCCTGCGGTTGCATGATTTGGCCAATGGGGCGAGCTAATACAGATCACCATTAGTCCGGAGGTGAGGGTATGTGGAAAGCCTTCTGTCTGATTGCACTTGTGGCAGTAGTCGTTGCAGGCTGGCTCTTTGTCTCGCACGAGAAAGATAAAAAGGCCGTAGACGACGCGATTCTTCAGATTGCAAATTCTGACCCCTCAAAGCTTGCAAGCATCGAGCAAGGGTACACGAAGGCGCGGCTAAAAGCTCTGTCAATTCGCTCAACAGACATGCGCAACCGGGCTCTCGGTGATATCGCCCAGCTTCATCAGGAAAGGAAAAGGGCACTTGCAGAGGACGAGCGGTTGAGGGGGGAGGCCTTGGCCCTGATGAAACAGCAGCATGGAGATCTTTTGAGCCTGCAGGCATCTCGCGCAAAGGCCGAAGAGCTTGCGAGCAAAATTCAGTTTGCAAAGGAGGCGAGCGGAGTGCTTGCAGCGGTGTCAAACCTCTTTAATGAGCAGCGTGATTCTATCGTAGCCGAAGAGCGGCGGCGAGCCGAGGAGGAGTTGGCTAGACGGCTTGAAGCTGAAAGGGTAGCTCAAGAAGAGCAGCAACGTGCCGCCGAGTTGGAGGCCGAGTTGGAACAGCAGAAGATAGCGGCGGCTCAGTATCAACAACGGCCTTCAGCCCCAGAACCACAAGATTGCTGCTGCAAGACGAAGGTAGATGTCGGTTTCTTCTTAACAAAGTGGGAGTATCAGTACAGACGTCTTTCGAAGTCGAAGTGCATAGATCCCACGTGGCTTGATCCTCATGCAGAGGGTTGGTGTGTTCCAGATTCGTACTGTCACTGAAGTTGGTCGGTAACCGAGCCAGCGACCAATCCTCCGGCCTCGCTTGGCGGCATCTTTCGAGCGCCCCGGGATGCCGCCTCTTTTTTACTCATGCGCGATCCGCACCTCGTACTCCCCCACCTCCTCCGCCTTTCCATCCTTCACGCCGTAGAGCCGGAGCCGGTAGTCACCCGGCGGCAGCACATCCCGCGGCAGGGCCAGGGTGACCTCGGGGAGGCGGGGGCTAACCTTGAGCCCTTCGCCTCTCCAGACCACCCGGCCGGTGTCTTTGTCCGTGATTTCCAGACGATAACTCGGGAAGCGACGAGTGTCGAACATCGAAAGGAGGAGGAAGAAGAGGTCAACTCCCTCCGGAAGGATGAACTCATCGATCTCTCCCCGGACCGGATCTTTCGGGGCAAGACCTACGAGCGGAACATTGAGCAGGGCCCCCGGACGGGGAGTCTCCTCCAGACGGCGCTCGAGCTCGGCGATCCGCTCCAGGTCCCGCTTCCGGGCTTCCTCGGCTTTCCGTTCCCTCTCGGCGAGCTCCTGGCGGTATCTCTCCTCGGTGGTGCGCAGTTGTCCGGCCAGCCTCTCCCTCTCCTGGTGCAGCTCCCTCTCGGCACGCGCTCTTTCCGAGGCGAGATTGTCCAGCCTTTGGTCCTGCCAGAGCAGACCCCCGGTCAGGCCGAGCGTCACCATCAGGAGGACCGAGGCCGCCAGAGCGTAGGGGTTGCCGAAGAAGTGCGGACGGCGGCGGATCGGGACCACCGGAGCCTTCGTCAGAGCATCGCGGGCGGGGACGATGACATCCTCGATCCAGTCCCGGTAATCGGGATCGGCGTCCACCTCCTCGGCCAGGAGGGAGCCCACGGGCTCTCCCCTTTCCGTCGCTTCCCAGAGGTGCTTCGCCGCGGAGACGTCCTCGGGTGACAGGGAGCCCTCCGCGCGGGGGGCCGCGGCGGCCCGGGCTTCGGGGATCCAGACTCCGAAGGCGCAGCGCAAGGTGAGAGGAGAGACGTAGCCCGTGGCCTCGACGTCCGCGGTCCCCGCTTTGGTGTTGGTATCCGCGGGGATGACCAGGACCTGCCCGGGATGCGCAGGGTCGCGGCCGAGGACCGCCCACTCGACCGGGTGGCCCGCGGTCTCGGGAAAGAGGACGAGCTCACCCTCATGAATGGCCAAGGACGGAAACCCCCTGTAACTCAGTAACGGCCAGTTTTCCGGAATTGGCGGCGCGGCAGCGCTCCAGCAGCTCGTCCAGCTTCCGGCGGAGCTCGGGGATGCGCTCCCGGGGGACGTTCAGCAGATCTCCCAGCTTGCGCGCCGAGGGCTCGCGGTCGGCCCCCTCCTCCGCTTGCACGCGCCGGAACTGCCAGAGCCGGTAGAGATAGCCCCGGGTGGTCTCGCTCACGTCCAGGCGGGCCACGGAGTCCAGGACGCAGGCGATCACCTTGCGCAGGAACTGCCGGTCTTCCACTCCAAGATCGGGCGGGGTCAGGCGCACCTTCCGGATCTCGCCCCCTTCCCCCTCCTCCAGGCCGGTCTCGCCCACTTCGTGCTCGAACGCCGAGGCCCAGCGGGCACGGACGTCGGCTTTCATGGGATCGATCAGATCCTTGAAGCGGAAGACTTTGGCCCCCTCGTCCCGCAGCTCGGGAAACAGCTCGCGCAGGCGGCGGACCACCCCGGCCTGGTGTCGGCCGCGGTCGGTGACGAGGCCCGGCATGAGACGGCCGTTCCAGCGCGCCGCCAGCGACCGCAGGTCCATCGCCGGAGGCTCGGGTTTCGCCCCCG
>DATMER010000077.1:0-68224 GCA_035556715.1 Thermoanaerobaculia bacterium
GAGACTCCGGCGTGCGTCCGGACCGCACCAGCTCTACCATCTGGCGCCGGAACTCAGAAGAATACGGGGGTCTACCTCTTGCCATCGCGCAACTCCTTATCCCTAAGGATGACGAGTCCACGAAACCGGGTCAACTCCACCCGACTAGGGTCAACGCCTGACCCAAAAACTGAAAAGGCCTGACCTAGGCCGAGAGATGCTTGACCCAAGACTAGAAACGCCTGACCCGGAACGGGAAAGACTTGACCCGACAAGCCGAAGGCCTGACCCAATTCAGGTCAGGAGGTGACCCAAGATTCGGAACGCTTGACCCGGCAAGTCGAAGGCCTGACCCACAACCGAAAAGGCTTGACCCATCGACTCGAACGCTTGACCCATCTTCCGGAAGGCCTGACCCATTGACTCGAATGCCTGACCCGAGAATCGAAATGCTTGATCCGTCAGCTCGAACCCATGACCTCTCAACCCGGAGGCCTGACCCGACGACGTCCATCGGCAAATCTGGAGGAGAGGGTCGACCCTACACGATCCTCCATCGCGGGTCAGCGTCATGGGCCTCCGCAAAGCGCTCGCACGCAGCATCGATTTGTTCGAGCACGGAACGGAGGTCCTCGGCTCCGGCCCCGTTCACGGCGCGGCAGAGGGCCGCCCTTGCAATCGCACCGTAGTCGAAGGGACGGTTCGGGTGCCAGAAGTCGGTCGGAGCGTCCTTCGCGGGGCGGCGCTCGAAGGTCTTCCGATGGATCTCGGACCAGGAGGCGTACGGGCCTTTCTTGCCCTCGGCTGCGAACTGACGGGCGGTGCCGTCGCAGGGGGTCGGCCCCTCCAGGAAGCGGCCGCGGAGACCACGGATGAGGACGTCGCGGAAGACCGCGGCCTTGGGGTAGCCGAGACGGACGAGCCAGTCCCAGACCACGATGCCGAAGTCGTGCTGCCAGGGAACGGTCATCTCCGTCACGTCGTCCGCCAGCCACTCGGTGCTCGGTCCGGACTTGCGGCCGCTCCCCCACCAGCCCAGCGGGCTCTCCAACCTGGCGCTGTCTTCCAGGTTGTTGGCCAGGAGCCGCTCGTACATCCCGCGATGCGGATGAGCGTCCGGCGTGATCCAGGCAGACAGGCCGAGCGTCCGGAGCGACCAGGCGTAGCCGCGCAGCGCTCCCGTCTTCAGCAGGCCCTCGGCTCCTTTCCGGTAGGCATCCCTCCAGGGACGGCTCAGCTCGTGGAAGCCGACCCAGAAATGGACCTCCTCGAGCATCCACTGGTCCCACGGCTGCAGGAGGTAGGGCAGATAGCCGAGGCTCGGGGAATGCTCGGTCTCGGGGTGCAGGCCGTCGGCCTTGAAGTGCGGCAGCCGGTCTCCGTCCTTCGAACCCATGTTGTTCGGGTGAATCGAGGATGTCGGATGGTCCACGATCGACCAGGGCAGGCCGGTCGCGCGATCGCGGTAGTGGACCGGGAAGCACCCGGAGTCCTCGCCCGCCTCGCGGCTGAGCGCCACGGCCCGGGGGTCCTGCGAGAGCACGGCCGCCGCGTCCCAGCCCGGCAGCGGACCGATGTCCAGCCGGGTCATGCCTCCCGCGGGCATGGAGGGAAAGACGATCCCGGGCGTCAGGACCGAGCCGTCGGTCTTGTCGAGCTGTTTGAGGAGCCGGTCCAGAGACTTCCCGGAGTACCGGGCCACGTCATAGCTCGGCACGGCCGCGGTCGAGACCAGGTATCCGGCGTCGAGCTTCGCCTCTCCGAGCCCGCCCAGGTCGAAGATGTGGCGCCACCGGGCGAAGGGTCGATGACGGACGCCCTTCTCCCGATGTTCCCGTCCTTCGCAAAGGAGATGAGCGTCGTAGACGACCTCCTCAATCTTCTCTGCTATCTCCGGGGGCCAGCAGTGCTCGATCCCAATGGCGGCCCAGGTCAGATCATCAGAAGTGAAGACGGCATCGAAGAGAGCGGTGAGCTGCGGGAGGGACTGGCCGTCCAGATCCATGAGCGGCGCGCGGAAGCGACGGACCGAGACGATCCCTCCCTCCGCCCAGACCTCGCCAGGACCCTGGGGACGCGCCACGTACTCGCGGCCGGACACGGAGACCCTCGCCTCGGCCGTCAGAGCGGTCGAACCGCTCCAGCCCGCGGTATCACCCCCAGGCTGGTGCTGCGGAATGGAGAGCAACTCCAAGGTGCCCTCGTACAAGGGACCGACCTCGGCGGCGAGCAGGGCGTGACGCACGGAGCCGTCCGGCGCGGTGCGCAGGACGCTCATTTGAAGAGGGACGGATTCTCCTCCGGGACGCCGGGCGGCGAGGCCTCGCACCCGTCCCGGACGGAAGACGTGGCCAAAGGCGACGATGCCGCTCGCTGAGGCCTTAACGGTCACTTCGACCTCGGGTTCGATTTGTTCCGGAGGGGGAGGCTGCTCGGGCTTGGGCTTCAGGCGCTCGATCTCTTCTCGAAGGACCGCCACCAGCGCCTCGGCCGCCTCGGCGCGCTCGCGCAGGAGAAGGCTTTGCTGCTCGACTTCCTGGAGACGCTGGAGCTCCTGGACGACCTCGGCGGTGACGCTGGAAAGCTGTGCTGCGAGCGAGGAAGGGCTTTGAACTTCCATACGGCTGCCCTCAGTGGTGGGTGGCACCCCCGTAAATCGTGGGGCTCAGTCGAGGTTACGCAAGAGGGCCGCGTTTCCCGCCGCTACCTTCGCGTGAAGATGACCTTCCCAGGGTTTCCCTGCACGATCGAACGCTCGGGGATGCGTCCGGAGACGACGGAGTTGGGGGTGAGGATGGAGCCAGAGCCGATGTCGGCGCCATCGAGGATCACGCAGCCGGAGCCGAGCCAGACGTCATCGCCGATCCGGATACCCTTGGCGGAGAACTTGCCCTGCAGCCGGACCGGCACGTCCAGACGGTCGTAGTGGTAGTTGTTCCCGATGATCGAGCAGTTGGGACCGACCAGACAATCGTTCCCGATGAAGGTGCCCGCCGTGAAGGAGGAGATCACGCAGCCGTTCGAGATTTCGACGTTGCGCCCGATCTTCAGCGGGCCGTCCGAGGATTTGACCTTGGTGAAGGAGCTGATGATCGATTCGCGGCCGATCGAGAGGTTCTTCGTGATCTCGACCTCGGCCTTCGGGCTGATCATGCAGCCGTACTTCAGATAGCCCCAGAGCGTGACCACGAAGCCAGGGGTCAGGAAGCGCCGGACGACAATCCCGATCTTAATTGTTCCCGTCCCCCCTCACCCAGCCCTCTCCCCCGTGCCGGGGGAGAGGGAGCTCCCGCCGAGATGCTGCGACACCCGGGTCCGCACGTCGTCGAAGCTCTCCATCTCCCCCACCTCTTTCATGGTGAAGCGGATCCCGAACGCCTCTTCGAGCGCGGACACCATTCTCAGATGGTTCATGGAGTCCCAGGCCGAGGCGTCGTCCCGGCGGAATCCGTCACCGACGGTCCCGGGATCGACGTCGAAGACCCCGGCCATGACCTCCCGGATCTGGCTATCGAGCTCCGATAAGCTCATCGCGTGTCACCTGGATCCAGTCGCAGGGCTCGATCCTCGCTTCGTCCCGACGCAGCCCGTACAGCTTCTCCCCGGAGGGAGAGCTCTCCAGAAGCCGGAAGCCCTGCTCTTCGTAGAAACGCTCCACCGGCCTGTTCTTCGGCGTCGGGAGGTAGCGCCCGCGGAGCTCCAGGCCGCTGCGGTCCTCCACGAGCCGCTGCTTGACGTGATTCATGATCGCGGTCTCGATACCCCGGCCCATGGCCCGGCAGCTCATCAGGAAGCTGTCGATCGTGGCCAGGCGGCCGATCTTCTTGAGGAGGACCACCGCGATGGTCCCGAGGTCGCCGAAGCGGTCCCGGGCGCGCGCCACCCAGAGCTCGCAGGCGGGCGAGGTGGCGAAGCGCTCCACTTCGGCCAGGGAGTAGCGCTCGGTCGTCAGGTTGAATTGATTCGTCTTGTTGAAGAGCTGGTGGACGCGCGGCAGGTCCTCGCGCCGGGCGAGGTGGACCTCGACCTCGGTGCGCAGGCTCGCGAGGTAGCTGTGAAGGTCGCCCGCGGACGCCTGCAGCTCCTGCCGCTGGCGGTTCTCGCGGTACTGCCCGGCCTTGCGCCGGTCCTCCTCCAGGATCTCCAGCTTCTCGAAGTCATTCATCCGTTCGATCAGGCCCGCGTACTCGGCCGGGTCGGGCGGCAGCAGCACGGTCTTCACTTCCGGCATCATCTGCTGGACCAGGCTGATCTCGGCGGGATTGTCGTCCACGAAGACCAGGCTGTCGGTGCCGATGTTGAGCGCCGCAGCGATCTTCTTCAGGCCCTGGTGCTTGGGGTCCCAGCAGATCTCGGCCGCCGCGAAGTCAGCGAGCTTGAGCGGGATCTCCGGCCGGCTGTCGAAGACCTCTACCACGTCGGCGCGGTTGTTCTTGCTGCAGACCGCGAGCAGCACGCCCCGGTCCTGGAGCGCCTTGAGCTTGTGGTGGAATTCGAGGAACGCCTCGGCCTCAGGATCGCCCGTACCGATCTTGATGCCGGAGGGGCCGTCCTCCCCGACCACACCGCCCCAGAGAGTGTTGTCCAGGTCGAGCACCAGGCACTTCTTCCCCAGGTTGCGGACCGCCTTGACCTGGCGCACGAGCTCGCCCGCCACGGTGGGGAGGAAGCCTGGGCTCCACTCCATCTTCGCCAGGTAGTACATCTTGGGGTCGAGGACCCGCTCCTTGCCGTAGCGGGAGGCGAGGCGCTCCACGTCGAAGAGGCGTACCCGGGGGTTGCCCTTGAGGCGCCGCAGGAGGTCCAGGTTGAGCTCCAGGTAGAACTCGGCCTCGCCGTACTCGGCCTTGGCGTCCGCCACGCCTGCGAGCGGGTACATGGGGATCGGGAAGTTACCGATCAGCAGCGTGGCCGGGAGCTTCTCCAGAGCCCGCTCGACCCAGGACTCGAGATGCGAGACGATCTCCTCGCGGAAGTTGCGGCGCTCTTCCGCGGGCATGGAGCTGAAGGTCCCTGCCAGATCGGGCCGCAGCAGACGGAGCGAGAGAGCCAGGAGGACCGCGTCCGGCTGGAGCTGAACGAGCGGGGAGGCGTCGTCGAGCACCTCCTGCACGTATTGCCCGAACTTCCCGATGTAGGAGGCGGTCCGCAGCCCTTCGCGGGCGCAGTGGACGTCCACATAGCGCGGCAGGAGGTCGAGCGTGAAGTTGCCCAGGTAGGCGATCTTGATATCAGCCTGGCTCTGCCGAGCATGAAGGGCCTTGGAGAGCAGGCCGTAGTCATTGGCCGTGAGCTTCTCCAAGTCGACCGAAGCCATCGCGGCCCGGAGGCCCTGCGCAGCGCCCAGGCCGTCAGCGATGGCTCTGGTGTCGAGCTTCGAGTCTCGCGGTCTGTCCATCACGTCTCTCCTCTCGAATCCTCTCCTCGACGGAATCATAGAAACGCAGGAGCTTGCCCGCGAACGCCTCCCGGGTGAGCTCCCGTTGCGCGTAGTCTTTCGCGGCTTTTGCGAGCCTCTCCCGCAGCGCGCCATCGCGCAGCAGCTCGGAGAGCGCCCGCCCCATCGCCTCGGGCTCGGGATCGGCCAACATGGCGATGTCGCCGGTCAGCACCTGGGTGTGGGTCGGCAGCCGGGTGGCGAGCACGGGCCGGCCGGAGTCCAGGTAAGAGTAGACCTTCATGGGCGTGTTGTCGCCGTGGATGCGTGGCGAGACCAGCACCGTGGCGCGGCGCAGGTAGGTGCCGAGGCGCTCCACCGGACGGGGTCCCAGGAAATGAACGCTTTTCGCGATGCCGAGCTCTTCCGCCCGGCCGCGGTAGTGCCGCAGGGACTCCTCGTCCCCGCCAATCACAACCAGCTTCGAACCCTCCACCCGCGTGAAGGATTCGAGGAGCAGATCGATTCCCTGGTAGCGCTGGAGGTTGCCGACGTACATGGCGACCGGGCCGTCCGGAACATCGTCCGCCTCTCCCTCGCCTTCCAGCAGGCTGACGTCCTCGATGCGAGCGATGAGTCCCCCGGGATGACAGGCGCGGGCCTGGTCCTCCAGCGACTTGCAGACCGCGAGCGTGGCCACGCTGCCGCGGACCGCCGCGTTCTCGAAACCTTCCAGCACTCTTCGCAGCCGGCCGAGGAACGCGAACTTGTCGATCATCTGCCGCGCCAGCCCCGAGTCCATGTCGTAGACGTAGGGCACCTTGAAGATCCAGCGGGCGAGGAGAGCCATGAAGGCCGACTCCTCCACCGCGTGGACTACGTCGTAACGGCCCCGGCGTGCCATCTTGAGGGTGGTCAGGAGCATCACGGCGTCGCTCGCCAGCTTCTTGAGCGAGAAGCCGGGCTGGACGTTGCGCACGAACGGGAGCCGCGGGATGCGCCGGATGCGGCAGCCCGGGATCTGGAGGTCGTCACCCTCGGAGAAGGTGAGCACGTCGATCTCGTGGCCGTGCCCCGCCAGCACCTCCAGGAGCATCTTCTCGGCAATGGGCGTGCCCCGCTGCTGAAAGAAGGGATGAGGGGCGAGGAGGAGGATCCTCACGGCACGGCCTCCTCCGCGACTTGCCCGGCTTGGCGAGATCCCCGGTGAGGCCCCCGATGAGACCAGGCGTAGATCGCACCGCCGGCCAGGGCATGGAGCAGCACCAGACCGTAATCGAGCCACGCCACGGCCACCCCCTTCGCGCTCGCCACTCCAAACGCCACGAAGAAGAAGGCCCAGACGTTCTCACGCACGCCGATGGCGTTGATCGAGACCGGGATCATCATCACGAAGACCGCCAGCGGCACGATCAGGAAGAAGTACGGCAGCGGGATCGGCACGTGCAGGGCCTTCGAAAGGAGCCAGCCGTTCAGCACCACCAGGGTCTGGAGGACCAGCGAGTAGCCGAAGGCTTGCGCGAGAACCATGCCCTTGCCCTGGAAGGCGAAGATGGCGTCCGAAATCTTTTTGAAGCGAGGCCCCAGCCGCGCCAGCAGATCCGGCGCGCGCCGCGAAGGCAGGAAGAGCAGCGCGGCCGCGAGCGCCATCACCGCCGCTCCTCCGGCCACCCAGCCGAAGAGCTCCGGCACCTCGTCGGTGAGATGGCCTGAGAGGAAGAGCCCGACGCCCGCGAAGAGCATCAGGGCCAGGAGCCCGATGAAACGGTCGACCACGACGATCCCGACGGCCGAGGCGCGGCCGATGCCGGAGCGGGCGGTGTCATAGGCGCGGACCGCGTCGCCGCCGATCGTAGACGGCAGGAGGTTGTTGAAGAATACCCCGACCAGGAACGACCTCACCAGGAACCCGAACGGGGCATCCCCTCCCTGGCTGCGGATCAGCAGGCGCCAGCGGGAGACGCTCGACCAGTAGCCCAGCGGGGTCAGGGCCAGGGCAAGCAGGATAAAGCGGATATCCGCGGAACGGAAGGCTTCGAGCACCTCGCGGATCGGCGTTCTGCTCAGGACCCAGGCGATCAGGGCGGCGGACACCGCCACCCGCAGGAGTATCGGCGCCATGGCGATGCGGGACTTTCCCATCACGCCCATCACGCCGCCGAGCCCAGCCTCTCGCGCAGGAGGCCGGACAGGTCTTCGAGGGCTTCGCCGCGGACGAACATGCGGTACCAGACCTCGACGTTGAGGATCAGCCAGAGCCGCACATGGTGATCGGCCTTCTGCGCCAGGTGCTCCCGGATCAGACGCTCCACCGGCTCGCGCCGGAAGATCCCCTCCTCGATCAGCACCGACCCGGAAAGGAGATGATTCAGGAGCGGCAGCAGCGGCCCCTTCATCCAGTAGCCCAGCGGGAACATGAAGCCCTGCTTGGGACGCTTGAGGATCGGCTCGGGCAGGTACGTCGACGCGACCCGCCTCATCAGGTATTTCAAAGTCTTTCCATTCAGCTTCAGATCCACCGGCAGCGTCGCCACCCAGTCGGCCAGTTGGTGGTCGAGGAAGGGCGAGCGCGACTCCAGGCTCTGCGACATGGTCATCCGGTCGGTGAGCATGAGCGAGTGCTCGGGGAGCCGGGTGGCGATGTCGGCCGCGAGCATGCGGTCCAGGTCCTCGTTCGCCAAGGCTTCGTCGAAGCCGCGCATCACGCTCTCCATGGGATCGATCCCGGCGAGCTTCGCGACCATGCGGTCCGTGTAGAGGCCGCCCTTGCCCTCCTGCCCGAAGCGGAAGAACGCGGTGGCCTGGGCGTAGCGCCGGCCTCCCTCGTGGAACGCCAGCTCGTGCATCCAGCGCGCCCGCTGGGCCAGGGTCTTGTACCCGGCCGTGTCGGGCATGGCGTAGATCGCGGGTCCGAGCAGGTAGCGCCGGACCGCTTCCGGAAGGGCCGCGTAGAGCCGTATCCAGCGGAAGCCGAAGTAGCGGTCGTAGCCCGCGAAGATCTCGTCGCCGCCGTCCCCGGTCAGAACCACCTTGACGTGCCGCGCCGCCAGGGCCGCCGAGTGGTACATGCAGGCGGCGATCGGATCGGACGGCTCGTCCAGGTGATAGACCATTTTGGGAAGGAGACTCACCATGTCGGGCCAGACCACCTCCTCGTAGTGGTCCGTGCCGCAATGCTCGGCGACCTGCTTCGCGAAGGGCAGCTCGTTGAAGTCCTGGGCCTCGACGCCGATGGCAAACGTCTTGAAGGTCCCCTCTCCCCGCTCGCGGGCGATCTCGGCCATCATCGCCACGACCAAGCTGGAGTCCATGCCGCCCGAGAGGAACGCGCCCACGGGCACGTCCGAGATCAGGTGCGACTCGATCGCCTCGCGGATGCGGAAGCGCCCCTCCTCCACCGCGTCAGCTTCCGAAATCTTTTTCTTGGGCTCGAAGCGGAGCTGCCAGTAGCGCCGCACCTCGATCTTCGCCTCGTTCCCGGATGCGTCCAGTACCAGAAGATGGGCAGGCGGTAGTTTGTGAATGCCGGCGAACATGGTCCGTGGGCTGGCGATGAAGCGCAGGGTCAGGTACTCGTCGAGCGAGCGCAGGTCGATCTCCGGTTGTGGAGTGACCGCAAGGATCGCCTTGATCTCGGAGCCGAACAGAAACCTTTTCCCGTCGAAGTGCCAGAACATCGGCTTCTGCCCGAAGCGGTCGCGCGCCAGCAGGAGCTTGCGCCGGCGCGAGTCCCAGATCGCGAAGGCGAACATCCCCCGCAGGTCGTCGACGACGCGCTCCCCCTTCTCCTCGTAGAGGTGGAGGATGACCTCGGTGTCGCTGTCGGTGCGGAAGCAGTGCCCGCGCTCGACCAGGCCGCGCCGCAGCTCGCGGTGGTTGTAGATCTCGCCGTTGAAGACGATCCAGGCGGTGGAGTCCTCGTTGGCGATCGGCTGATGGCCGCGGGCCAGGTCGATGATCGACAGGCGCCGCATGGCGAGGCCCGCCTCCCCGAGCAACACCGTGCCATGGTCGTTCGGACCGCGATGGACGACCGTGCCGTTCATCCGCTCGAGCGCCGGCTCGTCAACCCCGAACGGGCTCCACTCACCGCAGATTCCGCACATGCAGCTCTCCCGGCTCCGGCCTCAGGACGCGGCCCCGCCCGCGGCCCGCTGATCGGCCGGCGGCGGCACGACGGTCGGCCGCGCCTCCGCGGGCCGGGGCGCCTCGCGGGGCGACGTGCCGCGGATGACCTCGGCCACCTGGTACTCGCGGACGTTGCGGGCGTGGGTGAAGATGATGATCTCGCCGACCAGCCCCAGGGAGAGAGTCTGCACCCCGAGCACCATCAGCAGCACCCCCAGCAGCAGGACCGGACGGTCCGCGAGCCCCTGGTCCATCAAGAGCCTCTGCGCCACGGCAACGAGGTCGACGAAGAATCCGAGCGCAAACAGGGCCGTGCCGAGCAGGCCGAAGAAGCGCAACGGCGTGCGCGTGAACTTGGTGAGGAAGAAGACGGTGAGGATGTCCAGCAGCCGTCCCAGATAGACGCCGGTTCCGTAGTAGCGGGTGCCGCGGTCTTCGTTGCGCTGCGGGAGCGGGACCTCGGTCACCGAGAAGCCCCGGTTCAGCGCCAGCAGCGGGATGAAGCGATGGAGCCCGCCGTAGAGGTTGAGCTCGGTCGCCACGCGCCGCTTCATCAGCTTGAAGCCGCAGCTGACGTCGTTGAAGCGGGTGCCGGTGAGCCGGCCCACGAACGAGTGGAACAGCCGCGACTGGAGGCGGTTGAAGAAGGAGTCGATCCGCGGATGACGGCGCCCGGCCACGAGGTCGGCGCCCGCGTCGAGGGCCTCGAACGCGGAGGCGAGGCCGTGCGGATCGACCTGGAAGTACGAGGCTAGGGTCAGGACCTTCTCGCCCCGCGCCCGCTCCAAGCCGATCGTGAGCGCCGCGGACTCGCCGAACGCGCCGCCCAGGATGACGATCACGATCTCGCTTTCCACCAGGCTCTGCAGCTCCCGCAGCACCGGCAGGCAGCCGCGCTGGCTCTCGTCGACCACGAAGATGAACTCGAACGTCTTTCCCAGCCTCTCCAGCCCGGCTGCGAACTCGTTATGGAGCTGGCGCAGATCACCCACACGCTCGACGATGGGAATGACCACGGAAACATCCGGCTCTCCGCGCAGCCTGTTCCTTCTCATGACTCTTTACCTCCGGTCTCGACGGTTGCCAGGACCGCTTCTGTCTCTTTGAAATCTCCAACCTTGACCACCAGCTCCGCGAAGAACCCGATCACGATCAGGTGAGCGAACGCGAAGGCGAAGAGGATGGTCGCCGCCGGCAGGACCAGCGGATAGTCGTTGTGAGGCGTCCAGACATAATGAACGTACACACTCGTGGCCAATGCGAGCAGCGTGCCCACGAGGAAGGGCAGGCTGAGCAGTCCGAACCAGAGCGCGGGACGCGTGATGAAGCCGAGCAGCATCTTCACCGTCAGGAGGTCCAGGAAAACCTTCCAGATCCGGGAAATGCCGTACTTGCTCTTGCCGAACTGCCGCGCCCGGTGGTTGACCACGACCTCCTTGGTGCGGCAGCCCGAGAGCGACATCATCGGCGCCAGGAAACGGTGCATCTCGGCATAGAGGCTGGCCTTGCGCACCACCTCCAGGCGATAGGCCTTGAGCGTGCAGCCGTTGTCGTGGATCTCGGTGCCGGTGAGCTTGCCGATCAGCCAGTTCGCGGCCATGGAAGGCAGGCGGCGAGAGATCATCTTGTCCTGCCGGTTCTTCCGCCAGCCGGACACGACGTCGTACCCCTCTTCGATGTGCCGGAGCAGAAGACCGAAATCGTTCGGGTCGTTCTGCAGGTCGCCGTCGAGCGTGATGATCACGTCGCCGCGAGCCTGATCGAAGCCGGCCTGGAGCGCGGCCGTCTGTCCGTAGTTGCGGCGGAAGCGGACGACTTTCACCCGCGGGTCGCGCTCGCAGATCCCCCGCAGCTTCTCGGCCGTGCGGTCGCGGCTGCCGTCGTCCACCAGGATCAGCTCGTACTCGCGGCCGAGGTGCTCGGCGGCCACGGTGACCTCGCGGTGGAGCGCGTCCACGCTCTCTTCTTCGTTGTAAAGCGGGATGACGATGGAGACGTCCATGACGGCCTCTTCAGGGAATACTCCGGATGATCCGCGGTCCGATCAGCCTGGTCAGCGGCAGCGGCAGCTTCTGCCAGGCCCGGATCAGCATCTGGTATTTGGGATTCGCCGGGCTGACGTTGGGCAGCTCGCGCGCTTTGACCAGGTGGTACTGGTAGGCGAGCGGGACCTCCTCCATCCCCCAGCGGGCCTTGAACGCGTGCGCGCCGGTGCCCCGCTTGCTGCGGCCGAAGTCGAAGGTGCGGTAGCCGTGCTCGCGGCCCCAGCGCATGATCGACAGGTAGAGATAATCGTCCACGCCGCGCGGGCGATGGTTTCTATCGCCGCCGGCGTAGAACGGCATCACCACATCGTGCCAGAGCAGGTTGAGCGTTGCGGCCACGGGCCGGCCCCCGTGATAGACGAAGAAGAGGTTCGTGTCCGCCGGATGGCGATCGAGGATCTCGTGCAGGAACAGGCGCGGGTAGACCGGCGTGCCGTGGTGCCGCATGCTCTGGCAGAAAAGGTTGTAGAAGAGCGGCAGCTCCTCGATGCCGGCCACGCGGTGCTCGAAGCCGGCCTTGCCCACGTAGGTCATCATCTGCCGCCGCTTGCGGTCCATTCGCTTGAGCAGAGCCTCCTCGCCTTCGGCCAGGTCGGCGCGGAAGGTGACGTAGAGGTCCTTGGTGAGCAGCTCGTCCGAAACCGGAGCCTCGGAGCGCAGCTCCAGGTAGTCGACGCCGCGGCTCTCCGCGAGCTGGCGCGCCCCGTCGAGCAGGAGGCGCGTCGCATCGTCGTCATCGGCAACGATGCCGCCGCCGATGGCAAACGGGATGGAGACCAGGGAGTGGCCGAAGAGCCGGCTCTTCAGCTCGAACATCGGCAGCACGCCGGCGATCCGCTCGCCGCGGCGGGCCAGCAGGTAGTGCGCCGGATGGCCGAAGACCCGCTCCACGAGCCAACGCCAGCCGAGTTGGTGGAAGAAGGTGGCGCCGGGGGCCTGGCGCACGTAGCGGTCCCACTTCGCCTCGAGAGCCGGCCGCAACGGCTCGACCGCCAGCGGCTCCATACGCGGGAGCGCTGTCGACGGGTGCGGCCGCTGGAAAGCGAGGGGCTCGGCGGTCACAGGCCCAGGACCTCGCGGCAGGAGGTGAAGCAATACTCGGAGAAGAGCTGCGCCAGGCGGTCTTCCGTGCGGTCCAGGTTGCGGTAGTGCCGTACGCGGGTGAGCCACTTCACCTGCTGCACCGGCTGCTCCGGGTCGATCTCCCAGGGGTGGATGTAGACGATCGCCGGCCGCCGCTCGGAGAGGTTCAGCCGCCGCATGCCCCAGTGGATGAAGCCGAGCGGGAAGTGCCGGAGGTAGCCTCCGCCGACGAACGGCAGGTTCATGCCCGCGAGGCGGACGGTGGAAATCGGGAACTCCTGCAGGGCCGAGCCGTTCGAGCCCCGCACCGGCCGCGGGAAGCGGGGGAAGTCGGGGATGCCGTAGCGGTCGTGGTGGATCGGGAAGATGCTCGAGTCGTAGCGGAAGCCCTCCTCGAGCAGGACGTCCATGGCCCACAGGGTCTCGCGGACGATGGAGTAGTTCGGAGCGCGGTAGCCGATCACCTCGACTCCGGCCACGTCCTCGATGGTGCGCTTGGAGCGCCGGACGTCGGCGCGGAACTCCGCGGGGGTCATGGTGGTGACCCGGCGGTGGTCCTGGCCGTGGGTGCCGAGCTCGTGTCCGGCGGCCCGGATGTCCCGGATCAGCCCCGGCCAGCGCTCCGCCACCCAGCCCAGGGTGAAGAAGGTGCCCTGGACGCCATGCTTCGCGCACAGGTCGAGAAGCCGGTGCGTGTTGCGCTCCACCCTCGGCTCGAACTGCCCCCACCGCTCCCGCGGGCAGGCCTTCTCGAACGCGCCCACCTGGAAGTAGTCCTCGACGTCAACCGAAAACGCGTTCAGCACGATCTCACCTCTCCCAAGGGAACGACAGCGCGCTGCTGATCCTTTACCCGGGCCACCAACTCCTCCACCCGCCGGGCGTTCTCCTCCCAAAGGTAACCGCGCTCGAAGATCCGCCGGCGGGCCGCCTCTCCCAGGCGCCGCCGGAGCTCCGCGTCGCGCGCGAGCTCGAGCACCGAGTCGCGCAGATCCTCTGTGCAAGGGTTGGGCCCTCCCGGACAGAGGACCGCGGTCTCCCCGTCCGTTAGGAGCTCGCGCACGTTGTCCGAGCCGGGCGCGACGATGGGCCGGCCGGCCGCCATGTACTCGATGATCTTCATGGGACAGGCGTACGAGGTGACCGCCGGCTGGACCGCGATGTCGAAGGCCGCCAGCGCCGACTCGATCTCGCCGCGGGGCACCGAGCCGCAGAGGAAGACCCAGTCTTCCAGGCCCAGGTCCGAGCGCATCTTGCGCAGTGACGCCATGGCAGGGCCGTCGCCCGCAAGCACCAGGTGGATGCCGGCCTCACGCCACTCCGGGCTGGCCGCGGCTTCGATCATCCGCTCAAGCCCGTGCCAGGCGCGGAACCAGCCGATGAAACCGGCGACCAGAGCGTGCTCCGGGATGCCTAGGCCGCGGCGGAAGGCGGATCCGTCGCCGTTCGATCCAAACTCGCGGCGCACGCCGTTGGGCATGACCACGACCTTGCCCGGGGGGACACCCTCCTCTTCCAGGATTCTGGCGAGGACCCGAGTAACCGCGATGGTCACATCCGCGTCGGTGCACAGCTTGCGCTCGATCAAGCGCGTGAGCCGTTGAAAGAAAAGCCCGTCATGCTCCGCTTTTTCCAACGCCAGGGGGGAGTTCACCTCCAGGACGAAGGGCACCCTGTGGCGCTTCGCGGCCAGAAGGCCGGCGAAGGTGTTGGCGGCGTAGCGCTCGTATACGAAGTCCGGGCGGAGCTGGCGGATGGCCCGCGACATGCGGCGATAGGCCACCAGGTTGTACGCGTGCTCCATGGCCTCCTTCGCGGGCAGGGGCAGGCTGCCGGCGATCCGGGACGCGAGCCCCGCGAGCCCCCGCGCCGAGCCGCCGGTCTCGTCCGCCTTCGCCTCGGCCCCGGCTTCGACGAGGGCCACCTCGACGACCTCGTGGCCGCGGTTGCGGAACGCGCGCTGGATCTCCGAGATGTGGATGCCCTGCGCATCGCCGGCCCGGGTGCGGTGGTGGTAGAGGATCTTCACGCCCTCACCCCCTGGGGGGAGGGAGAGGAGAGAGGTGGACGGGACGAGAGCGCCGCCTCCACCTCTTCCATGACCTCCCGCCCCACCGCCGCCCACGTGCGCGACTCGATCCGGGCGCGGATCGCGCTCCGGTCCCAATCCCGCGAGAGCGCTTCGGAGATGGCGGAAGTCAAAGCAGGAACCTGCCGCTCGACCACAATCCCGGCCTCGGGCCGGTCAAGAATTTCAGGGATGTTTCCCACCGGAGTTGCCACCACCGGCGTGCCGCAGGCCAGCGCCTCCAGCACCACGTTCGGACAGCCCTCGTGGCCGCTCGCCAGGACGAACAGGTCGGCGGCGCTGTACCAGGCGGCGAGCTCGTTCCGGCCGCGGGGACCCGCGAAGATCACCCGGTCCCGCAGGCCGAGGCGCGAGGCCAGCTCCCGCAGCTCGGACTCCATGGCCCCCTCGGCGCCGGCCCCGCCCACGATCGCGAAGCGGAGGTCCGGGCGCAGGGACGCCATGGCCTCCATCACCAGATGGAAACCTTTTCGGGGAGCGAGCGTGCCCACGGAGACGAGGAGCGGACCGTCTTCAGGAATGCCCAGGGAGCGCCGCGCCTCGATCCGGTCCAGCGGAGAGAAAAGAGCGGGATCGATCCCGTTCTCGATCACCCTCACCCGCTCCGGCGCGATGCCCTCGCCGACCGCGTCCTGCTTGAGCGAGCCGGAGACCGCGATCAGCCGCGCCGCCCGGCGCAACGCGAAGCGGAGCTGCGGCCGGCGCAGGCGGTAGCGCACGAGGAGCGGGAGCATGCCGCGCAGCGTGATCAGCACCGGCACCCGGAACACGAGACCGTGCAGCACCGCGGCCAGCCCCTCGGGATAGATGAAGTGCGCGTCGATCGCCTCGAATGGAAAGGCTTTCCTCAGACGGATCAGCGCCGGCAGCGTGCTCAGGAAAAGGAAGACACCGTCCAGACACTTGAGGATGCCGGGCACGGAGAGATACCTCGGATGCAGGACGCGAACTCCGTCCTGGACTTCCTCGCACGGCACCATCGGACGGAAGCCGGGGCGGAGCCCTGAAACGAACGGGAACCAGGGCATGGGAGCCACCACCTGGATTTCGGCCTCTGGCGGCAGGCCGCGCATCCGCTCGCGCACGAAGACTCCGTGGTGCGGCTGAGCGGCGTTCGGGAAGACGCTGCTGAAGAGCAGCAGCCTGGCCTTCCTCTCAGAGGCTGGCGGCACGGGGCACCTCCAGCTCCTGCGGCTGCCTCACCTCGCGCCCCCAGACTTCGAGCATCAGCAACGTCCAGATCGCCCAGCCGGCGTCCAACCGTCCGGATTCGTGATCGTCGAGCAGACCCGCGACCGCCCGGCGATCGAAGAGGTCACCGGAGAGGGAGCACGGGTCGCGCAGCAGGTCCCGCGACAAGTCCCGGAGATCCTCGCGAAGCCAGCGGGAGACTGGAGGGGCGAAGCCGCGCTTGGGCCGGGACAGGATCTCTTTCGGAAGCCGCCGCTCGGAAACCCGCCGCAGCAGGATCTTGGTCCGCCCGCCGTCCATCTTGAGCCGCGACGGCACCCTCGCCGCCATCTCCACGATCCGGTGGTCGAGCAGTGGGCAGCGCACCTCCAGCGCGTGCGCCATGCTCATCCGGTCCACCTTGACCAGGCCGTCGTCCGCGAGCCACGTCTTGAGATCAAGATAGAGCGCCCGCGCCAGCGGCTCCTGGGGCGCCCGGGCGAGATGGGGCTCCAGCGCCACGAACGGATCGAAGCTCCCTCCACCGCGCAGATACTCCTGCAGACGCGGCGGGATGTGGCAGCGGTCGTGGAAGTAGGCACGGTCGCGGTCCACCGATACATTGCCCAGGAAGCCGCCGAGACGCAGGGGCCGTGGCAGCCGGGCCGAGCGCGGCCAGACCCGGGCGAGCCCCGGAAGGAGCGATTGGCGGAGCCCCTGCGGCAGGAGCCTTCTCACCTTCTCCTCCACCATGGCCATGCCGTAGCGATGGCTGTAGCCCGCGAACAGCTCGTCGCCGCCGTCGCCTGAGAGAGCCACGGTCACCCGCCGGCGAGTTTCCTGCGCGACGTACCAGGTGGGCACGGCCGAGGGGTCGGCGAACGGCTCGTCGAAGTGCCAGGCGATCCGCGGCAACACGTCACGGAGGTCCGGCCTCACCTCGGTGGCCAGATGGTCCGTGCCCAAAGCCCCGGCCACGGCTGCGGCATCCTCGCGCTCGTCCGTGCCGCGGTCCGAGAAGCCCACCGTGTGGGTGAGCACCGGCCGGTCCATCTCGTCGCTCATGAAGGAGACGATCGTCCCCGAGTCGATGCCGCCCGAGAGGAACGCGCCGAGAGGGACGTCGCTCTCCAGCCGCACGCGCACGGCGTCGGCCAAGAGGTCCTCCAACTCCGCGGTCAATTCCGCGGTCATGCAGGCCTCATCCGAAACCTTTTCTTCGTCGAAGACGAGATCCCAGTAGCGCTCGATCCGCATCCCCCGGCTGTCGCAGACGGCGAGATGGCCGGCCGGGAGCTTGGAAGCTCCCTTGAAGATCGTCCATGGCGTGGGCACGTAGCCGTAGGCGAGATACAGGTCGAGCGCCTCGGGATCGATCTCCGATCCGATCATGCCCGCATTGCGGAGCGACTTGAGCTCGGATGCGAAAGCCAGGCGCTGCCCGTCGTCGGCCAAGTAGAGCGGTTTCTTTCCCACGCGGTCGCGGGCGAGGAGCATCCGGCGCTCGCGGGAGTCGGCCACGGCCAGGGCGAACATTCCGGCGAGGCGTTCCACGCAGCCAGCCCCAAGCTCCTCGTAGAGATGGACGATCACCTCCGTGTCCGAGCGGGTGGCGAAGCGGTGGCCGCGGGCCTGCAGCTCGCGGCGCAGCTCCTGGTGGTTGTAGATCTCGCCGTTGCAGACCACCGCGATGGTGCGGTCTTCGTTGAAGATCGGCTGATGGCCGCCGTTCACGTCGATGATGCTCAGGCGGGCGTGCGCCAGCCCTAGCGGGCCGGAGAGATGGAACCCCTCGTCGTCCGGACCGCGGTGGCGCAGCGGACGAATCAGCCGCTCCAGGGTCTCGCGCCGCGAGCCTTCGCCGGCGAAGCCCGTCTCGGAGTAGAGGAAGAGGCCTGCGATCCCGCACATGGCGTCAGATCCTCCCCATCCCGGTGAGCCCCGGCGCGGGCGCGGGCCGCTTCCACCAGGGGACGTCCTCGGCCTTCGCGGGCACCGCCGTCGCCTCCTGACTCTGGGCGTGCGCCACGACCTCCAGGCAGACGGTCAGCGCGATCAGGTGATAGATCAACTCGTTGTAGGCGGTGTTTAGGAACATGCTGCCCGTCATGTACGCGATGATCGAGATCTGGAGCATGCGGGCCTGGATCTCCACCCAGCGCAGCGCCGTCGCCTTGCGCAGCCGCTCCATGCGCCAGAGCGCGGCGCCGATCGCCCCGAGGAAGAGGAGCAGGGCCGGGAGCCCCGACTCGGCGAGCACCTGGAAGTAGGCGTTGTGCGCCACCCGGAAGCGGTCGACCTCCGGCGAGTAGCGCCGGAACACCGCGGCCAGGTTGTTCGGCCCGACGCCGAAGACCGGATAGTCGAGGAACACGTACCAGGAGGTCTTCCAAGCGTTGAGCCGGCCGCGGGCCGAGCCGTCCTCCTGATAGTTGTCGATGGTCGAAGCCCGGTCCAGGTACTTGTCGGTAATCGTGGCCGAGGTGAAGGCTAGGAAGACGATCAGCGCGAGCGCCATCAAGCCGGCCACCACGAAGCGGTTCTTCGAGCGCCAGATCAGCAGCGCGGACACCACGCAGAGCGTGAGCAGGCCGCCGCGCGAGAAGGTGAAGAGGATGGTCGGCACGCAGAGCGCCGCCATGGACGCGGCCGTGATCCTCACCCAGCGCCTCTCGTCCGTGGTGGCGATGCCCACCAGGAGCGGCAGCATCATGTTGAGCATCATGGCAAAGCTGTTGTTGTCGGCCATGAAGCCGCCGGGGCCGTCGTTGTACTGGATCCCGCCGCGCGCCAGGCCGAAGAGGCCGCGCTTGGCGCCCAGAAACCCGATCGAAAAGGGGATCAACAGATAAAGGAGACGGAAGCGCTCCCGGTCGCGCACCAGCCCCGTGGTCAACAGGGCCATCAGGATGCCTTTCCAATAGTGGCCGTAGACCTCCTGCGACATCTCGGGGAGCACCGCCGTCATCACCGTGACGCTGATCCAGAGGCCGAGCAGGATCAGCAGCACGGTCTGCAGCTTGACCGTGATCAGCCGTTCGCGGCCGAAGGTCACGACGATCCCCGCCACCATGGCGAGCGCCACCCACTGGGAGAGCGGCAGCACCCGGCTCATCCCCCAGGCCATGTCCTGGGGGCGCATGTAGGCCAGCCACGAATAGGTCAGCAGCCCGAAGTAGGGGCGAAAAACAATGACCGGCAGCGCGGCGAAGACGATCGCCAGGACCACCAGGTCACGCACTGCGGACCGTCTCCCCCACGCGGACCGGAGAGGCCGGCATCGCCATCGGCAGCGCGCTCACCCGCGGCAGGGCTCCCGAACCGGAAGCCGTCCTGCGGGCCGCCGCGCCGGTCAGGATCTCCTCGAAGCGCTCCATGTTCGTGGTCCAGCGATAGGAGATCGTGAGCCTCTGGCGCGCGTTCTCGGCCAGGCTTGCCCGAGCCCCGGCGTCCTCCAGCAGGTCGGCCAGGCAATCCTCCAGCCCCTGGTCGTCGGCCGCGGCGAGGAGGTCCCGGCCATGGCGGAAGCCGCCCTCGGAGAGACCCGCGAACACCCTGTCGGTACAGACCACCGGCAGGTTCATGGCCATGGCCTCCAGCACCTTGTTCTGCACCCCCTGCGCGATCCGCAGCGGGGCGACGAAGGCCCAGGCCCTGTCCAGGAAGGGGCGGACGTCCCCCACCGCGCCGGTCACGTGCACCCCGGGCAGCTCGCCGAGCGCGCGCACCGCCGGGGCCGGGGAGCGCCCCACGATCAGCAGCTCGAGCTCCGGGAAGCGCTGGCGCAGGCGCGGCAGGATGTTGCGCGAGAAGTGGACCATGCCGTCCACGTTCGCGAAGTAGTCCATCTGGCCGGTGAAGACGATCGTCGGGTGCGGCGTCTTGGGCAGCTCCATCGGCCGGAAGAACTCCAGGTCCACTCCGTTGGCGACCGTGGCCGCCTTCGCGTCCGGCGCGAACGCCTTGAGCAGCCGGGTCTCGTTGCCGGTGGCGAGCACGATGCGCTCGAAGCGCCCGGTCAGCGAGGACTCGTAGGCCTGCAGGCGCCGGGCCTCCAGCGCGTAGACCGGCCGCATCGGGAACGGCGCGAAGCGCGAGTACTGCGCCCACTTGGCCGAGTCCACGTCCACCATGTCGAGCACGGCAGGGACTCCCTGGAAAGGCTCGGCGTACGGCGCCATCGAGGAGCTGTAGACCACCACCAGGTCGAAGCACTCGGTGCGCGCCAGCTCCTGGACCCTCTGCCGCAGCTCGGCCGAGTCGAAGAACGAGAGCGTCAGCGGACGGGACGAGGCGATCGCGAGGGCGGCGCGCACGTAGGCGCCCATGCGCGGCATCGGGAAGACCTCCACGCGCTCGCACAGCTCCTCGAGCGGCGCCAGGTTGGGGACCTCCGAGTCCGCCAGGGTCAGCAGGTGGATGCGGTGCCGCCGGGACAGGGCCCGGATCTGGTTGAAGGCGCGGATCTTGTCCCCCTTGTCCGGCGGATAGGGGAGGCGGTGGCAGAGATAGAGGATCCGCATCTTCGAACGCGGCTCGGGTATCGGCCGGGTTTGCGGATGGGCTTGCGCGTGCTGCCGCAGATCCACGGGAGCGGGACTGGAGCTGCTGTCAGGTTCTGCGGAAACGACGGTCATCGGGCACCCCTTCCCAGGAGGACGATCCGCGCTGTGGAGAGCAGGATCGAGATGTCCAGGAACAGCGACATGTTCTTGATGTAGTAGAGGTCGTACTTGAGCTTCTCGATCGACTCTTCGAACGAAGAGGCGTAGGGAACCTTGATCTGGGCCCAGCCGGTGAGACCGGGACGGACGACCAGGCGCTGCCCGTAGTAGGGACTGGTCTCCAGGAGCTGCTGCACGAACAGCTCCCTCTCCGGCCGGGGACCCACCAGGCTCATGTCTCCGACCAGCACGTTCCAGAGCTGGGGGAGCTCATCCAGGCGCGTGTTGCGGATGAACCGGCCCACGCGGGTGACCCGCGGATCCTCCTGCCTGGCCCACACCGGCCCGTTCTTCTCCGCGTCGGTGCGCATGGAGCGGAACTTCCAGACGTTGAACGGCTTGCGGCCGCGGCCTATGCGCTCCTGCCGGAAGAGGATCGGCCCCCGGGAATCGAGCTTCACCGCGAGGGCCACGAGCACCATGAACGGCAGCGCCAGGAGCAGTCCGATGGATGCCGCGATGATGTCCAGGAGACGCTTGGAGAAGAGGACTCCGCGCGACACCACGAAGCCGTCGGAGAAGATCAGCCACGACTTGCGCAGCCCCTCGACCATGATCTTGCCAGTGAGCTGCTCGTAGTAGCTCGACCCCTCCTGCACGCGAATGCCTGAGGTCTTGCACTCGAGCAGCGAGTCCATGCTGACCCGGCCACGGTAGTCGAGGGCCGCCACCACGACGCGGGTCGCACCGTGCATGCGCGCCAGCTCGCAGGCCTGGCTGGTGGTGCCGATCACCCGCGGGTTGAGCAGGCTCACGCCCTGGAGCTTGGGGTCATCGTCGAGGAAGCCCACGACGCGGAAGCCGAGGTGCTTGCGGCTGAGCGTCTCGCGCGCGATGTCGATCGCCTTCTCGTCCGTGCCCACGATGAGCACCCGCTCGGCGAACTTGTCGGAGTTGAGCATCCAGCGCAGGACCACGCGCCAGGCGGTCAGTGTGACCGTCGCGAAGATGAAGGCGATGGCGAAGACGCCGCGGCCGGTCAGGATCAGGGGGAACAGGAAGAAGACGCCGGCCAGGGCGAGCGCGCCCAGGAAGAAGGCGCGCAGCAGCGCGACCGTGAGCTGGCGCACCGTCAGCCTCTCGCCGAAGTCGTAGAGGCCGTTGATGTACAGGCTCAGCAGACCGACGATCATGAAGACCACCCCCTCCATGATCACCACGGGGCGCGGCGGCGGCGAGCCCGGCCCGAAGCCGAGGCGGATCGCGGTGGCGAACGGGACCGCCATGAAGAGGACGAACCCCTCCACCGCCAGGGAGATGGCGGCGGGGATCGACCAGTAGCGGCTGAAGAGGCGGATCATGGACGCTTCGTCTCAGTTCAGTAGTACTGCCGGTAGCTTCGTTTCGACATCCGCACGCCGTTGAGGATCAGCCCGACCGTCTTCTCCGGCCCCAGCGTCGAAAGCGTCTTCTCGATGGCGCGGCGCGGGGTCTGCCCGGCGCGCACCACGACCACCGCGCCATCCGAGCGCGCCGCCAGGGCACGGGCGCTGGCGAGATACGCCATCGGCGGCGAGTCCACGACTACGATCTCGTAGGCAGCACGCGCCTCGGTCAGCACCTCGGACATCCGGCGGCCCGAGATCAGGTCGCCCGCGACGTCGGAAGAGCCGGACAGGAGGAGGTGGAGGCTGGTGTTGGCAACCGGCATCACCACCTCCTGGAGCGAAGCTTCCTTCTCCAGCAACTGCCGCAGCCCGCGGCTCGTGTCCGGCTCCCCGTGCAGATAGGTATGGAGCTGCGGGCGCCAGAGGTCGGCCTCGATCAGCAGCACCCGCCGCTCTTCGCCGCGCGTGAGAGTCAGCGCGAGGTTTAGGCTGGTGAGCGTCTTGCCCGCGGCCTCCTCCGGGCTCGTCACCGTGAGGACGTAGCCCCACGTGCCGATCGGGCTGAGCCGTTCCTCGATCTGCACCGCCAGCGTCCGGTACTGCTCCGCGGCGAACGAGGGCGGATCGAGGTGCAGGAACAGAGGGGCATCCTCCCTGAGGCGGACGGCGCTTTTCGGCATCGGCATCGCCTCCACATTGGCCACGGCGGGACGCGGCGGACGGTCGCTGCGCAGGGGCAGATCCATGTCTCAATTCCTCCTGAAACGGCCGTAGGCCGCGGCCCGGAAAGCATCTCCGGAGCCACTCGATTGCGGGCTCAACTGCGGGATGGTGGCGAGGACCGGCACACCCGGGAATGCCTGCTGGAGCAGATCACCCTCGGCGAACGTGGAGTCGGTCTGGTCGCGCAGGAGCGCGGCGACGATGCCGAGCAGCGTGCCCCCGGCAAGCCCGATCGCCAGGAACAGGAGCCGGTTCGGCGAATACGGGTCGTTGGGCGGGATCGCCTTCTCCAGGATCGTGAACTGCTCGCTCTGCCGGCTCTTCTCCAGGTTCTCGGCGAGCCGCGCCTCGATCCGCTTGGTGAGCAGGTTCTCGTAGGACCGCTGGATGTTGTCGTAGTCGCGGGTCAGGGACAGCAGCTCCTGCTCGATGCGCGGCACGTTCTCCAGCCGCGCCTGGTAGTTGCCGATGTCAGTCAAGATGCGGGCGCGCTCCGAATGCAGGCTGCGGATCTCCATGTCGACCGATTCGACCTGGGCGCGCAGCACCGGGTCCACCCTGGGCGTGATGGTCGTGGGCGTGGGAGGCGCCTCGGTCACCTCGATCCGGCCGCTCTCGATCTTCCGGACCTGCTCGATCTCCGCTTCGAGGCGGACGACGTCCGGGTGCTGGTCGGTGTAGCGGCTGCGCAGCTCCGCGAGCTGAGCCTGGAGCTGCTCCAGGCGGGTCGGCGCCCTGGGAGCGTTGGAGACCGGCGGCAGGCTCATCGGCACCGGGATCGGCTGGCTGAGCTCGGCGATCTGGCGCTGCAGGATGATCTTGCGCGTCTCCGCCTTGTCCAGCGCGTCCATGTTGATCTCCAGCTTGTCCTGGAGCTGGCCCACGGCCTGGAGGTTGGTCTCCCGCTGCTCCGGGAGCTGGCCCATGTACAGGCTCTTGAAGGTCGCGATCTTGGCCTCCTGCTGCTCCAGCCGCTGCTTGGTCTGCTCGAGCTCGGTTTCGAGGAAGGAGGAGGTCCCCTGCGCCTGGTTCTCGCGCAGCTTCAGGTTCTCCTGGATGAACAGCTCGGCGATCCGGTTGGCCGTGTTGGCCGCCTTGACCGGGTCCGGGTCCTTGAAGAAGATCGTGAAGACGCTGTCCCCCTTCCTGGCCACGGTCAGGTTGTCCCGCGCCACGCCGATGACCTTCTCGACCGGCTCCGTCCGCCGGATCTCGGAGTAGAGGTCCATCTCCAGGACGATGCGCTCCAGGTTGGACCGGTTGGTGATCTGCTGCTCGATGGTGCTCAGCCGCTCCTCCATGCCCGAGGTCACCGTCGGCTTGACGTAGTCCGCCGGGACCTTCTGCTTTTCGACCATCACGAGCGTGCTGGCGCGGAAGATCGGCGTCACCAACCGGAGGGCACCCCAGGCCGCGGCCAGGCCGAGCACGACCGGCACGATCACCCAGAGCGGCCGCCGCCAGACGGATCTGGCCAGGTCACTGAGCGTCAGGTTCGTCGTCATCTTCAGTTTCCCCTTGACGGGCCGGGTCCTCCGGCTCCTCGCCGGAGCGATAGAGCTGGAGCGCCAGGCCCAGGAAGTAGCGCGAGTAGGAAAGGTCTTCAAAGGGCGCGACCTGCGACTCCTGCCAGACGCGGGAATAGCCGCCGGTGAGCCGGGCGATGGTGCTGAAGCTCCAGCTCACCCGGGCGGTGCCGGCCGCGGTCTCGATCGCGCGGTCCCCGGGACGGTCGAGGATCACGACAGGGTCCTCGTCCTCCAGGTCCTGGTGGCGGGAGAAGTTGCCGTCCAGGCCGAGGACCAGGCGGCGGCCGATGTTCGTGGAAATGCCGGCAAAGGCGCTGTCCACCTCGGTGGCCCGGCCCAGCCCGACGCCGGCCGAGACGTCGTGGCGGACGCCGACGTTCCAGCCCAGGAGCTCGAGCTGGCGGGAGAGCTCCAGGCCGCCGCGCCAGCCGGTCTGCTCGAAGTCCTCCGTGACCTCGGTCGGCGGACCGTCGTCTGGGGCCGGCACCAGGAGCGTCCGGGTCGAGTCCACGGCGAACATCCCCCCCTCCACCCGGAAGCGGCCGTCGCGGAAGAACGGCTGGTGCCAGGCGAGGTTGAGCGTCCGGACGTCGGCCTCGCGCTCGGTCTCCTCACCCACAGGCCGGCTCCGGCTTCCGAAGTCGTAGTTCCCGGCCGTGGCGAAGACTTCGAAGCGGCGGTCCTCCATGGGTTGGAAGGCCGCGCCGATGCGGGCGCTCAGTGTCTCCGTATCGGACAGGTCCTCGGACTCGAAGGTGCGCAGCGTGTGCGCGGCCCCGAGCAGGAGCACGACCCGGCGGGTGAGGTCCTGGTCGAGCGCGACGTCCAGGCTGTGAGTGAGCTGATCGCCCCGTTGCGGCACCGCCAGGGGCTCGGTCGCGAGGAAGGGCGAGTAGAGGTCGATGTTGGGGCTGGACAGCAGCCGCTCCCGCACGCGCAGCTCCAGGCGCCGGGTCAGGTTCGCGGTCAGACCCAGGTCGAGGCGGTGGGTGGTGCCGTTGACGTCGGCGTTGTCGAGGATCCACTCGTAGGAGGGGAAGTAGCCCAGGGCCAGGGTCAGCCGCGGCAGCTCGTACGAGAGGCGGAGATTGAAGCCGGCGCGGGCCAGGTTCTCCTCGTCCTCCCCCTCCAGCTCCGGGTCCTGCTCGATCTGGGCATAGTTGCCGTCGCTGCGCACCCCTCCCTCGGCCTCCAGCACGACCCGGAGGTCGGCGGCGGGGGCCGGAGCCGCAAGCCACGCCGCAGCCAGAAGGGCGAAAACGAGACGCGCCAGCAGCGCCCTGCCCTTCGATCCGACTTCCAGCCGTGGCAAATTTCCCATGAAACCCCTTCTCTTTTCCTCTATGTCCCATTTAGACCAGTAGGGACCGGCGCACTCGTCGGTGCTGGCCGGTCCCATTGAGGCAGGAGCCTGAGGCTCCCTCGGAAGCTGCGGAGCCATGCCGGCTCCAAGACGGCGGAGAAACATCCCTCGGATGAATGCTCGCGGCCAGCCAAAACCTCAGCCGTCCAACTTCCGATGATCGAAACCTTCGATGCCGCTCAGCAAATAGAAATCATTGGTACGTCGGTTCCTGCGTTCACGGGGACAAGTTGCAAGAGGGGTGCCAGAACGGTGACACCCCGGTTTTCGGGGGAAGCACATCCGGGTGTGTAGGTTTTTCCCGGAAGCCGGAAGCGGAGAGCGGGTGACAGAGGGGTGACAGAGAGGAGGGACGCGGCGGCACCGCGTCCAGGTCAGGGGAAGACCAGGGTATCGCCGGGCAGCAGGACGATGTTGTCCTGGGGGCGCTTGCCCGAGATGATCGCGCCGATGTCGATCTCGTAGCGCTTGTCGGGCGGAGCATCCCTCTCCTTGCTCTCGCGGTTGTCCCGCAGCACGATGACCTTGCGCTTGGCGTAAGGAGTCAGCCCGCCGGCCATGGCCAGGACCTGCATCAGCTTGGTGCGCGGCTGGAGGTCGAAGGCGCCGGGCGTGGCGACCTCGCCGGTCACGAAGACCTTGCGCGAGTTGATCTCCTTGATGACCACGGAGACCTCCGGCGCGGTGACGAACTTCTTGAAGTTCCGGGTCAGGTCCTCCTTGAGCGCGAGCGGGGTCATGCCCGCGGCCTGGACATCGCCCAGGAGCGGGACCGAGACGCGGCCATCCGGCCGCACCGGAACCGAGACGCTCAGCTCGGGACTCTTCCAGACCGAGATCTCGATCACGTCGCCGATGCCGATCGCATATGCGTTCGGCGGGTCGTCCTCGGTGCGGATGACGACTTGCCCCGCGGAAGGGGCCACGCTCGCCGAAGCGAGGATCAGGACGAGCAGGAGGCTGCGCACCAGGGTAACCTTCATAGATCTCTCTCCCCTTGCAAAGCTACACCACGGTCGTATCGGAACAACCGGTCCTGGGATGGTGCAAGAAGCATTCCGGGGGAAGCCCTCCTCTTCTGGCCCGTCCGTTGCATCCGCGTCCGGCATGAAAAAGCGCCTGCTCGATTGGATCGTCTGCCCCAACTGTGGAGAGAGGCCCCGGCTCCAGGTATTCCAGGAGGAGAGGGTCGAGATCCCCTCCGCGGTCAGCGCTCCGGCCTGCTCCTTCTACTGCGGCCGGCACGACATGGCCGCTCCCCACGCCATCCTCCCGCCCCCGGACTGCAATGCCTGCTACCGGGAAGAGATCCTGGAGGCGCTGTTCTCCTGCTCCTGCGGGCTGGCCTACCCGGTCATCGACGGCATCCCGCGGCTGATCCGCAACGCCCGGGAGGAGTATCCCGAGTTCTTCGCCCGGCATGGACTGGCCGGCGAGGGCGCGAAACCGGCTCCCGCAGTATCGGCGATATCGGCGGGCGGGCCGGCCGCCGACCGCCGCAGCTCCCGCAGCTTCGGCCGCCAGTGGCAGATCTACCGCGAGGGGGATGCCACCTGGTTCAAGGACGACCACGGCCTGCGCAAGCGCGAGTTCCTCTACAACCTGCAGACCACGCCGGAGGAGCTCTCCCGCTCGACCGTGCTCGACGGCGGCTGCGGCAACGGAGAGCTGACCCGCTCGTTCGCGGAGTACGGACCCGAGGTGGTGGCCATGGACTTCAGCCGCAGCGTCGAGGGTGCGCGGCGGCGCCTGTTCGACAAGGGCTTCCCGGTCTCCCACCGCGTCCACTATTTACAAGGAAACGTGCTGGAGCTCCCTCTGCTGGCGCGCAGCTTCGACATGATCCACTCCTCCGGAGTGCTGCACCACACGCCGAGCACCTACCGCGCTTTCCGCTCGGTCAGCAAGGCGGTGAAGCCCGGAGGCAAGGTGTACATCCAGCTCTACCGCCGGCGGCCGACCTGGATCCACCTGGTCAACGTCGCCCTGAGGGCGGTAACGACCCGGATGCCGATGGGCTTCCTCTATGGCCTCTGCTACGTGGCGACGCCCGTGCACTCGGCCCTCTCGCGACTGGTGCACCGGCTGCGCGGGGAGGCCGCGCCCCCGCGAGCCACCGCTCGCGAGCGGGCCGTACAGATGTTCGACAACTACAGCCCCAGGTACCAGTACCGGCACACCGTCCCGGAGATCATGGACCTCTTCCGCAGCGAAGGCTTCGAGGACCTGAAGGATGTGACGCTCGACAACGAGGCCCGGCACATGCTGGCCGTGCTGGGAAGGAAGGCGCTGACCCCGGCCGCCGGGACCGCCCCGCAGGCAGCCCGGGCGGCGGCGCTCACGCAGCAGCCCGCCTGAGTCAAACCTACTTTGGGATAGGAAACCTTTTCAATCAATAAACTTCCGGTGCCACTCCTCCAGCACGAGGAGCTGCCAGAGCACGCGGTGGTGGTCCTGCTTCCCCTCCATGTGCCCGGACACCAGGCCACGCACCACCTCGGGCCGGAAGTAGCCGCGGTCGAGGTGCCGGTCGCTCTCCAGGACATCGGCCACGTAGGACCGCATCTCCCCCTGGAACATGCGGGCGAGCGGCGTGGGGAACCCCATCTTGCCGCGGTGCAGGATCTCGCGCGGCAGGTGCTTCTCCATCGCCTTCTTGAGGATGTGCTTCGTGGTCCATCCCTTGATCCTGTAACGCGGCGGGATGCGTCCGCCGAGCTCCACGACGCGGTGGTCGAGGAACGGCACGCGCAGCTCCACTCCATTCGCCATGGTCATCTTGTCGGCCTTGACCAGGAGGTCGTCCGGCAGCCAGCTCTTCACGTCCAGGTACATCATCTGGAGCAGCGGATCGAGCCCCTTGGCCTTGTCGTACCAGGGCTGCACCAGGCCGGGCATGCCGTGGCCGTTGAAGAGATTTCTGATCTCCGGCCGGTAGAGCGCCTCCTTGGTCGGAGTCTCGTAGAAAGAGACGCCCAGATAACGCTCGTGGAGCGGCCGGTCGGACAGCCGGGTGTACTTGTTCCACTTGCCGCCGAGTCTGTTCAGGGCGGGATTGATGACGTTCTGCCGCAGCGCCGCCGGCAGCCTGCGGTAGCGCTCCAGCGTCTGCATGTACTTGTAGATCGGATAGCCGCCGAACACCTCGTCCGAGCCCTCGCCGGAGAGGACGACGGCGACGTCTTCGCGAGCGAGCTTCGCCACGAAGTAGAGCGAGATCGCGGCCGCCTCGGTCACCGGCTCGTCCATGTGCCAGACGAGCGACGGGATGAACTCCTGGAACTCCCGCGGCGTGACGAAGACCTCGCGGTGGCGGGTCTGGAACTTCTCGGCGATCATCCGGGCGTAGCGGGTCTCGTCGTAGGCAGGCCCGAAGTCGTAGGCCACCGTGTACGTGCGGATGTCGCGGATCCCCATCTCGTGCATCAGGGCCACGACCGCGCTCGAGTCGATCCCGCCGGAGAGGAACACGCCCAGGGGGACGTCGCTCCGGAGCTGGAGCCTGACTGAATCGCGCAGCAGCTCGAGCGTCTGCGTCACGCACTCCTCTTCGGACAGGTGCTCCGGCTCGGGCTTCAGGTCCCAGTACTGGCGGAGCCGAAGCTCTTGCCCATGGATCGTCAGGCACCATCCGGGCTGAAGCTTCTCGATCCCCTGGAAGAGAGTGCGCTCGGTGGGCACGTAGCCGACGCTCATGTAGGCGTCGAGCATGTCGAGGTTGACCTGGGGCCTGCTGTTCGAGGTGGCGAGCAGGGCCTTGACCTCGGAGGCGAAGCGGATGCCGTCCTGGTCCAGGGTGTAGTAGAGCGGCTTGATGCCGAGGCGGTCGCGGGCGATGAACAGGGTCTGGCGGCGGCGGTCCCAGACCGCGAACGCGAACATGCCGTTGAGCCGCTCCAGGCAATCCTCGCCGAGCACGTCCCAGAGCCGGAGGATGACCTCGGTATCCGTGGTGGTGCGGAACGCGTGGCCCTGGGCCTCCAGCTCGGCGCGGAGCTCGACGAAGTTGTAGACCTCGCCGTTGAACACGATGCACGACTGACCGTCCTCGCTGAACATGGGCTGCCGCCCCCGGGACGAGGTGTCCAGGATGGTCAGCCGCTTGTGAGCTAGCCCCAGGGGACCGTCGTTGAAGTACCCTTCGTCATCCGGACCCCGATGGGCGAGGCAAGCACCCATGGTCCGAACCTCCCCCGGCTCGACCGGCCGCTCCGACCGGAACCGGTAGATCCCCGCTATCCCACACATTCAGTCGTCTCCTTGGCGATTGGGCAGACCTCCAGGCTTGCCGGGAGATGCTGCAAGATTGGCGCCTGGAGGGGGCATAGAGGGGCAATAACCGTTTGTCGCCTCGGAGGGAAAGTGGTACTCTCCCACCGATGGCGGAACCTCACGCCCGGCAGACGATGGCACGTACCTCGTTCCTCACGCTAGACCAGAAAGGGCGCACGACCCTTCCCGAGGAGGTTCGTGCCGCGCTGGGAGTCGAGCCCGGCGACCTCATCTTGTTGGAGCGCACGGAAAGAGGGACATTCGAACTGGTTCCCGCGGCCCTGGTGCCCAAGGACCAGCTCTGGTTCCATCACCCGGACATCCAGGCGCGAGTGGCAAAGGCGGAAAGAGACTTTGCCGAAGGCCGCTCGACCCGGACTCAGACCCCCGAGGAGGCCCAGGCCCTCCTCGACAGCCTGAAGCAGCGCCCTAACCCATAGCATGGCGCGCAAGCAGACGTTCCTCACGGCCGAATGGTCGGAGCAGTGGAAGGTCAGCTACGCGCAGCTCAGCGCCGACCGGCAAGCCGCCTGCGACAAGGCAGCCATCGCGCTGATCAAGCGTGCCTCATCCCCAGGGCTGCACACCAAGCCGATCCATCCCGACAAGTACTACTCCGAAGCCCGGATCAACAGCGGAGACCGGATTGTCTTCCGAGTGGCTGAGGACACGATCTTCTTCATTGACGTGGTCAAGCACGACGATATCGGCCGCTACGGGAAGAGACCGGTTCGGCGGGATTGACCACAGGTTACCGAGCCGCGCGCACTCCCGACCCGTCGAATCCCTGTTGACAACTCCCTGGGACCGCCGGCATCCTTGCCGGCTCTTCCGGGAGCCTCCGCCCGCGTCACGGCCGAAGCTCCGAGCCCCGGTTGTCTTCACCCCGCCAAAGCGGCACACTCCGTCCCAGGAGACTTTTTCTGACCACGGTCACCGAATGACCGCCGGCCTGCGGATCTCCTGGAAAGGAAGGATCTATGCCACGTGTGCTGTTGGCTCTTCTCCTCGTGCTGGGCGCGGGATCGCCGTTCTTCGCCGCCCCGGGAATGCCCGAGTTCCTCCGAGCTGCGGTCGCCAGGGTCGGAAGCACCTGGGACCCGGACGGCAAGCCGGGCGCCGACGTCGGAGGCACCTGGGACCCGGACGGCAGGCCCAGCGCCGACGTCGGCAGCACCTGGGACCCGAACGGCTAGGCAGCCCTCGATTCCGTACTGTATAGTCGGAGGAGGACGTTCCGCTTGTCCTCCTTTTTTCTCCTGTTTCGGGTTGGAAGGGGGTCTCCATGGAGAGACCTGAAGATGGCGCCACATCTTTCCCGGAAACGCCTGGCCCGCGCCCTGTCCGAGGACGGCGATCCGGCCGAGGCCGATGCAGCCGTCGCACACCTCCTGGCGTGCAGGCCGTGCCAGGACCTTGCGGCCGAGGAGCTGGGGGCAGGCTCCGCCCGGCCACGCCTGTCCCAGAAGGGGAATGCCTTCCGCACGCTCTTCAAGTCCGAGGAGTGCCGCGCCCTGGACCAGCTTCGCTGCGAAGGCTGGTGGGCCGAGCTGGCGGGCCTCGCGCCGGAGGAGCAGCGGGAGCGTGTCCGTTCCGTGCTCGCGCTCCAGTCGAAGAAGATGTTCGAGGTGGTGATCGCGGAAGCGTCGCGCCTCGCCGCCGACGATCCCTACGTGGGCGAGGAGATGGCGCTGACTGCCCGCGTCATCGCCGCGCTGCTCCCCCGGAACCGGCATTCCGAGAAGGCCAGGAACGACCTCCAGGGCGAAGCCCTGATCGTGGTGGCCAAATGCCGCCGGCTCGGCGCGGACTGGCCCGGATCGAAAGCCGCCCTGCAGGAGGCTTGGAGCCACCTCGGGCGGGGGACCGGCGACCCGAAGCAGGAGTGCCGCCTCCTCTCCATCGCGGCCTCGCTGGCGAGCGACACCGGCAACCTGGAGAGCGCCCTGGGCCTCCTCGCGCGGGCAGAGGAACGTGCCCGGGCCACCCGGGATGCGGGCCTCGTCGTCGGCGTGGCCGTGAAGGTGGCGAACACCCTGCTCGCCGGCTGCCGCTTCGAGGAGGCCCTCGGCCGGGCCGAGGAGGCGCTCCAGCTCCTGTCCCCGGGCGACTCCCGGCTGGAGATGCTGGCGCGGAGCATCGCCACCGAGTGCCTGATCGAGCTCGGGCGGCCGACCCGGGCCCTGCGCAGCTTCCTCGCCACCCGCGCTCTCTATGACGCGCCCTGGGGACGGCCGACCCGGCTCAAGGTGGACTATCTGAAGGCCCGGCTGCTGGACGCCTTCGGCCACGTCCGCGAATCCGAAAAGGCGCTGCGCGTGGTCATCGCCGGCCACATCGCAGAGGGGACCTACAAGGACGCGTTCCTCTACACGCTGACCCTGTTTGATTCCCTGTGCAGGCGCGGCGCCCTGGGCAAGGCCGCGGAACTCTGTGAAGAGGCCGCCGGCCTGACGGACACGCCCTTCTGCCATTCCCAGATGGGGAAGGGTCTGGGCCGAGCTGCTCGGCCAGGTGAGGTCGCAGGCGCTGACCGCGGCCCGGCTGCTGGAGGTGCGGCTCTACATCCTCCGGCACTGGAGCGCCCCGGCGGCCCGCCTGCCGCAGGACGGCGGCTCGCCGGCCCCGGCCGGGCTCGCAGCCTGGCAGCCGGAAGCCCGGCCCGCCGGGGTCCAGGAGCAGCCGGTCCGGCAGTTTGAAGAGGAAGAGCCCGAGGATCTCCCGCCCGTGCCCACCCAGCTCGAGGAAGGCTGGTATGAGAGCGCGCTGGGTGCCTACGACCGCAAGCTGATCGCGTCGGCGCTCGAACAGGCCGGCGGCAACCTGAGGAAGACCGCCCGCCTCCTCCGGCTGTCGCGCAACGGCCTCAAGATGAAGATCAAGAGGCTCGGCCTCGCCGCGGGCAGGGAGGAATGACGGCGCCCACTGGGTGTATGCTCTTCTGTGCCCGATGACCATGGAACTGGACCCGTCGAAGCTGGCCGAAGCCTGGGACGATGCCAACACCCGGCGAATGGCTCTCACCATGGTGCGGGCAACGCAAGGCGAGAGCAGCCGGGAGGTCGCCAAGGCCCTGGGTGTGTCGATCTTTATCTACCAGGACTTTGAGCTCAGACGGAAGCCCTTGAGCCAGGAGGCCTTCATCAAGGCCATGCAATTCTTGCAGGTCCCGCCGGAACGCCTCGTCACGGTGCTGCTGGCCACGCACCAGTACCTCCTGGAGTGCGCGGACGCCTGGCCCAAGGTCTGGAGAGAGCAGCTGGAGCCGCTCGATTTCGAGGCAAGGAAAGCCCTCATCCTCGCCGACAAGGATCTCCACAACTGGGGCCTGGGTGATCTGCTCTGTGACAAGAGCCGCGAGGCGGCCGAACCCAATGAGGCCGTCCGGCTTGCGGAGCTCGCCCTGCTCACCATGGAGGAAGCCAGGCTCGCCCCGGACTTCCAGCGGCGGCACCGCGGGTACGCGCGCGGGCACCTCGGCCACGCTCTCCAGCGCTGCGGGGACTCGGCAGCGGCGGAAGCTGCCTTTGCGCAGGCCATTGAGGAATGGATGACGGGCAAAGGCGGGTCTCAAAAGGACGACGAGCGTCAGGTCGAGCACCTTGCTGCGATCGTGCCCGGCTTCCCCAAAACCGAGGCGCTCCAGCGGCCTAAACGGGCCAGAAAAAAGAGCGCCTAGCACCTGCCTGCCCACCTGCCACTCAGATTGACGGGTACCCTTCTCCTGTAGGAGAGGGGCTTGCCCCATACGCGCGCTAACTTTGGACTCTGAACCGGGAGGGGACCCCCTCTCCCGCGCGCCAGCGCTGGGGAGGGCAGGGGAGGGGCTCAACCAGCCAGGTAAGCCGCTCTTCAGCAGATTTTCCACCCTTCGCGGCGGAATTGAGCATCTCGGGCCCGCGCCCGAGAGCCTCGGGCGGGAACCCGAGCGACTCTACCCCGTGCCCGAGAGGCTCGGGCGGGAGCCCGAGCGACTCTGCCCCGCGCCCGAGAGCCTCGGGCGGAAACCCGAGCGACTCTGCCCCGTGCCCGAGAGGCTCGGGTGGGAACCCCAGAGCCTCGGGGAGGCACCCGAGAGGCTCCGACTCCGACCCGAGAGGCTCGGGTGAGCGCCCGAGAGCCTCCGATTCCCGCCCGAGCGCCTCGGGCGAGCTCCCGAGGCCCAGGGAGAGCAGGGCGACGAGGCGGGCCTGTTCGATCGGAAACCTTCCGGCTTCCTTCGACACAGCGGAAGGGATCTTGACTTGGGTCCCTGGCGTCCTCTGGGTCAGAAGAGAGCCTTGACCGCTACTCTGTCGGCAGCGGCTGCGGGAGAACCGGCAAGCCCCTCGATCACTTCCAGGAGCTGTTTTCGCACGGTCTCGCGGGAGTAGTCGGAAGCCAGCCGCCGCCGGCCGCTCTCGGCAAGGCGCTGGCGGGCGATGGGGTCGTCCAGCAGCTCCTCGATGGCGTGGATCCACTCGATGGGGTGGGTGCCCACGAGGCGGAAGTCCTCTCCCTGGCGGCCCGAGGTGCCGGCCACGGCCCAGGGGGTGGCGACCACGGGCACGCCCACGGCCCAGGCCTCCAGGACCTTGATGGGCACTCCCGAGCCACAGCGCATCGGTGCCAGCGAGAGCGTGGCCTGGGAGATGATCGAGCGCATGTCGCGGGGGGACTCGATGAGCTTCACCCCGGACCGCTCGATCTCGCGGCGGATCACCGCCGCCGGCCTCTCCCCCGCCACAACCACCCGGACGTCCGGACGCGCCCGGCGCAGAGCGGGCCAGACCTCCTCCAGCCACCAGGTCACCGCGTCGACGTTCACGAAGTAGCCGAGGTTGCCCGTCATGACCAGGACCGGCCCCTTGTCCCCCTCGCGCCAGAGCTTCTCCCGCTCCTGGGGCGGCTCGACCCGGCGCTCGCGCACCGAGAGGCGGACCACCGAGACCTTGGCCCCCAGCTCCGGGGGGAGGCGGTTGACCAGCGCCTGGCGGTCGCGCTCGCAGACCACGATCACCCCGGCCGCGCGCTCGGCGAGCTTGCGCTCCCCGATGCCGAGGAGGTGCGCCTCCAACCTGAGCAGCGGGCGCAGCCAGACCCGGTCGACCTCGGCGCGCAGGGAGAAGTTGAGGGACAGGCTGTCGATCAGGTCCACGAGCAGCGGCGTGCTGCCGAAGTCCTCCAGGTGGACCGCCAGGCGGACGAGCTGCAGGATGCCCAGGTCCATCTTCGGGCCCAGCTCCCGGAGCTTGCGTCCCAGGTCGGGCTGGTAGAAGAGACCGCTCTGGAGGGGCAGGTTCTTGAGCAGGACCCTCCCCATCCCATAGAGAGAGGTCGCGCCGCGGGTCGGACGGTAGAGCTCGACACTATAAGAAGCGTCGGCTGGAGGCGGCGGCTGGTTCGGCCCGGGCTCAGGAGTGAGGAGCGTGACCTCGTGCTCGGCGGCGAGGAAGTCGAGCATCTGCACCGCGCGCATCTGGTCGCCCCTTCTGGGGGGCCAGGGATAGCGCGAGGTGACGAGGAGGATCTTCAAGGCTTAGGCAAGGGCTTCGGAGTCACACCAGCTTCAGGATGTGGCCCAGCTTGTCGCGCTTGGTCTTGAGATAGGCGCGGCTGCTCTCGGTCGGCGGGATCTCCAGCGGGACGCGCTCGACGATCTCCAGCCCGTAGCCGTTCAAGGCGATGTACTTGTGCGGGTTGTTGGTCATCAGGCGCATCTGGCGAATGCCCAGGTCGCGGAGGATCTGGGCGCCGACGCCGTACTCGCGATGGTCGGGGCGGAAGCCGAGGCGCTCGTTGGCTTCGACCGTGTCGTGCCCCTGGTCCTGGAGCTCGTAGGCCCGCAGCTTGTTCATCAGGCCGATGCCGCGGCCCTCCTGGAGGAGGTAGAGCAGCACGCCCTTGCCCTCTTCCGCGATCCTCTCCAGGGCGCGCTCGAGCTGCACGCCGCAGTCGCAGCGCGCCGATCCGAAGACGTCGCCGGTCAGGCACTGGCTGTGGACCCGCACCAGGGTCGGCACCTCGGGATCGATGTCTCCCATCACCAGCGCCACGTTCTCGTCGCCGGTCACGTCCGAGCGGTAGGCGTGGATCTGGAAGTTGCCGAAGCTGGTGGGCAGGCGCGGAGAGGCGACCTTGCGCACCAGGGTCTCGTGCTGGAGCCGGTAGCCGATCAGGTCGGCGACCGTGATCATGAGCAGGCCGTGCTCGCGGGCGAACTTCGCGAGGTCCGGGACGCGGGCCATGGTGCCGTCGTCGTTCATGATCTCGCAGATGACTCCCGCGGGCTTGAGCCCGGCCAGGGCGGCGAGGTCGACCGAGGCCTCGGTCTGGCCGGCGCGCTTGAGCACGCCGCCGCGGCGGGCGCGGAGCGGGAAGATGTGCCCGGGACGCAGCAGGTCCTCCGGCCGGGTCGCGGGATCGATCGCCGTCTGGACCGTGGCGGCGCGGTCGGCCGCCGAGATGCCGGTGGTGACCTTGCCCCGCGCCTCGATCGAGATGGTGAACGCGGTGCCGAAGGGCGAGGTGTTGTCCTCGACCATGAGCGGCAGCTCGAGCTGGCGGCAGCGCTCCTCGGTCATGGCGAGGCAGATGAGGCCGCGGCCATGCTTGGCCATGAAGTTGATGGCCACGGGCGTGACCTTCTCGGCGGCGATCGCCAGGTCGCCTTCGTTCTCGCGGTCCTCATCGTCGACGATGATGACCATGCGGCCCTGGCGAAACTGCTCGACCGCCTCCTCAATGGGGGCGAAGGGGTTCGGCGTGCTCATGTAGATATAGACCTTCTCGCGGAGACCGGACAGGCGGCCCAGAAACAATATAAGAGAAAGCGATAGGACAGGAACCGAGTTCCCGGCAGAGTCTAGCGGTTCATCCCGGAGCGGTCAACCGGATCGGATCAGAACGGGTTGCCGAACGACACCGACACCGCCCAGTCCTGCTCGCCGGGCTCGCGGTCGAGCTTCCAGCCGAAGTCGAGGCGCAGGGGGCCGATGGGCGAGAGGTAGCGGAGACCCAACCCGGCTCCTCCCTTGAGGTCCGCGGGGTCCAGGTCCCGCCAGTCGGCCCAGACGTTGCCGGCGTCATAGAAGACCGTGCCTCCCAGGGCTCCGAAGAGCGGGAAGCGGTACTCCAGGTTGAAGAGGACCAGGCCCGTTCCTCCCACCGCAGCGAAGTCGTCCTCCTGGTCCCCCACCCGGCCGGGGCGGAGGATCAGGGTCTCCCCCCGGATGCCGAGGTCGTCCCGGCCGTAGGCCCGGTGGGTGTTGGCCCCTCCGGCGAAGAAGCGCTCGTCGATGAAGACGTTCGCGTTGGGGAGGGTCTCGGGCAGCTCGGGGTCCTCCGGCTCCAGGATGCCGAAGGGCTCGATGCCGCCGACGCGGAGGCTCGCCGCCACGGTCCCGAAGTTGCGCAGGTCGAGGTATTGAGTCTGCTGCAGGAACAGCTTCAGGAAGTCGCCGTCCGTGCCGAACGCCGGGAAGGCGTACTGGAGCTGGGCGAGCGAGCTCCAGCCCCGCGTGGCCAGCACCGGGTCGTCGCGCCGGTCCCACTGGAAGCTCGGGATGAGGCTCGTCAGCTCGTAGGGGCGGTCCTCCCGTTCCACACCGCGGAGGGGGAAGTCCGGGTCGAGGGTCGTCTCCACGATCCGGTAGTCCAGGGCCAGGCCCACGCGCCGGTCGGTGAAGAGCTTCTCCGACTCGATCCGCGCGCCCCGGCGCTCCACGTCCCAATCCTCCTTGCGCTCGTCGAAGTAGAAGAGGGAGTAGCTCACCGGGATCGCCCAGCGCACGGCGTACGGCTGGTCGAAGCGGACCCGGAAGATCTTGTCCAGCCGGCTCACCCGCAGGTCGGTGCGCAGGGTGTAGGCGCGGCCGGCCACGTTGTTGTGGCTGAAGCTGAAGGTGCCCCGCGGCACCAGCTCGTCCTCCTCGCTCTTGTCGGTGGCGTACTCCAGGCCCACGCCGTAGCTGACGCGCCGGGGCCGCCCCTCCTCCACGCGCACGATGAGGTCCCTCGTGGCCGACTCCAGGCCGGCCCGCGTTACCTCCACGTCCACGCTGGAGAACACCCCCAGCCGGTAGAGGTCGCGCTCGATCTCCAGGGCGCGGCTCTCGCTGATCGGATCGCCCCGGTCCACCGCCAGGACGCGCCGGATGACGTCGCTCTCGGTGCGGCGGTTGCCCCGCACGATCACCCGGTCGAGCACGGTCTGCGGCCCCTCCAGGGCCTCGATGGTCACGTCGACCAGGGTGTGCTCGGGGTTCCAGTCTTCCCGCGCCGAGACCTGGGCCACGGTGAAGCCCCGGGCCTGGTAGGCCGAGCGCAGGTTGTTCAGGCTCCTCTCCAGGAGCAGGGGGTGGAAGGGGCCGCCCTCGGCGAGCTGCAGGGAGCCGCGGACGGTGTCGCCGGGCAGGGACCCGAGCCCCTCCAGGTTGAGGTTGACCACCCTCATCCGCGGCCCCTCTTCGATGGGGACGGTCAGGAAGAGGTCGTTCCCCCGCTCCTCGATCTGCGCCGGCCCCACCTCCGCCTGCGTGAAGCCCTGGAGCTGGTAGAACCGGCGGACGTTCGCCAGGTCTTCCTTGAGCACGGAGTCGACCAGCCGGCCGCTGCCCCGCGCCAGGAGGCTGCGCCCCGAGGTCGTCACCAGCTCTTCGAGGTCTTCGCTCTTGAAGGTCTCGTTGCCGGCGAAGCCGACCTCCTGGACCGTGTACTGCGGTCCGGGCTCGATGCGGATGACCAGGCGCAGGAGGTCTTCGCTCGGCTCCTGCTCCTCCCACTCCACCTGGACCTTGTAGTGGCCGTCGCGCTGGTAGTCGCTCCGGATGCGCTCGGCCGCTTGGAGCACCAGCGCCTCGTCGTAGCCCTGCCGGCCGAGGAAGGGCAGGAGGTCGCGCCGGCGCAGACGCTCCAGGTCGGCGCCGATCACCTGGACTTCCACTTTCGGACCGACGGAGACCTCGTAGGCGAGCCGCACGGCCTGGCGCTCGGGCGCCGGCTCCTCGGCCGGCGGGCTGATGCGCGCTGTGCGGTAGCCCTGATTGAGGAGCCAGCGCTCCAGCCTGCCGGCGTCCTCGCGTGCTTCGGACCGCGAGAACGCGTCCCCGGGCTTGACCTCCAACTGCGCGACCAGCTCCGCCGGCGTGAAAGGCCCGAGGTCCCCTTCGAACCGGATCTCCTCGACCCGCGAGCGGGGGCCGCTGCGGATCGAGTAGAGGACCGCGGCCTGCTGGGTCACCTCGTCGGTTTCGACGCTCACCCGGACCTCGGCGTTGAAGTAGCCGCGCTCGGCGTAGAGATCCACCAGGTCGTAAACGCCTTGCAGGACCCGCTCCTCGGAGAGCGGCTCCGCTTCGTTCTGCGGGAGGACGCGCCGCAGCTCGTTCGCGTCGAGCCCCAGGTCCCCTTCGAGGCGGATCTCCCGCACGCGCACGATCCCCCGCAGGACGACGAGGACCTCGACTCCCAGTCCGGTCTCGTCCGGCTGGGTGTAGATCTCGACCGAGGAGGCGAGGCCGCTCGCCTGGAGGTTGCGCAGAGTGCCGCGGACGGACTCCTCGGTGAGCGGCTCGCCGACCTCGAAGCCGAGGAGCCGCGCGAGCTCGTCCGGGTCTTCGGGCGGAGCCTCGCTGCGGATCTCGATGGCGGTGACCGTGGGGCCGACTGGAACGAGCTCCTCGGGCGGGGCAGGGGGTGCAGTCTCCTGCGCCCACGCGACCGGCGATAGCGGCGATAGCGGCGACAGCAGAACGGCGAGCAGGAAAGCCAGCCCCAGGGCCTTCAATACCGCTTCTCCCACTCGGCGTCCACGGCGTAGGTTTCGTCCCGGCCGTTGCGCGTGAAGACCAGGAGGACGTTGCGCGCCAGTTGCCACTCGATCCGCAGCAGGTACTCCTCCGAGGCCGCCGGGTTGGTCGTGTAGGTGACGAAGAGGTCGCGGGAGATGCGCTTGCCCACGGTCAAGCGGACTCCGCCCACGGCGCCTCCGGTCTCCGTGGCCTGCGGATCGATCCGGAAGCGGTCGAAGCCGAACAGGGTGTTGACCCGGCGGCTGACCAGGGAGGCTGCCTGGCCCGCGAGGAAGCTCTGCGCGCGCACGTCCTGCTCCGGCCCCTCCACGCCCGGCGCCCGGGGACGCCCCTGCTCGTAGTCGAGCTCTCCGGAGAAGAGCAGGGTCAGCACCTCCAGCTCGGCCAGCCCCTCGTCCGAGGTGAACTGGGTGTCCAGGCGGTCCAGGGTGCCGGAGAGGTTCAGGGTGATGTCGTAGTTCCTCACCTCGGTGCGGGCCACGAGGTCGATGATCGGATCGATCCGGTTCGGGTTGTTGAAGGTGAGGAGGAAGCGCTCCACCTCGTATTCGTTCTCGGAGTAGACCAGGGTCCCGCCCTGCTCGACCTCCACGCGCCCGAAGACCACCGGGGCCGCCAGCGTGCCCTGGACCCGCAGGTCGATGTCCCCCCGCAGATCGGCCACGTTGTTGCGCACCCGCAGGGCGCCGGGGCCATCCACCTGGACGTCGATCTGGGTGCCGGCCAGGAGCTCGTCGGTCTCCACGACCTCCAGGCGCTCGCGCTCCAGGGCCTGGAGCAGGAGCGGCAGGGCGTCGGTCTGGATGTCCTCGACGAAGAAGGCGCGCTCGAGCACGACCTGGCCCCGGATCTGGCGCGCGGAGCCGTTTCCCGTCAGCGACAGGTTGGCGTCGCCCCGGAGCAGGAAAGGCTCGGGGAAGCGCACGCTCACGCCATCCGCTTCGACCTGCACCCGGTACTCAAAGCCCTCCCGGCCCGGCTGCGGGAGGTCGAGGCTGCCGGCGGCGCGGAGCACGCCGTCCCCCATCCGCGCCCGCAGGCCGTCGAGGACCAGCTCGTCCCGGTTGAAGAGGACGACTCCCTCGATGTCTTCCAGGGCCCGGGGGAACTCGGGGATCAGGAGCCGCGCGTCGCGGATCACCCCCTGGCCGTCGAGCCGGGGGTCGCCCGTGGTGCCCCGCACCACGGCCAGGACGTCGAGATAACCCTCGACGTCGAAGCCGGGCGGCAGCGCGAGCTCGGCCCAGACCGCCGACACCGTGCTCTGGAGGCGCAGGTCGAGCGGCGCGTTCTCCTGTCCCATCCCGACGGTGCCGAACACGAAGACTTCGTTGTCGGTCCCCGGCTCGCCCAGGTAGAGGGAGCGGATGTTCAGGCTCTCCGGCCCCAGCTCGACCCGGACCGGCTCGCGGTTGGCGATCGTATGATTCTGATACTGCGCCCGCAGGTCGGAGAGGACGAGCTCGCCGCGCCAGGTGCCCTGCGCGAAGTCGGAGGCGAAGCCGATGGAGCCGGCGAGCGAGCCGGTGATCTCCGGCACCGCCCGCGGGGAGGCGATACGGATCAGCGTGCCGAGGTCCGCGCTCTGGATGTCGAAGCGCAGGTCGGCCTCCTCCAGGGTGAGCCGGCCGCCCCCTTCGAAGGAGGCCAGCCCGAGGAGGGAGCCCGTGGCGGTCAGGCTCTCGCCGTCCCAGGTCGCCACGGCCTGGGCCGTGCCCGCCTCGCCGAGCGCGCGGCCGGCGAGCACCAGGTTGTTGCCACGCAGGCTGGCGATGCCCTCGGGCCGGTCCAGCGTGCCGCCGATCACCGCGGTGAGCGCGGCCAGGCCGTTGACCTCGCCGCCGAGGAGGTCGCGGAACGGGTCGGCCGCCAGGGAGAGCTCCGGCGCGTCCACCGTGAGGTCCATGGCCTTGGTCTCGGTATCGAAGGTCCCGGCCACGAGCACGGTGCCGGCCGCGGCCTGGACCACGGCGCGCTCGATCCGCACCTGCTTGCCCTGGAACGCGATGCCGGCCTGGAGCTCGCCGAGGTCGGCGTCCGCGATCCGGAAGCTCTCCACCTCGATCTCGGCGCGGCCGTTCAGGTTCTCGGTCGTGCCTCCCAGGTCGAGCCGGCCGGAGACCTGGCCGTCGATCCTCGCGTCCTTCAGACCGGGAGCGAGGAAGGCGACGATCCCCGGAGCGGGCCAGTGCTGGGCGTCGACGGCGAGGGAGAGCGGCTCGGGGGCGCGCCGCGGCCTCCCCTCTTCTTCCAATGGCACCCGGCCGGTCACGATCAGCGCGCCGCTGTTGGAGGTGGCCTCCAGCCGCAGGTCCTCCACGGCCGAGGGGGTGAAGCGGAAGGCGCCGTGGACGTCGTCGGCCGCGATCACCGGACTAACCGCGTCCTGGAGATCGATCCGGATGTCCGCGGCAAAGCGCTTGTCCGCGATCTCGAATCTCCCTTCGGCCTCGCCATGCCCCTCGCTCGGCACCCAGAACGGCGGCTCCTCGCCCGGCCGCACGTCGCCGCGCAGCAGGGGGGCGAGGACGCCCACGTCCTGGGAGCTGAGCCGGAAGTCGAAGTGGCCGGAGCCCCTCTCCATGTCGAACAGGAAGTTCGAGCCGATCACGGTCTGGGAGGGGGCCGTGAGCCGGATGTTGTCGCTCGACAGGACGCCGCGCTCGATGGTGATGGAGGCGTCGCCCGCGATCGGCACCCCCTTCTCGTGGACCGCGTCGAGGTGGACGTCGACCAGGCCGCTGCCGGCGACGGGGTTGCCGGTGCGGAAGCGGTAGACCAGGTCTCCCGTGGCGCGGCCGGCGAGGTCCTGGACGATCGGCACGTCCTCGCCGAACTGGTCGGCGGCCACGGTGCCCAGGTCGAGCCGGGCGAAGGAGAGGTCGAGGTCCACGGGCGTGCCCGCGCCTTCCGCCTCCTCGTCCTCCTCGTCGTTGTAATCAACCGAGATCACGCCCTCGACGTTGCCGCCGGCGTAGAGGGCGCGATCGAGCTCGATCTCCATGCCGTCGCGCCCGCCCACGAGCCCGGCCTCGATCTCTTCGAAAACGCGGTCCAGGGCGGCGAAGCGCGGCGAGCGGACGGTCCCGGAGTAGCTGAGGCTCTGTTCGACGCGATCGATCCGGCCGTGGAATTCAAACGGCCCCTGGATCGGATCCTTGACGTAACCAAGGCGGTTGAAGAGCTGGGCCCAGCCGTCGGCTGCAATTTCGAGCCCGAGCCGCCGCGGCTTGTCCTGGCCTGGGCCCCGGCCCCACTCGTAAGACCCCGCGCCGGTGGCCTTGAGGTCGGGTCCCGCCAGGCGCACGGTGTTGAAGCGGATGCGGCCGGGCACGAAGCTCCCCTTGACCGAGGCGGTGAAGGGATAGGGCCTGGCCCGGGGCAGCGTGGTGACCACCTCCTGGGCCGTGACCATGGCGTCGATGCGGTCGCCCCCCTCCCCGCCGCGCTCGGCCTGGCCGATGGCACGGCCGAACACGGCGCGGGCATCCAGCTCCAGGGGGAGCCGCATCTCGTCCATCTCCAGGGTCCCGCCCTCCAGCAGGACGCGGCCGATCTGCACCTCGACCCGGCGCGTGCCCCCCTTGCGGGTCCGCAGCTCGGGCAGGTTGCTGGTGCCGTCGGGGTTGAACCGCAGGTAGACGTGGGGGCGGACGATCTCGATCTGCTCCAGGCGGAGCACCCTCTGGCGCAGGTCCCGCCAGGAGAACTCGACCCGCGCCAGCGGGATGCGGGCGAAGGCCGGGTCGCCCGGCTTCGGCCCGGGGATGACCACGTCGTAGAGCTCGAACGAGAGGTCGATGAGACTGTAGTCCACCCGGCCGATCTCGACCTGGCGGCCGAGCAGCTCGGAGGTGCGGGCGCGGACCAGGGCCACGGCGCGGCCATGCCCGAAGCCGCTCTCCAGAAGGAGCCAGGCCGCGGCCACGATCATGACCAGGAAGAGGAGGCCCCAGATGAAGGGGCGGACCACCCAGCGCCGGACGCGCCCGTGCCGCCGCCGGACGGGAAGCCCGGAGGGAGCGTCTTCTTCCTCCAGGATCGGAGGCAGGACCGGAGGCAGAACCGGAGGATCAGGCGGGGTCGGCTCGTCGCTCACCGCGGCTCCTCCCCTCCGTCGTGCAGCCCTCCCCACCGGAGCTTTCCGCGCAGGTTGTCGTAGAACGTCCGCTCGGAGACCTTGATCAGCTTCACCGCGGCCCGGCTGCGGGTGACGGTCACCACGTCGCGATAGCCCATCGAGGTCCCCTCCTGGCCGTCCAGGGTCAGGTAGACCTCCTCGCTCGGGGTCTCCAGCGTCACCTCGATCAGGCTGGTGTCGGGGACCACCATGGGCCGCAGCGACAGCGCGTGGGGGCAGATCGGGGTGAGCACGGCCACGCCGAGCAGGGCGCCGAGGATCGGGCCGCCGGCGGACAGGTTGTAGGCGGTGGAGCCGGTCGGGGAGGAGAGGATCAGGCCGTCGGCGCGGAAGCGGGCCACGAGGTGGCCGTCGATGCGCAGGGTGAGCTGGATGATGCGGGCCAGGGCGCTCTTGTTGATGACCGCGTCGTTGAGCACGCGGTATTTGAGAGGCTGGCTGGGAGGCTGACCCCCGTCGCGCAGCAGCTCCACGTCGAAGAGCGAGCGCTTCTCGGTCCGGTACCTCCCGCTCAGGACCTGCACCATGGCCGGGTAGAGCTCGCCGCGGTTGATCTCGGTGAGGAAGCCGAGGTTCCCCAGGTTGACGCCGAGGATCGGCACCGCGCCGGCCAAGTTGCGCGCCACCGAGAGGAGGGTGCCGTCGCCGCCCAGGACGACCACGAGATCGTAGCCGTCCCCCGGCCGGAACGGCGGGTCCGGGGCGGCCCCCCGGGCGCGCAGGATGGCCTCGTCCAGCCCCACCTCCAGGTCGCGCCGGCGGAGCCATTCGGCCAGCTCGTGCGCGGTGTGGACCGCCTCGCGGCTCCCCGCCTTGGCCACGATCCCGATGCGCTGGAACCTGCGCCGGCCCCTCACTCCGCCTCCTTCTGAAGCAGGGCGAACGCCTCGCGGTTCCCGCCCATGCCCGGGACCGCCGAGTCGTGGACGCCGAGAAGCTCCAGCCCCAGGGCGGCCAGCCCGCCGGCGCAATCCTCGATGACCTGCTGCCGCAGGGCCTCGTCGCGCAGGATCCCCCCCTTGCCCACGGCGCCGCGCCCCGCTTCGAACTGGGGCTTGATCAGGGCCAGGACCAGGCCGCCGGGCTCCAGATGCGGCAGCAGGGCCGGCATCACCTTGACGAGGGAGATGAAGGAGACGTCGATCGTGATCAGGCTGGCGGGCTCGGGCAGGTCGCCCTCCTCTAGATGGCGGGCGTTGACCCGCTCCATGACCACCACCCGGTCGTCGTAGCGCAGCTTCTGGTCGAGCTGCCCGTAGCCGACGTCGAGGGCATAGACCCGGACGGCGCCGCGCTGGAGCAGGCAGTCGGTGAAGCCGCCGGTCGAGGCGCCCACGTCCAGGCAGACGCGGCCGGCCGGGTCCACTCCGAAGCGGTCCAGCGCATCGGCGAGCTTGCGGCCGGCGCGGGAGACGAACGGCTCTTTCGGAGCGAGGACGGAGACGGCGGCGTCCTCTCCCACGGGCGTGCCCGGCTTGTCCACGCGCTGGCCCCCGACCTGGACGGTACCGGCCATGACGGCACGCCGGGCCTGTTCCCGGCTGGCGAAGAGCCCCCGCTGGACCAAAAGCTGATCGAGACGCAAGACGAGTCCCTGTCCTCTGCCGGCGTGGCGTGTGCAATGCACGTGCCGGTTCGATCACCTCGGAGCGGAGTCGCCTCCCGGCCGGTCGGGGAGCATATCAGCCTCCCCCGCCATGAGACAGAACGGCAGCACGAGCAGGAACAGCACCGCTCTCTGGACCTCGGTGTCTCCCCAGTTGTTCTCGAACAGCCCCGCCACGTGGAAGGCGAGCAGGGCGAGCATGCCGCCCAGGTAGAGATCTGCCCGCGGTCCCCGGCTCCCTCCCTCCTTCCGGTACCGGCGGAGCATGATCCGCAGGCTCACCCAGCTCATCGCGAGAAAGGCGAGCAGCGCCGGCAACCCGCGCTCGGCCGCGAGCTGCAGAAAGCTGTTGTGCAGGTGGGGGATGTCGAAGCGCGGCGCGCTCGGCGACCGGTAGATCGGGTAGCGCCGCTCCACCATCTCGGGGCCGAGCCCGAAGACCGGCCGCTCGGCCACCATGGTCATCCCCGCCTCCAGCATGCACAGCCGGTCGTAGTTGGAGGGGTCCCGCAGGTCGGCGATCGAGAGCATGCGGGCGACCAGGGGCACCGGCGCCAGCAACACGAGCAGCACGCCGAGAGGCGCGTAGGCGAGCAGCAGCTTCGGCGCGCGCGCCAGGACGAGCACGGTCACCGCCACCACCAGGGCCACCCAGGCGCCCCGGGTGTAGCTCGCGAGCAGGGCCGCGTTGATCGCGAGCAGGGCCGCCCACCGCCAGTGCCGTCTGCCGCCGGAGCCTTTGGGATCGCCCAGCAGCCGCACCATCAGGAGCAGGTCGCAGATCAGCAGGAACCCGGAGAAGGTCATGTAGTGCGAGAAGGGTCCCCGGATGCGGCGGTCGATGTCGCCGTAGCCCCACAGGTAGCTGAGCAGGCCGGCGCAGGCGAGCAGGGCGGCGGCCGCGACCAGGCCGTCAACCAGGCGCCGCACCTCGGACTCCCCCCGCACCAGCCGCGGCGCGAGGAGCAGGGCGGAGAGCGTGAAAAGCTCGCTCAACCCGCCCAGGCTGGTCCGCGGGTCGAACGAGGCGAAGGACGAGCCCAGGAGCCAGAGCGCGTACACCCCGAGCGGCACGAGCAGCGGAGCCATCCGGGCCCAGTCGGCCCGGCTTCCCCGCAGGCTGAACGGAGCGGTCAGGAGAGTGAAGCCGAGGAGGATGTTCGACGCCGCGATGCTGAAGACCGCGAGGAGATGGCCGGAGAAGAGCCACGATCCCACCCGCTGGATGCGGGTCGGCAGGGGTTTCGCTTCGGAGACGGACACCGGAAGAAGTCAGGCGCTCGCGGCGGGCTCGCCCGGGCGCCCCACGGCCGAGGCGGGCAGCGCCTCCTCGACCAGCATGATGGGGATGTCCGAGACGATCGGGTAGACGAGCCCGGAGGCGGCGCAGTAGAGCCCCTGCTCGACCACGGGCTCCTCGTCCCGGAAGTGCTCGCGGTACTTCTCCACCAAGCTCGCCCGGAGCTCCTGCGGCAGCTCGATCAGCTCCAGATCACCCTTGGACTTCGGGCAGACGAGGATCTCCAGCAATTCGGGATCAACGGCCATGGGGCGAGGATATCACGGAGTTGATCCCGGCCCGCCCGTCCGTGTTCGTCCGTGTACCCGTGCCTACTTCCGCAGCCGGGAGCTGTAGGTGAGCACCAGCGACTCGCTGCCGGGGTTGAAGCCGAGGAGCCCGGCATTGGACAGGTGGTACAGGCAGAGGCCCAGCCGCGCCTCGTTCGGCAGCCGATAGGCCAGCTCGATCTGGGAGCGGAACTCCAGCGCTCCCCCCAGGTTCTTGCCGTAACCCCGGTAATACAGGCCCGTGCCCAGGCCGGGGCTCACCACCCATCGCTCCCAGAGAGGGATGTCCATGCGGAACCCGGCGTAGGTGTAGAGGATGCTCCGCGAGCTGGCCATGGCCCCCGCCACCGGGATGACGTCGGGAGCCCAGCTCGGGAGCAGCCGGAAGCGCCGCGGCGCGAAGCGCAGCTCCCAGCCCACCTCGTACTCGTCCAGCCTCTTGCGGACCTCGAACGCGCCCGTGCTCGCGGACACGGCCTCCGGATCGCCCAGGGGCAGGAGCTGAGCCATGGCCGGCCTGGCGACCGGGCTGGAAACCGGGCCGGAAAGCAGCATCAGGAGGAGGGAGGCCCACAGCAGCTTCATAGGAGTGGGATACGCGGGTAGATATCGCACCGGATGACTGTCCCGAAGATCAGGGGAGCCCTTCCCTTCCCCAGACGGCCCCCCAGACGGCGAGAACGTCGTCCCGGTAAGGCTGCGTGAGCTCGGCCCGCTCCACGTCCGGGGGCATGTACCGCAGGTCCTGGATCACCAGTCCCCGCGGGTTCTGGCGTATCCAGAGCGACTCCGATCCGTTCGGGATCTCCAGGATGGGCCGCTCGAGCCGGCCGAGGAAGTGGAACTGGCCGTGATAGTCCCCCACGCAGGCGATCGGCCGCCCCTGTTTCTCGGCGGCGCTCAGGTAGCGCGCGACCGGCTCCAGGTTGTACGCCTGCCGTGCCGCCCCGGACCAGCCCAGTTGAGCGGCGAGCACCATGGCCAGAGTGATCAGGGTCAGCGCCTCCGCCCGGCGCGTGAACAGCCGGTCGAAGAAGAGGACGAAGGCCAGGCCCAGGGCGAGCAGCGCCACGCCCGGCCAGGGGGAGACCTCCTGAATCCAGGGGGGGAGACCGCGCCGTCCCGCCAGGACCGGGGCCGCCACCATGGCCGATCCGACCACGGCGAGCAGGCTCAGCACGGGGACGAGGTGCCAGCGCCGGACGGCGGTCCCCGGCTCGGTGAGGAGCCGCGAGACCAACAGGGCGCAGGCCGGCATCAGCGGCAGCAGGTAGTGCGGCTGCTTGCCGCTGATCAGCGAGAAGACGGCGAGGCCCGACACCAGCCACGAGAGACAGAACCTCGTTCCAAGATCGATTCCAGGATCGGCAGCCCGCTGCCGGAACGCGGCTTGCCACAGCGGCGGCCAGGCCGAGTAGGGATAGAGGAGCACCGGCAGCAGCGCCAGGTACCACCACCAGGGGCGGTTGTGGTCATACGAGTAGACCATCCTCTCCTCGGTCTGGGAGATCAGGATGGCGTTGGCATAGTCCGGTCCCCCGGCTCCGGCCGCGGGCAGGGCCCAGGCCAGCGCGATGACCGCGGTCAGAACGACGGCAGCCGCCAGCCGAGGCAGCCAGAAATTGATCCCATCCCCCCTCTGGCTGATCCCATCCCCCCTCTCCCTAGCTCTCTCCCTTCCCCACCAGGGGGCGAAGAGCGCCACGGCCAGCGGCGGGACCAGCACGGCCGGCCCCTTCACGAGGATCCCCAGCCCCAGGGCGACTCCGACCTGCAGCCACGCCCGGGATGACTGCGCGCCTCCGCGCCTCCAGGCCTCCAGACCCAGGAGCGCCAGCAGCACGCAGAACGTCACCAGCATGTCGAACATCACCATGGAGGTGAACACGCTCCAGAGCAGGAAACCGAGCAGGACGGCCGGAGCCGCGCGGGCGACCTCCGGACGGTCCGGCCAGAGCCGCCGGGCAAGCCGGCCGGTGAGGAAGAGGTTGGCCAGGGCGAACAGCGCCGGAACCACCCGCGGCCACCACTCGTTGACCCCGAAGACTCCCCATCCCAGGTGGAACAGCCAGAACAACAGAGGAGGCTTGTCGCTGTACGGCAGCCCGTTCAGGTGCGGCACCAGGAAGTCGCCGCGCAGCCACATCTCCCAGGCTACCGAGACGTAGCGGGTCTCGTCGACGGGCAGGATCGGGCGCAACGCCAGGGCGGCGCCCGCCAGGAGCGCCCAGGCTGCCGCCAACAGTACCGGCCGGGGGGGGACAACGAACCGCCTCATTCCACCGCTATCTTAAGCTGGAACGGAAGACCGCCCTGGCTCGATTAAGATACCCGCATGCGCGAGGGCACACGGCCGGAGATCTCCCTGGAGATCTCCCTGGTCATACCGGTCCACAATGAGGAAGAAAACCTGCCGGTCCTCGCCGCCGAGATCCGGGCCGCCCTGGAGCCGCTCGGCCGCCCCTATGAAGTGATCTACGTGGACGACGGCAGCACCGACGGCAGCCCGGAAGTCATGCGCCGGCTCGCGCAGGAGGACTCCCGGACGCGGATCGTGCGCCAGGCCCGCAACAGCGGGCAGTCGGCGGCACTGGACGCCGGCTTCCGCCATGCCCGCGGCGCGATCGTGGTCACCCTTGACGCGGACCTCCAGAACGACCCCGCGGACATCCCCCGCCTGCTGGAGCGGATGGACGGCTTCGACGTGGTCAACGGCGTCCGCGCCCGGCGCCGGGACAACTGGGTGCGCCGGGTCTCCTCGAAGATCGCCAACGGGGTCCGCAACCGGGTCACCCGCGAGTCGGTGACCGACGTGGGCTGCACGCTGCGGGCGGTCCGGGCCGAGTACCTGCGGCACCTGCCCCTGTTCAACGGCATGCACCGATTCCTCCCCACCCTCCTCCGGATGGAGGGGGCGCGGGTGACCGAGGTGCCGGTCAACCATCGGCCGAGACTGCACGGGCAACCGAAGTACGGCATCCACAACCGCCTGTGGCGGGGCCTCTTCGACCTCTACGGCGTCCGCTGGCTGCAGACGCGCCGGGTCGACCGGAGCCTCTCCGAGGAGATCGACGTTTGGAACACCAATTCGCCTGGAACGTCTGGACTGCCATCGGCCTTCTCGGACAGGCCTGCTTCTTCGCCCGTTTCTTCGTCCAGTGGGTCGCCTCCGAGCGCAAAGGAGCCAGCGTAATCCCCACGGCCTTCTGGTTCTTCAGTCTGGGCGGCAGCCTCGTCCTCCTCGCCTATGGATTCCACCGCAAGGACCTGGTCATCATCATCGGCCAGCTCCCCGGCTTCCTCATCTACACCCGGAACCTCTGGTTCATCTATCGCGGCGGCCAGCTCGCCGGAGCCCAGCCCCCAGGGGCCAGCCAGCCTTGATGATGTCCGCTCGGCGCGATCTCACCCTCCTCGCTCTCCTCGGCGCGCTGCTCTTCCTCCCCGGCCTCGGCTCGCGCGACCTCTGGAACCCGGACGAAGCCCGCTACGCCGAGGTCGCCCGCGAGATGAAGGAGTCCGGCTCCTGGGCGCTCCCCCGCCTCAACGGCGAGATCTATACCCAGAAGCCCCCTCTCCTCTTCTGGCTCATCATCGCCTCCTCCTGGCTCACCGGGGGAGTCAACGAGATCTCCGCCCGCATCCCCTCGGCCCTGTCGGCCATCGGTGTGATGCTCCTGGTCTTCCGAATCGGAGAGAGACTGTTCAACCGCCGCGCCGCGTGGATCGCCGCCGGAGCCTTCGCCACCTGCCTGAAGATCCTCTGGCTGGGACGGTTCGGGCAGATCGACATGCTCCTCACCTTCCTGGTGGCGCTGGGCGTCTGGTTCTGGGTGCGCGGCTACACCGAAGGACGCCCCGGGCTCTACCCTCTCTTCTTCGTGGCCACCGGCATCGCGACCCTGGCGAAAGGGCCGGCCGGATTCCTGCCGCCGCTCCTCTCCATCCTCGCCTTCCTCCTGATCACGAAAGACACAACTGAGCTCCGGCGCCTGCGGATCCCTCTCGGCCTCCTGATCTGGGCCGCGGTGGTGCTCGCCTGGCTGATCCCCGCCGGCCTCGCCGGCGGACGCGAGTACCTGGACCAGATCGTCTTCAAACAGAACGTCACCCGCTACGCCGATCCCTGGCACCACTTCCAGCCCTGGTACTACTACCTGACCGTAATCCCGGCCGAGTTCTTCCCCTGGTCCTTCCTCCTGCCCACGGCCCTTGTCGTCGGCTGGAAGCGCTTCCACGGCTCGGAGCAGGACCACCCCGAGCGCAAGGGCTATCTCTTCGCCCTCTGCTGGATCGTGGTGACCGTGGTGTTCTTCAGCATCTCCCCGGGGAAGCGGACGGTCTACGTCCTCACCATGTACCCGGCCATGGCGCTTCTGATAGGAGCCGCCATGGACCGGATTGCCGCCGAGTGGCCGCAGGGACGGAGATGGGCGGTCTGGCCGCTCGGCATCCTCTCCGGGCTCGGGCTGCTGATCACGGCCGCCCTTCCGATCGGGGGCCTGGGACGGGAAGAGGCCGAGCCTCTGGGAGGAGACCGCTTCGTCTGGCAGGTGACGCTCGTCTTCCTCCTGCCCCTCGCCGGGGCGGTTCATGCCTGGTGGCAGGCGCGGAAAGGAAGGCTCCCCCGCGCCGTCGCCGGTCTCGCCGCGGGCATGGGAGCCCTGGCGCTCCTCGCGCACCTCTTCCTGATCCCGAAGTTCGACGTGATCAAGTCCACCCGGGGAATGTCCAGGGAGCTCCTCGCAAGGATGAGGCCGGGCGACACCTACGGAATCTATCCGCGGCTCGACTCGACCATCGTCTTCTACACGGGCCGCTATGCCGTGAATCTCGACAGCAAGGAAAAGCTGCTGGAGTACGCCAGCCGGCCCGGCCGCGTCTGGGTCCTCGCGCAACGCGACGACCTGGCGAAGCTCGACGAGCCGCTCCCGCTCAAGCCGGTTCTCTCGGACGCGGACATCTGGGAGGGGTACATCCTGCTGGGCAAGCCGGGGCTGTAGACCGGGTCAGGTACGCCGCCCCTGCGCGGACTCCTCGATGAGCGTGGCCAGGCGCTTCTTCCGGGTCTCCTCCTTCTTCGCACTGACGACCCGCCAGATGGCCGTCTTCCGATACCACGCGGGTTGAGAATGAAAGAACTCCCACGCCGGTTTGTTGGCCTTGAACTGCCGCTCCTCCGCCTTCTCGAGCGTGGCGGCGTCCTTCTGCTCATAGGCATAGATGCCGGTCTTCGCTTCCGACCGTTCCTCGAAGGCTTTCAGACCCGCCGGCCGCATCCGTCCCTCGCGGCTGAGCTCCTCGACCCGCGCGACGTTGACGGCGCTCCAGTTGCTGCTCGGCTTGCGAGGCGTGAAGCGGATCATGTAGCTCTCCTCGCCCAGGCTCTTGCGCACGCCGTCGATCCACCCGAAGCACAGCGCCTCGTCCACTGATTCGGGCCACGTGATGCTCGGCTTTCCCGAGCCCTTCTTGTAAAAGCCCACCAGCAGCTCCTTCTCCCGCTCGTGATGCTTCTCGAGCCAGGCACGGAATTCAGAGGGAGTCGAGAAAAAGATCAGATCAGCCATTTTCTCGCATGCTGGCGCGCCCTGCCACGACGAAGGCGACAGTCATAAGCAAATGAATCACAAGGAACAGTTTCGCTACTTGGCGTGCGTCACCACTGAACACCCCCCATACGTCCATCAAAGTTACGCAACCAAACCCAACGATATTGGCAAGGACAATGGCGTTACGCGCCCCAGAAGGCTCCGCATTCCGAGCCATCCAGTTTAGAATTGCAATCCCCAGAAAAGGACCGCTGAAAATCCGGAGATAGGCGATCAGTGCGGGGGAGGCATCCGCTGGAACGGCATCGATACCTATCTCCCGTGGGGCAAACATGAACCCGACCCCAAGGACGGCCAGGTAAATCGCTGAGACTGTCAGCACTGCCTTGAGCTTCATGCAATAGGCTCCTGTCTGAAGATATTTGGCGTAACAACCCAGAGAGTGAGGCAAGATGGGCCAGCCAGGTGGCAAGAAGTGACCGGCCCATGCCGATGGCGTGTCTGCTGATAACCGGCGGACGACGCACGTCAGTGCGTTGGCCGTCCGGTTGATCAGCCGGTTCGGCCGGTCCCAGCGACCGCTTAGTTCTTCTCCCTCTTAAACTCGGAGAGAGCACTGTTACTCCCCTTGCCTGCCGAGAATTCCGTGGGGCGCTCGGGCCTCTCTGGCTGGGCGAGGCAGATCCGTAACGTGTCTCCATCGAGCTCATAGATGCCCCGGTAAATCTGCCCCTTGTGCGAGCCGAACGTTACCTCAAGGTCAATCGTCTTGGGTTTCTTCGTCGCGTCGATCTTTTTGACCGTCCACTCCAGGACGGTTTTGCCATCCCGCTGCATGGCCCACTTGCCGTCTGCGTCGCGAACCCAGCGTATTTCCTTCAGGGTTTCTTCGTGGCCTTTGTTTCCGTTGTTCTCGGTGGAAATGGGCCTCCAAGTGCCGGCCATGGCTTTCAGTTCCTTCCTGAAGGCATCGTCCTGCGGGTCGCCGGAGGCTTTGGGCAACCCGAGGCCGGCCAACAGCAAAGATACCCCCAAGAGCATCGTGGCATTTCGCGTCATAATGAAACTCCAGAAGGAGGAGAAACCGGTGCTGATATTACTGCTACGCCGTTGCCGCCGAACGTGATCGGGTCTCACCGGCAGACGAAGCGCAAAAGCGCGTTGGCTGTCCGGTGCAGGCCCCGGGATGTTAGGCGCCATTCCGTGACTCGGCACGATGTCCTCGCACCTCATAACAGAGCTCCACCATGCCGCTCTTGTAGGCTTTGGCCTCCGTCAGATGGAGGGCGATGTCTCTATCGAGCTTCTCGAAGAATGGGACCCCATCACCAATCAAGATCGGCAGGATCGAATAACGAACTTCGTCGGCTAGCCCGAGACGAAGGCATTCGGCGGAGACTACACCGCCTCCAACAAACCAGATGGTACGGAATGTGGGCCGCAGGTGCCCATTCACGAACTGCGCAAGATCGCCTGAGTAGAGCTCGACGGTATCCCGGACCCGCGGCAGCTCCCGACTAGTGAGGACGAAGGTGGGTTTATCGCCATACGACCACCCCAACCCTTGGGCTTCAAAACGAAGCGCAGTCTCATAGGTTCGCGATCCCATGACGTAGCAGTCGATCGTCTTGAGGAAGGCCTCGACGAATCCTGGATCCATGGTGTCGCCGTCTACGAATTCGTCCGAGGTCTCGAGCCAGTCGACGCTCCCGTCTTTTCGAGCGATGAAGCCGTCTAGACTCGCCGCCATGTGGATCGTTACGCGAGAATCAGTGTATGCCATCGTGTCGTCCTAGCCAACCGTGCCAAGCTGAATATCTCCATCTGGAACATAGGTGCTCATCACAACGCCAGTTGTTGAAACCTTCGAAGCCACGAGCCGCAGTGCACATGGCCTTGCACCATTTTCAAACAATCGCTTTCCACGGCCAAGAACTACCGGGAACGTCCATACGTTGTATTCATCAATGAGCGATGCGGCTTGTAGCGTCTGAATCAGATTGCCGCTGCCAATGATTTGAAGGTCGAGTCCAGGCTGGACCTTGAGCGCGGCTATGGCTGAAACGACGTCTCCGCCAACTACCGACGAATTATGCCATTGCAATGACTTCAAAGTGCGGGACCCCACATGCTTTTTTGCCGCATTGAACGTCCTCGCAATCGGATGATCCTCCGGTTGGTGAGGCCAATACGCCTCGAATATTTCGTAGGTTTTGCGACCGAGTACAAGCTCTCGATCGTTGCCATCGAAGCCTGACATTGATTGGCCCATCACCTCGTCCCAATAGGCGAAGCTCCAGCCGCCCAGCGAGAATCCCTGTGCAGGGTCCTCTTCGGGACCCCCGGGGGCTTGCATGACGCCGTCTAGCGACACGAAAGTAGACGCGATGAGCTTTCTCAAAGAGGTCTCCTACTTGTATGGGACTAATAGACAGTGGTACTCCACTTCGACTCAGGCCAAATTGCGACGCCTGACACCACAGGAGCTCACCGACGGCGTCAGCCGTTCGGTGCAGCGATCGTGTTAGACGGTTTACTCCTGGTAAACATCACCTGTCTCCAGACGCGCTTTATATACGCACTTCGGCCAAGTAAGACAGCCCGGCAAAGAAGAAGAGGATCAGGGTCGCCGCTGCCAGAACAAACCCGGCGTTAACGGCATGATGCTTTGTTCGCACGTTCTTCGCGATTATCTGAATTTGCGAGGCCATCGCCTCAATCTCGAAGAGGTCATTGACCGCTTCCAAGGTGGTACGGAATCGCTTCTCCTCAAGATTGGCGACCATCTGGAAAAACCACATCGTCTGCGGGCTATACTGAGCTGGATGGCTGTTTCCACCCTGCGCGGCTTCGACGAGCTTTTGTAGCTCTTCCGCTGAGTAGATCCTTGACCATAAACAATAGATAGCGCTAATCACAGAGGCCATAAGGCAAAGCGTCATCAACGCGAGCAACGACCAAGTCCAAACTGAGAACTCTCCAAAGACTGCCTTGAGATCGCTAGGCTCCTTGAAGATGGCTCCAGTCAAGAATGCCAGGAACGCGCCGTCGATGGCCAACACAACCTGAGCTTTACTGTCAGCATTGTCGTACCAGCTTCGCACGTCGTCGTACAGCCTACGCGCATACTCAATGGGCTTGTCACTGTCTGTGCTCATGACTCTTGCCCTGCGTAGATTTCGAACCGTCTAACGGGTTGGTGCTTCACCGGCAGACGGCGAAGCCGACTGTCCGGTGCAAGCTCTGGTTGGGCGCCAATCAAATCCACGCTGTACACCGAGTGGAGAGAATCAATCACCTTCCACCGGATACCCAGTCTTTCCAATAGGTCCTTCCTCTTCGGGATTAGAGTACTCAAGGCCAGACTTACCTCCTGAATCTATACCCTGCCGCGGGGCTTGGTCAGAGCGCCTAGGTTCAAGATTGTCAATAGCGTGCTCGGTAGCCTTGTAACCCGCTCTGTAGAGCCATTCAATATGCCGTGCAAGCCCATCAAGATCTGGATAAACTACGGCCGCATTTATTCCACAGCGGTCGAGGTGATATCTAATGCCCTTAAAAGTCGACCTAGGTATAAGGATCTTCATGAGCTTGGGGTAATGCTCTGGCGCATTCTGAAGCGCTTGGAGATTTCCCGACTCCAAATCGAAGGGATGCACCGTAAACACACTTCCTTGGGCTCGAATGCGCGGACTAATATGTCTCGGCTTCCAGTAACTAATTGCTGTTGTAGCCATTGGAGACGAGTCGCTAATGTTGACGACGTCTGCTGCTTGAGGGCAGAACATCCACACCACCGCATTGCGAACGTTCGGTGCCGTAGGACTATCAAGAGCAAACCAGAGTGCCGCCAGCGGATTAAGTGTCCAATCAAGCAGTCGCGTTGCCATTCCGTGATGCTGGGCGAGCGCTGACAGCTCCCATGTCGAAACTGGAGGGGACGGTATGTAAGCCACCACTGCTCTTTCAAAGTGGCTAAGCATTTGCTCTTCAAGCTCCGGCAACGATCGACCGTCAGGAACTCGTAATCTGCCAAGCTTCGGACGGAGAGACCAGTCGGCAGCCTGCCCCCGAAACAGCGCATCCTCTTCCTTGCAGTGGCGTTCTAAAAACTCAACGAAATCGCTAAGGCGATCGATCGTCCACTGAGGGTACGGTGTCGAGCCGTCTATAATTCTAGTCAATCCCATAACTGCTTTCAGACTCGATCATGATACCCTTAGCGTCTGATGTTTAGCGCCCAACGCCGTGGAAGCTCACCGGCGGCGCCAGCCGTCCGGTGCAGCGCCGGGGTTGGGCGCCCCCTGAAACTCCCTCTTTCCCTTCAGGCTACACCACCGCGCGACATCATTTGGCGTCGCGAGGATCAGGCGGCTATGGGTCTTTTGTGCAAATCGTTGGGCACTAGGTAGATACCTTGAAGTTGTCACAAAAAGTCCTCTGTTCGCCTTCTCCGACTCTACTACCCCATACAGTGCGGAAACAGCTTCCAGGCTGATCGGCCGAGTTGGTGCATAGCGTTTTGCCTGCACGAGCGTCACTACCTCCCCGATAGAGTCCTTGCTGAGGAGCCGTAGATCTATGCCTTCGTCGTCGCTTCCTGGGCCAAGCTGCGTCCTATAACCGTGATTGTTGAAGATAGTCTCGAGGAGCTTCTCGAACTGCCGCCAAGAAAGATCGTAAAGAGCCTCAGGATGCGAGGCAAAGTACTCCAAGAGTTCAGCATTGATCTGCGCAAAGTCGGGTGCAAGAATAATGCAGGACGTCTGAAAATCATCAGAATAATAAAGCAAGTCCTCTGGAGGCGGCGACTCCGAGTCTTGGAGAAAAACGAGCTGAACCTCTGCAGCCTCAAGGGCGGCGTCCACTAAGTCTTCAGAATCAGTGTCAAAAACTGCCCCGCCTTCCCATGGCACGCTGCCGTTCATTGCCTCATCACCGATCTTGATGAGAGCATCCCGCAGATCGTCAAAGTCCCAGAACGTTCTGGGAGCCTTTTCACCTTTGAAGCCCCAATCCTCCGAATACAGAGTGACGCTTCCTTGCTCGCGATCGAGCGTTGCGTTGTACAGAAGGCCACGGATACTGTTCCGGGCGTCGGCCTCCCAGGGGAGGAGACCTTCGTACTCTTCGTCGCGGTCTGACATGGTGTCTTTCACTCTCTGGATCGTCTCAATGGCGCCCAACGCCTCGGGGCCTCAGCGCGCACCTGGGCGCGAGCCCAGGTGTCCGCTGGAGGCCCTTGTTAGCCGTTTTCACATTGTTTCACCCCAGGGTCTATACCGAACCGAGGCTCAATCGGCCATCCGATCGCCTCGCCAGTAAACTTGCGCTGTCGTACAATCCGCTCTTCGGCTAGCCGCACATAGAAGTCGGCGTCGCCAGGTTTGGGTAGATAAGCGACATAGCGGCCGATCTGCACAGCCAGGGACTGTAACCATTCCGGCTCACTTATGCTAATGATTCGTCGTTCTGACCACAAGTGCTCCCCGGGAAGAACGCCAAGAAAACGTGGTATGTGTTCCACGTCAGGCTCTTTAATTTGCTTCCGAACGATTGCGAGACCGGGCTGAAATATGTAATGGTAACCACCAACTGCGAACAGAGCGAGGTAGGCGTGTCTAAGCCAGGTGACCCTTGCCCGACGGGGAGAGTGACGGTCGTTACTGAAAGTAATGGTGATATCAGAGCTTTTGACATTCCCGCTAGCAAGCGCCGCACGAAAAGCCTTCACTTCTATCGGGTTGTTAGCGTTCTTACTATCTGGCGGCAGAACTATCTCAGGTATATCGTCCCTTTTCTTTAAGATAGCTGAGACTCGGCATCTGCCCAGCGTGACTTGGACGCGAGCATGCTCGGTGGCTCCGCGCAGCATATCAATTGGGTTCTCTCGCCAACGGGCGTGGGCATCAAGTTGAGAGCCGGCGAGGTTGTTGCAGGGCTTGCAGGTCAACACAAGTTGTCGGCCACCAAACGATTTGGGAGGAACGTGTTCTGCTGTAAGGGCGCCATTCTGAACCGCAGCGCGCGAGAACAAACGGACGCTGTATAGGTTAGTGGACTCAAGCTCTGCACATTCCGGACATGCGTAGAGTGGGGGAGTCTCGGGTCCAAGGAGATCGGGGGCTTTAGGGAATTCCCGCGATAAGGCGGCGGCCCCCAAGTCAAACCAACGCAGTTTTGTCGCGAGTGAAATTCTCACGGCTGATGGCATCCCATATCGGCTAACGATTTGGAAGCTCACAGGCGGCGTCAGCCGTCCTGTGCAGCGCATGGTTGGCGGAACACAAGGTTTCCTACTCGCGTATATGGCTATGGCTCCACCGCGCTGCCTTTGTTTATTGTACAACGGAACTGCCGGCTGGTAACAGGAGACCCCGATCCAGCGACCGTCTCCTCTGGGCACCAAGGCCTCAGCCTGGCTCCACGAGGCTCTCGACTCCTCCGCCTGTGCGCAGACCGTGCAGTTTGGCCGCAGCGAAGCGGAGGCCAAGCTGCATCGTTTTGGATTGGATCCGGGAACGACTCCAGCGAGTTGCGAAGCAATTCGCGGGCCCGACCAGGAGAGTTTGGGACTCGCGCTGCCTCTCGACTACGGTCGCTCCAGAGTCTCACCGCGGGTGCGGCTCTGTCTTCGCAGGGGCCGAAGGCCCGAAGCGTTTACTCACTTCCCCGCCGAACTGTCGCAGCCGTTGTGCTCGACTGACGACGCGCAGGCCTTTCACCCACACGCCGATAAAGATGATCGCAGCGGCTGCGATTGGCCAGCGAAGCCAATTGAACCCGAACCACCAATATACTCCGAGAAGAATCCAGCATAATAGAAACACCCTTACCAGCCAAGCTATCGCATACTTCGTAGGCAGATCATTCGCGATGCTGGAGATGTCGACCGCAGCCTCTAGCGTTTCGCCACGAATGACTCTTGTGTGCGTGGTTCGAAGGCCGATGTGGCCGATGAACGCCATCGGAATAACCGCACCCGGTAGTATGAGGAGACCTGCCGCCCACCCGATCCCTAGAATTAGGGTCAACCACGAAGAGTTCCAGTCCATGCCCCTCCTCCACATGCGATACGGGGAAGCGTTCTGACGCCTGACGGCCAACGCCTTAGAAGGTGAGCGCGCGGGAACCGCGCTGTTTGCGGTTTCCGTCCGCTCGACCGCCGGGGTTGGGCGCTATCCCTTCGAATTACTTGGTTCCCCTCTTCCGTGGAGGTGTGGCCTCTCGGACTGTGTCCGCGCGTTTTTCAAGAACAAACGCTGTTTCGATAAGGTTCTCAACAATGTCCATGACGTTTTCAAGCTGATGACGCGTAGGAGCGAAGCCCCGATGTGCTACAGCACTGCCAGCGTCCAGAGCAGCAGCTAAAAACTCTCTATTCTTTCTACCAACAAACCCTCCTTCCTCAAGTGCTTTGAGCTTCTGCTCAAAGTTTCCTATATCCCCGACCTTTTCTACCAGTACGAGGTCTAGGATTGTACGAGCACCCATAGTAGCTAGTAGGGGGCTATCAGCCTGTAGTGCTTTATAGACCTCCTCCAAAACTTTTCGGATTTTGTCGGGCACCCCAATCCCTATTATCCGGCTCCAGCGTGGCATCGGGCGTGCGATAGGGGGAGGGTAAAACTCAATGGTCGCTTCATCGAATGCCTCATGGGTGTAAGTTCTGCGCACCACCAGATGCTCGCAACCCAGGCATTCCAGAATCTCGACAGTTTCCTGTTCCTCAAACGCCGGTCCTTCTTCTGCAACTACATCCAAGCCCGACTTACTGTGGGAGGCACGAATCCCATGCTTGGTCATGCGACCGCATTGGTTGCAGTGAACCCGTACGCTCTCGCTCATTATTGCGTGCCTATTCCTTACGCCTAACGATTGGGAGCTCACCGGCGGATGGGCGCGAGCCCAGCCGTCCGGTGCAGCGCCTGGTTGGCCGAACCAAGGTTTCCTGCTCGCGTATATGGCTATGGCTCCACTACGCTGCCTTCTTTATTGTACAGCGGATCTGCCGGGTGGCGATAGAAGACCCCCGAGTCCTTGAATGTGAGAATCACAGTCCTGCAAGTTCTTCGACCACCCGGCGAACCTGTGGAACCGCTTGCTCCAAGAGGAGCAGGACGAGGACCCCAGACCCGTCAAACTCCAGTCCCGTCCAGACGTCCGCCGCCGCATGAAATGGATGCCCAGGACCACCCCCAAGCGGAATCCTCTTCAGATCGATCTCCACGGTTCCTCCCTGCGGTACCGTGCCGGAGATGACGACGGCGGTGTACTGCTTCACAACCTGCGGAGTCAATCTCAGGTGTTTGTTCTCGTTGGTAAGTTCCGCAAGGGTTGAAAGCCAGTCTCCCGTATTGCCGAAGTGCTGGTACGTCTCTAGACGATCGACAATGTCCGGCCTTGACGCCAAGAGCCCAGGAATGGAGCGCTCGACGGTCTTGCGGAACGTCCTCTTATCACTGTCGTGTCGTGCGTACGGGAAGTAGATTTTGGGAGTGCGGCTTTGTGGCCGCCCATACGCGCTGAACAATGCAACGGCACAGTAGTCGAGGGCTGACCGTAGGTTCTCCATCAGGTTCTTTACGTCTATGAGGAACGCCGGCGGGATGAGCCGCTCGGTCAGGCAATGCGCGTGCATCTCTCGCAGCCTAACGAGCTCTTTCTCACAATGCTCGACGAGATGCCAAGCGTCTTCAAACTGAGTCATCGCCAACCAAGCATAGCTGAGATCTCAAACGGCCAACGCTGACAAGGTGAGCGGCGGGACCGCGCTTTTTTGCGGTTCCGTCCGCTCGACTGCTGGGTTGGCCGCTGACAGCCGATATGTTTCGGTATGTGTATTCAGTCTTCTCCTCTTCAACGGCTGCGCCAATTTACCCCAGAGGCTTCCACAAGACCAAGCACTCATGGGTACTGGACTGCAAGCCTCCCATTTACATCCGTCTCGAACACATCGCCGTCGCAGCCGTTGCCGACGAAGGCCTTCAAGCCCGCGGTGTTGTGCTCAAAAATGAAAAAGGCGGCCCGGTGAAGAGTGCCTTCCGCGTCCTTAAACACGAGTTGTGCAGTGGGATGGTTATGGCCCGTCGGATCTGTTGCTGGCTCGAAGTAGAGATTGTTTGAGCGGAAGATTGGTGCCTCCGCTACGGCTTTGCTTGTGCTGAGTCCGCCGAGGTAGCCGACGAGAAGACCCAAGGTCAGAACAAAGATCCAGGTTGCAAGTTTAGAACGCTTCATGGATTCTCCTTTGCCCGTTTGGGCTGTAAACTGATGACCGATTGCGTGACGGCCAACGTTTCGCGGCTAAGCGGCGCCCATTCGCCTACCACCGCCGATGCTCGGAACCACAACAGCTCGCAACCCACAACCATTGATGCGAACTCAGGCGTCCGCTTGAGCCGCAGGGTTGTACGCCGGCGCCCCTCGGCCTTGAGACGGCGACTGCTCGCCTACCACCGCTGCTCCGGACCGCGGGCTCGCAGGCCCAACTGCTCCTCGAAGGAGCCAAAGCTGCCCAACCACGATCTGTGATCGAAGCCACGACGGCTCCTCCGCCCCGGAGTGCCACCGCGTTACCGACAGCAGAGGTGGAGAGCGGATCCGGTTTCTTGGGCGAAACAGAGGTTCCGGAGCCCGAGAGCTCGCCACCTCGACTGCCTACCAACTACGACGGCCTATTTTACCACTGAACCAAACGAGTGAAGCCCACACAGATGGGGGCTCGGAGCCACGACCTTAACAGGCAGCTATCGTAGACGGAACTGCTTGCAGGAGAGAAGGCTCCGCGGGAGCGAGCTGACTCTTCCGGAGAGCGACAGCGGAGGCCCTGGAGAAAAAGCCGAGCTACCATAGCCATATCTCGAAGGATTGCTCGCCGACCACAGGCGGTGTTCGGAGGGACCCCTGCCGCGAGCACCACAAGAAAGAACGGCCTCGGGGCGGCACCTGCTGAGCTACCAGGAGAGTTGGAAGGAGGACTCGGCCGAACTACTACGAAGGTACCTTGGCGGATGCTCGCTACCGCGGGCTCACAGACCTGTTGACCACGGACATCTACTCAACTCTTAACAAAAGAAAACCCGGGACGTACAACGCTGTGGGGCCTAACCGCGCGGCGCCGCGCCAGCGGTGCCGTCCGGTTGAGGCCCGGTGTTAGGTGGCGAACCACGGAGCGCGACCTCCCTTGTTAACGACATCCTGCTCATAAGCTAAAGGCCGTAAGTCGGTCATCAGCGCCATGTCGGGGTCACCGGAGTATTGATGCCGGCCGGGATCCATCATTATCAGAGACAACTCGTTCAGTACATGATCGATCGTTTTAGACGGTACATGAGCGGCTGCGAGGCGTACTACACACTGCTCAAAAGAGTCCTTAATAGGACCGACCTCATGTACAACGGTATTTGCCTCGTCTCTTGTAATAGGGAAGGGCTGAATCGATGCCGCAAAGGCGGCGGCAGTTGCAATAGTGGCGCCTGCTTCAAACCACCGAAACTGTTCATCATGGCTAGGTAGAAGCGTAAGTCTCAGGCGTGCAATTGTCTGGGTCGGGTGTAGAGAGGCACTTTCAATTCCTGACCGCTCTAAGAAGTTGCTAACAGTGGCTCTATGTCGCTCCTCACTAAACGATACCAGTCTGATAAAGCAGAACCCACTTCGAAGTGCTTCTTCTCGAGAAGGAATTCGCTGCATGCGTCTGCGGTGGCGTTGGCGGAGTACCCAGGCGAGAGCACCCCCAAAGAATGCCAAAAGGGTGGCAATGGCAGCAAGAATATTAAGCTGTTCAGATGTAGACATAGCCTCTTGGCCACCTAACGTTTAGCGGCTAAGCGGCGCCCATTTGCCTACCACCGCCGGTGCTCGGAACACAACAGCTCGCAACCCACAGCCGTTGATGCGAACTCAGGCGTCCGCTTGAGCCGCAGGGTTGTACGCCGGCGCCTCTTCGCCCTCGGGACGGCGACTGCTCAACGGCCACCGATGCTCCCGACCGCGGGCTCGCAGGCCCCAACTGCTCCTCGAAGGAGCCAAAGCTACCCGACCACGATCTGTGATCGAAGCCACGATGGCTCCTCCGGCCCCGGAGTGCCGCCGCGCTACCGACAGCAGAGGTGGAGAGCGGATCCGGTCTCGGGCGAAACAGAAGTTCCGGAGCCCGAGAGCTCGTCACCGCGACTGCCTACCAACTACGACGGCCTATTTTACCACTGAACCAAAAGGGTGAAGCCCACAAAGAGGTGGCTCGGTGCCACGATCGCAACAAGCAGCTACCGTAGACCGAACTGCTTGCAGGAGAAGAGGCTCCGCGGGAGCGAGCTGACTCTTCCGGAGAGCGACAGCGGAGGCCCTGGAGGAAAAGCCCAGCTACCATAGCCATATCTCGAAGGGATTGCCCGCCGACCAAAGGCGATGTGCGGAGGGACCTCTGCCGCGAGCGCCACAAGAAAAGAACGGCCTCGGGGCGGTACCTGCTGAGAGACCAAGAGAGATGGTGGGAAAGATCTCGGCTCAACTACTACGAAGGGACCTTGGCGGATGCTCGCTACCGCGGGCTCACAGAACTGTTGACCACGGACGCCTACTCAACTCTTAACAAAAGAAAACCCGGGACGTACAACCTCAGAGTCGACGTGCGCCATCCCCGGGACTAGGACATGTCCTCCGTGTCCTACACCGGATGCCGATCCCAACGGATGCCCGTCGCAAGGTTCGCATAACAATAGACTTAGCAAGTGTAATCCCCTGCTCGAAGAGTGTCAATCATGAGCAAGTAAACAGCCAAGCTTCCTCTCCCATCAGCAGCGCACAGGATGAGGATCGACTCCAGGACCACCATCGAAAACCTCCTCCATGATCGGCAGTTGAGGGACGAGATGCATCCCAAAACCCGCCATAGGCATGCCCGAGAGAGAGTTTCTGGAGCCTTATCAGTCTCACCTGCTGGCATATGAGGTCCGAGCCATCTGGAGTTGGGAGGCAGGATTCCTCTGGAACGAAAGGGCTTGCCGCTAATCTTCCAGGCAGGCTTGGGGCTCCGATAACATGAAACGCTTCTGTCAGCCGGACAGGTCAGGAGGCTCAGGATCAGACGTCGAGCTCGCCCCGCAGATAGGCGGCCAACTGGGACTCATCGGCGAGCGGCACCACGAGACCGGCGTTCCAGTCCGCTACCAGCAACTCCGCGGCGCGGGGCAGGGACCGGAGCACTTTGCACCACAGCCCGACCCGCTCGGCCGAGATGCCGTAGTGTGACAGCCATCCCGGGCCGACGACTCCGCCCTCTCCAACACCTGCGAACAGCGCTTCCCCGTCGCCGAGGCCCCCCCAACCGAAGATGGACTGGCACGGCTCCCGGTACGAACCGTACCCGGTGAAAACCTGGGCGAACCGCGGGACCAACGGCTCCACTGCTGACCGCAATTCCTCCAGAGTGATGCCGAGCGAGGCCAACGGCAAAGGTGACTCCCCGCGTAGGTAGATATCCGTGAACCCGGCTCCGTCGCGGTGGGCGTCGGCGAGCTCCTCGATGTGGCCCATCTCGGCCAGGCAATGCGCTCGGGCGGCAATGGGCAATACCTCCACCTGGCAGTAGTCGTCCTCGTGGAAGAAGGCTGAATCCATTGGTGGCCGCTCCGCCTCCTTAGTACTGGCCACCATAAATACGAACGCATTTGGATCGACCATTCAACCGGCCCAACGGGCCGGCAGAATCTAGCCCAGGGCTGAGGCCGCAGGCCGATGCCCTGGGTAATCAGACCCAATCCGTGCGGTCTGGAAGGCCGCGAGAATCTTGCTGGACCGGCTTGCTAGAGTGGCAACAGCCCCAGGATAGCCTATCGCGGCCTTAGAGTCGACGTGCGCCCGATAAGCTATCGGCGGCTCGCCACAACGTATTGGCGCCTCTCCAAAACCTATCGGCGGCTGCCCGTAGCTCATCGGCGCCTCGCCACAACCCGTTGGCGTCTTCCCAAAACCTATCGGCGACTGTCCGTAAGCTATCGGCGAGCGCCCGATGGATTACGGGAACGCGCCGACAGGTTTCAGGGAGGCGCCGATGGCTTTCAGAGAGACGCCGATAGCTTTCAGGGGGACGCCGATGGCTTTCAGGGAGACGCCAATAGCTTTCGGAGACCCGGCAAGTTCAAAGCGGAGAGGCCGAAGGGTTGCGGCGACTCGGGAACGGCCCGGGGCAAGAGGGCGACAGGTTGAGACGAGAGGGCAATGGCTTCCGGTCTCAGGCCGACATGGCTCCGGGTCCCGCGCGACTCTTCTGTCTCCGGCTTCGTATACTCCTCTGCAATGAAATTCCGGCGTCCGCTTTCTCTCGCCATCGCCCTCCTCTGCCTGGGCCTTGGCAGTGCCATGGCCAAACAGGCGGACCGGGCGTGGTCATCGAGGAGATTGGCAAGGGATCGGCCCTCGAAAAAGCGGGGCTCCGCCCCGGAGATCTCCTGCTCTCCTGGGAGAGGGAGGGAAGCCAGGGCGAGATCCGGACGCCGTTCGACTGGATCTGGGTGAGGAACGAGCAGGCCCCCCGGGGAACCGTGCGCCTCCGCGGTGAACGGGACGGCGCGGACCATTCTCTTCGCCGTGACCCGGGAAGGAGGCCTCCAGGTCAAGAGCCTGCCGATCGGAGAGGAACGGCTGCGCAAGGACGTGGACGCTTTCCTCGAGCGGATCCGGTCCCAGGAACCCTCGGCGGACCTCGCCTCGTCGCTCTACCACGCCCTGGTCGGGCCTGCGTCCCCGGCCGCTACCGTCTCCGCATCGAGGGCCTGAACCCGGACCGCACCGAGCTTCTCGGCGAATACCTCCTCGACATCGAGCCTTGAGTAGCGAAGAAGATCGGATCGGCCATTCTCTTCCTGTGCTGCCGCGAGGAGAGCTCCTCGCGGCAGCACATCGAGGATTACAGCCAGATACAGCGGCCCGACACGCAGGCTGCGGCGTCACCGCACAATGTATAGCAGCTTGGACGGCCAGGTCCGCAGGTAGCGCCGCAAACATTGTGCGGCCCCACGAGCCGCTTCAACTCCTCCAGGGTGATGGGCTCCTGGTCCGGGGCCACATCCACCTGAGGCGCTTCGGCGGGAGTCACGATCTCCGTCGAAGCCGTATTGCCGCCGGGGATCTCTGCCCCGTAGCTCCATCCTGGAACGAGAAGGCTCAGGGCAAGCAGGCTGAAGGCACACCAGAAACGGGCTCGTTGCGACATTCCACGCCTCCTATGAAGTTGGGGCGGAGTCTCCTCCGCCACGATTAAGCACCTTCATAGATGCGCAATATCCCATGCCAGGGCCGGCTAAGCCCAGATGAGGCGATCGACTCGTGGCGCGCACGGTCGACGTCGAAACGGTGGTCATGTTCCTATAGTCGGCGGCTCGACGAGTATGCTCAACGAAAACTCACTGGACAGGAACCGTGCCGGACGGCGAGTTCTGTCCAGTGTAGCGTGCGGGATACTAGTTGAGGCCCCCTCTCTCCGAGCCTGCGGTAGGCTCGTGGCGATGAGGAACAAGAAAGGAGGCCTCGATGAGATTCTACACCCAACAACACCGTCACTACTGCGGAATCGACCTCCATGCTCGCAGCATGTACATCTGCATTCTTGACCAATCCGGTAAAACCCTGGTCTACAAGAAGCTCGCCTGTGATCGAGACGAGCTCCTCCGGGCTCTGCGACCCTACCGCAAGGACCTCGTCGTCGCCGTCGAGTGTCTCTTCTGCTGGTACTGGATCGCCGACCTGTGCACCGAAGAGGGCATCGTGTTCGTCCTCGGCCATGCCCTCGGCATGAAGGCCATCCACGGCGGAAAGGTCAAGAACGACCAGCGCGACTCCTACAAGATCGCCGCCCTGCTGCGCGGCGGCAACCTCCACTACTCCTATGCCTACCCCCGCGACAAGCGGGCTACCCGCGATCTCATGCGCCGCCGCACCTTCTTCGTCAGAAAGCGCGCTGAGTTGCTCGGCCACATCCAGAACACCAACACCCAGTACAACCTGCCGGCCTTCGAAGAAAGGATCGACAAAACCGAGGACCGCGGAGCCATCATCGAGCACTTCGACGACAGCAGCGTCCAGATGTCCATGGCCGCCGACGTCGCCCTGATGGGAGCCTACGACGAGGTCATCCGTGATCTCGAGCTGTACCTGCTTCACGAGGTCCGCAAGGATCACGGGCACGAGTTCTCCCTGCTGCGCTCCATCCCGGGAATCGGCGAGGTTCTGGCTCTGACTCTGCTCTACGAGATCAACGACCTGAAGCGCTTTGCCCGTGTCCAGGACTTCCTTTCCTACGCTCGGCTGGTCAAGGGAAGGCATGAGTCCGACGGCAAGGTCAAGAAGTCTGCAGGCAGCAAGATGGGCAACGTCCACCTCAAGTGGGCCTTCTCTGAAGCCGCCGCCCTGTTCCTGCGCTGGAACGTGGCAGGGCGCAAGTATTTCACCCGCATCGAGAAGAAGCACGGCAAAGGCAGGGCTTTGAGCATTCTGGCGGCCAAACTCGGCCGCGCCGTCTACTACATGCTGCTGCGCAAGAAGCCCTTCGACCTGAAACGCTTTGTGACGGTTTAAGGAGGAGAGAGGGTGAGCCCGACGCCTAACTGGAGCCGCGAGGGCCGAGCCACAAAGGACCTTTCGATTCGGCAAGTCCGTGCGCCTCAGAGCGCGTCCGAGGTCCATAGGCACAGAGCCTGGCAGCCCATCGCTGGGATTGGACACCCTCTCTCGCTCCGCTTCTCGCCAGGACG
>DATMER010000078.1:0-83267 GCA_035556715.1 Thermoanaerobaculia bacterium
CGCCTTGGCCCATGGAGCGCCTGTCGTCCCTGAGAGCAAACCTGCCGCGGAGTTCAAGCCCTACATCCCTGCCGACCAGGAGATCCCGGAGTTCACCCTCAAAGCGGTGATCCTGGGGGCGATCTTCGGCATCATCTTTGGCGCGGTGACCGTCTACCTGGCCCTGCGCGCCGGATTGACGGTTTCGGCCTCGATTCCGATCGCCGTGCTGTCGATCGCGGTGTTCAAGCGGCTCGGCAAGTCCACGATCCTGGAAAACAACATCGTGCAGACGATCGGCTCGGCCGGCGAGTCGGTCGCGGCCGGCGTGGTCTTCACGACTCCCGCCTTCCTGTTCATCGCGGGCGGCGCGGATTACTTCCGCTATCTGCCGATCATGACGCTGGCGGCGGTGGGCGGCATCCTGGGCGTCCTGCTCATGGTGCCGATGCGGCGGGCGCTGATCGTCAAGGAGCACGGCGAGCTGCCATACCCCGAGGGCACGGCCTGCGCCGAGGTGCTGGTGGCGGGCGAGCGCGGCGGCGCGATGGCCAAGACGGTGTTCGCCGGTTTCTGGGTGGCGCTGGGCTACACCATCCTTCAGAGGGTCTTCCATCTCTGGCGCGAGAACTTCCAGTACGTCACGAGTCCGACCGGCAACTACCGCAACGCGGCCCTCACCTCGGACGTCACGCCGGAGTACCTGGGCGTCGGCTACATCATCGGGCCGCGCATCGCCGGCATCATGGTGTCGGGCTCGGTGCTCTCCTGGCTCACCCTGATCCCGCTGCTTTCCATGTTCGTTCCGGAGGCCCAGGTCGACCAGGCGCTGCTGGCGACGGGGCGGACCGTGGAGGGCATCGCCGGCATGCCCCTGGCGAACAAGTACTACTTCGCCTACATCCGCTACATCGGCGCGGGGGCCGTGGCCATGGCCGGCATGCTGACCCTGATCCGCACGCTGCCGGTGATCTTCACCTCGGTCCGCGACTCGATGCGCGACCTGCGCCAGACCGGCGCGGCCAAGGGCATGGCGGTACCCAGGACGGAGCGCGACATGCCGATCTCCTGGGTGGCGATCGGCTCGCTGATCCTGGTCCTGGTCATCGCGTTCCTGCCGAACCTGCCGACCGGCGGGTTCCCGGCGAGCCTCCTGACCGGGTTGCTGATCCTGATCTTCGGCTTCTTCTTCGTGGCGGTCTCTTCGCGCATCGTCGGCCTGATCGGTTCGTCGTCGAACCCGATCTCGGGCATGACCATCGCGACGCTCCTGGGCACCACCCTCCTGTTCGTCTCCATCGGCCTGGGCGGCGACATGTACCAGAGCGCGGCCTTGTGCGTGGGCGCGATCGTCTGCATCGCGGCGGCCAACGCCGGCGCCACCTCGCAGGACCTGAAGACCGGGTACCTGGTGGGCGGCACCCCGATCCGGCAGCAGATCGGCCTCCTGATCGGCGTCCTCGCATCGGTGCTGGTGATCGGCTGGACCATCCTCGCCCTGCACAATTCCGACATGGGACCGATCGGCAGCGAGGACCTGGCGGCCCCGCAGGGCACGCTGATGGCGGTCATCATCAAGGGCGTGCTGTCGCAGGACCTCCCCTGGGGCTTCATCTTCGTGGGCGCGGCCCTGGCCGTGGTGATCCAGCTCTGCGGCGTGTCGGGCCTGGCCTGGGCAGTGGGGGCCTACCTGCCGATCGCCACCACGTTCCCGATCTTCGTCGGCGGCGCCATGCGCTGGCTCTCCGACACGATCCGGGCGCGCAAGGGCGAGACGCTCGCCGAGGCGGAGTCGGAGGTCTCCTCGGGCATGCTGTTCTCCACCGGCCTGGTGGCCGGAGGCTCCATCGCCGGCCTGCTCGTGGCCATCCTCGGCTCGGCCGCGTGGGCCCGGGGCGTCATGCAAGGCGCCCGGGTGGGAGAGAACCTGAACGTCCTGGGGATCTTCGGCGGCGCGGCGGCCTGGAGCGCGCTGTTCTTCTTCGCGATCCTCTGCTTCCTCCTGATCCGCCGCTCGCTGCGCAAGCTCGAGGTGTAGGCGGAACACGGACGGACACAGACCGTCACGGACGGACACGAGCCGTCACGGACATCGGGGCCGCCGGAGATCTCCGGCGGCCTTCTCTCCCTTCAGGAGGTGTGCCCTTGCAGTACGCCCCGTCCGATTTCGCCAATCCCACCAAGGAGTGCGACGTCATCATGAAGGGCGGGATCACCAGCGGAGTTGTCTATCCGCTGGCGATCACCGAGCTGGCGAAGGACTACCGGTTGCGGAATATCGGCGGCACCTCGGCGGGTGCCATTGCCGCGGCCTTGGCCGCCGCGGCCGAATACGGTCGGGACAACTCCCGGGGAGGTGGCTTCCCCAAGCTGGCGGAGCTCCCCGGCTTCCTGGCGCAGAAGCTCACCTCGCTCTTCCAGCCGTCGCCGAAGACCCGGCCGGCCTTCCAGATCCTCCTGACCTGGATCTCTCCGGGCGGGAAGATCAAGAAAACGCTCCTCACCCTCTGGAACCTGATCCGCTTCCATCCGATCGCGTTCGTGCTCGGAGCGCTTCTCGGGACGGGTCTCTTCTGGCTGGTGGCGGACTTCCCGTCCGAGGGGCAGCTCCTCAAGTCCCGGGCCATGCCTCTGCGGGTGATCTTCGCGCTGTTCTGGGGGTTCCTGGTGGCGCTGGCAGTTTTCGCGTGGCGGGCCGTGAAGGCGATCCAGGGCAACGCCTTCGGGATGTGCAGCGGCATGCCCGCGCACGAGCCCTCCCACGATCCGGCGCTGACTCCCTGGCTGGCCGGCCTCCTGAATGAGACGGCCGGAAAGACCGGCGGTCCGCTCACTTTCGGGGATCTCAAAGGGCGGGAGATCAACCTGGAGGTGATGACGACCAATCTCACCCTCGGCTCGCCGACCCGCCTTCCGTTCTCCAGCCGGGAGTACTTCTTCCATCCCGAGGAGCTGCGGAGGTTCTTCCCCGACGACGTCGTGCAGTGGATGGAGGACCATCCCTTCACCCCGGAGAACGAGAGGGAGAGGGCCGACATCCAGCGCATCAAGGACGAGACTCCGTACCGTCCGCTGCCCGACCCGGCCGACATGCCGGTGGTGGTGGCTGCGCGCATGAGCCTGAGCTTCCCGGTGCTCATCAGCGCCATCCCCCTGTACGCCGTTGACTGGTCCCTGAAAAGGAACCAGGAGGCCCGGGACGCGAAACGCGCTCCGGAGCTGGGCCTCTGCTGGTTCTCGGATGGAGGCATCGGCAGCAACTTCCCGGTCCACTTCTTCGACGGGCTGCTCCCCTCGCGGCCGACCTTCGGGATCAACCTGCGGCCGTTCCATCCCGATCATCCCAAGAAGCCCGAAGAGAGCGAGAACGTCTGGCGGGCGAGAGAGGCCCGGCAGGGGGTCCTGCCCGCCTGGACCGCGATCGACGGGCTCCTCCCCTTCGTGGCGGCCATCATCAACACCATGCAGAACTGGGTGGACAACACGCAGATGAGGCTCCCCGGCTATCGCGACCGGGTGGTGCACGTCCACCTCACCCCGGACGAAGGGGGCATGAATCTGACCATGCCCGAGGACCGGATCAAGGCGCTCACAGCCCGGGGGCAGGCCGCGGGCCGGGTCCTCCAGACCATCGATTGGGACGGTCACCGCTGGATCCGCTATCTGACCGCCATGTCCCAGCTCGAGGGCAGGCTCGGGCGGATGGAGGAGATCTACTCCGCGGGATATGACCAGTTCCTGATCGCGCGTGATCCCGAGAAGACGCCCTACGACAAGAGCCAGCGCTGGAAGACCAGGGCCCTCCAGGCCACGGCGGATCTGATGAGCCTGGTCCGGAGCTGGCGGACACCCGATCCCAACCTCCGGCTGGACCATAAGTCGCCCAAGCCGGAGCCCGAGCTGCGGATCAGCCCGCGGCGGTAGGTTTCCGCTTCACCTGCGCGAACGTGCACGCCTTGGGCTTCTTGTCCGGCCGCCAGCGGAGGAACTTGGTTCCGTGGCGGAAGCGTCCGCCGGAGAAGTGGTCGTAGCGGACCTCGCAGACCAGGACGGGATCGAGGGGTTCCCACTCGGTCGACCGTCCCTGGGACCAGCGGCTCGGTCCGCCCGGCGCCTTGCCGGTGAACCCGGAGCCTCCCCGATGAGGCTCCAGGACCGCTTCCAACTCCTTCTTCTCCTCCGCGGTGAAGCTCGACGAGAAGCCCACGTGGTCGAGCTGTCCCGCGTCGTTGTAGAGGCCGAGAAGGAGCGAGCCGACCTGGTCCCCCTTCTGTGCCCAACGGAACCCTCCGACCACGCAGTCGGCCGTGCGCATCCGCTTGACCTTGACCATGCCGCCGCGCTCGCCCGAGAGGTAGGGGGAGTCGAGGCGCTTGGCCACGATGCCGTCGAGACCCGCGCCTCCTATCCACCCTTCAGCCGTCTTCCGCTCGGGAGTGGCCGGGGAGAGCACCATCTGTCCACCCTCCGGAACCTTCCCGAAGAGCTTCTCCAGCCTCCCACGACGCTCCTCCAGGGGCAGATCTACGAGCGATTTCCCGCGCTCGTCCACCAGGATGTCGAAGGCGTAGAGGCTGGCCGGAGTCTCCTTCGCGAGCTTCCGGATGCGGCTCTCCGCGGGATGGATGCGCTGCAGCAGGTCGTCGAAGGAGAGGCTTCCCTCGATTGAGATGACGATCTCGCCGTCCACCACGAAGGTCTTCATGGGGAGCTTGCCCAGAGCCTCGACCAGCTCCGGGAAGTAGCGCCCGAGCGGCTGTCCGGCCTTGGACTGGAGCAGCACCTGCTCCCCCTTGCGGAACGCCAGGCACCGGAAGCCGTCCCACTTGGGCTCGTAGAGCCACCCCTCGCCCGTGGGGATCTTCCCCTCCGACAACGCCTCCCAGGGAGGGAAGGGAGGGCGGATTGGGAGGTCGATTTCGGGGAAGTCGCCCTCCAGCGCCTCGGCAGGGAGGGCGGCGGCTGTTGTCTTTTTTGACGCTTTCTTGGGCTTGGCGGTGGGCATGGCGGCGAGAGGTGCAAGAAAGAGGCCCTCACCCCCGCCTCAATTCACCGCATGAGGCACCGCCAAAGAGAACGGCGCAATGACCGCGTTGAAGGCTTCGCCGTTCTCCAGGGCCATGCGGTAGGAGCCGTGCATGGAGCCGACCGGGGTCGAGAGGGGGCAGAAGCTCGTGTACTCGAAGCCCTCCCCGGGCGCGAGCACCGGCTGCTCGCCCACGACTCCCGGACCCTCCACCCTCTGCTGGTAGCCGGTGGCGTCGGTGATGATCCACTCACGGCTGAGGAGCTGAACCGTCTCCGAGCCGACGTTCGAGATCCTCACCTGGTAGGCGAAGAAGTAGTAGCTCTCCTGGGGCGCGCTGCGGTCCTCGTCGTAGAAGCTCGCGACCTGGACGCGGACGCCACGGGTCGTGGTGTCGCTCATGATGGCCAGATTCTATAGAATCCGCCCCGTCCCCGGATCAACCGGGGAGATCCCCGTCTGATGAGGTGGCGCGATGGAGTGGATGAGCAACCCCGAGAGCTGGATTGCGCTGTTGACCCTGACGGTGCTCGAGATCGTCCTGGGCATCGACAACATCATCTTCATCTCGATTCTGGCGGGCAAGCTCCCCCAGGAGCAGCAGGCGAAAGCGCGCAAGGTCGGGCTCGGTCTGGCCATGTTCATCCGCCTCGCCCTGCTCGCGTCGCTCGCCTGGATCGCCCGGCTCACGAATCCGCTCTTCACGGTCTTCAGCCAGGAGATCTCCGGCCGCGACCTGATCCTCCTGGTGGGCGGCCTCTTCCTCCTGGCCAAGGCCACGCACGAGATCCACGACAAGCTGGAAGGGGAGGAGGGGCACGCCAGCGCCAAGATCGCTGCCTCCTTCACCTCCGTCATCCTCCAGATCCTCGCCTTGGACATCGTCTTCTCCCTGGACTCCGTCATCACCGCCATTGGCATGGCCAACGAGCTGGCCGTCATGATGACGGCCGTGGTCATCTCGGTGGCCGTGATGCTCTTCGCCGCGGGGCCGATCAGCAACTTCGTGGAGCGCCACCCCACGGTCAAGATGCTCGCTCTCAGCTTCCTCCTGCTGATCGGCATGTCGCTGGTGGCCGAGGGCTTCGATCAGCACATCTCGAAGGGTTACATCTACTTCGCGATGGGGTTCTCGGTCTTCGTGGAGATGCTCAACCAGCGGCTGCACAAGGTCGCCAAGGAGCCGGTCCACCTGCACCAGCGCTACTCGGAGGAGGAGCCGGCCATTGCGGCCGCTCCTACCTCCGGAACTCCCGCACCTCCCCGTCCGAAAAAGCGACGGTAAGGCTCTCCACCCCGAGTGGAGGCAGCGAGGTCGTCGTTGTCCGCAGTCCGGCGGTGGTGTGTGCTGTGCGGGCCGGGGACGCTCTTGACCAGGCGGGTTTGCCTCGTGCGCGCCGCGGGCGCCTTGTGCGCGCCGGGTATGACCCTCTACCCGCCGCGGGCGCTCCGTACCCGCCGGGTACGTCCTCGTCCCCACCTCGTGCGCCTCGTACGCGGCGGGGGCGGCTTCTACCCGCCGGGTACGGACCTCTACCCTTCGCGTACGCGATGCATCCTGGGATTGCGGGCTCTCCCCGAGGGTGGTGAGCCGTCCCCGGCGCGCATGCTCTGTACGCGGCAAGGACGACTCACAGCTTGTGGGGACGTGCGGCGCGCAGAGAGGTCAATTCGGCCCCTCCTGACCTCTCCCAGTCTCGACCCTCCCCCTCCTCTGGGCTTGTGCCCCTCCCTAACATCTTTATCCAGCATTCCAGATGAGCACTAGTTTCCAACTGATGCCTCAGCCTCTAATCCGCGGCGCTGGAAGGCGGACCGCACGGCCTCCATCTGCCCCTCTGGCACTTGGCGGCGGCAGTTTTCCAACAAGATGTGGGCAAAAGTCTTCCGCGGATTGCCGGGAGTGTTCGTTCGCACGAGCTCGGTCCAGGAGGAGTAAAGGACCTGATCTGCCACCGCTGGCCGGAGCAGGTATCGAAGCTCCCAAAACAAGCCTCCCCAGGTCTCCCAAGCGTCCGGACCCTCATCCTTGACCTTGGCGAAGCTCCGGTCGTTGGCAAGATTGCGGAGGTAAGGTTGAGAGGAATAACTCGGCACAAGCTTCCTCATCTCGCGGATGGCGATCTCCCCTACCAAGGGTTGGCCGCTGAAGCTGCATGTGAAGTAGTCAGCCAACCCTGACGTAATCGAGTTCACCTCGCCAGATTGTTTGAGTGGAGACCTTGTGTCAAGGAGGCTTTGAAGGGCAAAGATGGTATAGGTATGGAAGACGACTTGGCTGTCTCTCGCAAAGGCTGGTGCGATGACGATCCTATTTGCGTCCTCCTCGTAGAAGGCGTTGTCAGAGGTAATCTCCTTGTTGACAACGACTTCGACTTCGCCACCCTTGTGCTGGTAGCCGAGGCTCTCCAGATAGGAGATGAACTCCTTGAAGGAATCTTCGATGTCCCGTTTCAACTCCGGGCTCAAGTCAGGGGATGGAGTGACCCCGAACTTGTTCTCGATGGCCCTGACGCGGCTTCTTAGAGCTTCGACCTCGGCAATGAAGGCGCGGTTCTCGTTCAGCCTTGCCCGAAGCTTCTGGACACCTTCCCAGGTGGTCTCGAGATCTTGGGTGACCTCATCCTTGAGGCCTTCTACGTTGGTCTTGAAATCCTTGTAGGTGGAGATTCCAAGAGCCGCCAGGGCCAGCGTCACGAGAAACAGCGGGATGCCGATGGCGAAAGCAAGGAGCTTGGCCCAGTCCACCAGCTTCGTTGTCACCGCCTCGGTGATCTCGGTCGCAGCCACGTCTCGATCCTTCAACTCTTCTCTGAGGATTTCCCGGACCTTGCCCGCCAAGTTCTGTCCCAGGTAAGTGTGGACACGGCCGAGGTCAGGGTCCAGCGGCGTGCCGCAGCTTCCGCAGTACTTATGCTCTTCCGGGTTTGAAGCGCCACACTGGAAGCACTCCACGAGAACCTCCCGTCGAAAGGGGCGGTGGAACAAACTTCTCGAAGCGTTGACGCCACCGTAGCAGACTGTTGCGTTGCCTGCCAGATCAGCGGTGCCGGAACTCCCGCACCTCCCCGTCCGAAAAAGCGACGGTGAGGCTCTCCACCCCGACCTCCCGCACCTCGCCCGTGCCGAAGATGGACAGGGTGAGGGTGTCTCCCTGGCGCAGGGTGGACGGGTTCTTCTCGCCGAGGATCGGCGGCAGGGGGAGCACCTCGGGCTGGGCATGGGGGGGACGGACGGCCAGCCGGTCGTGCGAGACCACGGGCTCGGCGATGGGGTGCCCGCAGTTGTCGCAGACGCCGCAGCGGTCGCCCCGATTGTTCCAATCGACCGCCTGGCTCTCGCCGAAGTAGTCGAGGATCGACTTCCAGCGGCAGAGGGCGGTCTGGGCATAGAGGAGGATGCGGCGCAGGCGGTCGCGGTCGGCCTCGGACCGCTGCTCGTACTTCGCGGAGAGCTTCTCCAGCTCCTCCGCGTCCAGGCCTGAGCGGGTCAGGCGGAAGCTCCCGGCCTCGGGCTCGTCCACCAGGCCGAGGTCCTTCATGGCCGGCAGCACCACCCTCACTTTGTTCAGAACCACTTCCTTGGCGCGCTGATGGATCTCGGGCGCGGTGACCGGCGGCTGCGGCTCCCGGCCCGCCTTGAGGCGCTCCATGGCGCGGTAGACGGCGACGAAGTGCTCTCGCTTCGGGTACTTGCCGTTGAGGAAGAAGATGTGGGTGTTCTTGTCCTCCGGCTGGAAGAGCATGACGCAGCGAGCGGGCTCGCCGTCGCGTCCGGCGCGCCCGGCCTCCTGGTAATAGGCCTCCAGCGTCCCCGGCATGTTGTAGTGGATGACGAAGCGGATGTCCGGCTTGTCGATCCCCATGCCGAAGGCGTTCGTGGCCACGACCGCCTTGAGCTCCCCGGCCATGAAGCGGTCCTGGTTGCGGTGGCGCTCCTTGCCGCCCAGCCGGCCGTGGTAGCGGGCCACCGCGAAGCCCAGGCTCTCCAGGTAGTCGGTGACCGCCTCGCAGTCCTTGACCGTCGAGGTGTAGACGATGCCCGTGCCCTCGATCTCGGAGAGCAGCCGGGCGAGATGGCCGAGCTTGGCCCCGTCGCCGGCCGCGCGGATCACCTCCAGGCGCAGGTTCTCGCGGAACACCCCGGTGGAGATGACCTGCATGTCCTCGCGGCCGAGCTGGCGCAGGATGTCGTCCACCACCTCGGGCGTGGCCGTGGCGGTGAGGGCGAGCACCGGCGGGTTGCCGAGGGCCTCGACGGCTTCGCGCAGGCGCAGGTAGGACGGCCGGAAGTCGTGCCCCCACTGCGAGATGCAGTGGGCCTCGTCGATCACGAACACGTCGATCTCGTTGGTCTTGAGCGTCTCCAGGAACCCGGGCTGGGCGAGCCGCTCCGGGGTGACGAAGACGAACTCGTGCTGCTCCTTCTCGATCCCCTCCAGGACGTCGGACTCCTCCCGGGACGTCAGCGTGCTGTTGACCTGGGTGGCCTCGATCCCCAGCTCCTGGAGCTTGTCGACCTGGTCCTTCATCAGGGACAGGAGGGGAGAGACGACGACCGTGGTGCCCGGGAGCTGGGCGCCGGGGAGCTGGTAGCAGAGCGACTTGCCCGCCCCGGTGGGCATGATGACGAGGGTGTCCCTGCCCTCGACGATGGAGCGGATGACCTCCTCCTGACCCTCGCGGAGAGAGCGGAAGCCAAAGGTGCGGCGCAGGGTCCGGCGAAGGGTGGATATCTGGACGGTCTCAGCCATGGTTCTCCTAGGGGATTGTCAGCGGTCGGTGCCATTTAGAGGAAGCAAGCCACATGCCGCAGGGATGATCCCATCTTCTGTGGCGGCTAAACCGAATTGGCCGCGTATCCGTAGAAGAAGGAGGTTGACGAGCAACCGGGGCACGGCTAGAATCGTTCCAAGGTTATCGTCAAAGGAGTATGCGCAGGGCCGTGTCTCCAACGGCGGGTGCAATTTTGCCCGAACGGGCCGGAGCTCATGAGGATCACATGGTCACATTCGTCAGCACATTGATGGTCGGAGCCGTTCTTGGATTCATGCTCGAGAAGCAGGTCGGGGTCCCCCTGGTGAAGTGGAGCCGGGTCAAGCGGATGCGGATGCGGATGCTGCGGCGCAAGGGCGAGAGCCCGTGGGCGGCTTTGCTGCGGGAAGAGGACGACTGAGGGCTTACGCCCGCTTCGCCTTCGCTCCCAAGGCCTCCATCTCCTCGGCCCGGGCCTGTTGCTGGCCCAGCTCCCTCTTGAGCAGCAGGGCGCGGCGCTTCTCCACCCCTTCCAGCCAAAGCGGGATGAAGGCGACGAGATCCTGAAGGGCCTTGTCCACGTCCGTGACCAGGCTGGCGAGGCGCCGGCTGAACGCGGCGTGGAGGTGGAGCAGGTCCTGGACGTTCTGGGTCCGCTCCTCCCGCGACCCTCCCACGGTCCGCTTCAGGTCGTCGATGGCCTCGGAGGCGACCTCGTGGATCTCCAGGGCCGTGCGGCACTTGCTCGGGATGTCGAAGGCCAGCCGGTCGAGGATCTCCATCTCGTAGAAGCGCACGCCGCGCAGGGCGAGCACCTCCTTGAGCTTGGGCGTGAGCCCGGCCAGGAGGACGTCGAGGAAGGCGCGGGTCTCGGCCCAGCCGTGGCGGGTGGGGACGCTCTCTTCGTTGCGCATACGCTCGGCCATGGCGGTCATGTGGAGAGTGCGCGCCTCGTCGAGCTTGTGCATGTACTCGCCGAGGCGGACCAGGGTGGCGTGCAGCCACTCGGCCTCCTCGATGTCCTGGGGAAAGCGCCGGGAGAGGAAGTAGTCCGAGTCGTGCAGGCTCCGGGGGTCCTTGGCCATGAGCTCGCCGAAGGTGTCCACCAGGAAGGCGTGGATCTGGCCGATCGAGATGCAGAGGAGCTTGCGCACCTCCAGGAGCTGGTCCGGGGGCACGTCCTCGGGGAAGCCGTCGAGGCGGCGCAGGACCTGGTAGTCGAGCATGCCGAGCGAGGTCTCGGCGCTCTGCCGCGCCTCCTCCAGGACCGGCATCCTGGATGGCACCTCCAGCAGGGGCGAGATGCGGTGGCGGATCAGCTCCGCCACCTGGCGCACCTTGCGCCAGATGTCGAGCAGCCGCTCGGGGGAGCAGTGCAGGATGGCGTAGTTGCTCTCCATCACGCCATCCAGGAGCCGGATGCACCCGAGGAAGGCGCGGATCCGGGGGTTCTGGTAGTTGACGCGCTCCAGCGCCCACTCGAGAGCGGTGACGCCCTCGGGAAGCGAGACCATGTGGCCTCCCACCTGGATGACCTGTTTCGGCTTCGCGCTATTCATGAACAAAGGATCCGTAAGATAGGGTACCGCAATGCGGGCGGCGGGAGTGTGACGGATCTCACAGTAAGATGAACCGGGGAGGAAGGACCATGGCAGATACCACAGAGCAAGCAGCAACCAAGGCGGAGACCTCCTTCGCCGACCTGGGACTTTCGGAGCCGCTCCTCAAGGTGCTCGCCGAGGTCGGGTACGAGGCGCCGACGCCGATCCAGGCGAAGACGATCCCGGCGCTCCTCGAAGGGCGCGACCTGATCGGGCAGGCGCAGACCGGCACGGGCAAGACCGCGGCCTTCGCCCTGCCCATGCTCCAGCGCCTGGATCCGAAGCTTGCCGAGGTGCAGGCCCTCGTCCTCGCTCCGACCCGCGAGCTCGCCATTCAGGTGGCCGAGGCGTTCCACGTCTACTCCCGCTATATCGGCGACAGGGGCCGGATCGGCGTGCTCCCGGTCTATGGCGGCCAGCCCATCGACCGCCAGCAGCAGCGGCTCCAGCGCGGGGTCCACGTGGTCGTGGGCACACCCGGCCGGATCATGGACCACCTGCGGCGCGGCACCCTGCGCCTCGACAAGATCCGCCACGTGGCCATCGACGAGGCCGACGAGATGCTCAAGATGGGCTTCCTGGAGGACGTGGAGTGGATCCTCGCCCAGGCGCCCGAAGAGCGCCAGATCGCGCTCTTCTCCGCCACCCTGCCGCCGGAGATCCGGCGCGTGGCCTCGCGCCACCTGCGCAACCCGGTGATGATCGAGATCGAGCGCCGCACCCTCACCGTGCCGGAAACCGAGCAGCGTTACCTGAACGTCCACGGCCCGCAGAAGCTGGAGGCCCTGACGCGCATCCTGGAGACCGAGTCCGCCACGGCCGTGCTCGTGTTCACCCGCATGAAGACCGGCGCTGCGGAGCTGGCCGACCACCTCAACGGCCGGGGCTATTCCGCCGAGGCCCTGCACGGCGACATGAACCAGGCTCAAAGAGAGACCGTGCTCCGCCGCCTGCGCAGCGGCCAGGTGGAGATCGTGGTGGCCACCGACGTGGCGGCCCGCGGCCTGGACGTGGAGCGCATCAGCCACGTGGTGAACTACGACATGCCTCACGACGTGGAGTCCTATGTCCACCGCATCGGCCGCACCGGCCGGGCCGGGCGCACCGGTGTGGCCATCCTCTTCGTGGCCCCCCGCGAGCGGCGGATGCTCCAGGACATCGAGCGCTTCACCAAGCAGCGCATCGAGCCCATGCGGATGCCCACGCAGGCGGACGTGGCAGCCCGGCGGATGGCCATGTTCAAGGAGAGCCTGCGCAAGACGCTGAAGGAGGAGGACCTGGAGCTCTACCTGACCCTGGTGGAGGAGCTGGCCGAGGAGGAGGGGCTCGACATGGCGGAGGTCGCCGCCGCCGCCGCCCGGCTCGCCCGCGGGGACAAGCCGCTCGAAATGGAGATCGAGCCCGAGCCGCAGCAGGTGGCTGCGCCCCAGGGGGGCATGGTCCGCCTCTTCCTCTCCGCGGGCCGGCGCAACGGGGTCCGCCCGGCGGACATCGTCGGAGCCGTCGCCAACGAGGCCGGCGTGCCCGGCAAGTCGATCGGCGCCATCGACATCTACGACAACTTCACCTTCGTGGAGGTCCCGGAGGAGTACCGGGACCAGGTGCTGGACCGGATGTCGCGGGCGACGATCCGGGGCCGCCCGGTGGAGGCCCGGATCGCCCGGCCGGAGGGGCCGGGAAGCCCGGAGCGTCCTGACCGTCCCAGCCAGGGTTTCCGGCCGCCCCGCGGCGGGCCGGACCGCCGCCCCCCGGGAGCCCCGCGCCGGGGGGATGGCTGGCGGCGGTAGCCTCACCCCGATGCGCTCCTACTGGCTCCTGCTGGGTCTGATGTCGGGGATCTTCCTGGCGCTGTTCGGCCTGGTGCAGGCGCTGGACATCGCCTTCCTCGCCGATCCGGGGCCGTGGCTCTCCGAATCGGGCCGCTGGGGCGCCGCGGCGACCGGGGTCGCGCTGCTCGTCGCGGACGTCTTCCTGCCCGTGCCGGCGAGCCTCATCATGGTGGCCCACGGCGCTCTGTTCGGGGTCGCCGGAGGCACCCTGCTCTCGCTGGCCGGAGGCATGGCCGCGGCATCGGTCGGCTTTGCCTTCGGCCGTTGGGGGAGCGCCTCCCTCCACCGTTGGGTGCCGGAGGACGAGCGCCGCCGGGCCGATGCCCTGCTCCGGCAGTGGGGGGACCTGGCGATCGTGGTGACCCGGCCCATCCCGATCCTGGCCGAGAGCGTGGCCATCCTGGCGGGCACCTCGCCCCTCGGCTGGCGGCGTTTCCTCCTGGCCTCGGCGGCGGGGACCCTCCCGGCCGCCCTGCTCTACGCCCTGACCGGCGCCACCGCCGCCCGTCTCGACAGCGCCTTCCTGATGTTCGGCCTCGTGATGCTGGTCGCCGCGCTCGTCTGGCTCGGCGGCCGCCGGCTGTCCCCGCCGTAGGACGATCCGCGGGTCCGCCCGACCTCTGGAGGTGTCGGTCCCTCCTGTCCACCCCTCCGTCCCGCCTTCAGCGCGGCTTTCCGAACGTGACTTCAACTTTTCGAACGCAACGCAAAGCCCCGCCATAGCTCGGTTTTCATTGCTTCTCCCCCGGCACGATCCGGTTTCCTGAACGTCCCGGAAAGTCCACAAAACCGGACAATGTGACGTAAGTCGCTGAAAATCAGTGGCTTGGCTGTGTGGCACACGCCTTGCCCTGGCATTGAATCGCAAGGTTTTGTTGGAAAGGAGGTGACGCCTGGCGCGGCACACAGTGGAGGATCGTCGTTCGAAAACCGCTTCTGAACACGGGTTGAAGGAGGTTCAACTGCGATGATTAGAAAATCTTTTTCGAGGATCGCGCTGGCGGCAGTCGTTTCAGTACTGGCCTTGACCGGCCCGGCGTCCGCCCAGCTCCAGACCGGCAACATCCACGGCACCGTGTACGGCCAGGACCGCGTCGAGCTGCCCGGCGTCACGGTGACTCTCACGGGCATCGGCGCGCCGCAGGTCCAGGTCACCGACGAGCAGGGGAAGTTCCACTTTCTCGGCCTCTCGCCCGGCGTCTATACCACCAGGGCAGAGCTCCAGGGCTACGTCACCGTCGAGCGGACGGACATCGACGTGAGCGTCGGCCGCAACACCGACATCGAGCTGACGCTCGGGTTCGGCGACACCATCGAGGTCGTGGGCGGCGAGGCGCCGCTCCTCGATCCCCGCCGCGTCTCGATTGAGAGCCACGTCTCCCGGGACGAGATGGACAAGGTCCCCTCGGCCCGCGACCCCTGGGCGGTCCTGGGGACCGTCCCCGGCGTGCGGACCGACCGCATCAACGTGGGCGGCAACGAGAGCGGCCAGCAGTCCACCTTCGTCGGTCCCGGCGCGGCCGGCGCCCAGACGGTCTGGTCGCTCGACGGCATGGTGATTACGGACATGTCGGCCGCCGGCTCCACCCCCGGCTACTTCAACTTCGAGGCGTTCGAGGAGATGCAGGTCACGACCGGCGGCAGCGACGCTTCCATCGCCACCGGCGGCGTGGTCCTCAACATGGTCACCCGGCGCGGCACCGACCAGTGGCGCGGCTCCGCCCGCTACCTCGCGGGCGACGAAGGCATGCAGTCGGACCTGGAGATCGATGCGGGCGAGCTCGGCCAGGCAGGACCCTGGAACCAGGGCACCGCCCAGGACAGCCTCAGGCAGGGCAACCGCATCGTCGACGTCGTGGACTACGGAGTCGAAGTGGGCGGCCCGCTCGTCTCGCGGAAGCTCTGGATCTGGGGCTCGTATGGCGAGCAGCAGATCGACCTGCTGACCGTCAACGACTTCAGCGACGACACCACGCTGGAGGACTGGAACCTCAAGCTCAACGGCCAGATCACGCCGTCCAACTCGGCCACGGCGTTCGCCTGGCAGTCCGACAAGATCAAGATCGGCCGCAACGCCGGCCCGCTCCGCCCCCAGGAGACCACCTGGAACCAGAGCGGGTTCGGACCGGAGCCCACCGCCTGGAAGATCGAGGACACCCAGATCATCGGCTCCAACTTCTTCCTGACCGGCATGTACTCGGTGGTCAACGGCGGCCTCGAGCTTGCGCCCGAGGGAGGCGACCGGGTCCCGTTCCTCGATCCCAACGGCATCTGGCGCAACAGCTTCCTGCACGTCCAGGTGGAGCGCCCGCAGGAGCAGCTCCGGCTCGACGCTTCCAACTTCTTCAGCACCGGCGACCTCTCCCACGAGCTCAAGTACGGAGCCGGCTACCGGGTGGTGGAGCAGTCCACCGTCAACCGCTGGCCGGGAGGGGGCATCGACGTCGGCGGCGTGCTGCTGCTCGCCCGCGAAGGCATCGCCAACGTAGAAGTCGACTACTCCAACCTCTTCGTTCAGGACACCGTGTCCGTGGGCAACCTCACGGCCAGTGTGGGCCTCCGGTACGACCGCCAGGGCGGCGAGCTGCTGGACACCAGCGTGGCCGCGAACCCGGTCTTCCCCGAGCTGCTGCCCGCCACCTCCTTCGAGGGCCGGGACAGCGGCTTCGAATGGTCGACGCTCTCTCCGCGGCTCGGCCTGACCTACTCCCTGGGCGAGAGCCGGAAGACGCTGCTCCGCGCCAGCTACTCCCGTTTCGCGGACCAGCTCGCGACCGCTTTCGCGGGCTGGCTCCACCCCCTGGGCGCTCCGCAGTACCGGTACTTCCTCACCACCAACGACGGCGGTCCGACCCTGGATCCGGGCGAGCTCGGAGACGAGATCGGTGCCCCCAGCGGCAACCTCAACCCGTTCACCCTGGCGCCGCTCATCTCCAACGCGGTCGACACGGACCTGAACGCTCCCATCACCGACGAGCTGATCCTCGGCATCGAGCACTCGCTCCGGCCCGAGCTGGTGGTCGGCTTCAACGTCAACTACCGGCAGCTCCGCGATCTCCTGGAAGCCGAGCTGCTCGTCTTCGACGGCGATCCGGTCTCGGCTGAAAACCTGAACAGCACCGGCCGGGTGCACCGGCGCGACGACTACGTCCCCCGGTTCGTCGAGGGCGTGCTGCCGAACGGCGAGCCCTACTCGCTGAGCTACTGGACCCTGCGCGAGGGCGTTGGCACCCGCAACGGGTTCCTGCTGGAAAACGGCGACCGCGAGCAGGAGTTCCTGGGCGCGTCCCTGAGCATCCACAAGCGGCTGTCGAACCGCTGGATGGCGCGCGGCAACGTGTCGTGGCAGGACTGGACGTGGGACATTCCGGACAGCGAGAACGAGGACCCCACGGATACGATCGCCGGCGGCATCGTCAACGGCACCGACGTGCTCCAGGGCTCGGGCGTGGCGTCCGGCGCCAAGGGCAACGTGTTCATCAGCAGCGGGTGGTCCTACAGCCTGAACGGTCTCTACCAGATCGCGCCGGAGCAGCCGTGGGGCTTCAACTTGGGAGCCAGCCTGAACGGCCGCGAGGGCTATCCGCTCCGCTACGCCCGCCGGGTCAACCGGGCGCCGATCGCGGACACCCCCGGCGTCGGCCTGGACGTGCCCGTCGCGTCCGACGCGAACACCTTCCGTTTCCCGGACGTCCACCTGCTCGACCTGCGGGTCGAGAAGGAGTTCCGCCTGAGCGACTTCGGCGTGACGGTGGGAGCGGACGTCTTCAACGTCCTCAACGAGTCCTACGTCCTGCAGCGGCAGTCGGTGCTCAACCTTTCGAGCTCCGACCACGTGCTGGAGGTCCTCAGCCCCCGCATCCTCCGTCTGGGTGTCCGGCTGAGCTGGAGGTAATTGATCCCGTTCCCCCTCTCCCCAGCCCTCTCCCCCGTGCCGGGGGAGAGGGAGCCTTGATCCCCTCCTCCCCGGGGCCGCCGGGTAGCTTCGCGGCGGCCCTCCCTCCTCTAATCCAGCCTTTCGACTCTCACGTCCACGTCTCCATCCCGGTCGCGGGTGACCGTGAGCTGCCACGGGTTGCAGCAGACCTCGCAGTCCTGGACCATCGAGCCCCAGGTGTCGGGCTCGACCGAAATCTCGACGCGCTCGAAGCACCAGGGGCACTGGACCTCGATCGCGTCGTTCCAGTAGCCGTCGGACTTCACTTCTTCTTCCTTCCGAGCCGCTTCACGATCGCGAGCTCCTCTTTCGTGACCGGCTGGACCGAGAGGCGCGACCCCTTCTGGTTGACAACCATCTTTTCGAGGCCGGGCGCCGTTTTCAGGGTCGAGAGGGGGATGATCTCCGGGAACCGCTCCACGAAGCGGATGTCCACCATGTACCACGTGGGGTTGTCCGGATCGCTCTTGGGGTCGTAATAGGTGTGGCCCTCCTGGAAGGCGTAGGGATCGGGATAGGCCGCGCGCGAGATCTCGGCCAGGCCGGTGACGCCCGAGGGCTCGGCGTTCGAGGCATAGAAGAGGACGCCGTCGCCCACCTTCATGTCATCCCGCATGGAGTTCCGCGCCTGGAAATTGCGCACCCCTTCCCAGGTCGTGGTGCCGTCGCGCTCCAGGTCCTCGATCGTGTAGGCCTCGGGCTCGCACTTCAAGAGCCAGTATCGTTTCGCCATGCCGTGGAGTCTATCCAGAAACCGGGCGCCCGGACCAGCAGGTCATCGGCTCCCCTGAGCGGCTCGCTTTCTCCGCAGCAAAGCACTTGTCTGATATGCTAGAGAACTACAAAAAGGGAGGCAGATCATGCGCAACCTACAAGCAGTCTCTCTGGCGATTGTCATGTCCTTCGCGGTGGTCCCGGCGTTCGCCGAGACTCCAGAGAATGCCCCTGTCGCTTCTTGCCCTGGGGAACACGCGATCCTTGCAAGCGTTCTCAATGACAACCTCTTCACGCCGGCCGCGCCGGTCAGCGACGCAACCTCGCAGAGCTTGAACTATTACTACGGATACTGCAGCCAGGACTGCACGCCCTGCTACTCCGGCAGCCCCTATCCGCAGTGCCCCCCCGACATCTATGAGGGCAGCCCCCAGGCCTGCCTGCGCTTCCGGGGTTGCTGAGGCTTACCTAAGTCTTTCAGATCCATTACTTTGGATTGAGAGCGCATCCCGGGCGTTGCGCGGCCTCTCTGAGAGTTTCGGAGTCATTCTGAGCCGCTCGGAATGGCTCTGAGATTCTCAGAACGATTCTGAGCCGCTCAGAATGGCTCCCAAGTTTCTCCGAGGCATTCTGAAAATTTCAGAATGGCTCTGAGATTCTCAGAACCATTCCGAGTTTCTCAGAATGACTCCGAAAATCTCAAAGCCATTCTGAGCCGCTCAGAATGGCTCCTTACCAGCTCAGAATCATTCTGAACTGCTCAGAATCGTTCCGAGATTTTCAGAATGGCTTCCGAGAATCTCAAAGCCGCTCTGAGAATTTCAGAATCATTCTGAGCCGCTCAGAATGACATCCGAGCGGCTCAAAATGGCTCCGAGCCGCGATCCGGCCAGTCGGCGGCGGCGCCGATACTCCGGGCCCTCGAACGCCGACGTGGCTGTCGGCAATGCTTCTGAGTGTTCGGGCACTAAGTGCCATGTGATTCCTATAGTACGCCAAACGAGGAGGTGCGCAAGGGATTGCGAGGTTCGACGGGTACCCCGGCAACACAGAGGCGAAGCTGGCCCGGAGCTTTTCGTCCCTCGGACTGGTCTCCGACGGGCGCCGTCCCTCAGCGCGCGGCCGCCGCGACGGCGGCTGGCTGGTAGCGCAGCAGGAGGCAGCGGTCGCCGAGCGGCCGCGACTGTAGTAGTTGCAGCCTCAGCCGCTCGGAATCAGGCTTGAACAGCGGGCTGCCCTCGCCGAGCGTGACCGGCACGAGCCCGATGCGGTACTCGTCGAAGAGCCCGTGGCGGATCAGCGTGGCGGAGAGGTCGGCGCTGCCGAAGACGAAGAGATCCTTCCCCGGCTGCTCTTTCAGTCGCGCCACCGCCTTTCCGGCGTCCTCCTTCACCAGCGTGCTGTTGGCCCAGTCGGCGTGCTCGAGCGTGCGCGAGAACACGTACTTTGGCACCGCGTTCATGAAGTCCGCGGTCTCGCCCGTAGCGGTGGTCCAGTGCGCCGCCATGCCCTCGTAAGTGCGGCGGCCGAAGAGGAGCGCCTCCGCCTCCCGCCCCTGCTCGAGCGAGAATCGCTTGAGTTCATCCCCCCAGGCGTACTCGTGCCACTCGAGGTCCCACGGCTGCGGACCCTCGAACATGCCGTCCAGGGTCATCAAGTTCCACATGATGAGCTTGCCCATGACTGCTCCTCCTGAGAGATAAGAAATTCAAACGTCCTTTCGGCCGAGATTCGGTTCTAACGTGTTTCGCTTCACCGTGCGGAGGGCGAAGCCGGCCGTCCGGTGCAAGCGAAGGTTCTGCGCTGTTCATTCAACCTGCGACCCAGAAGTCCTTATTAGGACGTCGGCCTACCACAGACCTTTTAAAGACCACCTGATTGGGCAACAGTAAGTCCTTCGCTTTGCCTACATCGATGAAGTTGCAAGCCAGAAGAGGTTCACCCCAAGTGGTTGCGGAAGTCCGCCAGCTAGCCCCAGGGTACTCAGACTGACAATAAAGAGAATGATGGAAGAGAGCCTTAGGCTCGACGGAGCCATTATGGACATGAACCGTCGGAAAGAAAAGTCGGTTTGGCTCACGGGTTTGAAACTCAAGTGCCATTGGGTGAATGGTTTTTTCGCCGGCCTTCAGCTTGAAAACTGCAAATCCGTAATCGGCGTACTGCGGCAGTTGACCCCAAATTTTTTCGGGGAGTCTGAATCGACCATCGAGCCGGATGAAATCCGAGAGGGCGGGGACCCAGGAAGCCTCGAAGCTTCCTACCTCGTGAACTTTCAAAGTAGGCGCCGCAAGTCCTTTTGCACCCTCTGCGGAAATTGAGCGAGGCCTGGGCTCCTCAAAACCTCGCGCCATATCCTTAAAAAAGAACGGATAGCTGGAGAGGTCAATGAAGGTAACGGCATCTTCCCCGGCTCCCAAAGATTTCGGTAGAGGCAGGATCATTGCGAGCTCGGCGTTGGCTTGGTACGTCATGGAGTAGACCAAAACCTGACTTGTCGGAGAGGTTTTTCGGACAAAAATATTGGTTCCCTCCACCGCCTTGACCGGTGATGAAAACATGCACATTGGCTTACATCTCCTCTCTATGCTGTGTCTAGCGCCGAACCTTGGTGTGGCTCCGTGCCGCCGTCGTACGTAGAGGCCAGACTCGCGGTGCGCCGGTCAGCCTGCAACGTAATCTTCTATCGACAACAGTCCGGAGTGCAACAACTTCTAGAGTTTAAGTCCGCACTGGAGGGGAGTCAATCCAGGCCTCCAAGCCAGGTGCTCAGCCACTTCTCCCGAGATTCAGGGGTTCCGGCTTATACCAGCTTCCCAACTCAAGGCATCTTTCTTCCAGAAGAGGCTTACAACCGGAGTACGACATACCTCGGGCCGCGAAGGATGCACGCCGGAGGGGAATGGAACGTTATGCAATGATCATGGGCCGATAAGGCGGTGCAGCACCGCCGGGCTGCGGCAGAAACGACACGGAAGAAGACCCCTCCCCAACCCTCCCCTGCTGCGCAGGAGAGGGCGCCCCCGCCCTCGTGGCGGCAAAGTTAGTGCGTGTGGGTCAAGCCCTCTCCTAATAGGAGAAGGCTGTCAATCGGGAGTGTGACGAGGTACTAGAAGTCGAGCGCCCGGCAGAGCTCGTCCGCCAGGTTGCGGTTGCAGGAGAGGACCGGATCCCGGAACCCGGGCTCGAGCGGGGTGTTCCAGCGGGTAAGGAAGAGGCCGCCCGCCTCTTCGAGGATCGGCTTCAGGGCGGCCACGTCGTGGAGGGCCACGCTGCCTTCGATCATGGCGTCGCACCGTCCCTCGGCCACCAGGACGTGCCCCCACCAGTCGCCGAAGCCGCGGGTGCGGCCGGCGCGGGCCACCAGGTCGGAGAAGGGTTTCCACATCCCTGCGCGCTGGATGTGAGCCAGGCCGCCGTGCACCAGGAAGGCCTGCCCGAGGTCGCGCACCTGGCTGACCCGGAGGCGGCGGTCGCAGCAGCTCGCGAAGTCGGTGCCCGGGCCGGCGAACGCTCCCTGTCCGAGCGCGGCCCACCAGGTCTCGCCCTCTCCCAGGGCCGGGGCGTGGACCACGCCGAGCACGATCTCGCCGTCGAGCTGCAGGCCGATCAGGGTGGCGAACCAGGGCAGGCCGGCCACGAAGTTCCGGGTGCCGTCCAGGGGATCGATGATCCAGCGGTCGCGCTCGTCCCCCTCCTGCCCCAGCTCCTCGCCGAGGAAGCCGAGCCCGGGGGCCTCCTGGTGGAGGGCCTCGCGGATCGCCTCCTCGGCCAGGCGGTCGGCGCGCGTGACTGGAGAGGAGTCCTCCTTGAGCTGCACGGTCAGGCCAGGGGAGCGGAAGTGCTCGCGATGGATCTCACCCGCGAGCCGGCAGGCTTCGAGAGCGGCTTCCAGGTGATGCTGCCAATCAAATCCCGAAATAGGATCAGGCATCGCTGATTTCCGCATTTTCGCGCCCAAGTCTACATCTCACCCCTCCGGCACCGGAAGCCCCATGGCGCGCAGGGGGCCGGCCAGGTCCTCGGGGACTGGGGCGAAAAGACGGAGGGGACGGCCGTTCCCCGGGTGGACGACCTCCAGCTCCAGGGCATGGAGGGCGAGCCGGTGGAGGCCGAAGCGCTCGCGGAAGAGCCGGTTGTGCTCCCCCTTGCCGTAGCGGACGTCCCCGATCAGCGGATGGCTGGCGTGCTTGAGGTGCCGGCGGATCTGGTGCAGTCGTCCGGTGCGGGGGACGGCCTCCACCAGGGCATAGCGCTCGAACGTGCCCAGCCTCCGGATCTCGGTGACCGCTGGAACCCGGGGTCCGTCCGGAGCGCGGGGGACCGGATGGTCGATGACCATCTCTTCCGGGGGGATGCCGCGGACCAGGGCGAGGTAGCGCTTGCGGACCGCGCCGCTCTCGAACTGCTCCTGAAGCCCGCGGGCCGTGTCGGGATCGAGGGCCAGGACGAGCACCCCGCTGGTGCTCCGGTCCAGCCGGTGGACGGGATGGACGTGCCGCCCGATCTGGTCCCGGAGCACGTTGAGGACGGTGTACCGCTCCTGGGACCACCCGCGGTGGACCGCCATGCCCGAGGGTTTGTCCACGGCGGCGAGGCTGTCGTCGTGGTGGAGGAGGTGGAGGATTGGGGCGGGCATGGTGGCAAACGGCTTGCTTCTACTCTATTCCGGAGGCGGTATGGCAGTACTACCGAAGGAAAAATATCGAGAGGAGGGGCCGCCCGAGCCCGAAGAGCCGCAAGAGAGCCCCAGGGACATCGAACCCCGTGGCCAACGCAAGCTGCTCTGGGTCCTGCTTGCCGCGAGCCTCGCCCTCCTGATCCTCTTCATCGCCAGCCATTTCGACGAGTACCTCCGGCGGACCCTCGAAGCGAAGGTCAACCAGCGGCTCAAGGGCTACACGGTCAGCATCGGGCACGCGCATCTGAGCCCCTTCGGGCTGTCGCTCACCCTGGAGCGGCTCGTCATCCGGCAGCAGGGCAACCCCCAGCCGCCGGTCGCGGCCCTGCCCAAGCTGACCGCCAGCGTCGAGTGGCGGGAGATCCTGCGCGGCCATCTCGTGGCCGATGCTGTCTTCGACCGTCCCCGCGTGCATGTCAACCTGGCACAGCTCCGCAAGGAGGACCAAGATGAGGTCGAGGTCGAGGACCGCGGATGGCAAGAGGCCCTGGAGTCGATCTACCCGCTCAAATTCAACATGATCCAGGTGCGGAACGGAGACCTCGTCTACATCGACGAGGATCCCGACCGCCCCCTCCACATCTCGCGCTGGAACTTCGCGGCGGCGAACATCCGCAATGTCCGCACGCCGGAGCGGGTGTATCCCTCCTCGATCCACTCGGACGGCATCATCTTCGAAACCGGCCGCGGTGTCCTCGACGGCCACGCCAACTTCCTGGCCGAGCCGTATCCCGCGTTCCAGGCGAAATACCGGGTCGAGAACGTCCCGCTCGAGCGCCTGCGGCCGATCGGCAGCCGGGCGAACCTGACCGTTCGAGGCGGCGCCCTGTCCTCTCATGGTGACTTCGAGTACGGCCCGAAGCACAAGGACGTCCACATCGCCGACGTCACGGTCCGGAAGCTCCGGCTCGACTACACCCACGGCTCGGCCACGACCTCCGCAGACGAGAAGATCGCGGAGGTTTCCGAGGACCCGACGCCCGAGGTGCCGGTGCGGATCGATCGTTTCGAGGTCGAGGACGGCCGGATCGGCCTGGTCAGTTGGGCGAAGGACCGGCGCTTCCGCGTCTTCGTCGACGACACGGACTTCACGGTGACGAACATCTCCAGCGGTTTCCGCAAGGGGCCGGCCAAGGCGATCGTCACCGGGAAGCTCATGGGGAGCGGAGCCTTGAGCGGCCACGCCACCTTCCGCGACGACCGGAAGGGTCCGGACTTCACCATCACGGCCCAGGTCGAAGGCGCGAGCCTGCCGTCGATCAACGAGCTCCTGCGTGCCTACGGCAAGTTCGACGTGGTTTCGGGCACCTTCTCGGTCTACTCCGAGGTCAAGGTCAGCAACGGCCGCATCGACGGCTACGTCAAGCCGCTGTTCAAGGACGTCAAGGTCTACAGCCCGGAGCAGGACAAGAAGAAGCCGGTGCTCAAGAAGCTCTATGAGAAGGTCGTGGGCGGGCTCTCCCACGTGCTGGAGAACCGGCCGCGCGATCAGGTCGCCACGGTCGCGGACATCTCGGGCACGGTCGACGACCCCAACACCGGCACCTGGCCGATCATCGTGCGCCTGGTCTCGAATGCGTTCGTGAAAGCCATCCTGCCCGGGTTCGTGCGGGAGCACGAGGCCGCGGGCAAGAAGCGCTGAGCGTCAGAGAGGCTCGCCGTCGAGCTCGGGGCGGCTCTCCATCGCCAGGAGCCAGCGCTTGCGGTCTGCTCCCCCGATGTAGCTTCCGGACCCGCCCTTGTGGGTGACCACCCGGTGGCAGGGGATGAGGATGGGGATCGGGTTCTCCAGCAGGATCGAAAGCACCTGCCGGTAGGCTTCGGGCCGGCCCACGGCCTCGGCGATCCCCTGGTAGGTGCGCGTCCTGCCGTACGGGATCTTGCAGGTCTCCTTGAGCACCCGCCGGGCCAGATTGTCCAGACCGCACGGAGTCAGATCGAAATCGATCTCGGTCTTGCGCCGTGCCCCGGCGAAGTACTCGGAGAGGCGGCCGAAGATCTCGTCCAGGGTGTCGGACCCTGCGAGCTTGTGCAGAGGCTTGAAGCGCGCGCGGTCGTCCCCCGCGGGGTCGATCCTCAGCCTCGTGACGACGGTCCCCTGCAGCTCCAGCCCGAGCGGGCCGATCGGAGAGGGCATCAGGACGCTCAACGGCTCGGCCGCAGTGTCTGCCGGGTGTGCCGGCTGCCCAGCCTGCGGCGCCGGAGCGGCGCTTCCCTCCTGAAACTCTGGCATGGTGAAAATAGGGTAGCGCAAGGACTCGGACCTGACAACCGAAATCCATGCCCCCTCCCGGCACCCCTGATGACTGTTTTTCCCGGAACCGGTACCGCAGACCCGTAGGCCTGTGGCGGCCGGAGAAAACATCTCACCGCCGAAGGGAATTTAGGTTCCGTCTGCAAACCACTCAAGAACAATGACTTACGCTTGATAAGTACACCCGCTCCCGTTAGATTTGCCGCGTGGAACAGTTCGCCTTTGTCGGGGAGACGCTCCGCCGCCTGCGGAAGGAGAAGGGCAAGACCCTGGAGAGGCTCGGGGAGGAGGCCGGGCTTGGCCGTGGACAGCTCTCGCGCATCGAGAACGGACGGCAGGAGGCGACCCTGGCCACGCTGTCCAAGATCCTCGATTCGCAGGGGGTGACGCGGCGCGAGTTCTTCCGCCGGTATGACCTGGTCGAGACCGAGGCGCTCGCCAACGAGCGCGCCGGGACCGACGAGCCGGACGAGGCCGCCCTGTCGGGACCCTGGCCCGAGGAGATCTCCGCGGTCCTCGGCAAGGTGGAATCCTTCGTGCAGACGACGTTCCACGGGATGAAACCGGTCGCACAGGGGGCGGTGGAGATCGGCGACGTGGTGGTCCTCTTCCGGGTCATGCCGAAGCGCGCTCCGGAAAGCGCCGAAGAAGAGCAGGACACCGAGCCCGCGCCGGCCCCTCGCAGACGGAAGAAGAAGCGCTCGTAGGGGCGGCCCTCGTGGCCGCCCTCCATCCAGGGCACCCACAAGGGGTGCCCCTACACAGGGGATGGAGACCTGACAGGCACCGAGATCGACGAGAAAACCGAGCGGCTGGTCCGCTGGATGAAGGAGCGCGGGGGAGTGGGGGGCGTGCTCCTCGGCACCCGGCCCGGCTTCGCCTGGATCACCGGCGGGCGGGAGAGCGGGATCGACCTGTCCCGCGAATCGGGGGTGGCCGCCGTCCTCGTCGCCGCCGACGGCCGCCGCTTCCTCCTCGCCAACAACATCGAGATGCGCCGGTTCTTGGAGGAGGACCTGGCCGGCCAGGGATACGCGCCCGTCGAGCTGCCCTGGACCGAGGAGCAGGCGGACCCGGGGTGGACCCCCGCAATCGCCGCGCTCGCCCGCGAGGTGGCCGGTTCCGCCGTCGTCACCGACTCCGGTGATTTCGGAAAGGAGCTGGCCCGCCTTCGCTACCGCCTGACGGGCGCCGAGATCGAGCGCTTCCGCGACCTGGGGCGGGACGCGGGCGTGGCTCTGGGAGAGGTCTGCCGCGGGCTGGAGCCCGGGTTGACCGAGCGGGAGATCGGCCGGAGGGCGGTGGAGGCCCTGGCCCAGCGCGGGGCAGAGACCGTGGTGCTGCTGGTCGCGGCGGGCGACCGGATCGCCCGCTACCGCCATCCCCCGCCCACGGACCATCGGTGGAAGCGGGATGGTGTCATGATCGTGGTCTGCGCCCGGCGGTCTGGCCTGGTCGTGGCCCTCACCCGCATCCTCTGGGCGGGACCCGTGCCCGGCGAGATCCAGCGGCGCACCCGGGCCGCGGCCGAGGTCAACGCCCGGCTCCTGGCCGCGACGCGACCCGGGGTCCTGGGCCGGGAGCTGTTCGCCGTGGCCGCCCGGGCCTACGAGGAGCTCGGGTTCCCTGGCGAGGAGCGTCTCCATCACCAGGGAGGGCCGTGCGGCTACCTGTCCCGGGACTGGATCGCCCACCCCGGGTGCGAGGAGGCGGTGGAGGCGCCTCAGGCTTTCGCGTGGAACCCCTCGGTCACTGGCACCAAGGTCGAGGAGACCTGGATTGTCTCGGAGCGTTCGATCGAGGGGATCACGGCCACGCCGGGTTGGCCCTCCCTGGAGGTCGGGGTGGAGGGCCGGAGCGTCTCATTCCCCGGTGTTGCCTCCATGGGAAGTTTTTAGCTCCTCCACTTTCCTTGTCGTGGCCGTTTCCGGCATGGTTTTGTCCTCATCCGGGGACAGGCGATGGGGCCGCGCTCCTCCAGGCGCCAGAAGTGGCCGGCAGGGCCTCCTGGACTCATAGCGTAAGTGACGTATAAACAATAACTTAGGCTTGCGCCGCGCACGTCCTGCCAGTACATTTCCCGCATGGGAATGTTTGTGAATCTGGGGAGGACCCTCAGTCTTCTGAGGGAGCTGAGGGGCAAGAGCCAGGCCTGGGTGGCCCGGGAAGCCGGGATCGGGAAGAGCCAGCTCTCGAAGTACGAGAACGGCAAGGAGCTGCCCAAGCTCGACTCGCTGGAGAAGGTCCTGAACGTCCTCGAAGTCGGGCACTTCGAGTTCTTCTACACGCTGTACCTGGTGGACCGGCGCGCGTCTGACCTCGATCGCAGCCCGCGGAGCAGCGGTCCGGGGGATTCGAGGGACCCGAGGGACGACATCTCGATGGACGACGAGCCCGCCTACCTGCCTCCCCCCTTCAAGGGGCACCCCCTGCTCTCGGAGGCCACGGATGAGGCGTTCACCCGGGTCTTCGCCGACCTGCTGGTCCTCTACCGCCGGGTCTTCGAGCAGGTCGTGCTGTCGGGGTCGAACCGGGCGAGCGACGTCAAGGCTCCGGCGCCACCCTGACCGCGAGCTTTTCCCAGCGGGCGGCGGCCAGCTCGCCGCCCAGGTCCGCGTCCCCCCGGTAGGCGCGGCCGGGGATCCGCCGGACCGGGATGCGGAACGCGGTGGCCCCGGCCAGAGGGAAGGGGTCCAGGTGGAGCGTGTTGTCCGCCCCCGCCTGAAACCGCCCCCGGACGCCATGGCGCTCGAACGGCTCGGGCCAGCGGTTGCATACCGCGAGGGAGATCAGGTCGGTCAGGTCGAGCCAGCGGTAATCGGCCTCCACCTCCTCTGCCCCGGCGCCGGTGGCTTCGACCAGCCCCTGGTAGAGCTCGCCAAGATAGTCCAGGAACGGCTGCCACTCCTCCTCTTGGCGCTCCCGATGGAGCTGGAGCGCGTGCCGGGTCACCAGCAGGGAGGCGTAGGGGTGCTCCCCCGCGAACCGGGCGGTACCCCGCTGCCAGATCTCCATCCGCTCCTGCCGCGGCAGGCTGAGGAAGTCGTGAGGGCGCCCGCGCTCCGCGTCCCAGTGCGGGGCCGCGTCCGTCTCCCGCCAGCCGTTGTCATGCTCGCGGACCGCGAAGAGCAGCTCCGCCCGCCGGGGATGGTCGGGCAGGCCGTCGGTACGCCAGAGCGACAGCAGCTCGGCCGCGAAACGGGCGTGGTCCGGCTGGGTGATGAGGAGGAGGTTCCCGGTATCAACTACGATCATCGGCTCATTGTAAGATCCCGCCCGTCATGACGATGAAGAAGATCAGCCGCGAGGATGCCCTCGAGTACCACGAGCGGGGACGCAAGGGGAAGGTCCAGGTCCTCCCGACGAAGCCCACCGCCACCCAGCGCGACCTCTCCCTGGCCTACAGCCCGGGAGTCGCCTGGCCCTGCAAGGAGATCGAGAAGGACCCCCTGCTCGCCTACCAGTACACCTCCAAGGGCAACCTCGTGGCGGTGATCAGTAACGGCACGGCCGTGCTCGGCCTCGGCAACATCGGTGCCCTGGCCGGCAAGCCGGTGATGGAGGGCAAGGGCGTCCTCTTCAAGCGTTTCGCCGACATCGACGTCTTCGACCTGGAGATCGCCACCGAGGACCCCGAGGAGTTCATCCGCACCGTCAAGCTGCTGGAGCCGACCTTCGGCGGGATCAACCTGGAGGACATCCGCGCCCCCGACTGCTTCGAGATCGAGCGCCGGCTCAAAGCGGAGATGAGCATCCCGGTCTTCCACGACGACCAGCACGGGACCGCCATCATCTCGGGGGCCGCGCTCCTCAACGCCCTGCAGGTCACGGGCAAGCGGATCGAGGACGTGCGCATCGTCTTCTCCGGCGCCGGGGCCGCCGCCCTCTCCTGCGCCCTGCTTTACGAGAAGCTCGGCGCGCGGCGGGAGAACATCATCCTCTCCGACAGCCACGGCGTGGTCTACCGCGGCCGGACTGAGAAGATGGATCCCTACAAGGCCGAGCTCGCCGCCGACACCCCGGCGCGCACCTTCGCCGAGGCGATCGTGGGGGCCGACGTCTTCGTCGGCCTCTCCGTGGCCGGGGTCGTCAACGCGGACATGATCCGCTCCATGGCCCGGGACCCCATCGTCTTCGCCATGGCGAACCCCGATCCCGAGATCCCCTATGAAGAGGCCATCGCCGCCCGCCCGGACGCCATCGTGGCCACCGGCCGGAGCGACTATCCCAACCAGGTCAACAACGTGCTCGGTTTCCCCTTCCTCTTCCGCGGCGCCCTCGACGTGCGGGCGACCGACATCAACGACGCCATGGAGCTGGCCGCCGTCCATGCCCTGGCTGAGCTGGCCCGGGAGGACGTGCCCGATGCCGTGCTCAAGGCCTACGGCCTGGACTCGCTCCGCTTCGGCCGCGAGTACCTGATTCCCAAGCCGTTCGACTACCGGGTGCTGCTCCGCGTGCCTCCGGCCGTGGCCCGGGCCGCCATGGAGAGCGGCGTGGCCCAGGTCCCGATCGAGGACTTCGAGGCCTACCGGCGCCGGCTGGAGACCCTGATCTCCCATCGTCTGGGGCTGATGCGGGGCGTGGTTGACCGCGCCAAGCGCGACCCCAGGAAGATAGTTTTCCCGGAGGGGGAGCACGACAAGATCCTGCGCGCCGCCAAGATCCTGGTCGACGAGGGGATCGCCCACCCCGTCCTGCTGGCGCGGCGGGAGATGATCGCCGACAAGCTGCGCGACCTGGACCTCCCCGAGTCGCGGATCACCATCATCCACAACGAGAGCTCGGAGAAGTTCGAGGAGTACGCGCAGAAGCTGCACGAGATGCGGCGCCGCGACGGCATGACCCTGGTGGAAGCTCGCAGGCGCCTTCGCCTGCGCAACTACTTCGGCACCATGATGGTCGAGACCGGGGACGCCGACGGCCTGATCTCCGGCCTCACCCAGTCCTACCCCGAGACCATCCGGCCGGCGCTCCAGATCCTCCACACCCGCGAGGGGGTGAGGAAGGTCTCCGGCGCCTACATCCTGATCCTCCAGGACCGGATGTTCTTCCTCGCGGACACCACGGTCAACATCGATCCCGACCCCGAGGAGCTGGCCGAGATCGCCCTGCTCACCGTGGAGTTCGCCCGCCGCTTCGGCATCGTGCCGCGGGTGGCCATGCTCTCCTTCTCCAACTTCGGGTCCAACACGCACCCGTCGGCGCGCAAGATGCGGCGCGCGGTGGAGATCGTCACCGAGCGCGCGCCGGACCTGGAGGTCGACGGCGAGATGCAGGCCGACACCGCCGTGTTCGAGGGGATCCTCCACGAGAGCTATCCCTGGAGCCGGCTCAAGGGTCCGGCGAACGTCCTGATCTTCCCCGAGCTGCAGTCGGCGAACATCGCCTACAAGCTGATCTGGCGGCTGGCCAATGCCGAGGCGATCGGGCCGATTCTGCTGGGCCTGGACAAGCCGGTGCACGTGCTCCAGCCGGGCCTGGAAGTGAGCGACATCGTGAACATGGCGGCGATCTGCGTGGTCGACGCCCAGGAGGCGGCCCCCCCGAAATAGACGGGGAGCCTGGAACAGAAGGGCCACTTCGGAGTAAACTACCCGTTCCTGGAAGAGATCCTGGTAAGAACAAGGGGCCCAGTAGGGGGCCTGCTGGCTGGAAGGAGAAAACCATGAAGCGGATCGTGTCCCTGGCCCTCTGCGCCGCTCTGCTGTGCGCCTTCGCCGTGACGGTCGCCTCGGCGGCGGAGAAGTCGACCAAGCCGCGCATCGCGGTGATCGAGTTCAAGAACAAGGCCGACAACCAGTGGTGGTACCACGGCGGCGCCGAGGCCGTGCAGGACGTGTTCGTCACCGAGCTCGTCAAGAGCGGCAAGTTCCGGGTCGTCGAGCGCGAGCAGCTCCAGGCCCTGATGCAGGAGAAGAACCTGACCCTGTCCGGCGACGTCGACCCGAGCAGCGCGGTGAAGATCGGCAAGCTCCTGGGCGTCAACTATCTGCTGACCGGCTCGGTGACCGAGTACGGCGTGACCGACAAGGGCGCGCACGGCCGCGGCGTCGGCCGGCTGCCCGGCTTCAACGCCGGCAAGCGCAGCTTCGTGGCGGCGGTCAACGCCCGCCTGATCGACACCAGCACCGGTGAGATCGCCTGGGCGGACGAGGCCACGGCCGAGGAGAGCAGCGTCAAGGTCAGCGTCGGCGGCTTCGGCGGCGGCGTGGACGACGACCGGATGTTCGACAAAGTCATGAAGCCGGTCATCCAGCAGCTCACGGCCAGCCTCAAGGCAGCCGACCTGTAAGCGCTTCAGTCATCCGGTTCGAAAAAGGCCCGGCGGAGACGCCGGGCCTTTTCTTTTGGCGGGGAGGAATCAAGGACTTCCGGCCCCCTCTCCACCGTGCAGGCGGGGGAGAGGGGGGATGGGATCAATCTCTACCCGGGCTGGAACGCCACCCGGAGCGTGTACCACATCTTGACCCGCACTCCGTCCTTGGTGGCGGGGTTGAACTGCGCCCTGCGGGCGGCCTCGATGGCGGCCTCGTCGAAGCCGAACCCGGCCTTGGCGCCCACCCTCTGGGTCTCGACCACCCGGCCGTTCTCGTCCACCAGCACCCGGATGTCCACCGTGGCGGCCTTGTTCAGCCGCTGGGCCGCCGCCGGATAGCGCGGATCGAGCCTGGAGGTCAGCTTGGGGGCCGTGACCCCGGGTCCGGACTGCACGAGATCTCCGAACTGCGTCTTGCGAACCACCGGCGCCTGCTGCACCGGAGCCGGCTCCTCCGGCTCCGGCTCGGCTATGGCCGGCTGCGGGGTCGGGGTCGGGACCGGCGCGGGGGGCTCCACCCTGGAGGCGGGCTTCTCGGCCGGTGCCGGCGCGGGCGTCTCCTGCACCGGCACGACAGCCGTCCGCTCCGGCTGGCGCGCCGCCTGCTGCGCCTGGCGCTCCTGCTCGACCGCGGCCCTGCGGCTCTCCTCGAGCTGCTGTTGGAGCAGCTTGATCCGGTCGTCGTACTGGCCCTTCAGCTTCTCTTCTACTTCCTTGCCCTGGGCCGAGATCATCGACTGGATCTGGGCCTGGAGCTCTTCCGGGGACGGGCCGGCCGGCACCGGGGCGGGCCCGGGCATCGAAGCCTGCACGGCGATCGGCGGGGGCGTCGCCGCAGCGGCCACCGTATCTGCCGACTTGCCGCCCATCAGCATGAAATAGGCGCCGGCTCCGGCCGCCGCGACCAGGACGGCGGCCAGCCCGATCCACATCCCCTTCTTGGACTTCTCCTCCGCGAACTGCGAGCGCGTGCCCGACAGCGTGGCGTCCCGGACCGAGGCGACCTCCCGGGTCTCGTGCGACATCCCCGCCCCCGGTACGGCCGGCTTCGCGGGGACCGCGGCCGGCACCGGAGCCGGCTCGGCCGCCTTCTTCGGAAGCTCCAGCTTCTTCTCCGCCTGGATCTCCTGGTTCTCCTTCTCGATCTCGTCGCGGAAGAGGTTGTGCATGAAGAAGGCGAGGTTGAACGTCGTCGGGCTGTAGTGCGAGTCGATCATCAGCTTCGACATCGTCTTGTGCCAGGTGACCGCGTCGGGTACCCGCTGGTCCCGCGTCGTCAGGCTCTTCTTGAGCAACCCGGCAATCGCGTCGGGCAGCGGCGTCCCCTCATTCGGGAGCATGGCGGCGTCGATCCTCGCCGCGTAGCCCTCCGGCGTGCTCACCGGCAGGCGCTCGCCCGTCAGCAGCTCGAACAGGATGGCGCCCAGGGAGAACACGTCGTCGGCCCTCGACGGCGCCGCCCCCTCGAAGGTCTCGGGGGAGAGGTACGGCCGCACCTCCGGATCCTGCCAGCCGGCGGAGGCCAGGGAACGGAGACCAGGAGCGACCTCGAAGCCCAGGAGCCGGGTCTCGCCCTCGTTCGAGATCATGACGAGCTGCGGGACCACGAACCCGTGCAGGATCCGCTCCTCCTGGATCCGGGTCTCGTACGCTGCGGCCAGGGCCAGGGAGATGCGCTCCGCGATCAGCAGCGCGTGATCGGTGGGGATCGGCGAGAGCTGCCGGTTTGCCTGCGCGAGCAGGGTCCCCAGGTTCTTGCCCGAGATGTAGTCGTAGGCTGCGTAGGGGAAGCTCCGGACCCGGCCGAGGTCGACGCCGCTGCCGATGTTCGGGCTCTTCAACATCTGCTGGACGTTGGTCCTCCCGGACGTCTTCTGCCAGAGCTTCTCGCCGTCGACCCCCTTGCCGTTGAGGACGCGGAGCAGCACGACCTGCTCCATTCCGTCCTTGCCGACCTTGCCGGCGCGGAAGGTCTCTCCGAGCGGATCTTCAGTTAGCTTCTTGAGAAGTAGGTACTTCCCAAATTCCTCCGGGATGTTCATACAGCCTCCTCGGGCCTGCCCAACGGCGGTACGTCCAGGGTGTCTACGCTAGCCGGCGCCAAAACGGCACTACGGCGCTTCACAGGTGAATGCTGGTAGCTTGATACACCCAGAGGAGGGGTACTGTCAAATCTGGCTGGAAAACTCCCTCTCCCCCGGCACGGGGGAGAGGGCAGGGGAGAGGGGGAACGGGATCAGTTTCTGCCCTTTTTCTGACGCTCCTGCGCCCTTCTCTCCCGCCAGTACCGCCGCTGCCACTGCTCGACGTTCCGATTGTGCTCGGACAGCGTCTGCGCGAAGACATGGGTGCCGTCGTTGCGGCTCACGAAATAGAGGTGGGGGACGTCCGCCGGCTCGGAGGCGGCCACCAGGCTGGCCAGCCCGGGGGAGCAGATGGGGCCCGGAGGAAGGCCGGCGTAGCGGTAGGTGTTGTAGGGCGAATCCATCCGCAGGTCGTCCTTCCGGATGTTGCCGTTCCAGCGCCCGGCCCGCTTGAGCGCGTAGATCACGGTCGGGTCGGCCGCGAGCCCGATGCCGCGGTCGAGCCGGTTCTGGTAGACCGCGGCGATGAGCGGGCGCTCGGTCGCCACCTGCGCCTCCTTCTCCACGATGCTGGCCAGGGTGACGAGCTGGCGCAGGGTCCGGCCCGGATTGCGGTCGAGCCGGGGCCGGACCTCCTTCTCGAACCGGTTGCGGAAGGTCCTGACCAGGGTCTGGACGATCGTGCGCTCGTCCACGTCGCGGGCGAAGGAGTAGGTCTCGGGGAAGAGATACCCCTCCAGGTCCGGGGCCTCGGGATCGAGGTCCGCCACGAGCTCGGGCGAGCGCATCAGGTCCAGGAGGGCCTCGCGCCGTCCATACCCTGCCCGGGCGATCTGGTCCGCGGTCTCCTCGAGCGTCAGCCCCTCGATCAGGGTGATCGAGTGAGTGAGGACCCGGCCGTCGACCAGCATCCCGAGCACCTCCGGGGTGGTGAGCGGTCCGCGAAAGCGGTACTCCCCGGCCCGGATGGCGGGATCGTCCATGAAGTAGATGAGGTAGGAGCGGGCGAGCTTGGCGTCGACGAGCACCCCCTCCTGCTGCAGGCGCTCGAGGATCTGGCCCGCGCCCATGCCGGGCTCGACCAGCACGACCTTTTCGGGCCCCTGGTACCCTTGGAAGGGGCGCTGGAGCTTCAACCAGGACCAGCCGAGCATGCCCACGGGCACAAGGAGCAGCACCAGGAGGACGAGGAGCCCGAGCAGGACCCGTTTCCAGGTGCCCGCGGCCTTCCCCGACGTTCCCCCCTTCCCTCCCTGCCGCTTCGCCGGACTGCGCCCTTTTCCCCGTGCCAACCGAGTCTCCTCTTTCCTCTACGGTTCCTGAGTGTCCAGAGCCTCCTGGAGGAGGATCTGGGCGGCCACGGCATCGATCCGGGCGGGATCGCGCCGGGGGTCCACGCCTGCTTCGCGCAGGCGCTCATGCGCCTCGACGGTGGTCAGCGACTCGTTGACGAGCCGCAGCGGCAGCCCGGTCACGGAGGTCAGGCGATTCCCGAAGCGCCGCACCCGCTCGGCGGCCTCCCCGCGCTGCCCGTCCAGACCCACCGGCTCGCCCAGGACCAGCCGGCCCACCCCCTCGCGTCGGGCGATCTCCGCGATCTCCCGGACCGCGGAGCGGTCGTTGCGGCGCTCCAGGGTTGCGAGGGGGACAGCCATCCGGCCTTCCGGGTCCGAGATCGCCAGCCCGATCCGCTTCTCGCCGAAGTCGATCCCCAGGGACCGCATGATCCGGTGCATTGTAGTTGATCCCGCCAGCTGATCCCGGCGGGCCCAGGAAAGATGATCCGCACATGAATGCCAGGCCGGCTCCGCCCCGGCTGAGTTACAATCGGCTTCCTTTTGATCTCAATGTTATCGCGGCTGGAAATAAGGAGCCGAGATGAACAGCATTGAAGTGATGGGTAATCTTCAGGCGACACGAACGAAGACCCGGTTGATGGTGAGCCGGTTCTTCGGGCTCAGCATCCTGATCCTCCTGGTTTTCGGCAGCGCCGAAACCGGTTCCCTCTTTCTCGACCCGGCGCTCTTCTTCCTTGGAGTCCTGCTGGCCGTCGTGGGCTTCTGCGGCCGCCTGTGGTGTCTTTCCTATATTGCGGGCCGGAAGAAGAGGATTCTCGTCACCGTGGGACCGTATTCCATCTGCAGGCACCCGCTGTACTTCTTCTCCCTCGTCGGCGGCATCGGCCTGGGCCTCTGCACCGAAACCGTGAGCGCCGCCGTCCTGTTCTTGCTGGCGTTCGCCGTCTACTATCCCCACATCATTCAGACGGAAGAGAAGTTCCTCAGCGTGAACTTTCCCGAATACGAGGAATACAAGAGGAGAGTTCCTCTCTTTTTTCCGAGCTGGTCCAATTTCTCCGACGGCAATGTGATGGTCAACGCGGGCGACCTCCGGAGCGAGATCGTAGCGGCTGGCGGGTTTCTGCTCTTTATCGGAGTCTTCGAGCTCGTGGAGTTCCTGCACCACGTCCGGGTCTTGCCGAACTACTTCATCATTCCGTGACGCTTCCGGGCCGGGAGCGCGGCGGCAACCGCGCCCCCCGCGATCCCCCCGAGGACGATCGACCAGTGCACTGCGACGTCCCGGGCGTGAAGCCCGCCCTCCCAGGCGACAGGGGGGAACATAGTCACGGCCATCATCGCCAGGATCGCGATCGAATGCCCGGCCACCCCTCCCCAGAAGACCCGGCGCCAGAGAGGCGTGCGGCGGCGCAGCCGGTGGCCGAGCGCCAGCAGCAGTGCCGGCACGGCGAAGAGGCCGACGAGGAGAGCCACGTTCTCGGCGCTCATCATGAGCGGGCTCTCGGGAACAGCCACAGCCAGTAGCCGCTCAACAGCAGGACGATCAGCGCCACCGCCGAGGCGTCGGTCAGGAGGACCCAGTTGTCTCCGAAGATCTCGCCCGAGTGGAGCTTCTCCAGAAAGACGTCGTTCCTCTCTCCCACGTGCAGGACGCGGCCGGTGTTGAGATCCACGTCCACCTCCTGAACGGTCCGGTCGTCGAACCGCACCTTGACGAGCCCGTCGCCCGGCCGGACGTCCATCCGGTCGATCCCGGCCGCCGCCACCTCCGGTGTGACCGCGGCCTCGGCCCGCCGCGCCAGCTCCGCCAGCGGGAGGGCCTGCTCGAAAGATCCGTTCGGCGTGTGACCGACGTCCGGCATCAGCCCGAGCGGGCGCTTGTGATTGAGGAGGATCCCGGTTACCGAGACGAGCAGGACCACGCCGGAGATCAGGATCCCGAGCCACAGGTGCACATAGAAGACCCCGCGCGAAAACTTCCGCAAGCCATGCTTGGGCGTGGCCGAGGGACCTTCGGCTGCATCGGTCTCGTAAGAGTCCATGGCGTTGTGCCGCTCTATCTGCATTATGGTCCACAACAGGCCGCTGCGGCGTCGCTATTCCTCTGCGTCCTGGATATAGGACGAAAGGACGCCCCGTTTGTTGCAGAGGAGATCACTCGCCGAAGAAAACGTAGTGATGGTGAAAGTACAGCTCTCGAAACAGAAAGGGAATCTGCGCGCGCAGCGTCCGGTATCGCGTGGAAGGTGTCGGGGATGGCCGCGCATCCACTCCGAGGTCGCGGAGCATCCCGTGGGCTCTGCGCATGTGCAGAGGATCGCTGACCAGCAGGCAGGTCCTGAGGCCTGCGGATCGAAGGAGGCGGCGGGCCTCGGTGAGATTCTGGAGTGTGGTGTGAGAGACCGACTCGGTGAGGATGTCCTGTGCCGGAACACCCCGGGCGACAGCGTAGGCCGCTCCTGCCTGAGACTCGGCAATGGAGTCGCCCTTGCCGATACCTCCAGTCAGGATGAGATAGCGAACGATACCGCGCCGGTGCAGGTCGATGGCATGGTCGAGCCGCGCCGCAAAAACCGGCGACGGCCGGCCGGACTGAACTGCCGCTCCAAGAACGATCGCCGCGTCCGACGGTCGCTCGCTGCGGTGCCGGGAGAAAGCAATGGTCTGGACGGACAGGACGAGAAGCCAGACGAGCAAGCCCGCGCAGAACCAGCCAAAGATGCGGCGCGCGTGCCTTCGCCGGATCATGCTTCAGCTTCCCCCAGGCAACCGGCGAGGCGACGGATGGCTTCCTGGAACCGGCCGGGCTTGGGGAGGAGCGAGAGGACGAGGAAGTCGTCCGTCGCGAAATCGAAGAAGTAGCCGGGGTGGACGAGAACCCCTGCGCGGTCCAGGATCTCCAGCGCCAGCTCCTCGTCGGCCCGCGGTTGGCAGACTCGGAGCACGGCCGACCAGCCTCCCATGGATTCCAGCAGCTCGGTCCCGGGCAGACCTCTCAAAATTTCCCGCAGGATGGCGAGATTGCCCCGGACCCGGGCGAGGATCTCGGAGCGGATGCGCGGCGCTAGCTCCAGCACGCCGGGAAGCGCCCTCTGGACCGGTGATCCCACGGAAAGATAACTGTCCGCCACCATCTCCAGGGCGCTCACCGCTCGGCGACGGATGCCCTCGGGGCCGCCGACGCGGATCCAGCCGAGCTTCCAGGACGGCAGTCCCGCGCTTTTCGAAAGCCCTCCCAGCGAAAAGGTGAGCGCCTCTCCGGCCACCGCCGCGGTGGAGCCGGCCCGGGGGACCCCTTCGTCCAAGGGATAGTCGGCGAACACCTCGTCCGAGATCAGCGGCAATCCCCGGGACGCGCACAGGTCGATCAGGGCGGCCTGCTCCTCGGCCGAGAGGAAGACGCCGGTCGGATTTCCCGGATGGATCACGGCGAGGAGACGCGTGCGGGGGGTGAGAGAGAGCTCCACCCTCTCTATGTCCAGGGTGAATCGCAGGGTGAAGCGCAGGGCGAAGCGCCGGCCGGGCGAGAGGGGGAAGTGAGAGAGCGCGAGCCCCTCCAGAGCCGCCAGGCTGTCGAGCAGGGGATAGGAAGGCGCCGCGGTCAGCACCTCCTCCCCGGGATCTCCGAAGAGCTTGAACAGGTAGGAGTAGGACTCGCTCGTCGAAGCCGTGAGCACAAGGTCGTCCGGCGATATCGAATCCCCTGGAATGGAGAGAGCGGCGGCGAGCGCCTCCCGTGCCGCCACCGACCCTCGCGGATGAGGATCGTAGGCCGGAGCGGCTCCGCGGCGGAGAAGCTCCGCCAGCTCCTCCTCCGGATAGGGGATTCCGACCCGCGTCGGGTTCGTCTCGGTGAGATCGATCGTGGGCAGGCCGCGGGCCTTCCTCTCCTCCACAGCCCGGGTCAAGCGGTTCGCCGGGTGCTCCCACGGGAGCCGGCGCGACCAGCGGACAGGCGTGTCAGTCATTTCGGCGTCTCCCGCATTCCGTTTCTCTCTTAAATTCTTTGACAGAATCTGCGTATATGTCTATAGTAGATCGTGCTTTTAGTTCTTTGTTCCACTCCCGCAGAGGCCGTGCTGGTCTCCGGGTTATTTCTGGCAAGGTGTGCCCTCGCCAAGGAGGTTGTCCATGAAGGTAGCAAAGGAGTTGCTGTGCGGCGCCATGGTCCTGGCCATGGCCGCGAGCGCCGCCGCGCCGGCCGGTGCGACGACGCTGAGGCGCCTGGGCCTCGACGAGCTCGTGGCGACCAATCGCGCGGTGGTCGTGGGCGAGGTCGTGGACGCGAGATCGTATTGGAACGAGGACCACACGTTCATCCTCACCGATGTGCGGATCGCGATGCACGATGTCCTCAAGGGCGATGTGGGTAGGGAGGAGCTCACCATCACGCTCATGGGTGGCGAGGTCGGCGAAATGACCGCGCTGATCGTGGGCGGAGCCAGGCTGGTGCCGGGCAATTCGTATCTCCTGTTCCTCGATGAGGAAAAACTGCCAGGCATCGGGCGCGCTCTCACCGTCCGCGAGCACTCGCAAGGTGCCTTTGACATCAAGATCGGCCGCGGCGGTCTGCGCGCGGTCAGCCAGGCGAACGGCCATCCGCTGGTCCCCGACCGCCAAGGTTACACCGAGGCCCCAGGCGGACCGGAGGGGATGCACCTCAACACGATGATGCAGTCGGTCCGTCAGATCGTGGCCCGTGAGCGCGCCCGCAAGGAGGTGCAGTGATGAACCGTTTCCGCCGTTTTCGGACTACCGCCTTCGCCCTCGTCGCCGCCGGCCTGCTCGCCTCGGCAGTGCCGTCCCATGCCTACCGCATGATCCAGCAGACCAACACTGGCTGGCAAACCTCCAGTACTGCTGTAGTAACTTGCAACGACGCCGGCGGGTTCACCCATTGGAACACCCGCAACATCATCTGGTACCACAACACCGCGAACCAGGGCTCGGGCAAAGCCACCGCCCTGACCAACGCCATGACCTCCTGGAACAACGTGGCCAGCGCCAACCACGTGCTGAGCTACATCAGCACCGCCACTGCCACCTTTGGCACGATCGACGACATCAACGTGGTCGACTGGGACACGGGCAACGGCTGCTCGGGAGGTTGCCTCGCCCTGACCGGTCTCTACCTGCTGTCGGGCCAGGTGATCGTCGAGAGCGACATCACCTTCAACAACGCCCAGACCTGGAACACCAATGGCAGCGACAGCGACGTCGAGGCCGTGGCCGCCCATGAGTTCGGCCACTCGCTTGGCATCCATCACACTGAGGTCAACACCACTCCGCGACCGACCATGTACCAGTTCTACTTCGGTACTGACGGACGGTCCCTGCACTCGGACGACGAGTCCGCCCTCCAGTGCGCCGAAAGCACCTACGCGCCGTCCTGCGGAGCATTCAACAGCACCTGCGTTCTCAACGCCGACTGCTGCTCGGGCAAGTGCTGGATCAAGACCCTGCCAGCGAAGTGCCTCTGAGCGACCTCATCTCGTGAGTCCTGGAGGGGGAGGCCCCGGCCTCCCCTCCCGCTGGTTGAGCTTGAAACTTTTTCTATCATCCGGCCATGGCAGGCACAGTCAAATCCGCGGCTTCGGCATCTTCCACGCGAAGGCCCTCTCGAAGAAAGGCTGTCGCTGCCGAGATAACCTTTTCATCCCACAGGATGCGCGTATGCCCGAGCCCTTCAGTGGCAAGCAGCCGAGCCCCCGGCCAGGAGCGCGCGAGCGCTTCGCCTCCGGCGAACGGCGCCTCGCGGTCCGACCGGTCGTGGATGACGAGTAGCGGGATTCTGAGGTCCGCCGCAGCCCTTCGGGGGTCGAGCTCGCGCATGGTCACCCCGACATGCCGCTCGATACGCAGCTTCAGGGCGCGGCTCACGTCAGCCGAAAGCCCGAATAGACGGGCGAAGTCGAGCATGTAGGCTTCGAGATCGACTCCTGGTGCCACGCAGACGAGCCGGTCCACCGCGAGCCCGCGCGAGATGGAATGGACCGCCCCCACCGTTCCGGCCGAATGGGCGACGACCCCGGCCAGCGGTCCGTAACGCTCGCCGGCCAGACGCAGCGCGCTGGCGATGGCAACGAGCGACGAGCTGCGCCCCGGCGAGTCCCCATGACCCGGAGCGTCGAGGGCGACGACACGGAAGCCCGCCGCGACGAGCGGGGCCACGAAGGCTCCGAGCTGAGAGCCCCGGCCCTCCCAGCCGTGAAGCAGGACCACGGTGGGTGCCCCCTCCCTTCCCCAGAGCCAGGCGGCGAGCGGCCCGGGATCGCCCGCGAGATCCACCCGCTCGGCACCCTGGAGGTATGCCCGCTCCCGTGCCGGCACAGGATGGCGGCGGGTGCTCATGAAGAGACGCGCGGCGCCCACGGCAGCGAGCTTCGGCGAGAGCGCATGGGCCATGGCGAAGCCCGCGCGCAAGCCGCGTAGTATCAGAGTGCGACCGATCGTGCTTTTCTGCGGCATGGACTCCTCTCCTCTCAGGTTCGGAAAACCCGGTCAAATCAGGCGCGGCTGGCGGCGAGCAGGGCTTCGAAGGCCTGCCGTGCCAGCGGCTTGGCTGCCGGGTCTCGCAACAGCCGGCTGTAATAGTGGTAGGACAGGATGATTGCGTAGAGGTCGAACGCGAACTGGGCAGGGTCGAGATCGGCCCGGAAGTGCTTCTCGTCCATGGCTATGCGGGCAGCCGTGGCGAGCGAGTGCATCCAGTCTCGCTGATAGCCCACGAGCCGCTCGCGGATCGCACCCGGTCTGTCGTCGAGCTCGCTCGCCAGGGCAACGAAGGGGCAGCCGCCCGGCAGGAAGGGGGCGTCCTCCCACTCCATCCAGCGATCGAACAGCGCCCGCACCCTGGGCTCGCCGCGCCGTTCGCGCAGGGCCGGGGCCACGACCGTCTCGATGAAGCGGGCCACCGCCGTCTCGAGCACGTCGAGCTGGAGCTGCTCCTTGGATTGGAAGTGGGCGAAGAGTCCGCTCTTGGACAGCTTCACCTCCTTGGCCAGGCTGCCCATGGTGAGACCCTCCAGCCCCGTATGGCTGGCCATCGAAAGCGCACTCTGAAGGATAGCCTCGCGGGTGGTCTCACCTTTCGCCATGGGAGCAGAATAGCACGATCGGTCGGCGCCTGCAAGAGGCTTCGCTGCGGCGCTCAGGCAATCGCTCCTGCATTGCGCAGGATGCGCGCGAGCTCCTTTCTCAGGAGCTCGCTGGCTTTATCGAGGGGACCGTCGAACTTCTCCTTGTAGGAGTGGCCCTCGCCGATGAAATCCGAGAGCGTCTTCAGGCGGGAGATGCTCTCCCAGACAAAGCCCGGGAGCTCAGGAGGTTCGGCATCCGTGTCCGATTCGGCAAAGCGCTTGACCATCTCCTTGGCGCGCTCTTCGTACCCTCGTTGCTTGTCGGATAGCGCTTTGTAGTTGTCGCGGAACTCGGTCGTCAGTGTCGCGAGATACTCCTCCATCTGCCTCACGCAACGCTCGATTTCCTCGTCCAAGCCCTCCGGCCGGAGTTTGAGCGCTCTGGTGACGTTGCGGAGTTGGACGCGAGCTTCGATCAGGTCCCGCATCTGCTCACCGTAGGTCTTCACAGACTTGTGGGCGGGGATGAGAAGCCTTGCCCGCGCCACACGGTCATAAACGCTCTTCAAATCCGCAAGGACGTTCGTGACGAAGCCTGGCATTCTCCGAAGGCATTGGAGTGTGTACGCTTCTTGGCTGCTGCCTGAATGATCTCGGCACATGTCAAGCATCGTTTCTTCTCGTCGAGTGCGTCTGTAAGCGTATCAGCCATGACCTCTAAGCCTCTAAGCTCTCATGCACACGTAAGCGCGGCACGTTCTCATATTTCGCTCCGCACCTCCAGCACCAGTAGGTCTTCGACCCCATAGTAATCCGTCGAACCTCATAGTCATCAAAGCCAAGAAGCCTCTCTGGATCCCAGGACTTGTAAGAGGTTATGGCCTCCTTTGCGGGCTTGAGAGTGTCCTCTACCAGAAGATAGTCGTGCTGGCAATCTTTCTCCCCGCTGGATGGGGGCCCGCTGCTCCTGTCTCGGCTGCATGCGACTGGCTGCTCTGTAGGCTCCCTCCTGCCAACATGGTAGTACCAGAAACTCAAGGTATCGTCTTCGTTGCGCTTGGCGGAGCGCAGATTGCCACAGTTTTTGCACGTATTTAGAACCGCCCAGGATCGTGGAGGCTCGCTAAACGGGTGTTCACGATTTGGGCGAGGGACATGATAAGTCCAGGTGTGACCTGAATCAAGATGGCGAGAGACACATGAGGTACAAATGTCTACGGAAGAAGATCCAACGGCCCGACAACAGAGAGAACACTGACTTGGCCGAGTGTTGTGCAAAGAGGTGAAGGTAACTCCGAGCTCACAGAGGCGAACCTGCTCCGGAGGAATCTCTCCACACTCTTGGCACAATACATAGAAGTGGAATGGTCCGCCTTGAGGGCGGAGCTGCAAATCAAAGTCCTGCTTGCAGCGGTCACAATAGCGGATCTCCTTCTTGAGAACTCCAAACCTGCGCTCACAACGAACTGCCATTTTTTCTCCTGTGCCCTCTCGCGAAGTTATATAGCTCGGCGCCGCCGAGTAGGCTTGGGAGGGGGCGCACCATTAGGTAACGTAAACGGTCGCTCCGGCCGCGCCCAACTGCACGGCGATCCCCCGTCCCGCTCCTCGGCTCGCTCCAGCGACCAATGCGGCTTTTCCTACCATCGATGTCTCCATGGTCTGTCCCCTACGCCTTGACGAATGCGGCGAGTTTGTCGAGTGCCATCTGCCAGCCGAGCTCGTTGTCGGATGGCGAGACGCCAGGCGGTAGGTTGTCGTGTACGGCATGCACATCCGTGCCGCCGTCCGCATCAGTGAGCGTGAACCTGACTGTCATCTCGCCACGCATCGCGGCATCGGCTGTCTCGAACTCCATCAGTTCGACCACCTGCTCATTGGGTACGAGCTTTACGAAGTGGCCGTGGTACGTGTCGGTGTGCTCAGTCGTCTTGCCGGTTCCGGTCGGTTCGTCGTAGGTGAGCGAGATTCTGAACAAACCACCTTCGCGAGGGTCGAACACGTGCACGTGGCTGGTCATGCCATTCGGTACCATCCATGTCGCGACCGCTCGCGCGTCGAGAAGCGCACGATAGACGTTTTCGCGAGGCGCGTTCACGTGTCGGGTGATGCGCGTAGAGGTTGTAGTCATACGGTCAGGTGGCTGGTGAGGTGAACGCATCACCCTCCGTGAAGCCCCATTCGGTGAATCGCGGGTCCTCGGGTGTCATGACATACGACTCGTCACCCTCCACCAGGAACCGCACGGCACTCCCGGCGAACTCCAGCCTCACGCCGGCCACTGTTCCGAAGAGGTTCCGAATCGGGAAATAGCGCACGAGGCTCTCTCCAACGGGCAGTGTCGGTCCGACCGCGCCAGCGTCTAAACGGACGTGCTTACCGTACTCCCGCACGTATGCTTCGTTCTCTGCGTCGAGAGGTGGGGCGAAGGGATCTCGCCACGCCGCCTCCTCCATTAGGAGGCGCTCGCCATCGCCGGCGACCCCGAAGAGCACGACGTCACCGCCAGAAAACACTAGCTCGAGGTCGCCATAGGACACTTCGACCTTTCCGTCGTGCTCGTACATGATACGGCTGGCGCCGATGAGCCGCTTGCCCATGACGCGTTCGAGTGCGCCGAAATCCACGTCGGATGCCATGGTTGTCCGCCTAACGAGAAGCTCACCACATTAGCCGGCCGGGTCAGCTTCAGCGTTTGGTTCGGCCTGCTCCCTCTGCCGGTACCTGCCTCGAAGAGCTCCTCCAGCACTCGTTCCCCAAGAGCGGTCGGCCCGATCGCGAGCCGTTCCGGCGACGCCTCGCTCAAACCCAGCAACTCCGGGGCGTAATTCACCCTCCCCGGGTCCCACACCAGCGGATGATCCCACACGCGCCGGAGCTCATCCAGGGACACGGGCGTGACCGACACGATGCGCAGGCGGCCTGGCGAGTCCTCCTCATACGCAATCCGCATAACCTCCATCACGCCCTTCCCGACGACTCCCGCGATCACTTCTTGGGCGAGCCGGTACTTCTCCCAGATCGAAAGGCCGGGGAAAGCGAAGTGCAGGTAGTAGATCAGCTGCGGGAAGTCCTCCTCGACGTCGCAGCACTCGACCAGCAACCAACGCTCCTGCTCGGTCAGTTCCGGCAGATCCGCCATCCGACTACGCCCTCCGGGGCCGAACGTTGACCGGCCCCTTAGAATTATCCGACGCCGATAAGCCTCCGTCCCCCAGCGGTGTCTTGTCCTAACGTGCTCTGGCTGCGGTACTTAAAGAAGAATACGACCGGCCCTGGTAGGAGTCAATCGGTCGGCCTTCCGGAACGAGCCTGCCGCGTCGCAACCCGAGTCGGGAGCGTCTCATCCTGGGTCGGGGACGGCTCCCGTCGACTCGGGGACGATTTGCATCTCGGGGGCGACCATCCGGATCTTGACGGGAACCACTCCCCTCCAGGTGGGAATGTGTCCCGTCGAGATGGGGCCGGTCCGATCCAGATGGGAGCGTCTCGGCTCGGGATGGTGACGACTCCCATCTGGACGGCGACTCCTCCCATCCAGATGGGGACCGTCCCCGGTGCAGGTGGGAGCGCTTCCCTTCGACACGGGAGTGTCCCCCTGTCCGTTCAGGGACCGTTCCCGTCCAGACGGAGCGTCTCAACTCCAGATGGGAGCGTCGCAACCCGGGGTGGGGAGGAGCCCCGTCTGGATGCGGATCGTCGCCGTCCGGAGGGGAATCGTCGGCTTCCAGGCCGGAATGTTGCCCCTCGCTCCGGAAGTTTGTCCCGCTGAGATGGCGACCGTCCGCATCCGGATCTCCGCGACTCCGCAGCCTATCGGCGCCTCCCCTCAACCTATCGGCGCCTCGGCCTAACCTATCGGCGCCTCGGCCTAACCTATCGGCGTCTCCCGTGGCCTTTCGGCCGAGTCCACCTAACCTATCGGCGTCTCCCTGAAACCAATCGGCGACTGTCCGTAGTATATCGGCGACTTGCTCTGGTCTATCGGCGACTAGCAAAAGTCTATCGGCGTCTCCCCTTTACCTCATCGGCGGGTGGCCATTGTCTATCGGCGTCTCGCCTGGGCCTATCGGCGTCTGTCCAGAACCTATCGGCGTCTCTGCTTAGCCTATCGGCGCCTCCCCCTAACCTATCGGCGCCTGTCCGGAATCTATCGGTGAGAGGCCTATAGGCTACGGGGACACGCCGATAGGCTAAGGGAATACGCCGATAGACTTCGGAGACCCGGGAAATCTCCACGAAGAGAGGCCAAAGGGTTGTACCGAGCCGAGAAGGGAGATGGCCGGGACGGCAAAGGTCTTCGCCATGACGCCGAAAAGGTCTCGGCGGCTCGGGAAAGGCTTGGGACCGAAGGGCGAACGCTTGCGTCGAGACGGCTAAAGCTTCCGTGGAGAGGGCGAAGGCCTGGCCTGACACGGCAAAGGCTTGAGCCGAGAGGGCGAAGGTCTGGGCCGAGAGGGCGAAGGTCTTCCCGGAGTCGTCTTTGCCTTCGCGGGTAACTCCGCCTTCCAGCCCGCACCCTCCTTTATAGATGGCTCGCTCACGCTTTGATGGCGACGAGGCGCAGCCGCTAAAAGGAGCCGTGCCGATGACTCACTCCCGATGGAGCCGCGCCTTCGCGGTCCTTACCCTGATGATCCTCCTCGCTTCGGGGGCCGTCCAGGCCCTCCCCCTCCCAGGCGCTTGGACCGCGCAGGCCGGGAGCGAGCCCGGTCTCCTCGGTCTGCTCAGGCAGGTCCTCACGTCCATCTGGAGCGCCGGGGACAATGGCAGCCAGCTTGATCCGAGTGGGTCCACCGTCGACAACGGCAGCCAACTCGATCCTGACGGAGCCACCTCCAACGGCGACAACGGCAGTCAGCTCGACCCGAACGGATAGGTCATCGGTCGGGCCGGAGCGTTTTACTCCGGCCCTCTTCTTTCCCTCTGTCCCTTTTTTCCCGTGAGCGGCAACTATAGGATAGGCGCGGTATCCTTATCCGGAACTCGCAAGGGAGGAATGGTGAAAGACAGACACCTGAAGCACCTCGACTCCGAGGCGCTGGACCGCTGGCTCTCGCAAGACAACGATGAAGGACGAAGCGAGTCGCTGCTCCATCTGCTGGCGACTTGCCCCGAGTGCCACCGGGTCGGTGGCTACATCCTTGATCTCTACCAGGCTGACGCCATCCCGCTCGTGTTCAGTCGGATCGATCTGGCCCTGGCGCGATCCCGGGTGGATGCGCCCGGACTCTGGGAGGAGCTGGCGCCTCTCCGCTTCGCTGAGCAGAGCAGGCGCGTCCAGACCGACCCGCGTTACCGGAGCTGGGGTCTCGGCGAGCTGCTCTGCAAAAGGAGCAGGGAAATAGCCTCCGAGAGCGCTGCCGAAGCCGTTGAGCTCGCCGAGTTGGCCGTGCTCGTCTCGAACGGGCTCCAGGAGGGGGAGCCTGTCGAAGACCATTGGATGTACGAGTTGCGGGCCCTCGCCTGGGCGCACCTTGGAAACGCCAGGAGAGTTCAGGGGGACCTTCGAACCGCGAAGGAGGCCTTCTCCCTGTCGGATCAGTGGTGGGACGCAGGGTCCAGGGAGGTGGGAGATCCCCTGGACTACGAGCCGGAGCTGCAGCTCTTGAAGGTCTCTCTTCTTACCGCCGAGCGCCACTTCCAGGAGGGATTCCAGATCCTGGATTCGATCATCCAACCCTACCTCGAAGACGCTGAGCATAGAGGTCAGCACCTCGCCGGTCGCGCCATGGTCATGAAGGCCTTCGCCTTGGCGGAGATGGGTGAGCCCGAAGCCTCTATCTCTCTTCTTCGGGAGGCGTCTCCCTTGCTCGATCCCCGGCGCGACGCCCGCCTCGTCCTTTGCGCACGGTACAACCTCCTGGAGAACCTGACCCGGCTCGGTCGCTTCGAAGAAGCCAGAGAAGGACTCCTGGAGGTGCGGTCGCTCTTGCGGGAATGGGGCAAACCTCTCGATCACATCCGTTTACGATGGGTGGAGGGCCGCATCGCCGCCGGGGTGGGGGAGCGGGAGTTGGCTGCCGCGGCCCTCGACGAGGTGCGGCAGCAGTTCCTTTTCCTGAAGATCGCCTATGACACCGCCCTGGTCTCCCTGGAACTGGCTGTCCTCTATCTGGAGGATGAGCGGACTGCCGAGGTGAAGGAGCTGGCCTTGGCGCTGGTTCCCGTGTTCCAGTCCCAGGACGTCCACCGCGAGGCGCTGGCGGCCCTGGCCGTGTTCCAGAGCGCCGCCCTGGTCGAAGCCGCCACGGCCGAGCTCGCCCGCGAGGTCGCCGACTATCTGGAGAAGGCCCGGCACGAGCCGGGGTTGGCGTTCCGGGGGGAGCGGTGACGAGGAGCGAAAGACCCCTCCCCTTGGCAGAGGGAGCCGTGATGCCGAATACAGCCGATACGATCGGTGAAGCCTTCCTTACGGGATGCGCCCGAGCAGGCTACCGCTTATCTTGAAAGCGAGGATCCCATGAAGCTGACGCTGACAAAAGATTGGGTGATTCGCAGGGCAGCTCTAGAGGACGATGTCGCCGTCGCTGCCGGTCTGCCCTCATGTTACCCTTCGCTCAATGACGCCCAGCTAGGGGCTCCGGTCTCCATGGAGAAACGTCTGGCTCTTGGTCCGCTCGTACAACTCACGCGGCGGAACACTCCATGAGCATGGAAAGGCTGGCTGAAGAGGCACGAATCGAGCTGGCGGAAATCGTGAGTATAGAGACAAGGAATTACGCTCGCCTGCTTTTGTTCAAAGAAGTCGCTCCACTTTTAGTCTTTAGATACAACCTCCTTAACGGGTGTGCCATCTGTGTTCTTTACAGTGCCAAGGAGAGTCTCTTTGTTTTGGATTTCTTGAACAACCTCGCCGTCTTGAACGACTTCCTGGACCGGGCTCCCGTCCGTATTTTTTACAGTTCCCAAGAGGGTCTCTTTGTTTCTAACTTCGGTATCAGACATGCCACTCTCCTGTCGGCGAATAGGCGCCAATTTGGCGGCCATCATTTAGATGTCGATGCAAGACACAGACCACTTGGGTATACCTGCTCTCGGCCAACTCTGTGCCCTCCCCCGCTGCACAGGAGAGGGAGCCGCATGCTTTGTTGAAGTGGTCAGGCGCTGATGCGCGACACGTGGCTAGCCACGAAACGCCAGCGGCCATCGCGCCTCACGAGGGTGTCGGTGAACTGGAACTCGGCGGCGAAGGGGGTGCCGCCGGCTTGACCCTTGACCGTGGTTCGCCCGGTGATCACCGCGGCATCGCCGTGGAGGCGGACCTTCATATCGTGGTTCTCGAAGACTTCGTAGCGGATCGTCCCTTTTCTCGCGTGCTCGATGTCGTCGGCTCGCGTGGTCACCACGCCGCTCGAATCGGTCAAGGTGAAGTCTTCCGTGAGGACTTCCGCCAACCGGTCGGCATCGCCATCCAGGTAGGTCTTGCAGGCGTCGCGCACGGCTTGAAGGACTGCCGCCTCGTCCCCAGACGCTTCAGGGGCGAGGGTGCCGCAGGCGGTGAACAGCAGGCAGAGCAGCCCGAGGGCGCAGGATGTCACGGCAAGGCGATGGGGGAGGTTCATGTCGGGTCTCCTGGGTTGACCAGCGGGGGAGGATAGCGCAGACCTCACCCCCTGTCCCCCTCTCCCATCTCCCTTCCGCCCTGCCCCGGGAGAGGGGGACGCATCTGAAGCCGCCGTGCCTGCGCCTGGGCACCTCCGTTTCAGAAACGTCCCCCCTCTCCCAGTGGGGCCATGGGTGGGAGGTGGGAGAGGGGGACAGGGGGTGAGGTCCTTTGTGCTAGCATCCCCCGCGCCCGTCCGCCCTCCGGCGGAACCTGCAGATTCATCTCGCTGTTCAAGCAGGAGATCTCATGGACGACGTGGTCATTCTCAGCGCGGCCCGCACGCCTGTTGGAGTTTTCCAGGGCGCTCTGGCCGGCTTTCCCGCGCATGCGCTTGGTGCTCGCGCGCTTTCCGGCGCCATCGAGCGGGCCGGTCTCTCTCCCGAGGACATCCAGCAGGTCAACATGGGGTGCGTCCTGACCGCGGGGCAGGGCCAGGCCCCCGCCCGTCAGGCTGCCCTCGCGGCCGGATGCCTCCCTTCGACCGGTGCCATCACCCTGAACAAGGTCTGCGGCTCTGCCATGCGGACGGTCATGATCGCCGCCAACGACCTGCGGTGCGGCGACTTCCAGGTCGTCGCGGCCGGCGGCATGGAGAGCATGAGCCAGGCCCCCTATCTCGCCATGGGGGTGCGCGACGGCCTCCGGCTCGGCCACGGCAAGCTCATCGACTCCACGATCCACGACGGGTTGTGGGATCCGTACAACGACATCCACATGGGGAATTGCGCCGAGCTCTGCGCCTCGGAGTTCAAGATCGGACGCGAGGAGCAGGACGCCTACTCGCTGGAGAGCTACCGCCGCGCCCGGGAGGCTGCCGAGAAGGGGCTCACAAAGGATGAGATCGTCCCCGTTCCGGTCCCCCAGAGGAAGGGCGATCCGGTGATGGTGGACAAGGACGAGGAGCCGTTCAAGGCGGATCTCTCCCGGATCTCCACCCTGAAGCCGGCGTTCCAGAAGGACGGCACGGTCACCGCGGGCAACGCGAGCAAGATCAACGACGGCGCCTCCGCCCTGGTGCTGACCACGGCCGAGCATGCCCGGAAGCTGGGGAAGAAGCCGCTTGCCCGCATCCTGGCGCACTCGTCGCTGGCCCAGAGGCCGGAGTGGTTCACGACCGCTCCGGTGGGCGCGGCCAAGGCGGTGCTCGAGCGGGCCGGGCTCAAGGCCGCGGACATCGACCTGTGGGAGGTCAACGAGGCTTTCGCCGTGGTGGCCCTGGCGTTCATCCGCGAGCTCGGCCTGTCCCCCGACCGGGTCAACGTCCGGGGCGGCGCGGTGGCGCTGGGCCATCCGATCGGCAGCTCCGGGGCCCGCATCCTGGTCACCCTGCTGTCCGCCATGAAGGAGCGGGGCTCCCGCCTGGGTTGCGCCGCGATCTGCATCGGTGGCGGAGAGGCTACCGCGATGGTGGTTGAGCGCATAGACTAACGCCCACTCATGCGCGTGCGAATCCTGACCCACTTGCTGCTGGCCCTCTGTCTGGCTCTGCCGTTTCCGGTACAAGCGCCGGCGCAGACGCCCGATCCGCCGCCGACGCCGCCAACATCGCCGCAGACACCCCCGGCAGACACCACTCCCCAGGTGGAGGGGACCGTTCCCGAGGAGCAGGAGCTGCCCCCGTCCACCCAGGACCAGGTCCCGACGACCCAGGACCAACCCCCGGCCACGACCCAGCCCCCGGCCGCGACCCAGGCACCTTCGGATCCGTCCACAGCGGTGCCGCCGAACCCGTCTCCGGCGATTCCGGTTCCGGCCCCGGCCCCGGTCGCGGACGTGATCGAGTTCAATCTCAAGTTCCCCGAGGACGAGGGGGGCGGGAGCGCGTCGGGCAGCGCCGCCAACCTGGAGTACCAGCGGGACAACTACGCCGTGCTCACCGGCGACGTGAAGATCAAGTACCAGGACGTGGACGTGCAGGCGGACCGCGCCGAGCTCGACCTCCTGACGAAGATCGTCACGGCCGAGGGCAACGTGATCGTGGACCAGGGGCCGCGCCGGATGGCCGGCGACACGCTGGAGTACGACCTGGACACGAAGACGGGCACGCTGACGAACGCCACGGCCCACGTCTCCCCGGACTATTACTTCAGCGGCACGGAGCTGGCCAAGATCTCGGAGAACGAGTACACGGTCAAGAACGGGATCTTCACTTCGTGCAACCAGGAGACCCCGGACTGGAGCTTCCGGCTGAGCGAGGCGCGGGTGGAGGTCGACGGCTACGCCCACGTGCGCAACGCCTCGATGCGGGCGAAGAAGCTGCCGATCTTCTATACGCCTTACATCCTCTGGCCGGTGAAGAGCGACCGCTCGTCGGGCCTGCTGATCCCGAACATCGGCTACTCGGACCGGCGCGGAGCCTCGGTGGGCCTGGCGTACTTCCAGACGCTCGGACGCAGCTATGACACGACGTTCCACCTGGACCTCTACACGGAGCAGTTCATGGGCGTGGGCAACGAGCTCCGCTACGCGCCGACCGAGGGGACCAAGGGCGAGATGCTCGCGTACGCGATCCGCGACCCGGAGGACATCGTGGACGAGTCGTGGCGCTGGAAGGTGGAGTGGAACCACGAGACGACCGACCTGCCGGCGGGAATGCGCGGTGTGGTCAATTTCATGGATTTCTCGGACTTCAACTTCTTCCGCGACTTCGAGCGCGATTTCGACCGCAACACGCTGCGGTTCATCGACAGCCGCGCCTTCGTGACCGGCAACTGGGGTCCGCACCTGCTCAACATCCTGGCCAACAGCCGGGAGACGTTCGTCGGCGCCGGCGTGGACGACATCCGGGTGGAGCAGCGCAAGCTGCCCGAGGTGGAGTACCGGCTGCGCTCGACGCGCCTCTTCGGGATGCCGCTCTACGCGCAGTTCCAGGGCTCGGCGTCCTTCCTCGACACGGTCCGCCCGACCTCGTACTCGGGGAGCTACGGCCGGGTCGATGCCTTCCCCCAGCTCACGTTGCCGATCCGGTCGGTGCCCTGGCTCAACCTGTCGGTGACCGGCGGCGAGCGGATCACCTGGTATGGCGACAGCCTGAACGCAGCCGGCAACGAGTTCGACGGCGAAGCCCTGACCCGGATGATCCCGTTCGGCAATGCCCAGATCGTGGGACCGTCGTTCTCGCGCATCTTCGAAGGCGGCTTCGGCTTCGACCGGCTCAAGCACGTGATCGAGCCGCGCTGGGCCTACACCTACCTGGGCGAGATCGACGACCTCCAGGAGGTCCCGCTCTTCGACGAGGTGGACGCCCTCCGGTCCACGAACCAGGGGCGGGTTTCGCTGACCAACCGCATCCTGGCCAAGCCCGAGGCGGACGGCGACGCCCGCGAGGTCTTCCTGTTCGAGCTCGCCAGGCGCTTCAGCTTCGACGACACGCAGCCGCTGCAGACGTCGCAGAACGGCCTGATCCAATCGACCGAGGGACCGATCGAGGCCCTGGCGCGGCTCAATCCCACGGCCGGGACGAGCATCAAGTTCGAGGCGAGCTACGACACGCTGTTCAGCGACATCGCCTCGACGGAGCTTTCGGGCGAGGTCGCCCTGGGCAAGGGAAACCTGCTCGGTGTGACCTGGTTCACCCGCTTCCAGCCGGAGCTGCAGACGACGGTCAGGAACCAGCTCCGGGTGGGAGGATCGCTCGGGCTGCTCAAGAACCTGCGGGTCGAGGGCGAGGTCAACTACGACCTCGAGCAGCAGCTCCTGCAGCTCCAGCGTTATATCTTCCACTTTACGCAGCAGTGCTACGGCCTGCGGCTGGAGTGGCGGGACTTCCGGGCCGGCGTCGGCGCCCGAACGCGCGACAAGGACTTCCGCTTTTCGCTGACGTTGAAGAACGTCGGCACCTTCCTGGACCTGACGAGCCGGAGCAGCTCCGCAGTTGAGCCTTGATACCGGGGCCTTGATACCGGGGGAGGAGAGATGAAGGGCCTGATCCTTTCGGGCGGAAAAGGCACGCGCCTCCGCCCGCTGACCTACACTTCGGCCAAGCAGCTCGTGCCCGTGGCCAACAAGCCGGTGCTCTTCTATGCGATCGAGTCGATCGTGGAGGCGGGCATCGAGGAGATCGGCATCGTGGTCGGGGACACGAGGTCCGAGATCCAGGCCGCGGCCGGGGACGGCTCCCGCTTCGGCGCGAAGATCACGTACATCGAGCAGGACGCCCCCCGCGGCCTCGCTCATGCCGTGATGATTTCGGAGAAGTTCCTCGCCGACTCCCCCTTCGTCATGTACCTGGGGGACAACCTGATCGCTGGCGGGATCACCGGGCTGGTGGAGGAGTTCCGCAGCCTGCAGACCGAGGGTTGCAGCTCGGAGATCCTGCTCGCCGAGGTGCCTCATCCCGAGCAGTTCGGCGTCGCCGAGCTCACTCCCGAAGGCAAGGTCCACCGGCTGGTGGAGAAGCCGAAGGAGCCGAAGAGCAACCTGGCCCTGGTGGGCGTGTACATGTTCGATCCGACGATCTTCGAGTCGGTCCACCGGATCAAGCCGTCCGCCCGGGGCGAGCTGGAGATCACGGACGCGATCCAGGACCTGATCGACCGCGGCCTGGACGTCCACCCGCACATCGTCCGTGGCTGGTGGAAGGACACGGGCAAGCTGGAGGACATGCTGGAGGCGAACCGGATCGTGCTGGAGAACCTGGACGCCCGGCGCGGGGCCATGCTGGGATCGATCGGCACGAACAGCCGGATCGAGGGCCGGGTCGAGCTCGGCGAAGGGGTCGAGCTGGTGGACTCGCTGGTGCGCGGTCCGGTGGTGATCGGTGACGGCACCCGGCTGGAGCACGCGTTCGTGGGTCCCTACACCTCGATCGGCAACCGCTGCACCCTGGTGCGCTGCGAGATCGAGAACTCGATCATCCTGTCGGACTCGGAGATCCGCGACACTCCGATGCGGATCGACGGCTCGCTGGTCGGCCGCAACGTAAAGATCACGAAGACGGACTTCAAGCCCAAGGCGTACCGCTTCATGCTGGGCGACAACTCGGAAGTGGGGATCACATGAGGACCCTGGTCCTCGGTGGGACCGGCATGCTGGGCCGGGCCGTGGTGGTCGAGGCGCGCTCCCGCCACCTGCCCGTGCTCGGGCTGTCGCGGGAGCAGGCGGACATCCGCGACCGCGACCGCCTGCTCTACTGGGTGGACGCCTTCCGACCCGAGCTGATCGTCAACTGTGCCGCTTACACGAAGGTGGACGCCTGCGAGGGAGAGGGGAGGGCGGAGGCGTTCGCGATCAACGGCGAGGCCCTGGACAATGTTGTCGCCGCGGCTCAGTCGCTCGATACCGGGAAGGCCTGGCTTGTCCACGTCTCCACCGATTATGTTTTCGACGGCAAGGCCCGCGAGCCCTACCCGGAGAATGCCCCCGTCGGTCCGCTCTCGGTCTACGGCCAGAGCAAGCTCGACGGCGAGCGGCGGGTCCTGGCCTATGACCGGTCCACGGTCGTGCGCACGAGCTGGCTCTTCGGCCCAGGCGGACCCAACTTCGTGGCCACGATCGTCCGGCTGATCGAGGAGGGGCGGCACCTCCGGGTGGTGCGCGACCAGGTGGGAGCGCCCACCTACACGCTGTTCCTGGCCAAGGCGATCCTCGACCTGGCGCAGCTCGGGGTTCGCGGCGCCGTGCACTACCGCAACCGGGAGCCGGTCTCCTGGTACGCTTTCGCGTCCGAGATCGCCGGTCTCTGGTCGGGCACCCGGCGGGTGCCCGAGGTGGTGCCGGTCACGAGCGACGAGTTTCCCCGTCCGGCTCCGCGTCCCGCCTTTTCGGTGCTGGACGTGTCGTGGTTCGAAGAGGTGGCCGGACGGCGGGTGGAGCCGTGGGGATGGGGCCTGGTCGATTACATGGCAGCCCTGCGCAAGGAGAGAGCAGCCCTGAGCAAGGGAGGAAAGGAAGTCAGATGAGAGCTTTGATCACTGGAATCACGGGCTTCGCCGGGTCGCACCTGGCCGAGTACCTGCTGGCCGAGCACCCCGAGGTGGAGGTGTACGGCACCCATCGCTGGCGCAGCCGGATGGACAACGTCGAGCACCTGCGGAACAAGGTGAAGCTCCTGGAGGCCGATCTGCGGGACTACACCTCGATGCACGCGGCCCTGGAGCGCTCGCGGCCGGACGTCATCTTCCACCTGGCGGCCCAGAGCTTCGTGCCGTCGAGCTGGACCGCGCCCAACGAGACGCTCACGACCAACGTGTCCGGGCAGACGAACCTGTTCGAAGCGGTGCGCGCCCTGCGCCTCGATCCGGTCATCCAGATCGCCTGCTCCAGCGAGCAGTACGGCCTGGTGCTGCCGGGCGAAACGCCGATCAAGGAGACGAACCCGCTGCGGCCGCTGTCGCCCTATGCCGTCTCCAAGGTCGCGCAGGACTACCTCGGCTATCAATATTTCCAGAGCTACGGGCTGAAGGTCGTGCGCACCCGGGGCTTCAACCACACGGGTCCGCGGCGTGGCCACGTGTTCGTGACCTCGAACTTCTGCAGCCAGGTGGCGGCGATCGAGCTGGGGCTGCAGGAGCCGGTGATCCGGGTGGGCAACATCGACGCGATCCGCGACTTCACCGACGTGCGCGACATGGTGCGCGCCTACTGGCTGGCGGTGACGAAGGCCAAGCCGGGCGAGGTCTACAACATCGCGACGGGCAACGGCATCCGCATCCGGGAGATGCTGGAGCGGCTGATCGCCCTGGGCAAGGTGGAAGTGAAGATCGAGGTCGATCCCGAGCGGCTCCGCCCCTCGGACGTCGAGGTGCTGATCGGCGACGCGTCGAAGTTCAAGGCCGACACCGGCTGGGAGCCGCGCATCCCGTTCGACCAGACGCTGCGCGACCTGCTCGACTACTGGCGCGAGACCCTGCGCCGGCGCCACGCGGCCTGAGCGGATGCACTTCCTCATCACCGGCGTCAGCGGCTTCGTAGGCCCGCGGCTCGCCCGCAACCTGCTCGAGCACGGGCACCGGGTTAGCGGCACGTACCTGGACAGCGCGCCGCCTCCTTCGAACTTGGAGGGAGTCGAGCTGTACCACGCCGATCTCCTGGACCTCGAGTCCCTGGCGAAGGCGGTCCAGGCCTCGAAGCCGGACGCGGTCATCAACCTCGCGGGGCTCTCCCATGTGGGCGAGTCCTGGAAGCGGCCCGGGGAGTACTTCCGGGTCAACGTGCTGGGGACCGAGAACCTTCTGAATGCTGCCGATACTGCGGGAGGCGACTGCTGCGTGGTGTACGCCTCCAGCGCCGAGGTCTACGGCCCGGTGCCCGAGGAGGAGCAGCCGTTGAGCGAGGACCGCCTGCCCGACCCGCGCAGCCCCTACGCCCTGACCAAGGCCGCGGCCGAGCGGATCGCCCTGGCGCGGGGAGCGGTGGTGGCGCGGTCCTTCAACCTGGTGGGTCCGGGACAGGCTCCCAACTTCGCCCTGCCCTCCTTCGCCTCCCAGCTCGCCCGCATCTCACGCGGGGAGACGGAAGGCGTGATCGAGGTGGGCAACCTCACGGCGCGGCGCGACTTCATCCACATCGACGACGGCGCCGACGCCTTCCGCGTCCTGGCCGAGAAGGGCCGTCCGGGCAGCATCTACAACATCGCGAGCGGAAGCGCCTTTTCGATCTGCGAGGCCCTCGACCGTCTGGTGGTGGTCTCCGGCGTCAAGACCGAGGTGAGGGAGGACCCCGAGCGGCTGCGGCCGGTGGACATCCCGCTCCTGCTCGGGGACGCCAGCCGGTTGCGCGCTCTGGGATGGGAGCCGCGCCGGACCCTCGACGATGCCCTTTCAGATCTGTGGCGCGACCTCCAGCCCTGTTAAGATCTCGCGTCTATTATTGCCTCCATCGTTATGAAGGTCCTGATCACCGGCGGAACCGGCTTCCTGGGCCGGCGCATCGTCTCCGAGCTGGCGCAGCGCCACGAGCTACGCCTCCTGGTCCGTCCCAAGGCCTCGCGGGAGCGCTTCCCGCAGGGGGTGGAGTTCGCCGTGGGCGATGTCGCCGACCGGGCGAGCCTCGAAAGATCGATGACAGGGTGTGATGCCGTGGTGCACGCCGCCGCCCTGGTCAAGATCCTGGCTCCTCCGGGCGAGTTCGACCGGATCAATCTCGGCGGCATCGAGAACGTCCTCCGCTCGGCCGAGGACTCCGGCAGCGTGGGCAAGATCGTCTACGTCTCGAGCTTCATCGCCCTGGGTCCGACCGAGGGAGGACCGGGAGGGATGCTTGACGAGACCGCCGAGATCCGCGACCGGGTCTGGATCAACGACTATGAGCGCACCAAGGCGCTCGCCGACCGCCGCGCCCGGCGGGCGATCGCGGAGGGCGCGCCTCTCAACGTCGTCTACCCCGGCGTCATCTACGGTCCGGGCGAGATGACCGAGGGCAACATCGTCGTCCGCCACGTCCTCGATCTGATCAAGCGGAAGCTGCCGGGGCTGATCGGCTCGCCCGACCGGCGCTGGAACTATGTGTTCGTGGACGACGTGGCCCGCGGCGTGGCTCTCGCCCTGGAGAAGGGCGCGCCCGGGAGCCGGTACGTGCTCGGGGGCGAGAACGTCCGGCTCGGCGACTTCTATCCCCTGATCGAGCGGCTGACCGGCGTGCCCGTGCCGAAGAGGCGGATCCCGGACGGGCTCGCCAAGATGGCCGGCGCACTTCAGAAGGGGCTGGCGCAGCTGACCGGCGGCACGCCTCAGCTCACGCCCGACCTGGTGGAGATCTACCGTCACGACTGGGCCTACCGCTCGGACCGCGCCGAGCGCGAGCTGGGCTACACCTGGAGACCGCTGGAGCAGGGGTTGAGCCAGACCCTGGCCTGGCTCAAGGAGAGCGGCCCATGGCGCTGAAACAGTTGAGCCGGAGCGAGCTGCTGCGCAAGGTCACCCACATGAGCATGGGGCTCTTCGCCTTTGCCGTGGGCTGGCTCGGTCCGGTCTGGTCGGCCCTGCTGGCGCTCACGGCCCTGCTCTTCAACCTCTTCCTGCTCCCCCGGGTCGGAGGGCGCAGGCTCTACCGGGACCATGAGCACGCCGCTGGGTCCTCGCTCGGCATCGTTCTCTATCCCCTGGCCGTGCTAATCCTGATCCTGGTCTTCTTCCGCAAGCTGGAGGTGGCCGCGGCCACCTGGGGCATCCTCGCCTTCGGCGACGGCATGGCCTCGGTCGCCGGCATGACCCTCGGCCGGACGAAGCTGCCCTGGAACCCGCGGAAGAGCTGGGCCGGGACGATCGCCTACGCCTTCTTCGGCACGTTCGCCGCGGCGACGCTGCTGGTCTGGACCGCTCGCTGGACCCCCGGTGAGTTCTCCTGGCCGTTCGCATTCGCGGTCTGCGCCGCGGCCGCGATCGTGGCCGCTCTCCTCGAATCGCTCCCCCAGGGGCTGGACGACAACATCGGCGTCCCCCTGGTCTCCGGGCTTTTCCTGCTCGGCCTGGTGCTGACGCAGGGGTACTGGGACGGCTTCCTTTCCCAGGAGGGTCTCCTCTTCAGGCTCGGGATGGCGGTGCTCGTCAACGCCCTGCTCGCGGGGACCGCGTATGCCTTGCGGACGGTCAATCCCTCAGGCGTGGTCGCCGGCTTCCTGGTGGGCTTCCTGATCTATTTCTTTCTGGATTGGGAAGGCTACATGCTGCTCCTGGCCTTCTTCGTGATCGGCAGCGGATGCACCAAGTTCGGGTACAAAACCAAGGCCGCGCACAAGATCGCGCAGGAGGGGGGAGGCCGGCGCGGAGCCCGCCACGCCCTGGCCAATGCGGGAGTGGCCACGGCCTGCGCGATGTTCGCGGCGGTGACCGATCATCCCGTGCTCTTCGGCCTCGCTTTCGCGGGCGCCTTTGCCACGGCCGCGGCCGACACCTCGTCGAGCGAGATCGGGCAGGTGCTCGGCCGCCGCACCTTCCTCCTCACCACCTTCAAGCCGGTGCCGAGGGGGACGGAGGGGGCGGTGTCGCTGGAGGGGACCCTGGCGGGCGTGATCGCTTCGCTGGTGATCGCCGTTCTGGGTGCGGCGCTGGATCTCTACCCCTGGGCGGGGGTTCTGCCGATCGTGATCGCCGCGTTCGTCGGCACCACGTTCGAGAGCCTGGTGGGAGCTGCCCTGGAGAAGCGCCAGCTCCTCGACAACGAGGCGCTGAACTTCCTCAACACCCTGGTCGGCGCGCTGGTCGCGGCGGCCTTCATCGGGATCGTTTCATGACCCGCTCCAAGCTCAGCCTCTACGCGCAGCTCGCGCGGCCGTTCACGCTGCTGCCGCCGCTGCTCGGCATCATCTCGGGCGCGGTCTGCGCCTTCGGCTCGATCCACAACCCGGACCCCTCGCGGCAGGTGACCCTGTCGGTGATCTTCACCATCGTGCTCGGCTCGCTCTGCGCGAGCTTCATGAATGCGGCCTCGAACGCGATCAACCAGATCTACGACCTGGAGATCGACCGGGTGAACAAGCCCACCCGGCCGCTGGTGACGGGCGAGCTGTCGGTCCGGCAGGCGTGGGTTTTCACTTGGATCTTCTACGCTCTGGCCCTGATCCCGACCTGGCTGGTGGTGCCGTACCCCTACGAGACCTTTCAGGAGAAGCTCACGGCACCGCTCTCCGAGCACGTCTGCTTCTTCATCTACCTGGCCGGGCTGATCTTCACCTTCGTCTACTCGGCGCCGGAGCTGGGGCGCACGAAGATCCGCGGTATGCTGGCGAACTTCACGATCGCGATCCCGCGCGGCATCCTGCTCAAGGTGGCGGGATGGGCGATGGTCGCCCGCGTCACCTACACCGAGCCCTGGTTCATCGGCTGCATCTTCGGCCTCTACCTGCTGGGAGCAGCCTCCACAAAAGACTTCGCGGACATGGAGGGGGACCGGGCCGGAGGCTGCAAGACCCTGCCGATCCTCTACGGAGTGGAGAGGGCCGCCTGGATGATCAGCCCGTTCTTCATCTTCCCCTGGCTGCTCATGCCCCTGGGCGCCTTCCTGGACGACCCGTTCGACCCCGGGCACAAGATCCTGACCGGCAATCCCTGGCTCCTGTCCGCCATGGGCGTTTTCTTCACGGTCTGGGGGATCTACACGGTCTACCTGATCCTGCGCGACCCCAAGTCGCTGACGGAATCGGAGAATCATCCCTCGTGGAAGCACATGTACCTGATCATGATGGCGGCGCAGGTCGGCTTCGCGTTGGCGTACATTTTGTAAGTAAGATCGAGTGGAGGGGATATACCCATGGCCAATGAACCTACGACTGTCAACGATACCGAACCCTTGACCCGTCCGATCGCGGACGAGCTCTCCTCTGCCGTAGCCGAGGACCTGGAGAGCTTCGACTCGGTCCAGGCCGAGCGCGACTCCGAGCGGGCCTTCACCGAGGACGACGACCTGCCGAGCGACCGGCTGCTCTCCTTCTACGACCGCTTGCGGGAGAAGATCCTGCACACGGCGGAGAAGCGGGGCGGCAAGATGAGCGAGGGCGCGCTCAAGATGCTCCTGCTGGTCCCGGACGTCTTCATCCTGCTGGTTCGCCTGATGCTGGACAAGAACGTCCCCGGCTCGACCCGCGCCATGATCGGCGGAGCCCTGGCCTACTTCGTCCTGCCGGCCGACCTGCTCCCCGAGATGCTCCTGGGAGGCGTCGGCTTCATGGACGACCTCGTCCTGGCCACCGCGGTGCTCTCCCAGGCCTTCGGAGGCGAGCTGGAGCCCTACGCCCGCCGTCACTGGAGCGGTCCGGAGGACCTCCGGGTGGTGCTGCGCGACATCTCCGAGACCGCGCAGTCGCTGCTCGGACAGAACCTCTACGACAAGCTCAGGAGGCTGATGGGGCGGCGGGGGATCCGGCTGGACGAGAAGTAAGGAGAGCCCTCACTCCCTGTTGGCTAGGGGGTGAGGGTCCGCCGTCTCCGCAGCTCCTCGAACAGCTCCTGCACCACCTCGAACCCCCCGCCGGGGAAATTATCCGGGTTGTCCCAGAACTCGGCCAGGGCCCCGGTGCCCCAGCGCTCGTAGGCCGCAACCTTCAGCATCAACTGCAGCTTGTCGCAGGCCTTGACCAGCCGGGCTTCGGGCGTGGTTCCGTCCTGGTACTCGCGGTAGAGGCCCATGGCCCGCTCCGGGAGCGGGGCGAGGACGTCGCCCATGGCCGCGAGCTCGGCGGTCTTCTTGGCCCCCTCGGGGAAGTACTGGGAGGCGGTGCGCGGCAGGTCGCCCACCCGCAGCTCGGCGAGATCGTGGACCAGGGCGATCTCCACGGCACGGTGCAGGTCGATCCCCTCGATCCGCGTCCCGAGCGCCCAGACCAGGAAGAGCACGTGCCAACTGTGCTCGGTCACACTCTCCGGATCGCTGACTCCGCGCAGCACATATCCGCTGCGGGGCACCCGGTCCAGGATCTGGAGCTCGAGGAAAAGATCGAGGAGGGAGTCGTTGCGTTTCATGGCTTCACCACGTTGATCGGTTCTCCCGCGGCGAACGCCACGACCTGATCGAAAGCCTGTCCGAAGTAGAGCTCGTAGCAGTCCTTCTCGACGTATCCGAGGTGCGGCGTGCACACCGCGTTGTCCATCGTGAGGAGCGGATGCTCGGCTCCGAAGACCGGCTCCTCCTCGTAGACGTCGACCGCTGCGGAACCGGGCCGGCCCTCGCGCAACGCGGCTTCGAGCGCACCGGTTTCGATCAATTCGGCGCGGCTGGTGTTGACGAGGAGCGCGCCGGTCTTCATGCGCGCCAGATCGGCCGCGGTGAGGATGCCGCGCGTCTCCGCGCTCAGCTTGATGTGCAGGGAGAGCACGTCCGACTGTTCGAGCAAGGTCTCCTTGCTATTCGCGGTCGAGTAGCCGTCGGCCCGGGCGCGGGAGAGCGAGCCCTCCCGTCCCCAGACGATCACGTTCATTCCGAATGCCCGTCCATAGCCCGCCACCAGGTTGCCGATCCTGCCGTATCCCCAGATGCCGAGCGTCCGCCCGTGCAGGCCGATGCCGATCGTGCTCTGCCAGTGCCCGGAGCGCAATCGAGCCGTCTCCTTCGGGATGTGGCGCATGGCGGCGAGCACGAGAGCCCACGTGAGCTCTGCCGGAGCGTAGGGAGACCCGGTGCCCGCGGTGACCGTGACACCGCGCCGGGTGCAGGCGCCGACGTCGATGTGAGCGGTTCCCTTTCCCGTCTGACTGATCAATTTCAAACGCGGCAGCCGGGCGAGCAGGGCGTCGCGAACCGGCGTGCGCTCGCGGATGAGCACGAGAGCCTCGGCGTTCTGAAACCTTTCCGCGAGAGCATCGAGATCCTTGACCGTGTCGTTGTAGATCGAGATGTCATGACCCGCGAGCTTCGAGAAGCAGTCGAGGCGCCGCACGGCATCCTGATAATCGTCGGGGATCACGACCTGCATCAGAGATGCACCAGGACCAGAGCGAGAAGCGCCGGAGCTGCCTGGATCCAGAGGATGCGCCGGTTCACCGTGGCCGCTCCGTAGATCCCGGCCACGATCACACAACTGAGAAAGAAGATCTTGAGGTAGAAGCTGAAATGCGGCTCGGCCAGGAGCGACCAGATCAGCCCCGCGGCAAGGAAGCCGTTGTAGAGCCCCTGATTCGCCGCCAGTCCGGCCGATGCCTGGGCGAAATCGGGCTTCAGCCCGAACGTGCGCATACCGAAAGGTTTCGTCCAGAGAAACATCTCGAGCACCAGGAAGTAGAGGTGCAGCAGAGCCACGACTGCGATCAGGACATTGGCCGCCATGTTCATTGTCTTTGTCTCCCGGCAGGCGACTGTACCACCACCCACGCGAGCCCGAACGGCAGTTCGGACGCCGAGTACTCGATGTGGATCACGCGGCGGTGCCCGGCCCTGAGCGCCGCGGGCGAGGCATGCAGGAGAAGAGGCCTCATCAACAGGGCTCCCCCCTCGGGGATAGCGCAGATCACCTCGTCGACCTCGTCTCTCAATCGGGACACCTCGTCCTGAGAGAGACGCCCCAACCGATGGCTGCCCGGGATCACTCGAAGCGCGCCGTTCTCCGCGGACGTTTCGTCGAGGTGGACCCGGACGGCGAGCATGCCGGCGAGGATCTCCACCGGGGGCTGAACATGGGGCACGCCATCCTTCACCGTCCAAGGCCCGAACCCCTCCGTCTCCCGCCGCTCGCGCACGGCGATGGTGAGATCCTGATGCCAGGGGACCTTCCAGTTCGCGCCGGGAGTCTTGTCGAAGACCGTGACCTTGACGGGTCTGGCGGCGCTCCCGAGGACGGAACGGGCAAGGAGGGCGGGCGGGCCGCCGGAAGCAAAGTCACGAAGGATGGACGACTTTTCGGCGGCGTTGCGGATGCCGCCGGTCCGGGAGGACGGAAGCGCCAACCGGGAGATTTCGTCTCGCAGGATCGCGACCAAGTCTTCGGAGAGGATGGTCTCTATGATGGCGTAGCCAGCTTCGGCGAGGGCTTCTGCGAGGGCCACCGGCTGGGACCTGGGATCAGGTGGTCTTCGGTGCAGGATGCTCAGAGCTCTTCGCGTGGCTTACACTCCCGCCATTGCCCACCTCTTGGCGAGCTGCCGCATTGCTGCCTCATGTTCCGGCCAATCATGCAGGATCGCCGGGTCAAAGTCGGCTCCGTTGGGCCACACGAGCGTATGCACCTCCGGGTCGATCTCGACAGATGCGAAGACCGTCCGATCGCGGAGGAGCCCGTAGATCTCGCCTTCCAGGACGGGCTCCAAGTCGATATCCCTTGTACTGCCATCATCAAAGCCGACTCGAAGCCGATAGTTGCCGAGAAGCTCTACTGAAGTCACGCGGTAGATCGGGTGGCCCATGCTGCCTCCTTAGCGCAGAGGGTCAATTCTACTCGGCGCTTGACCTTGCTGCAAACGCTCCCAATTTGTTAGCAGTTCCTCTCGGTGTAGCTCGGCCCAAGCCTCGACAAACCGTTGCTGCGGCCGAGCTAACGATCCCGCGATGAGGTCAATCGTATCAATTGTGTAGATTGCAACCTCCTCCTGATAGTACGCATGAAAGTGGGGTCGATGATGCGGACCTCCAGCCTCAGCGTACATGCGAATGATAATTCCGAAGAATCTCGCAACCTCAGGCACGTAGATCCACCCTCCGACTTTTTACTTGCGTCAGCTACGCCAGCACCAAAGCTTCAGTTCCGGCCTGAAGGTCAGGAACGCGGAACAGATCTGAGAGGCCCAAAGCTTGATCTTACCAGATGCGGTACCTTCAGTGCCCCTCTCCGGATGTTATGTACCGGAGAGGGGATCTGCAGGAAGTGGCAGACGCCCTGGAGAAGGGGCTGGGGGGGAGGGCCTACTTCCCCGGGAAGGGGAAGAGGCTCTCGCGGGTGACGTAGTCGTTGAGCGTCAGGACGATCAGGATCGCCAGCCAGAAGAAGCCGGCCAGAGCGGTGAGGATGGTCAGCCTCGTGCTGTAGCGGAGGTGCATGAAGAACCAGAGGACGAGGAGCGCCTTGGTCACCGCGATGGCCATGGCCACCACGTCGTTGGCCCAGCCCAGGTCCAACCGGGCGGCCATGACCGTGAGGACGGTCAGCACCATCAGGGCGCCGAAGATCACGAAGTAGATCGTGCGGGAGGTGGTGTGCTCGGACATGTCGAACCCTCAGGTGGCGTGGGCGCCCAGCAGGTAAAGAAGCGGGAAGAGGAAGATCCACACGATGTCCACGAAGTGCCAGTACAGTCCCGTACACTCCAGCGGGTTGTGGTACTCGGAGTTGTAGCGCCCCCTCCAGGCCGGGAGGAGCAGCGCCGCCAGGACGCCGATGCCGCAGATCATGTGCACGGCGTGCAGACCGGTCATGATGAAGTAGAGCGAGAAGAAGATCTGCACGTGCTGGGCGAATTTGTCCTCGAGCGGCGGCGCATCCGACTGCGCCCCGTCGAGCGGTTCCGCGTGCCCACCCTCGTGCCACTCGAACGACGGTCCCGGCACGTGGTGGTGCTCGAACTTGTCGGCGTACTCGACGGCCTTGACCCCCAGGAAGACGGTGCCCAGGAACATGGTCGCGATCAGGTAGAATACCACCTGCTTGCGCCGGTTCACCTGCGCTGCCCAGATCGCCAGCGCCATGGTCAAGCTGCTCAGGATCAGCACCGCGGTGTTGAAGGCGCCAAGCTTCCAGTCGAGCGAATGGCTGGCCGCCACGAACGCCTCGGAATACGCTCTCCGGTAGACCACGTAGCAGGTGAACAGGCCGCCGAAGAACATGATCTCGGTGACCAGGAAGAGCCACATCCCGAAGGTGGACGCCTCCTTCTGCTGCGCGAGGCTGTCGAAGTGGTGCTGCAGCGACGGATGGTGGTGTCCGCCGACATCGCCGCCAGGGATGGCCACGGCAGCCTGTTCAGTCGACCTGGTAGACAACGGGAGCCTCCTGCGTCGAGCGCCGGTGCACCTCTTCCGAGGTGTAGTCGTACGGTTCGCGGGTGACGACCGGGATCACGGGGAAGTTCTCGGTCGGCGGCGGCGAGGTGGTGTCCCACTCCAGGCCGACCGCGCCCCACGGGTTCTCGCTGGCCCGCTTGCCATAGCGGATCGACCAGGTGAAGTAGAACAGCGGCAGCAGGTAGCCGACGCCCAGGATCGAGGCGCCGGCGGTCGACAGCACGTTGAGCACCTGGAACTCCGGCGGATAGGACCAGTAGCGCCGCGGCATGCCGAGATAGCCCAGGACGAACTGCGGGAAGAAGGTCAGGTTGAAGCCCACGAAGACCAGCAGCGCGGACAGGCGCGACAGGAAGCCCGGGTAGAGCCGCCCCGAGATCTTCGGCCACCAGTAGTGGAGCCCGCCCATGTACGCCATGATCGTGCCGCCCACCATCACGTAGTGGAAGTGAGCCACGATGAAGTAGGTGTCGTGCAGGTGGACGTCGACGCCGAGCGTCGCGATCATGGTGCCGGTCAGTCCGCCCAGGGTGAACAGGCCGATGAAGCCGAGCGCGTAGAGCATCGGCGTCTCGTAGGAGATCGAGGCTTCGTAGAGCGTGGCCGTCCAGTTGAACACCTTCACCGCCGAGGGCACGCCCACCAGCATGGACATGATCGAGAAGATGGTCACCGCGTACATCGACTGGCCCGTGACGAACATGTGGTGGCCCCAGACCAGGAAGCCGAGCACCGCGATCGCGATGCTGGCGAAGGCCACGAAGCGGTAGCCGAAGATCCGCTTGCGCGCGAAGGCCGCGACGAGCTCGCTGACCACGCCCATGGCCGGCAGGATCATGATGTACACCGCCGGATGAGAGTAGAACCAGAACAGGTGCTGGAACAGGATCGGGTCGCCGCCCAGCCGCGGGTCGAAGATGCCCAGGTGGAGCAGCCGCTCGGCCGCGACCAGCAGCAGGGTGATGGCGATCACCGGCGTGCCCAGCACGATGACCAGGCTGGTCGCGTACATGGACCAGATGAACAGCGGCAGCCGGAACCAGGTCAGGCCCGGAGCCCGCATGCGGTGGATCGTGACGATGAAGTTGAGCCCGGTGAAGATCGTCGAGAAGCCGTTGATGAAGACGCCCAGGGCCGTGGCGACCACGTAACTGTTGGAGTAGTTGGTGCTGAACGGCGTGTAGAAGGTCCAGCCGGTGTCCACGCCGCCGCTGAAGATCGCCCAGAGGGTGAAGATGCCGCCCAGGTTGTAGACGTACCAGCTCGCCAGGTTGAGCTTGGGAAAGGCGAGGTCCTTGGCCCCGATCATCAGCGGCACCAGGAAGTTGCCGAGCACCGCCGGGATCGCCGGGATGAGGAAGAAGAAGACCATCACCACGCCGTGCATGGTGAAGACCCGGTTGTAGGTGTCCGGCTGCATCAGGTCGCCCTCGGGCGTGAGCAGCTCGAGGCGGATCAGGAGGGCGAACAGGCTCCCCAGGGCGAAGAAGACGGTGACCGAGATCAGGTAGAGGATCGCGATCCGCTTGTGGTCCTTCGTCAGGAGCCACGACTTCAAGCCGTAGGCGACGTTGAGGTAGTTGGGCCGGTCGTGGACCAGGTCGGCCGGCGGGGGAAGCTCGTGATGAACGGTGTTGCTCGTGTTCATAGTCTATTGACCTTCCGGATTGGCCGGACCCGCGGTCTGGGGCTGGTCGGAATCGCGCTGACCTCCGGCAACATCTCCTGCGGTGTTGGACCCTCCTCCGGCTTCAGCCGAGCCCTCCCCGCCAAGGCTGCGGACGTAGGAGATGAGCTGCGCGAGCTGCTCCTCCGTCACCTGCCCCTGGTAGGTGGGCATGACCGGCTGCCAGCCGGCCACGATCTTGACCGCGGGGTTGAGGATCGACTCGCGGAGGTACTCGTCGTCGGCGACGACCGTGCGGCCGTCCATCAGCCGGACCGGGCTGCCGTAAAGCCCGTCCAGCACCGGCGCCCGGGCCGCCATGCCTCCCGAAGCCTCTCGATGGCAGGTGTCGCAGGCGAGCGACTGGAAGAGCTCCGAGCCGGACGCGACCATGCTCTTGCCCGCCGGCCCGCCGGAAAGCCACACCTCGTACTGCTCGGGCTCCATGGCGATGACGCTGCCGATCATCCGGGAGTGCTCGCCGCCGCAGTACTCGGTGCAGAAGAGGTGGTACACGCCCGGCTTGGTCGCCCGGAAATAGACCTGGGTCAGCCGGCCCGGCACCGCGTCCTGCTTGATGCGGAAGGCCGGGATGAAGACGCTGTGGATCACGTCCTCGGATTGAATATTCAGTTTGATCGGCTGGCCGACCGGGATGTGCAGCGTGTTGATCTCGCGGTGGCCATCCGGATGCTGGAACTTCCACATCCACTGCTTGCCCACGGTCCAGTACTCGATCGCGTTTTCGGGCGACCGGTAGATGTTGTAGAACACCCGCGCCCCCCAGGCGAACATCACCAGGCTGATGATCAGCGGGACGACGGACCAGCCGATCTCGAGCCAGTAGGGCGCCCGCTCCCGCTGGCCGACCTCGTCGACCGAGCGGCGGCGGTACCGGGCCATGAAGTACAGGATCAGGACCGCGATCAGGACGGTGAAGAAGATGCTGATCGCCGACCAGGCGAAGAACAGGGCGTCGACCTGCGGCGCGACCTCCGAGGCCGATTCAGGAAAGAGAGGGAGTTCTTGTTCCATGGTCAGGCGGCCCCCACGGGCCGGGGTTGCCGGCGCAGGACGAGGATCAGGGTCACGAGCCCGATCAAGGTCGCGGCCGCTCCCACGCGCAGGAGGTTCAGCACGGCGGCGCTGTAGCGGCCGATCGTCGGGTCGTAGTGATAGCAGTAGAGGAGGAGCTGGTCGACCGCCGTGCCGAGCTTGCCCTCGGTAGACTCGAGCAGCCCCAGCCGCACGTCCCGCGGCGGGAAGTCGATGCCGAACAGGTAGCGCGACACCTTGCCCGAGGGGGTCAGGATGACCAGGCCCGCGGGGTGGGCGTACTCGTCGCGCTCTCTCTCGTAGACGTAGCGGAAGCCCACGGCGCGGGTCAGGGCATCGATCGAGGCCTGGGGTCCGGTGAGGAAGTGGAAGCCCTCCGCGCTGTTGGCCCGGCCGTAGCGGGCCAGGATCTCGCGCTCGGTCTCGGCGGCCATCTCCGGCGTCTCGCCCGGATCGATGCTCGCCACCACGACGTCGAAGTCCTTGCCCGCGTCGAAGGCGAGCGGCTTGAGCGTGGTGGTCACGCCCTGCATCACCATGTCGCAGAGCATCGGGCAGCCGTAGTAGGCGAGCACCAGGATCACGGGGCGTTTTTGAAAGTAGTCCCCGAGGCGCACGGCGCGGCCGGCCTCGTCGCGGAAGGCGAGGTCCAGGGGCACCTGCTCACCGATGCGCTGGTCGTAGCCCACCTGGCGCAACGGGCCGGGCATGGTGGTCGACGGCATGATCGACGGGTTCTTGTCGCCGATTCCACTGCGCCCGGGCAGGGCAAAGGCTGCGCTGGATAGCAGCGCGGCCGAAAGGGTCATCGTCGCGATCGTACGGACCAACTCGTTACCTTCTTTCTTGGGGCGGAGGCGTCTGCCCCGCCTGCGGTTGAGCTGTGGCGCCCTGCTCGGGCTGGCGGCTCATCTGGACGGTCGCTCCGGGCGCGATCCCCGCTTCGTCCGCGGGCGTATGGCCCTGGCCGGGGACCTGGGGCAACTGTCCCGCCGCGCCCGGCGTGCCGCCGACCACCTCGGCTCCGAGGCCGCGGCCGGCGATGACCTCCATGGCCAGATCGATAGGGATGCGCACCCGGCCCTGGCCCTGGTCGATCCAGGCGGCCTGGCCGAGCAGCCGGTCCTCATCCTCCCGCAGGAGCTTCATGTCCCCCTCCGGAGTGGTCTGGAGGCGGGGCAGAGGCGGCGGCGGCTGGCGGTTGGCCTCGGGCACCGGCGACGGCTTCGGCTCGCGCTTGTCGTCGAACCGGTTGAAGCCCACGATCAGGCCATAGATGATCACGTGGACCACGAGGGCGACGGCGATGAGGATGCCGACCGACCAGCCGATGGCCTTGAGGTTGATCTCGCGGTCGAACGTCTCCGCGGCCGGATGCGGATTGACATCCTCGTCCTTCCGCGTGTGGGGCCCGATGTGGAGATTGCTCATGGGACCAGCGCCTCCGGCAGATAGGGGTCGTTGACCGGCAGCAGCGGCCGCTTGCGGAGCTCGCGCAGGAAGAAGAAGAGCCAGATGCCGCCGATGCCGACGGGCGCCGCCAGGTAGGCCCAGTACAGGGCCGGGTGCTGCACGTGGAAGGCGGGCTCCACCTGCCAGAGCAGGTCGACCCAGCGCATGACGAGCATCAGCCCCGCCACCCAGGCCAGCCGGCGGGCGTTGCGCTTCAGGTCGCGCGACAGCAGCAGCACGAAGGGTAGCGCGAAGTGGAACACCACCAGCGCCAGGGCCACCAGGCCCCAGCCGTGAAGGAAACGCTCCAGGTAGAAGTGGATCTCCTCCGGCAGGTTGCCCGACCAGATGATCAGGAACTGGGAGAAGGAGAAGTAGGCCCAGAGCATCACGAAGGCGAAGAACAGCTTGCCGTAGTCGTGGAAGTGGCGCGCCTGGAACACGCGGTCGAGCGGCGCGCTGCGCGCCAGCCAGATCGCGAAGGTGATCAGGAACGCCAGCGCCGTCAGGGCCTGGCTCCCCATCAGGTAGACGCCATAGATCGTCGAGTACCACTCGGGCTGGAGCGACATCAGCCAGTCCACGGACGCGAAGGTGACCGCCAGGCAGTAGCCGGCCAGGGCCGGTCCGGCGAGGAGCTGCATGCGCCGGGTGATGCCGGGGTCGTCCCCGCGGTCCTGCCGGGCGGACATGCGGCTGATGAGGAAGGCCGCGAGGCACCAGACCGCGAAGTAGAGGACCTGCCGGATCAGGAAGAACGGCACGTTCAGGTACGGCTCCTTGAGCTGCAGGAGATGGTGCTGCGCCACCTCTTCGGGCCGGGCCCAGATGTACAGCTCGCGCAGGCCGAAAGCGAGCGGAATGAAGAGGAGCAGCAGCACGGGCAGGGTGCGCGTGGCCGCCTCCATGACGCGCCGCAGGACGATTCCCCAGTCGCCGTGGGTCAAGTGGTGGAGCAGGGAGAGCGCCAGGCAGCCGAGGGCCACGCCGGCCCAGTAGACCCAGCCCACGAGCCAGGCGCGGAAGAAGTAATCCGGATCGATCAACAGTGCCAGCGCGGTGACGACAATGCCTGCCACACCCGCGATCAGGGCGAGGCGCTGGAGCCGCTCGGTGCCGGCCGGGAGGGTGATCTCTTCGGCCTCGCGGAGGCTCAACGGTTCACGCGCTACGTGCCTCATGGCACCTCCGTCGGGTCGGGCCGGCGGTCGTAGTCCTGCACCGCGTCCGGGCGGGTCACACCCTGGGCTCCGGATCGGGGATTGGTCGTAGAGCCCTCGCGGATCTTTGCGTCGAGGGCCTGGCGGCGCTCGGCGGGGATGTCCGCGAGGCGGGCGTTCTGGCTGTACTGGAGAGCGCGGATGTAGGCGGCGATCGCCCAGCGGTCCTGCACCGAGACCTCCTCGGCGTAGGCGGGCATGACGCCGAAGCCCTCCGTCATCACCTGGACGAAGTACTCGGGCGGCAGGCTGAGCAGGCGCGCCTCGTGGAGCGAGGGGGGCTGCTTGTAGCCGCGCAGCACGATCATGCCGCGGCCGTTGCCGACCCGGTCGTGACAGGGGGAGCAGAAGACGTTGTACCGCTCCTGGCCGCGCTTGAGCAGAACCATCGTCACCTGGGGAGGGCCCGCGGGCGGAGGAGCCTCCACGGCGAGACCGGTGTAGGGCGCGATCTTGTGGCCGTAGACGCCGCGCGGCACGGTCCCCGCCGGGACCTGCCGCGAGGCTTGGCCGTCCGTATAGAACGCGCTCGGCTCGTACGGCTCCACCTTGTTCTGGTTGTGCATGTTCTGCCGGCAGCCCACGGCGGAGATACCGAGCAGGCAGAGCGCAAGAAGAGCCCTCACCCCCCGGCCCCCTCTCCCGCCTCCCCATCCCCCTCCCCGGGAGAGGGGGAGACTTGCAACTCCCTCCCGACTTGCATGGGTGGGGGAAAACGGGATCGTCGCCGGTGACCCGTTCATCACGGCCTTGTCCGAGTAAGTCTCCCCCTCTCCCGGGGAGGGGGCCAGGGGAGGCGGGAGAGGGGGTTGGGGGGTGAGGGCTCTAGTGCTCAACCTCGTTCACCTCGGTCGGACTCAGATCCGCCAGGAAGCGCCGGGTCCCCTCGCGGTCGAATTGGGGGTCGCGCGCGTCGATCAGGAGGAAGTAGCGGTCGCGGGACGCCAGGGCGAAGCGCGGCACGTTGAAGACAGGGTGGTACGGCTGCGGCAGCCCGTTCAGGAAGAACATGCCGAACACGGCCGAGAGCGCCGCGAACAGGATCGTCATCTCGAACGTCGGGATGATGAACGCGGGCCAGCTATGGAGAGGACGGCCGCCGATGTTCAGCGGGTACTCGATCACCGACACCCAGTACTGGAGGCCGTAGCCGGCGAGGGCGCCGATGATGCCGCCGATCAGCACGATCAGCGGGAGCTTCGAGTGGTGGTGGCCGGTGGCCTCCGCGACCTCCTCGATCGGGTACGGCGTGTAGGCGTCGATGCGCGTGTAACCCGCCTCCCGGACGCGCCAGGCCGCCGCGATCAGCTCCTCGGAGTCGTGGAACTCGGCCATCAATCCATAGATCGGCGGACGGGTCTTCGCAGTCGTCGCGCTCATGGGACCGCTCCAGGATTGGTGGGAGGATTGGTGGGAATACCGGGTTCCTGCTCAGGGGCCGTCGTGTACTCGCTGCCCTCGCTGGTATTGCCGGCAGCGGGGACGATCGTCCGCATCTCGAAGATGGAGATCATCGGCAGGAAGCGGATGAACAGGAAGATCAGCGACAGGAACAGGCCCATCGTGCCGATGAACGTGCTCCAGTCCCAGAACGTCCCCTTGTACAGGCCCCAGGAAGAAGGCAGGAAGTCGCGGTGCAGGCTGGTGACGATGATGATGAACCGCTCCAGCCACATGCCGACGCTGACGACCATCGAGATCAGGAACAGCCAGAAGGGCGACGTGCGGAACCTCCGGAACCAGAGGAGCTGCGGCACCACCGCGTTGCAGAGCAGCAGGGCGAACCAGTGCCACTGGTAAGGGCCGGTCGCCCGGTTCATCAGCATGAACCGCTCGTAGAGGTTGCCGCTGTACCAGCCGAAGAAGATCTCCGCCATGTAGCCGTAGACCACGATCAGCCCGGTGGCGAGCATCACCTTGGCCATGTTCTGGAGGTGGCGCGTGGTGATGAAGTCCTCGAGGTTGAAGGCGGCGCGCAGCGGGATGGCCAGAGTCAGCACCATGGCGAACCCGGCGTAGATGGCGCCGGCCACGAAGTAGGGCGGGAAGATCGTGGCGTGCCAGCCCGGGACCTGGCCCACGGCGAAGTCGAAGGAGACCACCGTGTGCACCGAGATGACCAGCGGCGTGGCCAGGCCGGCGAGCAGCAGGTAGGCGGTCTCGTAGTTGTGCCAGTGCGCCGCCGAGCCGCGCCAGCCCATGGCGCCGAAGCCGTAGACGACCTTCATCACCCGGTTGCGAGCACGATCGCGCAGGGTCGCGAGGTCGGGGATCAGGCCGACGTACCAGAACAGCGCCGAGACCGTGGCATAGGTCGAGACGGCGAACACGTCCCAGATCAGCGGGCTGCGGAACTGCGGCCACATGCCCATGGTGTTCGGATAGGGGAACAGCCAGTAGGCGAGCCAGGGGCGGCCCAGGTGGAGCACCGGGTACATGCCCGCGCAGGCCACGGCGAAGAGCGTCATGGCCTCGGCGAAGCGGTTGATCGACGTGCGCCACTCCTGGCGCAGGAGCAGGAGGATGGCCGAGATCAGCGTGCCCGCGTGGCCGATGCCGATCCACCAGACGAAGTTGATGATGTCGAAGCCCCAGCCCACCGGCTGGTTGATGCCCCAGATGCCGACCCCCTTCGCGAACAGGTACGTCACGGAGAAGAGGAACAGCATCAGGAGCATGAACGAGAGGCCGAAGCCGACGTACCACCACTTCGGCGTCCGGCGGAGGACGACCGAGCTGATCTTGTCGGTGACCGTGCCCGGGGTGTGGCCCGGGGCCACCACCGGCGGCTTGTACGGCTTCGGGAGAGGAGCGGCCACTCCTTCCCTCATACCGTCGTCAATCGTGGCCATGCTGCGTCCTTTCCTCGCCCGCTGCGGCATTCGGGTCCGGCAGAGCGGGGTTGGGGTTGGTGATCTTCGCGAGATAGGTGGTGCGCGGCCGGGTGTTGAGCATCTCCAGCAGCCCGTAGTTGAGCGGGTCGGACTTCCACTTCGTGACCTCCCACTCCGGATCGTTGATGTCGCCGAACACGATCGCCTGGGTCGGGCAGGCCTGCTGGCAGGCGGACTGGAGGCTGTTGGGCGGGATCGGCTTGCCGTCGACCTTGGACTCGATCTTGGCCTGCTCGATGCGCTGCACGCAGTAGGTGCACTTCTCCATCACGCCGCGCATGCGCACGGTCACGTCCGGGTTCTGGAGCATGGCCAGCACCGGCGTGTCCTTGTCGCTGTAGCGGAAGAAGTTGAACCGCCGCACCTTGTAGGGGCAGTTGTTCGAGCAGTAGCGCGTGCCCACGCACCGGTTGTAGACCATGTCGTTCAGCCCCTCGTCGCTGTGCGCCGTGGCCGCCACCGGGCAGACGACCTCGCAGGGGGCCTGCTCGCAGTGCATGCAGGGGATGGGCTGGTTGTGGATCCGCGGATCGTCCATGTCTCCCGCGTAATAGCGGTCGACCCGGATCCAGTGCATCTCGCGTCCGCGCCGCACCTGCTCCTTGCCCACCACCGGGATGTTGTTCTCCGACTGGCAGGCGATCACGCACGAGCTGCAGCCGGTGCAGACGTTCAGATCGATCGCCATGCCCCAGGCGTGGCCGTTGTATTTCCAGCGCGGGTAGAGGGACTCGTCGGGCTCCGGCTCCTCGCGGCTCTTCTTGATGGTCTCCGGATCTCGCCGGAATTCCTCCACCGTCCTCGTCATCACGAGGTGGCGGCGCTCCGCCTCGCTGCCCGCGAGCGGGATCTCCCCCTTCCCGTCCGCAGCCATGCCGCTGTGCCGCTTGCCCTGGGGGAGCACGTGGTGGTTCTGGGTGCTGGCGAAGTCGAAGCGTCCGCCCAGGCCGCGGATCTCGGCCCCGGCCAGGTTCCACAGCGCCTGGGAGGTGCGCAGCTCGTAGGCGTTGAAGCCGAGTCCCGTGGCGCGGCCCGCCCGGCGCCGGCCATACCCGAGGGAGAGCGCCGCGGCGCCCTCGGCCATGCCCGGCTGCACCCAGGCCGCGGCCTGCACCTTGCGGCCGTTCCAGGAGACCTCGACCGTCTCCTCGTGCGCGATCCCGAGGCGCTCGGCCGCGGCCGGACCGATCATCAAGGCGTTGTCCCAGGTCAGCTTGGTCAGCGGCTTGGGCAGCTCCTGGAGCCAGACGTTCTGGGCCAGGCTGCCGTCCCAGACCGTGGGATCGGGCCGCAGCCGGAGGGTGATCTTGTTCCCCTGAGGGTTGCCTTGGGATCTGGCTTGTTGCAAGGAAGCGGTGATCTGGGAAGCCGCCTGCTGCACCGCTCCGCCGTTGACCGAGGCGCCGGTTGGCGGGAGCTGGGTGGCCGGGACGACCCCGTCATGGAGGACCTTGCGCCAGGCTTCCTCAAAAGTTGATCCCGAACCGGCGACCAGAAGCGTCTGCCAGTGCTCGCGGACCAGCTCATAGCTGTTGGCATCGGCCCGGCTGGCGAACAGGGCGGCCACGATCTCGTGCCCGGTCTTGCCGTTGTAGAGCGGCTGGATCAGCGGCTGGATCACGCTGACCGTGCCGTCGAACGAGCGCGCGTCGCCCCAGCTCTCCAGCTCGTGGGCGGCCGGGACGTGCCAATGACAGTACTCCGACGTCTCATCCTCGAAGAGACCGTGGTGGGCGCGCAGCGGGACCTTCTGGAGGGCCTGCGCGAAGTTGAGGTCGGCCGGCGCCGTGTAGACCGGGTTGACCCCGCCCAGCATCAGGAGGAGCTCGACGCGGCCGGCGTTCATGTCGGCCACGAGCTGGCGCATCGACGCCACCTGGTCCATCGGCTGGGCTTCGACCGGAGCCGTGTGGAACACGGTCCGTCCCGAGTTGCCCAGCGCCTGGTTGATGGCGTGGACCAGCACCTGAACGGCCGGGGAGGCGTACTCGTCCGCGGCCACGATCGAGGCCCCGGCGTTCGCTCTCAAGTCCTGGGCGATCGCCTGGACGAACGTGCGAGCCCGGGCATCGGTCAAGACATCCCCTCCTCCCGGCACCGCTCCGACTGCCTGGGCGAGCGCGAGCGTGAACGCCTCGACCTCGGCCGGGGGGAGCGGCAGGCGGTGGTCGGCGAGGGTGCCGGTGTTGGTCGGCACGCTCTCCACCGCGTAGAGCCGGCTCATCTGGAGATTGTCCTTGCGCACCCTGCGGTTCCGGGCGAAGTCGCGCTGGTAGCGGACGTTGCCGGGTCCCATGGTGAGGACGTCCGAGTCGATCGCCACCACCACGCGGGCGGCGTTGAAGTCGTAGCGGGTCTCCAGCGGCTGTCCGAAAGCGCTCTGGGCCGCGGCGCGGCCGTGATGGTTCCCGGCGGACTCCCACTGGTGCCAGCGGGCGCCGGGGAAGCGGGTGAGGAGGTCCCGCATCTGGGCCGCGAAGGTCGGGGAAGTGACGTTCCCGGTGAGGATGCGCACGCCCTCTCCGCCCAGGCCCTGGAGGGCACGCAGCCGATTGCCGAGGTCGGCGACGAAGGCGCCCCAGGTGGCGATGCGGCCGTTGTGGAGGAGCGACTGCGAGCGCTCGGGATCGTAGAGCGTCAGGACCGCGGCCTGGGCGAACACGTCGGTGGCGCCGAGGTTTGCCGGGTGCTCCGGGTTGCCCTCGATCTTCGTCGGCCGGCCCATGTGGCTTTCCGCGAGAACGCCCTGGGCATAGCCCATGTGGGTGAGGGCCGTGGCAAAGAAGAGAGGCCGGCCCGGAATGATGTACTCCGGCTGCTTGACGTAGGGGACGATCGCCTCCCTCGGCTGCTTGGTGCAGCCGGTCAGCCCGGCGAGGGCGAGGGAGGCGCCCGCGAGCTGAAGGAAGCCGCGGCGCGATACGCCGTCCACCCCGGCAAGCGTCAGCTCCGAGGCCTGGCGGGGGAACTCGCGATGGAGAAGCTCCTCGAACTCCGGTGTCTCGGCGAGCTCCTCGAGGCTTCGCCAGACCTCCGGCCCGCGCTTCTGGCGCAGCGTCTCGCGCAACTCGGCCAGGTCCAGTTGGACCGGTCCGGCCTGAGGGGACGCCTCGGCGCCGCACTTACCTTTGCTGTCGTTCACGCTCTCCATCCTCCTCACCGCTGACGCGGCCCTTAGCGATGACACGTCGAGCAGCTCGTCAGGGACTGGATCTTGTATTCCTTGACCAGGCGCGCCTGGAGAGCCTGGGCTTCCTTCGGGTCGGCGGGCGGCTCCCAGTTGAGGTTGAAGACCTCCTCCCTGGGGCGCACGTTCTTGCCGGGATCCCGGTGGCACTCCAGGCACCACTCCATCTGCAGGGACGCCTGCTGGAACATCAGCGGCATCCGGTCGACCTGGCCGTGGCAGGTCACGCAGCCGACTCCCTTGGCCACGTGGACCGCGTGATTGAAGTAGACGAAGTCCGGGAGATCGTGTACCCGTTGCCACTCGATCGGATCGTTGTTGGCGAAGCTCGACCGCACCGGCTCCAGCAGGTCGGCGTTGGTCCAGATCTGCTTGTGGCAGTTCATGCACGTCTCGGTCGGCGGGATGCCGGCGAAGGAGGACGTCTCCACCGAGGTGTGGCAGTACCGGCAGTCGATGCCCAGACCGGCAACGTGGTGGTCGTGGCTGAACGGGATCGGCTGCTTGAGGACGACCCCCTGGCCGGTCACATAGGAGGAGCGCAGGAGCGTGGAGAAGATCCACGTGAAGAAGCCGATGAAGAAGACCGCGCCGAAGATGCTCACCTTGGCGACGGTGTTCGTGCTGCGGTGGAAGATCTGCATGCGAAGGGCCCCTCCCTCAGCCGCCCAGCTCCGGCGTCGAGACTCTATCCTGCATCTGGGTGTCGGGGGACTTTGTGAAAGTCGTCACAAGCGCGCATCCTACCCAAAACGGTGGAGCACGTGCAAGCGGGGGACCAAGGGGCCGGGAACCTCACCCCCTGTCCCCTCTCCCGTCTCCCTGCCCACCCAACCCCGGGAGAGGGGGAACGTAGCTGAGGCAACCGTGCCTACGCCAAGTCACGACCATCGCAGATACGTCCCCCCTCTCCCGGCGGGGGTCTGGGTGGGAGATGGGAGAGGGGGACAGGGGGTGAGGTCCCATCAGGCATGCCCCTTGCTGCTGGGCAGGCCATGAACGCCTCGCAAGCTCTCACCCTGGTTCAGCCCCTTCTCGAGGCCACGCAGGACATGAAGCGCCGGAAGGTCAGCAAGTCCCGGTGCGACGAGCTCCTCCTGAAGATCAACGCGATCCCGCTCGGGGCATTCGAGGGCCAGGGCGCCGACCTGGAGCGGCTCTGGATGCAGGCGCTCTCGTCGTTCCGCTACTCCCTGCTGCTCTGGCTCTACGGGGACGTCCAAGCCGGGCGCGAGGAGTCGGAGAAGGCGAAGCGGAAGATCGACCAGATCCGGGCGCAGGCGATCGAGCCCTGGTCCCCCCCGGCCGAGCCGGCGACCCGCGAGCTGGTCGCCCACTGAGCCGGTCCCAAATCTACCCGGACCACTGTGTAAACTTGGGCAGGGAGGCAGCGCCTCCGGGGCGTTGCCGTTCGTGAAGGAGGTTAGGCGGATGAGCTCGTTGAATCGCATGGTTCTGGCGGCAGTGATCGCGGGGTTCGGATTCCTGGCCGGGCTGTCCTGGCCGCGGGACGGACGCGTCGGGGTGAATGCTCCGTCAGCGCTCGCCCAGACTACGCCCCAGGGGCAGGTGCGGCCCGCCGCTCAAGGTCAAGGCAGGCCCGCGGCGGTCCCGCGGCCCGAGCTGGCCCAGGAAGAGCGGGCCACGATCGCGCTCTTCGAGCGCGCCTCGCCGTCGGTCGTCTACATCACCTCCCTCGCCCGGCAGCGCGACTTCTTCAGTATGAACGTCCAGGAGATCCCCCAGGGGAGCGGCTCCGGGTTCCTCTGGGACCGCCAGGGGCACGTCGTCACCAACTTCCACGTTGTCCAGGGCGCGAGCTCCTGGCAGGTCACCCTGTCCGACCAGTCCACCTGGGACGCGGAGCTGGTTGGGGGAGCCGCGGAAAAGGACCTTGCCGTGCTGCGGATCCGGCCTCCGCAGGACCGGCTGAGGCCTCTGCCCCTGGGCAACTCGGACGACCTGCGGGTCGGACAGGCGGTCTTCGCCATCGGCAACCCGTTCGGCCTGGATCAGACGCTGACGACAGGGGTGGTGAGCGCGCTGGGGAGGGAGATCCAGTCGGTGAACGGCGTGCCCATCCGCGACGTGGTGCAGACCGACGCCGCGATCAACCCCGGGAACTCGGGGGGCCCGCTTCTGGATAGCGCCGGCCGCCTGATCGGAGTGAACACGGCGATCTACAGCCCGTCGGGGGCCTACGCGGGGATCGGCTTCGCCATCCCCGAGCACTCGGTGCGCTGGGTGGTGCCCGACCTGATCCGCTACGGCCGGGTGAACCGTCCGACGCTGGGGGTGGAGCTGGCGCCGGAGGCCTGGAACCAGCAGATCGGGGTGGAGGGAGCGGTGATCGTCCGGGTCGAGCCCGGAAGCGGAGCGGCCCGGGCGGGTCTGCGTGGCATCCAGCAGGTCCGGGGGAGGCGCATGGAGCTGGGAGACGTCATCCAGTCCGTGGACGGCCAGCCTGTGACCTCGACGGGGGACCTGATCCTCGCCTTGGAGCAGAAGCGGGCCGGCGACACGGTGAGGGTCGGCATCCTCCGCGCCGGCCGCCGCCAGGAGGTCCGGGTCCGGCTCGATCCCGCGGGCGGCCGCTGAGCTACTTCCCGCTTTCCTTCGGGGACCAGCGCAACTGGAATTCCAGCTCCTCCGAGTCGTCCGAGCGCTCGTGCTCGACGCTGAAGCTGGCATCCGCCGGGATATAGAGCCGCTCGCCCGCCACCTGGATCTCGAACGCCTGGCCGGCATCGAGAGCATCTGCGAGGCGGCGCAGCTTGGCCGTAAACTCTTGGACTGAATAGATCTTCTCTACATCGCGCTCGGGCTTTGCCATCCGGGATCTCCTCCAAGACTGTTCCCCCGGAATCTATCAGGAGGAGGCCATGGCCGTCCAAGGCGTTTCTACGTAGAAGGCCGTGGAGAGGACTGAGCGAGCTTTTTACGATGGCGCTGCGTGCAATCGGAGGCCAAGCGCCCGGACAACCTTGAGAACCGTTGCGAACTCCGGGTTGCCCTCCGGCGACAGCGCTTTGTAGAGACTTTCGCGGCCGAGGCCCGTTTCCCGGGCGATTTGGGTGATTCCTTTGGCCCGGGCGATGTCTCCCAAAGCGGCCGCCACCAGCGCGGGGTCACCTTCCTGCAGAGCGGCTTCCAGATAGGCCGCCATGTCCTCCTCGGTCTCAAGATGTTCCGCCGCATCCCAGGGTAACGTTCGAGTCTTTGCCATCACTGACTCCTATAGTTCACGAGCAAGCTCAAGTGCCGTAGCAATGTCCCTGTCCTGGGTGCTCTTGTCACCACCTGCGAGTAGGATCACGAGAGACTGCCCGCGGTGCACGAAATAAACCCGGTAGCCAGGGCCATGGTCGATCCGCAGCTCTGAGACGCCCTCGCCCACTGGCTTGGCGTCACCTGGGTTGCCCAGCGACAAGCGACGGACACGCGCATCAATGCGCGCCCGCGCCATACGATCGCGCAAGCCGGAATACCACTGGGCATACACTTCGGTCTGGCGGATCTCGACCACTCGTAGAGTGTATCCCATGGGATACCTGTTGGTGAAGAGCCGGCCAGAGAGAGTTACCAGAGGCTTCGAGAGGGCTCAAGCCGAGGCGACAACAGTTCAGGCTGAGGCTAGGGCAGGCGTCGATAGGTTCAGGGGAGACGCCGATACTGCGGAGTCGCCCCGATCCGGATGCGAATGACGGCCATCTCGGCGGGACAAATCCCCGGAGCAAGGGGCAGCATTCCGGTCTGGAAGGCGACGATTCCCGTCCGGACGGCGACGATCCGCATCCAGGCGGGGCTCCCTCCCACCCCGGGTTGTCAATCCTCCGGCGCGACAGAGGTAATCCGCGTTACTGGGCCATGCTTGGGTCGATTGCTTCGGCAAACGCGATGCTGTTGCCATCGGGGTCCTTCAGCATCACGACTTTCACCTTCTCACTGACGATTGGCTGCCCCGCATCAAGGCCGCACTTCGTGAGGTCCGACACCTGTTCGTCGAGGCTGCTCACAGCGAGCGTCACTGTGTTTGAACCAGCGCGCTCCACGTTCTGATATATCTGCAGCCACCCACCCCGTTCGAACTTCCATTCGGCTACTTCCGGCATTGGCCTGGAGTCAGCTGGTCTGCCAAGCAATCTCTCGTACCATTCAACGGCGGCACTCAGGTCTTTTACAGCGACACTGGCAATTGCATTCTTGATCGCCATGCTCTTCCTCCGAAATCTTGAGCGCCTTGCTCCCGGCCATCCTACTCAATTTCCAGGGAACCGGGCGGCTCCAAGAGCATCCCCGCAAACCGTTGCCGGCTACCCGCTGGCTCCGGCGTGCGTTCGGCTAACCGTTGCCGGTTGTCCGCCGCTCCCGGCCGAGGTCCGGCTGATCCCAGCGGACCGCCGGGAACGCCTCCCGGCCGCCCGCCAGGCTTGGCCGGCGGCTCGCCCGCGTCCGCGGAGTCCCGGCCGGCCTTTGCCGGCCTCCGGCAACCCTCAGCCAAACACCGGCGCCTCCTGGCTCCCGGCCAGCCTTGGCCGTCTCCGGCAAAAGCTCCGGAACGGTTCGTTGTCAGAAGGATAGAGATGGGATGAGACCCTGTTCACCTCCGGCTGGTGTGTGAAATGCCGAGTTCCGGAGCTTCTCCGTCCTGATTGACAGCCTCCAGCCCTGGGCCTAGACTTGGTAAGTTTATGTTTCTGCGAGTCTTGAGGGGGACGACCATTTGGAGCTGCCCGCGCCGTATGACACTGACCTCGCGTCTTAAACCTGCGAGCGGCACACGTCGAACCTGAGGCCGACACTCGGAACCCTGATGGTGGCTCAACCTCCGTTAGCCAGAGCGCCCATGGTCACCCGGCACAACCCGCCCACTGCCAAGGAGCACGGCACAATGAAGATGTCTATGTTCGCGCTATTCGTGATTCTGGGTACCACGGCCGCTCCGGCCGCGGCCCAGGTTACCGCCTCGCAAGCGCCCACGCCGACGCCTGCACCTGAGCAAGAGCTCTGCCCCCTTCAACTCGATATCGACCTTCACCATCTCGAGCGTGTTGCTCGCCAGACGATCTTGGCCATGCCCGCGGGTGGAGCACTACGAACCAGAACCGCGCAGTACACCTGCGACAAAGCACGCGTCGAGAGCGTCTCGATTTCCAAGGAGAACGAGCGACCGCGCGAGGTCCTTATCACGATCGACGCGCTCCTCTCGAGCGGCTGGATGCGACAAGACGTGAATCTCACGGTATCTCTATTGGTCAACGGTGAGGTGAAGAAGTCGGAATCCTTCCAAGCCCTGACGATCGGTGACCCCAACGCGAACTGGGCTTCACGTAACGTCGCTTTCGCTGGCTCCTCCTCAAAGAGCCGAGGCCTTCGGTTCTGGCTCAAGCGCTCGGAATTCGAAAAGTGGTTCGCGCAAGATGCCAACGCGCAGGTAAGAGTCCGACTCGAGGTGGTCGATGATGGCGAGGACGAAGAAGAATGACTGACTTAACGCATTGGCCGGTCTCTTGGCAGATCGCCGGCTGCTGAAGCGTTGAAGAGGTGTCGACCAACCCGGCTGCTCCAGCGGACCAGAAAGCTTCGCTTCCTGGCCGCTGAGCAGCAGAGCCGTTGGGCGTCTACACACGCGAAAACGGATACGAAATGCCGAACCACAAGACTCAGCCGAGGGTGAAGTCGTTCGCGCCCCAGTTTCTGGTCGATGACTTGGTGCGCTCGATGAGCTACTACCAGAAGCTCGGCTTCAAATTTGGCGAGCCTTGGGACGGGTTCTACGCGATCGGGGAGCTGGACGGGCTGGAGCTCCATCTGAAGGAAGCGCCCAAAAGCGTTGCCGAACGCCAACACCGGCGCGAGCACGAGCATCTCGATGCGGCGGCCGGCGTGGACGGCATCGAAGCCTTCTACGAGCGATGCGTCGCGAATGGCGTAACGATTCTTCGGCCGCTAACCGCGACGGCGTGGGGTACGAAGGACTTCTACGTTGAGGACCCGGACGGGTACATCATCGCGTTCGGAGGCCGCCCGTCTGAAAGTGGGGCGATCGTCAGCGTACAGTGATGGGCCGAGGAGAGCTTCGTGAGCACGGAGCAGCCCTTGACGTTGATTGACCACCCAGTACCAGGACCAACACCAGGTGCCATGCGAAGGTAGAGGTTCCGGACCAAAAGGAGGACACGATGATGCGTCATCTGGCCAAGGCCGTCGCGACGGGCGCTCTCATCGTGCTGCTGGCCAACTGCGCTAGCACCGCTCGCGTACCA